>CAZAEQ010000035.1:0-45344 GCA_964484185.1 uncultured Phycisphaeraceae bacterium
TATTACGTATTACTTGGTCTCTTTGGGAGTGCCTTCAGTGTGGGCCTTGGCGGACGGGACTGGCAGGTTGAATTCCTTGAGCAGGGCGTTGATGTGGTCAACTTCCTTTGCGTGATCCATGGCGGGGTGCAGGCCGCGGAAGCGGACCTTTCCGGCCGGATCGATGATGGCGACGTGGGGGATGCCACGGACGCCGAAGTCAGGATTGAAGACATCCTGATCGGTGACGGCGATGGTCCAGGTCATATCCATGTCTTTGATGAACTGGGGCAGGAGGCCAATTTCCTTCGCCGGATCATCGGTGCAGTCGATCTTCTTCTTGTCGGCTTCGGTCGCCTTGGGGAAGTAGACTGCGCCCTGGATGCTGGTGACGCCGACGATGGCAACGTCGTAACCCTTATATTCCGCGGCGAGTTCGCGAACCTGTGGGAAGCTGCTGATGCAGGGGCCGCACCAGGTGGCCCAGAAGTCAACGACAACGACTTTGCCCTTGAGGTCATTGAAGGTCTTGAGCTCTGATTCGCTGTTGCTCCACTTGAAGGTCACGGCAGGAGCTTCGTGATTGAGCAGTTCGCCCTTGGCGTATGCACCGTTGATGTAGTTCTTGAGATTGGTGAGGCGCTTGGTCAGCTTCTCATCTGTGTTGGTCTTGAGCGCGTTCTCGAGCTTGGTGCCGATGACAGCGCGATACTTCTGAACAGTCGCAGTGTCGGCTGGTGATTCTTCATCGCTGAGGAAATCAAACACGCCCGCGGCGGATGATGCAACCGGCGCCGGGAATTCGGCTGTGAATGCATTGTCGAGCGCGGTACCAAGTTTGGCCTTGTCATACGCGGCGTAGTTGAGATTGCCTTTGCCCAGGTTTGAGAAGATCGAGCCGCCCTTGCCAGCGGTGAGTGCTTCCTTGAGTCCTGCGTGATTGAAGGTGTTGATCACCATGTCAGCAGTGGGGGCTTCGTTGGCGTTGAGCTGAAGAATCGCAGCGCGGGCGCCAGCGCCGGTTGGTGTCGCGGCGAGTTCACCCAGCCGGCTGGAGAGATTGGTCTTCTGGAGTTCTGACATTCCCAAAGGACCAGAGAGTTTTTCGAGCTGGTCGATCGTGGCTTCGCTCAGGTCGAGCTTGCCGACTGCCGCGTCGGCAGCTTCTTTGATTGCTTTCATGTAGCTTTCGCGATCAGTGCGAGGAGCTTTTTTGGAGCCTTCAGTGAAGGTGGTGAGCGCGGCTTCGATTTCCGCATCGGTGATGGGGCCGGCCCAAGCGGTTGCGGTGAGCGATGCGAGTGCGAGAAGTGCGACGGGGAGCATTTTCTTCATGTGAATCCTTTCGAGAAGCTTGTGAATTGCCGCGTTACGAGACATATAAGGATAGCGGCGGTAGGGTCGGAATAAGTTATCGGCTGGAGGGGTAGAGCGGCGGTGAAATTAGGAGGTAGATTGAAAGGGGCATCTGGAGCGAGTGCTGGCAGGAAACCTTGATTCTGGCTCAGAAACGAAAGGTGATCATTTGTTTTGATGATCACCTGATCATCTTTTGTTTTTGAGTCAAAAACGGGCTTTTGAAGGGGGCCACGGGTTTGAAGAGTGCCACCGAGCGTGGCACCCTTCGATTTTTCTGACGAAATCGTCGGTGACGGCGTTCCGGGGACCTGGTGACCTTTGCGGCGCGGGGGCTGGCGGTGGAGATGATGGGGTTTGGTTTTCATAGGTGTACCATACTTGGTTGTACGGTTAAGGTCAAGGGGAGTTGGGGGAAAAATATGTATCGGACAAAAATAGTTCAAAAGATGTCCGGTAGGAAGGATGGGGAAGATGGGCCGCCCCCGATCGTGGGCTAATCTGGTAGTCTCTCAGCCATGTTGTCAAAGTATCAACCATCGGGCGCTGTGGGCGCGCTTACACCAATTGTCTTGGCGGGGATGCTGATCTCTGGAGCAGTTGGCGGCGTGGCTTACCAGTTTGCGACTGAATATAGCTTTTTCATAATTCTGTTGATGGTCATCTGGGTGTTTTCATGTATTGGCTTGAAGTGGATAGTCGAGCGCGGCGTACGGATGGCCAAGTGTCGCAATCGCGTAGTTGGCGTGACAATGGGGCTACTGACTGGCGCGTGCGTCATAGCTGCATCGCATCTGGTCAAGTACTTGGAAATGGAATCGCAGATCGGCCAACCCGGGAGCAATCTGGGAATTTCAGAATATGTCAAGGTGAGTATGGATACGGGTTGGACAATTGGAAAAAGCAGCAGCGGAATGCCGGTGCAAGGCGTGTTTGTGTTGCTGGTGTGGGGCGTGGAAGCAATAGCGATGATTGGCTTTGGCGTCGTTGGTGGATGGGACGGTGCACTTACACCGTATTGTGAAGCGTGTAATTGTTCAGCGATGAAAGTCGAGAGCGCGTTTGCAATTACACAGGTAGCCGACGAAATGTTTCAGCGAGCCAAGAGTGCAGAATCGTTGAATGAGCTATTGGATTTGCAGGGAGGCGGCGGGAGGCATGGCAATGCGATTGTCTTTACCGTGACGGGTTGTCCCACGTGTGATGGAGTGAACACGCTTGCAATTACATCGGAGAAAGTGTTTGAGAGTCATGGAAAGGAGAATATTCAGCGGAAGAAACTACATCGGGGCATTTTGCTGAATCAGGTGGAGTGGGAGTTGGTGGTTGAGGCGGGTGTGGACTATGAGTCGCGGATGAAGGCGTGAGAGATAGTTGAAGCGAGATATCGATGGCGATGTCGCGAAAAACGGCCGGTTTGTAAGGGTCGCGACCAAGCACCATCATGTGCCACTACTTTGAGCCGAGGTGGGCTATGAGGAATTCCGTCTGTGCATTCTTCGCATCGTTCGATCGGGTTCCAAATCCGTTGTGCTCAAGCGGCGCGCCGGTTTGTGGGAAGGTGAGGACTTCGATTTTCTCGGTTGAAGAGGTTGTTTCGTAGTGCTCGCGAAGATTGGAGAGAAAGACCTTCATACCGGCCCAGGGAACTACTTGGTCGCTTTCGGAGTGAACAGCCAGGAGCGGGATGGGGCGGAAGTTCTTGATGTGGCGAGTTGGGTCGAGTTGGTGGAGTTTTTCGAGTGGGTGTTCGGGGAGTTTTGTTGTGCGGCGGGGCATGCCGGCTTGCTGTGGGTAATACAGACCTTCGAGCCAGCCGGTGGTTGCTTCGACAGCAGCGCATGCAAATGTGTGCGGATTGCAGAGGCGGCGGAGGGCGACCATGCCGCCGGCGGACATGCCGCCGATGCCGATGCGGGAGAGATCGAATGCGTTCTTGAAGAGTGGGGAGCGGAGGGCGTTCAAGACGGAATCGATTTCGGTGAGTGCCTGGGCGAGGACATCGAGCGTGCGATCGGGGGTTTGAAGTGCGGCGTCGAAGCGTTCGCCGTGGCCGGGGAGGTCGATGGAACATGTCGCGATGCCCGCACGCAGCCAGCGAAGGTAGCGGCCGGGGTCGAGTTCTTTGTTCACGGTGCGGCCGTGCATCCAGAACATGATTGGAGCAGGAGTTGGAGTGGTGCTGGGCCAGTCGGGGTGGGTCAGAAGTGTGGGGACTTCTGATGGACCGAGTTTTATGATGCGGGTTTTGGAGGCGAGTTCGCTGGGAAAGCGCGCGAAGCGCGGGTCCATGGATGAAGTGGAGAGAGGGGGATTTGGGGGTGTGGTTGACACGGGTGTTGCTCATTGAGGATACGCGGAGGCGCGGCGGAGGGCGTTTAAGATTGAATGTTGTCGATGACGATTGGAAACGAAACTCAGGGTTTGGCTACCCCGTGAAGTTTCAGTGGCTCAAGCCGGTAGAACGGGAAGCCCGTTTGAAACGGGCTGAAATACCAAAGGCAGTCAATTTTGGTTGGGATCGCTTTACCACGGCTAAAAGCCGTGGCCTACTAGCGAGCAAGGCCGTTGAAACGGCCTCCAAGAATATGGAAGTTGATTTCCGAAATGGGATGCTTGAGTGTTTGGCTCGCTTTTCGTTTCTTGCAGCCCTTCAGGCTGCGAGACGTTTTGGACTACCGGGGGTTGCACTCATTCCGCTGCGCGGATTCGTTTAACCCCCGGCTACTGACTCCAAGGCCTACGGCCTTAAGAAAGGTCAGATCTGAATTTGGGCACCGGGGGTGATGGTGATTGTGGGGACGAGCGGCTTGAGGTCTTCGGGATGTAAGGCAGTCAGTGGCGAGAGTTCGATGATGCAGTCTGGTGTGCCATCGGGTTTGCGTGGCACGCGAAGTCCGGCCGATTCCAGCCAGTTTGCGGCCTTGTGGCTTTGCAACTGCTTGCTGCTTTCTGCGCTATCGACGCCGGTGGCGTTTTTGATCGGGGCGAATTCTTCGATGCGTTGGGTCTCGTAAACCAAGGAACTCTTGCAAAGGGGCAGAGCGTCAAAGATAAAGCGTTCGAGTTTGACGCCATTGGTGCTGGCGGGGTTGATGATTGCACCGGTGGCCATGTCGATGTGCGGGACTTTCTTTTCAGCGCGATGGAATGGAAGTGCAAAGGCCGGGTTAGTCGCGAGGCGTTCGAGGAATTCGACGCTGATGATGTGAATGGCGATCGAGCCGCCCGGGAATTTGAGTGAGCCATCGGGGAGGCGGGCTTGCGAAAGTTCTTTGGGGAGGTCGCTGTATTCGACGACTTGTGTGCGGCCGCCGATTGAGACGAAAACGCCGACTTTCTCATCGGGGCCAGCTTTGGAAACCATCTTGCTGGACATTTCGCCGGAAGAGTCGGGAGCGGCGGCGTGGAGGCCGAGGAATACTGGATCGACGACGCGGACTGTGGGGTTGTCGACTTGGAAGTAACTGACGTAACTTACGCCGCGGGAGTGCATGTCGGCGATCGCGCCTGAGACGTGCAGTGCGCGGATCGCGCCGCCGTGACCATCGGGATTGGTGGCGACTTCGCCTTTGCCTGCGAGAAGGATCTTGCCAGTCTTGATATCAAAGCTGGGCATAACGCCTTGTTCAAAGAATCGGACATTGGATTTGTGCAGACCGAAGTAGTTGTGCTCTTCAAAGAACGCGACTGTTGCCGCGTGGTTGAGTGGGCTGGTCATGATGTACCACGGGACGGGTTTGCCATATCGACGTTCGGCGGCGAGCAGACCTTCGGCGAAGACCTGGAAGAGCGGCTTGTTGCTGATGGCGGTTGCGGGGTAGCAACCTTTGGGACCGTCGTAGCCGAGGCGAGTTCCCTGACCACCAGCGACGGTGAACGCGGCGACTTTGCCATCGTGGAGGAGTTGCTCGCCGACGGTGCGATAGACCTGACTTTCCCATCGCTTGGTTGTGTTGGCGGGATCGGCGGGGTAGTAGGGTGCGGGCTCGATTGTGCCGCCCATGTCGGGCTTTGGCGCGTGCAGGACGTAGGTGTTGACCCATTCTGGCACGTGCTCAAGATCGAGCGAACTGAGTTGGGCGAGTAACGTGGCCTGTTCGGACGCGGAAAGCTGGTCGTAGAAATGCAAAAGGTGCTGCTGGTTGATTGCGGTCAGGCGTGACTGGATTGTGTTGAAATCGGCCATGTGCTTCCTCGGGTTCTTGGTGGGAAGGGTAAGCGGGGCGGGGGCGTGTCAGCAATGGCAGGTGGGCGGGCATCCGGGCATAAAGTGGGGCATGACAGTTGCCAAGAAGACCGTGTTTAACTCGCCGCCAAGCGGCCGCTGGCCGCTGATTGCGCCAAGCGTGCTTTCGGCGGATTTTGCGTTTATCGAGCGAGATTGCCGCCAGGTGCTGGAAGCTGGGGCGGATGTATTGCACCTTGATGTCATGGATGGGCACTTTGTGCCGAACCTGACAATGGGGCCGGATATGTGCAAGGGACTGCGCAAGGCGTTTCCCAATGCGATGTTGGATGTCCATTTGATGGTGATGCATCCGGAGCAGTATGTTGAGCCATTTGCGAAAGCTGGGGCGAATCAGTTTACGTTTCACATTGAGCGGCATCAGGGAGCGGCGGCGATTGAGCTTGCGAAGCATGTGCGGGCGACGGGCATGACTGCGGGGATCGCGGTGAATCCGCCGACGGCGGTGGATGGTGTGCTGGCGGTGGCGGAACATTTTGATATGGTGCTGGTGATGAGCGTGAATCCCGGGTTCAGCGGTCAGAGCTTTATTGAGCCGGTGCTGGAGAAGACTCGGAGAGTGCGGGCGATGTTGCGGGCCGATCAGAGGCTTGAGATGGATGGAGGAATTTCGCCAGCGAATGCCGCGAAGGTGCGAGCGGCGGGATGTGACTTGATGGTTGGCGGGAACGCGATTTTTGGAGTTGCTCCCGAAGGCAGAGCGAAGGTGATTGAAGCGATGCGGACCTCATGATCGGAAATCTAACGTGGCGCTATGACTTTCCGCATTCGGGACAGCGGGCAGAGGGATCCAAGCCGGCGCGGTTGTAGCCGCATTTGGGGCAGATTCCTTTCTCGGCACAGTTTCGATCGTGCATGTCGGCACGCCATGCGATTGTAAAGATTGTTGCAAGTCCGACCAACGGAATTATGCCAAGCAGCAATCCCCAAGCAGAAGGTCTGCGATCGACAAAGATGAGACCGGCAATAAAGACGCACACAGCGGGTATCAAGACTAAGCCAAGCAGCCAGATAAGGATCCAACGCGTTTTAGAGAACTGCTTCAAGTTCTGACTATAAGTGAGCGAATGTCTTTGAGACTTCGTTCGCGAGGTACCACACTGCGACTGCGAGCGCGGCGATGAGTGCTGTGTTTGTGAACCAGCCGTTGGCATGTTTGCCGACCCAGGCGCGACGGTTGTTCATGAGCAGTAATGCGGCGGCGAGAAGTGGGACGAAGAGTGCGCTGATGATTCCAAATGCCCTCTGAACATCTGCGAAGTTAAACCAGATGCCGAGTGCTGGCATGGTTGCGAGAAAGATCAGGTAGGCGCGGTATGACGGAGATCTCGCATCGTTTGACTTGGTGCTGTCGGACTTCTGTGTACCGATGGAGACAAGGTCAGTGAATAGCAGAGGCGTGAATTGCCATACGCCGAGCATGCATGCGGTGACTGCGCACCAGGCTCCGGCGAGGTAGGCCCAGCCTGCGATTGGGTTGATGGTGACAGCAAGCCGAGATGCAATGACGTGGAAGAGATTTGATCCACTTGCATGCACTGGAACATCTGCCGAGAGCACGGTGAGGGCGATGCCGAAGATTGCCGTGACTGTGTAGGCGATTGCCAGATCCGCTCGGTGAGACCATCGATTGTTTTGGGGGTGCGTGCCGGTCTGTGAGGAAGCTTCTTCACGCATCCAGTAGCCGTATGCGAGCATGGTGACTGTGCCGCCGATGCCGCCGGAAAGGGCGATTGTCCATTGGATGCCCTGGGGGTCGAAATGTGGCAACGTGGGAATGAAGAGTCCGCGAGCAAATTCGACGAGATCGGGGCGGGTGAGTATTGCGGCGATTAATACAAGGAACACCATTGTGACCGTGAGGACGCCCATGACGCGTTTGAAGATTTTGTAGCCGCCGAGCAGAACGAGCATCGCGGCGGCGATGCTGTGAGAGAGCCCAAGAAGGACGAGCGTGGATGTCGGGGTCGGCGCGGCGGCAGACCATTTGTCCTGGCCAGCCATAATCGCGGTTGAAACAGTTGCGCACGCGCTCATGAGTGATGCGCCGACGGCGAGAGTCCAGGGAATCAGAAAGGCGAGGATTGCGATTCTGGCGAGGGGGCCAAATCGGTGACAGGCTCCTTCGAGGAAAGTGTCGCCGGTTGCGATCTGCCAGCGAGCGACGCCCTCGTTGAGGACGAACTTGATGAATGCGCCGGCGAGAATGGCCCAGAGGAGCATCATGCCGAAGCGGCTGCCGGTCAGTGCAGCCATTGAGACATCTGAACCTCCGATTCCGGATGCAGCGACGAGCAGGCCGAGCGTTGCGCTGCGAGTGGCGATCCAAAATGGCGAGTGGGGTTTGGTGGGCATGGCTGTAGCGATGGAGAGCCTATGAGACCAGCGCGCGTAAAGCAGGCGCAAGAAAAAACCCCGGCTCACCACTGCCGGGGTTTTTCTCAGATATGTAGAATCAACACTCAGCGTTGAATAGCCGGAGTCAGCGGCGGTTCATTAGCTGATGGCGGCGTGCGAGGGGCAGCCGTGGGTTTGGTACGCGATGGCGCGGTGTTGCGCGATGCGGGGGTTGCGGTTGAGGGGTCGGGGAGGGCTCCGATGCGAGCGGCGGGAGATGCACCGAAGAGTTCTGGGTGGATGTACTTGCCCTTGTTGGCAGCTTCCTTGGCGACTTCAGGAACAACGCGATTAGCCTTGGCCCAAGCATCTTGACGGACGCCGGTGACCTGCCAGGAGACGTCGACGTTGCCGCGGGAAGTGCGGATTGTGAAGGTGTTCTTGTCGCTCATGCGGCGGACAACCTTGGCCCAGATGAACATGTCATCGTTGTCATCTTCATCGATGACGGTGAGCTGGTAGCGGAAGTCGGTGTTGAGGGCATTGAAGTACTCGGGCATGGTGATGGTGGCGTATCCATCAGCATCGGTTGTGGCGTTGCCGTTGTAGATGTTCATCATGTCGGGCGATTCAACGAAGGAGTGGTAGAGATATTTGTTGGCGGGATCGAGCGGGTGATCGATCTTGAATGTGCCGCCACCTTTAGAGAGGTTGCCGCTGACTGAGACGTTTCCGTTGAAGTATCCGGCGTATCCGAGCGGATTGAGAGCGACACCATAGATGCCGTAGCCTTCGCCATTGTGTGCGCCCCAGACGCCGACACCATCGGTATCGGTGCTGTTATTCACGCCGCGGATCGCAGCAGATGAGAGACCAGCTGAGGTAGAACTCATGGTTGCGGAGAAACCGCATGCGCTGGGGACCGTGCTGGCGTTGTCAGCGTGGATCATTGTCACGGCATCATCGCCGGCGATGCTGAGCGGGTACGCTGGATTGGCGGTGCCGATGCCGACTTTTCCTTCAAAGTAGTTGCGGCCGCCGGTGAAGTAACTTGCATAGCCGGTGGCGTTTGCGGAGTTACCCCAGACTGCGATTGGAGTTGCAGATGCGGTTGCGTTCGTAACTGTTGAATAGACACCAACGCCAGCATCACTTGCATTGTCGAAGAAGCCAGCGGTTGATGAGCCGGTTGTAGAGGTGGCGCGAGCGCGGAGGCCGGTGCCGCCAGCTGAGGCAGTTTCGCCCCACATGCCTGCACCGCCGCCGGTGCTGGAGAAGTTGAATCCTTGAAGCGCGCGGCCGGTGGGATTGTTTGTTTCGCCCCAGACGGCGGTTGTACGAACACCACTGACCGGAGTGCCAGCGAATGCGTGGAAGCTGATGACGCGGCCGGTGTCGGCCATGTCGACGACATCGAAGCGGACAACGGGATTTGCAAAGAGAGATGTTCCGACGTAGACGTTGCCTGAAACATAGTCGATGCGATTCTGCGCACCTGTTGGGCCGCTCCATTGAGCGCTGGCCATGCCTGCTGCCAGAACCAATGGCAATACCGCGGCGAGGGAACGATTTGAACAATGCATCATGTGTAACTCCTTCTTTCAATAAAGTGCAGCGTGTTGAAACTGCACATGTTTTACAATCACACTCATCAACGTACACGCTACCACAGAATACCGTAACAGAAAAGCTTTATTTTAAGAACTGACGCTATCGCTTGAATTCAGGGACTATTCCTTACAACCGGAGAAAGTGGGGGTTCGTTCATGCCCTGGGGGGGAAGCGGTGCGGTAACTGGAACGGCAGGGCGTGCAGCGGACTTTGGAGCGCTGAACTGTGCGCGGGCCTGTTCAAGCAGTTGAGTTGGTATCTGGTGAGCGCCGATTCCTTGAGAGGCGGGGAGTCCGAATGCTTCTGGGTGCAGATATTGACCTTTTTCGTTGCCGGTCTTTGTGACTTCAACGGGAATTCGGTTCTTCTCAGCCCAAGCGTCGTGGCGAATACCGGTGATCTGCCAGGAGACTTCGAGATTGCCGGGAATGGACTTGATCACAAATGTGTTGCCGCTGAGTTTTCTGGCGACGCGCACAAAGTGCATGTCTGGAGCGTTTTCATCAATGACTGAAACTTGATATCGGAAATCGCGATTCAGCGGAGAGAACCAGTCGGGCATGGTGACTGTGGCATAGCCGTCGGCATCGGTCACGACGTTGCCGTTATAGATGTTCATCATGTCGGGGGATTCGACGAACGAGTGATAGAGGTACTTGTTCGCGGGGTCGACCGGATGATCGATTTTGAAGGATCCGCCGCCCTTAGCAAGGGAGCCCTGGACAGTCAGATTTCCCAGAAAGAAACCGGTTCCAGCAGAGCTGAAGTCGCCGTTAACGAATACGCGGCGGTCAAACACGCCGCCGTAACCGGCGGAATTTGAAGCGTTTCCGTATACACCGAATCCAGTTCCAGCGTGGTAACCGGCAACGCCTGCGCCAGCATTGCCAGTGCTGTTATTGATTCCCCATACGCCACCGGAAAAGCTGCCGGGTGAAGTGGAGCTGATGATTCCGGTGACACCGGATGCGCCGCCAGCGTTGTTGCCTGCGGCAGTGCTTGAATTAGTTGCGAGCAAACACGCTTGAGCATCACTACCTACGACATGGACCGGGTTGTTGGGGGTGAGCGTGCCAAAGCCGACGTTGCTTTGGAAGTAACTTTTAGCGCCGGTGAAGTAACCGGAATAACCGGTAGTACTGACGCAGTTTCCCCAGATCGCAATTGGTGTTGCGCCTGGAGTCGCGCTGGTGGCAGAACTGAATATTCCGTAACCAGTTGAACTGGCGTTATCAAAATATCCGGCGGTAGATACTCCGACTGTGGATGTTGCTCGGGCGCGAATTCCGTTGCCGGTGCTGGAGGCAGTTTCGGCCCAGATTCCCGCGCCTGCGCCGGTTGAGGCGAAGTTGAAGCCTTGCAATGCGCGACCTGTTGGATTGTTGGTTTCCCCCCAGATCGCCGTGGTGCGAACGCCGCTCTGAGGTGTTCCGGCAAAGGCGTGAATCGAGATCACGTTGCCTGTATTGGCTTGATCGACGACGTCAAATCTCACAACTGGGTTCCAGCCGTTGGAAGGACCGACGAAGACGTTGCCGCTGACATACTCAATTCGACTCTGAGCGCCAAACGGACCGGTCCATTGTCCGCAGGCGCTTCCGGCGATAAGTATGAGCGGGACCAGACCAGCGACAGTTCGACAACTACGCATACAAAACTCCTTTGTGGCTCTCCCGAGGCAAAAGCGTATCCGGGAGAAGTGTGTGGTTCGAGTCAATACAGGAGAACACGGGCCCTTACTCATGGCAAAAGTCTGTGCCTTCACTAACCGTCGAAGAAAGCGCGGCAAGCTTTGCCGCGGCGGCGTCAACGGTTGAAACAATGTGGTCGGTGGAGTCGGTGCCAAACGCGAGCCGAAGCTGCTGGATGTCTTGCTCGGGCTGCCAGATACCGACGACAATCGGGAGTGATTCACATCGCGACCGCAAGCGCTTGCACAGGACACGGGCGTGAACAATCGAGCCCGGAGGAACTGCGCATATGCAAACTGCGGCTGGTTGAAGGGTTGCAACTTGCTCGAGGATTTCTCCCATCATGGAGTCTGCGGAAAGCGTGCGGCACGCAATCCCTCTCGCCGTAAGCACTTGTTCGAGCAGTTTTGCGGAAAGTTCATCGGCACGGTCGCTTGCGGGAATGCATATGACGCTGCCGGGCGATTCTGTTTTCAGATCGCTACTTTGGGTGGTATCGCGTTGACGGATGCGGCCTGCCAGGTCTTCGGCAAATGAACCGATAATGTCCAGGACTACCGTCTCCTGGACGTCATCAATGTTGCCTGCATCTCGCTGTGCCTCACATATTTGAATCGAGGGTAAAATCACTGTGTCTACGCCTGCAACGGGATTTTCCTTCACTGCAGACTCAAGCAACTTGAGAGATTCGTCCTGGTCTCCCGCAAGCATTCGCTGATACAACTGGGCGGGCGGCGTCAACACCGGTGAGCCGCCAAGTAGAATTTCCAGATACCTCAGCCGCGGAACATGTCGCCCGAGTATTGCAAGGCACACCGCCATGGGAGTTGAAAGCAGCAACCCCACTGGCCCCCAAATCCAGGCCCAGAATACTGCGGAGGCCAGCACGGCGATTGGCGAAAGCCCGGTGCCCGAAGAAAACATCAGCGGCTCTACAAAGTTCGCGAGCACAAGTTCAACAACAACAATCAGTCCAAGAACTGATAGCGGTTGTGTCCACCCACTCGACAGAGCTAGCGAAAGAGTCAGCGGAAGCGCTGCCGCGATCCACACTCCAATGTACGGCACGAATCGCAAAATAGCGATGACCAAGCCCCAGAGCGCCGCGTTGGGGATTCCCAGGGCCATCATCCCTAGCCCAATTGTTGCCCCGGCGATCGCGTTGCTAAGGGACTGCATAACCAAGTAGCGGCTCACTCTCTGTCCCGCCTCGTCAAGCGCTGGAGTGGTCACGTGGATTGCCTGCTCACCTATCAGCATGATCAATCGGCTCCGCAGGTCTTCGCGGTAAATGAGCATGAATGTGGCGAACACGATCACGACGCCAGCTGTTGCGACGCGGCTTAACACCGGCCCCAGCAGATTTCTGAGATATGTCAGGGGCGGTGTGGGCTCATTTACCAATTTCACCGGCAAGGGGGCCGAAGGCGAAATTGCAGTCGGTGCGGACTCGGGTGAACCTGGCTGATTCGCGGCCGGTTTCGAGAGCTCAAGACCGAGTTCTTCATACAAATTTCCGGCGCGGCTCAGCGAGCCTGATACGGAAGGGCGCAGTGATTTTACTTTGTCCAGAATGTTTGACTTGTATTCAGGTAGTTTCTGTGCGAGTTCTTCAACTTGACGTTCAACGATCCATCCCACAGCGCCAACAAACAACGTGGACAGACTGACAACGGTCAGTACCGCCGCCACTCGAGGGAATCGAAGTCGTTCAAGTCGTCGCACGGATGGCGCGAGCAAGAACGTCACCATCGCGGCAAGCGCAAGCGGAGCCAGTACTTCGCGGGCAAAATACAGCGCGGCGGTTACAATAAGAAATGTCAGCGCTGTGGGAACGCGAATGGTCGCGCGAGCAGGTGGGGTTCTTCGCATGCGAACATATTTCAGTGATTGAGCACATCGGCAGGTGAAAAAATCGACTGGCCCTGTGCCAATCACTTCGTGCGATGTTAACTCGCCGCGGTCATCGACCGGCACCGGGAAATATCCCCATTTAGAGGAAGCCGGGGGTTAAAAAAAAACACCCCGCCGCGGGCAGGGTGTGAAATGGGCGCAACAGGGCTCGAACCTGTGACCTCGGCTATGTGACAGCCGCGCTCTAGCCAACTGAGCTACGCGCCCCAATGTGGGACAAGTCTATACGCAAAAAAAGAGGTTGTCGAGCGTTTTCCGAAGCCGTTCGGGTGCAGTTCTCCCGAGTTTCATAGAACTTGTGGAAATGCGGCAACGTACATATTCCGCGCGTACCCTCACTCTCCACGGATGGACACCACGACACACACATCAAATCACGTTGCCGCCAGCGGCAAGCCGACCTCAACTTCAGCGCCAACTGCTGCAGTTGATGGCCACCATTCTGCCAGCGATTCGCTCCTTGCGAGCGAAAAGCGATTCACCAAGAATCTCAAAGCTACTCAGCCGATCCTGTGGTGGAGCACGCTGATAGGTCCTTTCGGACTTTCGGCAATCATGCTGCTTGCCGCCTGGGGTGTTAAGGGTTGGGAGTACATGGTAAATCTGATCGTCGCGTCAGGTGCCATTTTCTTTGGGCTTGGTCGAGCCGTCCTCCTTATGGGAAATAGTCACGAGGCGACTTCGGGCTGGCAGAAATTCCTGCTGAGTATGAGCACACTCGAGCTTTCGGGCCTGGTGGTCTGGCTCGATACGTTCATCGCGTTCATCATGGTCTTCCACGCGAGTTTCCTGTATCGCATTCCAAAAATCGGTCCAGCAATGCTCGCGCTCCAGGAAGATGGCGAGTTTATTCTTTCGAATCATCCGTGGTTCCGGCGTTTTGCCTGGCTGGGCCTCATCGTATTTGTACTCATCCCATTCGCGGCCACTGGCTCCATTGGCGGCTCAATAGTGGGTCGTATTCTTGGCCTCTCTCGCTGGGCCACGCTCTCCGGTGTCGTCATTGGATCAATTGCGAGCACAGCCATTGTCTTCGCTTTCGCGCAGGAGCTCAAGAAATTCGGCCTGTTCAGCGGCGAGAGTCCCTGGGCAATGGCCGCTGGCATTGCGTTCGTTCTCATCCTCTGCGGCCTGCTGAATTGGCGATACCGCAAGGTCAAAGCTCGCTGGGCAGCCAACAAGCTCGCCAACGGCAAATAGGTCGCCTCATCGATTACGCCACGATGTATGCAAGAAAGCTCTCGCAGTTTTCGCCTTTACGGGCGGGACTGAAGACGCCATTTCCGCCGCCGCCTTTGGCGTCGCCTTCCAGGTAGACAGTCGGATTCGCAAACCCGGCTTCACGCAGCAATTCCAGAGTCTCAGTGACCGACCACAGACGCCAGTCATAGCGAAATGCACGCTCCATCCGCGGTCCGGTTTTGAAGTCAAAGTGGATGTAGCAGCGGTACGCGCTCGTCAATGGATCAAATGAATGCTGTTCCCAGACATAGGTGAAACCTTTGCACCTGCGCCGCTCTTCCATCTCATCCATCACGCGTGTGCCACCCATGAGGTCGAGCACAAAGAGCCCACCCGGGGCCAGTGACTTTCTGACGCTGCTGAAATACTCCCGCACCAGTTCACGCGTGGTAAAGACCCACCAGGAAAAGTTTCCAGCAGATATGACATCGGCCTGTGGTACAGAACCCTCGACGTGCAGCACATCTTTGTTTACAAGCGAAATTCTGCCGCCCAGTTCAGGCGAAAGATGCCGAATTTTGTGCTTGGTCGCCCAAGCGAGTGGTTTTGCACTCAGGTCTACGCCAAATGCCAGATTGTCCTTGCGACGTGTGACCCAGTCGCGACAGATCGCTGCGGTGGCACAGAAGTCTTCACGCAAGATACGTGGCATTTTGCCGTTAGCCTTCTTGTAGACCTTCTCGAAAAAATCGCATTCAGCATCCGGTGTCTGCACTGCGAGTTCGTACAGCTCAAAGGGATCTGCGTTTTTAGCGGTCCATTGCTTTACTTTAGAACGCGAGCTCTTCTTCCTGGCAAGTGTGCGGGAACCAGAGCGAGTTGATGATTTCGATGACATGGGCACGAGAATACGCTCGCTCATTCTACTTCAGCCACAAAAAATGTGCAGCGGACCTATACTTGACCTAATCTGCGGCAGGTGCCGCCGAAAATGTCCGTTGCTCGCGCTTTGGGAGGCCTCATGCGTTTGACGATGGTTGGAACAGGCTACGTTGGACTTGTCACAGGTGTCTGCTTTTCCAACACCGGCAACGATGTCATTTGCCTCGATGTTGACGCCCGCAAGATCGATATGCTCAACCGCGGCGAGTGCCCCATCTATGAGCCTGGTCTCACCGATCTGATGGAACACAACGCTCAGGCTGGTCGATTGAAGTATTCAGTTGATAAGAGGACTGCGTACGAGAACGCGGATGCAATCTTTGTCTGTGTCGGCACTCCCAGCGACCCTAAAGGTCATGCCG
The DNA here is from genome assembly GCA_964484185.1 of uncultured Phycisphaeraceae bacterium. Taxonomy (GTDB): domain Bacteria; phylum Planctomycetota; class Phycisphaerae; order Phycisphaerales; family UBA1924; genus F1-120-MAGs238. Next base: position 15,624 of record CAZAEQ010000035.1, read on the forward strand.
ACCTCAAATATGTCATGTCTGCCGCCGATGACATCGCGGATGTGCTCAAAGCCCTGGGCCCGAAACAAAAGCCAAAGGTCATCGTTATGAAGTCGACCGTTCCCGTGGGTACAACATTTGCCATGCGAGATCGAATTCGTGCAAAGGTTGGCCCCGATGTTCCCTTTCATGTTGCCGATAATCCCGAGTTCCTCAAAGAAGGCGACGCCATCAGCGATTTCATGCGTCCCGATCGCGTGGTTTGCGGTGTGGAAAACGAAGCCACAGGCGAGTTCTTCCGTGTGCTCTATGACCCGTTCGTCCGCAATGGTCACCCGATCTTCGTGATGGATGTGCTCAGCGCCGAGATGGTCAAGTACGCCAGCAACAACTTCCTGGCGACCAAAATCAGCTTTATTAACGAGATGGCGAATCTGTGCGAGGCGTATGGGGCAGATATTGGCCGCGTACGTGAGGGAATGTGTGCTGACAAGCGCATTGGCAACCAGTTCCTGTACCCGGGTCTGGGGTACGGCGGCTCATGCTTCCCCAAAGACACCCTCGCCTGCATCTCCATGGGTGAACTTGCGGGCATCGAGGCCACTCTGAGCAAGGCCGTCCACAACGTCAATCAGAATCAGCGAACCCGCTTCTTTGGGAAGATTACCACGCACTTTGGCGGCGAATCTCTCAAAGGCAAACGTATTGCCTTCTGGGGAATTGCGTTTAAGCCGCGTACCGACGACATCCGCGAGGCTCCCGCGCTGTCGCTGATAGGAAAGGCCCTTGGCGCCGGCGCGACCTGTATCGCGTATGACCCGGTAGCGAACGATAACGCCCGCGCTGAACTCGGAGGCACTGTTCAGGTCGTCGATGACATGTACACCTGTGCAAAGGATGCCGATGCCCTGGTCATTTCCACCGACTGGGACGAGTTTAAGAGCCCGGACTTTGCCAAACTCTCAAATTTGATGAAGGGTAAGGTCATCTTCGATGGCCGCAACCTGTATCGGAAGGCCGCGATGAAGGAGGCTGGATTTGCCTACTACAGTGTCGGCCGCGCGTCTGTGAAGAGCCACTGACAAGACACCTTTTGGCACACACGTTGTCGCCGAGGTGCAGTTCAAGAGAGTACAGTTCGCCCATATGGAATGGCTTTCGCGTCTGTATGCCAGACGCATCGTCAACGTTAACGTCAACATCATCATCGCGGGCATGCTCGCTGTGGGCATTACCGTTGTGGTCATGTTGATCATCGGCCGGCTTGGTTTGAATGATCGGCTGGAAGCTCAGTCTGGCCTCTCGGATAAGTTCATCGTCGGCGGGCTCACCTTCATCGTAGATCTTGTCGCCGATGTCGCAGTCTATTACGGCCTCCATTGGCTCGCCAATCACATGCCCAAGCGGGTGCACCTGCATCTTAATCCGGCCTACGCCAAAATGAGCTTCGTCAAAGATGCGACCCGCGTCCAGGTTCAGCGGGCCTGCCTTTCTCCCATTCTCTATATCATCGCGCTCGGCGGCCAGCACGCTCTGCTTCACGCTCAGTTCTCAATCGCATCGTCCACCGCCATCTCATTCTCAGCCGGCATCGCCGTCACCCGCGTCCTGCACACGATCTGGATGATCATTGAAGAGCGTCACCTTCTCAAACAACATCATGCGGAAATGCTCGTCAACAGTCACCCCGTCAAGAAAGCCAGCTAACGGAGAATCTCCCAATTGTGCGGCATAGCGGGAATCCTTCGCATCTCCAGCAGTGCATCCGTGCCGCCGCTCGAAGCAATTCCTGAGGTATGGCTCGATATTCTCGATGAGGGAATAAAGCACCGAGGACCCGATGGACACGGTCGCTTTCGCGATCGCGCGGCAAATGCTCAAAATCAGACGATCGATGTCGCGCTTGTCCATCGACGACTCAGCATTATCGATCACGCCGATGGCGCACAGCCCATGGTCGCGTCCGGTGGTTCGGCGATTGTCTTTAACGGCTGCATCTACAACCATCGCACGCTTCGGCGCGATCTTGTAAGCCTCGGCTGCGACTTCACCACAAACCACAGCGATACGGAGGCGCTTCTGCAGGGCTGGCTGCAGTGGGGCCCCAGACTTTTCGAGCGGGTAGACGGCATGTACGCCGTCGCGTGGTGGAATCGATCGTCTGCCTCTCTCACGCTCGCACGCGACCCCTTTGGCGAGAAGCCCCTCTATTGGGCGGAGTGGGGCAGTCGGAACGGTGTACGCCTCCGGGCATTCGCAAGCACTGTGCCCGCGATCGTCTCGCTCTATAAGGCAGTCAATGGCGCGTGCCCTCTGGATACAAAGTCGCTCGCACAATGGATCCAGTTTGGTTGGGGCCAGTCACTTCCGTATCAGTTCATTCACGAACTTCCGCCAGGAACACTTGCAGCGCTCACCGACAGCCAATGCCGTCCGATTGAGACCGCGAACAATGCCGCTTTGATGATCAACACAGAGATTTCGAATCCGCTTACAGCAGACGATATCGATCAACTTCTCCGTGCGTCTGTTCATTCCCGGCTAGAGGCTGATGTGCCAATGGGTTTCTTCCTCAGTGGCGGGATCGATTCCGCACTTGTCTGTAAGTACGCCGCCGAAAAGATACCCGATCTCACAGCATTTACCGTGCAAATGCCCGACCCTGCGTTTGATGAATCAAGTGCCGCGAAGCAGACTGCAGCATTTTTACGCATCTCGCACATGGTCCTTCCCTGCCACGCTAAGCCCGCGGAAGATCTGGAATCGCTGATAGCTCAACTCGGCCTGCCGTTTGGCGACAGCTCGTTGCTTCCTTCCATGTGGGTAAGCCGCGCTGCTCGTAGTCACTCCACGGTCGCCTTTGGAGGTGATGGCTCCGATGAGCTCTTTCTTGGATACGACCGTCATCGAGTTATGCGGCCGCTCTGGCTGGCGTCGCACCTCCCGCGATTTGCACTCCGTGCAATCGCAACTGCTCTTTCGATGGATGCCGATCCAAAATCTACTCGAACCCGACTCTCCCGTTTCCTTGCCGCCGCTGCACATGGTGGCTATGGAGATTTGCTCGCCATATTTTCATCGAGTGCGTGCGGCGAACTGGGTGTCGCGTCAAGGTTGCCGCGGAATTCGCTGGGCTCATGGCAAGAGTCCCTCAAAAGCAATCGCAAGGTAGACGCGCTCAATTATCTTCCACTCGACCTTCTTCGAAAGTCCGACACCGCCTCAATGCACACCGCTCTTGAATTGAGAGCTCCATTTCTGTCGCGCGATGTTGCTCGCGCTGTGCTCGCCGCCGACCTTGAATCACTGATGCCCAACGGCGAGCGAAAAGGCCTGCTCAGATCCGTCGCTCGCCGCTATCTCCCCGATTCCATCGTCGATCGTCCGAAGCAAGGCTTTGCGATCCCCATCGGCGACTGGTTCCGCACCGACTACGGCGGCATGAAAACCCTCCTGCTCGACACGCTCAACTCCGCCGATCCGTTCCCGGAATCCAAGCTTGGGCTCTCGATCAAACGCAATGCTGTCGCTCGTCTTGTCGATGAACACATGCAGAAGAAGCGAGACCACTCCCAAAGGCTCTACATGCTCATGGTCCTTGGAATCTGGGCACGCAGTGAGCCAGCGTCCCCTTAAAAGAAAAGACCAGTACACCGCGCGAGCGATGTACCGGTCATTCTCTTTCTATTCTGCTGTTAAAGGCTTACGCCCGACGACGACGAGCGGCTGCCAGAGTTGCAACTCCAAGGAGAACCGATGCGCCTGGTGTCGGCACAACGGTCATCGCTGTGATGATCTCGCCGCCACCGATTTCCCCAATCATGGTTCCGTTGCCGGTGGCCAGATTGATGCTCCAGAATGTTGAACGAACCTGTGCGTTGTCGCGGATCACGGCGTAGGCGATGTTTGTCGCGCCGGAGATGTCGAAGCCGCCGAGTTCTGTGAGATCGGTGTTTACCAGACCGACTGTGCCCAGCGTTCCCGCGCTGTTTGCCTGAGTCACGAGAATGTCCAGGCCGGTGTCAAGACCGTAGAGCTGTGTGCTGGCGGCACCAACGCGATTGTTTGAGTATGCCGAGTGCACGACATTGGGGTCCATGCCCGCGTTGACATCGCCTGCGCCGTAGAACAGATTGGTCGCAACCGCCTGTAACGCACCGGTGATTGGATTGAGCACATAGTTGCTGTTGGTATTGCTTACCACTCGAATGCGGTCGATCATCGGATTGAAGTCAAAGCCGAAGTTTGAACCGTTGAGAGCTGAAGAAAACACGCCGCCAACCTGCGTTGCCTGTCCATTGGTCCGGTTGATCGTGTAAAGACGATTGAAACTTCCGAGCGCGTAAAGATCTCCAGTCAATGGACGCATATCCATACCCAGGATGGTTTCATTCAACTGCAATCCCATGATGGCAGTGCCGGAAATCAGCGCATTCGGACTTGCACTGTCCCAGCTCACAAGCGACTGGTTCTGTGTCACGCCGTACACGATCTCTGCGTTCGAAGTTCCTGCTGCTGCCGCGATCAGCGCAGCACACGTCCCGAGTGCAAATCTATTGAACATAACCTCATCCTCTCGTTAGCCGGGCAAGGTGTGCAAAAGCACTACACCAGCCCGATGTCGATTCACCACGTTCATCAGGGATAACGAAGGTTGGTTGTGGACAGATTCAAATACGACACAAAAAGTAAAGAAAATGCCGAATTCTTTTTCGAACCAATTGGGTCCATCGCCTCGCTCCACCGCACCGCCTTGCCTAATAATCTGAAGCGTGAGCCAATATTCGTCTTCAACCCCGCCCGGAGTACTTCAGCGAATAGCGCTGGGTGACAAGGGCGCTATGAAAGAACTGCTTCACCAGTATGGCCCGCTGGTGTGGTCGCTGGCACGATCTTTCACGCACTCGATAGCTGACGCCGAAGATGCTTCCCAGGAAGTCTTTCTCCATCTCTGGAAAAAGGCCGGGCAATACGATCCCGCATTGGGGCTCGAAATTCAGTTCATTTCAGTCGCGGCCCGTCGCAGATTAATTGACTGGGTTCGCGCACATTCGAAACCAACCGTCGTTGTCAATCGTTCTTTTGAGAGTGCGGAGAGTCGGTCTTTGTCCGATCGTCTGCTTAACGATGAAGAGGCCGCGAGAGCATGGAATGTTCTCTCAAAGCTCGTCCTTGAACAGCAGACGGTCCTGGTGCTTTCCTTCGTTCATGGACTGACACACAATCAGATCGCTGAACATCTGCAGATTCCCCTGGGTACGGTCAAAACCAACCTGTACCGCGGCCTCGCATCCTTGCGTGAAGAAGTTGCAACGCAAGGTCCATCAAAGGAAACACACGCCCGTTCCGCAGCGGCAGAAAGCGGGCGTACATCATGAGCGATATTCGCAACGCCAACTCGCACGCTTCGAATCCCGCTGAACCCGGTGGCCCGGGCAACGACACCATGGACTTTGCAACCGTCAACTCGCTCTCAGACAACGCTCGCAATACCCGCAGCGCTGCGGGCTGGCCTGCGTCCAGAGAAGAAATTGTGGCCGCCGCGATTCATCGCGCAGGTGCCAAGTTAGAAGCGATGCCTGCCGACCTGACGCGCCGCCTCGAAATGCTCATTGAAACGGGCATCGATACGACTGCGGTCAATGCAACAACGAACACGGACTCTGACATGTCACACGGAGACAAAGCATCTTTCCCGATCGCACAGGCGACCAGGACTCGGTCGATGTTGCCGTGGGGATTGGCTGCGGCGGCAGGAATCGCTCTGGCCGCCACCGTGTTTGTCATGCAGCGTTCTGCCGCGACTCGCGAGCAGGCTCTGGCAGAGGCTCGTCAGCAGATTCAGTTGCTTCAGAACCGCGTGCAGGAAAACGAAACGCTGCTTGCAACTGCACGCTCAGATCTCTCACGGCAATCCGTTGAATCGGCGGCGGTTGCGCAGCGTGAATTGAAACTTGCCCAACAGCTGGCCGATGCAACGCGGAAATATACCGAGCTTGCATCGGTGCATGATCAGGCCATGGTCAAGATTGCCATGCTTGAAGCTCCGGTTGATCCAGTTGAGCTCCAAAAGAATCGCACCAAACTGCTTGAAGTCCCCGGCACTGTTCGACTCGCCTGGAGCCCGTTCAATCTTGAAGGCGCTGCCCCGGCTGAACAGCCTGGCATCAAGGGCGATGTAGTCTGGAACGACAATGAGCAGGCGGGCTACCTCCGCTTTGAAGGCCTCAAGCCCAATGATCCCAAGGTCGAGCAGTATCAGGTCTGGGTCATCGATGAACGCGGCATGGAGCAGAAAGTTTCCGGCGGCGTCTTCAACGCATCCGCCGCTGGCGAGATCATCGTGCCCATTCACCCAGGCATAGATGTTGGCCGCGTGGTGCTCTTTGCGATCACCGTTGAGAAACCCGGCGGCACATGGGTTCCCGACCTCAAGCGGCGTGTTGTGGTTGCACCGCGCGGGACTTGACAGTCGTCCGCACCTTCGAACATCCTTCACCTGCGTTCGCTCTGAAATGCAACAGGCGACGGATGCTATATTTGCCATACAGCTCGAAACACCTTCTTGAAGGAATGCGACTATGTCAATGGCAACTCCTCCATCGTCCCACCGCGTCGAACCCTATCTCATGTTTGGCGGCCGCTGCGAAGAAGCGATCGCGTTCTACGCCGCCGCCATCGGAGCCAAAGTCGACAAGGTCATGCACTTCAAGGACAGCCCGCAGCCGCTGCCTCCCGGCGCGCTGGCCCCGGGCTTTGAGAACAAAGTGATGCACGCATCGTTTCAGGTTGGCAGCTCCACGGTCATGGCGTCTGATGGCTGTCATCCGGGCGCAAAGTTCGAAGGATTCTCGCTTTCGCTCTCGGTGAAGACTGAGGCCGAAGCAGATCGGGCCTTTGGTGCGCTCTCGAACGGCGGCACTGTCACCATGCCCATGGCCAAGACCTTCTGGTCGCCAAAGTTCGGCATGCTGACCGACAAGTTTGGTGTGAGCTGGATGGTTATTGTGTGTCCCCAGTAATCGACACCGCTCTCACTCAACAAGGAAACGCACGTGACACCATCGACGGTTTCAAAGAAAGCTCGCTGGATTGGCTGGATACTCGCCATTCTTCCCTCGGGCCTCCTCATATTCAGCGGCGTCGGAAAGCTCATGAAGCCGCAGGATGTCATCGACGGCTTCGCGCATCTGGGCTGGCCTGTTCACCTTGCCTTGCCCCTTGGAATCCTGGAAATCACCTGCACGATTCTGTTCCTCATTCCACGAACTGCGGTCATGGGCGCGGTGCTCCTGACTGGCTACATGGGCGGCGCGATCGCCACCCACGTGCGACTGGGCGAACCCTGTTTCCTGCAGGCCGGATTTGCCATTGTGTTGTGGCTCAGCCTCTACCTGCGAAACATGCAGCTTCGCGCGCTGTTGCCCATCGTGCGAACGTGAGATACACAGAGAGTCACAACGAAAACACCCCTCGCCGCGATCGACGAGGGGTGGTGGGTTGATTGAATTGTGAGAGTGGGTTTACGCCGCGATCAGCATCATGCTGCAAGCTTCACATTGCTCACGCTTGCGAAACTCGCGCCCTCGCCGCCGACGCCGAATTGCACCGGGACGGGGATGGAATCCAATCCCGCAGTCTGGCCGCGGAAGGCGGTGACGATGTATTGCACGCTGTCGATGCCGGCGGGGAGCGTTTCATCGATGAAGGTTTTATTGCCGCTGCCGCCGAGGATTGTGTAGGCGGTTTCGCCAAGCAGTCGCCGCTTGACCTGATAGAAAATGTTGCCGCCCTGGGTGCCGGTCATCTTCCATTTCAAACTCAATGCGCCACTGGCGAGCACGCCGACGGTGAAGTCTGATGGCTGACCGGGCGCGGGAAGTGGGGCGGGCGGAGTTGGCGCGGGGATTTGTGCAAGCGCGTAGACCGCGTTGGGATCGGCGGCGTTGTCGGCAAAGGCTTTGATCGCGGCGATACCGGCCGAGCCGTCGGTGCGCAAGCCGGCGAGCGCGGATTGCCATTCGAGCGTCGCGGCTTTGGAAGCGTTGCGAGCATCGATCGCGGCCTGATACAGACCGCGAGTAGTGATCGCATCGGCCTTGATGCTGGCGGCGAGCGTGGTGGGAATTCCCAGGGCTGCCGCATTACTTTGCCAAAGTGGTCCGTGAGATTCATAGAACTCAAGGGCCGCAACGCTGTTTGCTGGAACGATGGGCATGGTGCCCCTGCTTTCTGTGCGGAATCCCGCACGTTATTGCAAACCTCCGCCGCCGACAGGGCAGGCGAAGCGCGGGGTTTCACCGCAACACGCGGCCAATGTCCCGCTCTGGATTTCAGGTCGCAAGCGGGATCGGCGAGAATTTTGTCATAGGCAAGCGGGAAGACAGATAAACCTTCCAAATCGCGCTGCATAAACAGAATAGAATGTATTGGTGTACTAGTTTATCATGGATGAACGCCGATTCCGGGGAGCCGCGGGCCGCTGGGGAATCATAAACCATCGGTGAATTACTCTCATCCATCGGTGAATTGGAACAACCCATCGGTGAATTGCTCGTAAGCATCGGTGAATTACTCTCAACCATCGGTGAATGAGGGCAATCCATCGGTGAATTGCTCTGAACCATCGGTGAATTGGAGTAAATCATCGGTGAATGATGGCAAACTATCGGTGCGGAAGGAGGGGGAATCGGGTATGCTCAGGGGGCATGCGATATGTGAATCGACGCAGGTTGTTGATTGTGGTGGTGCTGGCTGTGCTGTTTGGTGCGGCGTTGCCGTATATCGAGATGTTGTTCGCTCATATGCTCCCGGAACGAACTCTGCCAGAAGATCCCTCGTTTGAGCGCGCGTACTTTGCCACGCACACGCACACAGTCGTCAGCCACTTTACGATCATCTTGAAATACGGAGACTCGCAGATTGACAGAAGCGCCGAGATTGAAGAGCAGTACAACGTGTCCCTGCCGATGGACGGATGGGGACATCTCCTGGCGGGCGACGGGCTGTTTTTCCATAAATTCGGCTGGCCGTTCCGCGCTGTGTGGTATCGCGGAAGGGCGGGTTCAAATGTGCCGGGTTTCTTTGAGTGTGATGAGACCGCAATCCAATTGGCATCACCTCCGAAGTGGATACATCACGAGATTCCCGCGCGAGTGATTTGGGCGGGTATGTTCGGAAACGTCGTGCTCTCGATGGCACTGTTCGCGGGAACGTATTGCGCGCTTGCGACAGCGCGGGCGCGCCATCGCTTCAAGCAGGGGAAGTGCTGGAAGTGCGGGTATCTGAGCAATGGTGCGGCGGTGTGTCCGGAGTGTGGCGCAGGGGTGAAGGCGTGAGGCGATTGCCCAAACTTCGCAAGGTGTGCAAATGGACTGGATTGGTCCTGTCGGTGCTGCTGGAGTGGGTGGGGAGTGGCCCTGAGCAAGACGAACCGGGTTGATGAAGAGGGAGACGAGGCCCCTCTCCCTCTTCAAACATCTCCCTCTACCCCCAACCCCTCCGTGGCGCACTGCGGGTAAAGGATATCATTCGCCGATGAAGCCGCACCCCAAACTTCGCAAGGCGTTGAAATGGTTATGTGCGAGCGTTTGTGCTGCGATTATGTTCGTAAGCCTTGTGACGTTGTGGCTGCCGCTGAACCTTAAGAGCTTCGGTCACCGCTTCGACTTCGGCCATCACCACGAGGTTCAAATCAGCTCTGGAGCATTGGTGATGTACCACATGCGCTTACCACCATTCCCGGGGGCCCCTTCCAGCGTCTTTGAGTTTGCACCCATAAGTGATATCGCATGGACAAAATTCTACGGAGATCCATCTGCCGTGTGGGTGCAGGTTCCGGTTCGCAATCGATCGGGATTCATCGCCTCGGTGCCGCTGTGGATGTTTGTGGCCGCTTCCGCGGGTCTGACCTCGCTCCTTTGGTGGAGGGACCGTTCAATCGAGAGGCGTATCGCGTCGGGAATGTGTCCACAGTGCGGCTATAACAGGCTCGGACTGGAGAAGGCATCGAAGTGCCCCGAATGCGGCGCAGGGGTGAAGGCGTGAGGCGATTGCCCAAACTTCGCAAGGTGTGCAAATGGACTGGATTGGTCCTGTCGGTGATGTTGCTGGTGGTGTGGGTGGGGAGCGGATGGTATGGTCTCAGTTGCAAGGTACTGTCCGACCGCCTCAACATCACGTTCTTTCAACACGGACAATTTGGCGTCACCTGCCAGAACACTCCCATTGAAGGCTTCGACGGAGTTTCGTTCGGACGAATTGGCGACGGGCCACGACTGTTTCGGACCTTTCAATGGGGGGAATATGCCTACACCACTCCTCAGGGGAGTGTCATCGACACGGTGCGATGCGTATACGTCCCGTTGTGGCTTCCGCTTCTGATTTGCATAGCGAGTACCGCGTGCCCTTGGTACTGCGACCGACGCCTCTCAAAGCCCGGCCTCTGCAAGCAATGCAGCTACGACATGCGCGGGCTTGAGGTGTGTCCGGAGTGTGGCGTGGCGGTGAAAGCGTGATATGAATGATCGGAGGGCTTCGAGCCCCAACGGGGCGCATTAGTCACAGCCCAGGGCGCGAGCCCTGGGTACGGGTCGCACGCGTTCTGAGCCCTGAAGGGGCGAGCTAGTTGTGAATCGTGCGTCATGCGGACCGATTGAGTCGCCCCGTTGGGGCTTTGGGTCAATGGGGACGCGTACCCAGGGCTCCGCGGACTTCGCCCTGGGCTATGACTAGGCCGCACCGTTGGTGCTTAAGAGGTCGGTTACTCGACGTTCAGGTTCGCAATGAAGTTGTTGAGGTCGTTGCGGAGGGATTCGTGGGAGGCGCGGGCTGCGGCCAGTTCCTGGTTTAGGGTTTCGAGGCGAGTTTCCTGGTCGTTGAGTTTGGTCATGTAGCGGCGGTAGAGGTCGCTGGTTTTGTCGATTGATGTGAGGTTCTGGCGGACGCGATTCTGGTCTTCGCTGATGCCGGCCTTTTCCTTTTCGAGTTCGTTGAGTTTGCGCTGGGCGTCGATGACCAACTGGTTGCGGCGAGAAGCGTCGCGGTATGCGTCCAGGACTGCTTTGCTGACTTTGCCCTCGGTTGAGTAGCGCGTGAGCATGCCGATATCGAAGCCCAGGAGTTCGAGGGTTGAGTACTGGACTGTTTCCTGGACCACTTTGAGGCTACCGGCTTTGCCTGCATCGAGCGGGAGTTCGAAGCGGAAGAGGTTGTTAGTTTCTTCGCTGGGCTTCTTGGGTTCGATGAGGTCGGCGAATCCGTCTTTGGGGTGTTCGATCAGGACGGTGCGGCCGCGTTTTGAGTCTTTATTGGAGAAGGAGTATTCGATGGAGCGGCGGTATGTATATGTGTGTTCGAGGAGGCCGCTCACGATGCGGACCTTGCGGAGTGACTGGTTGTTGTCTTCTTTGACCTGACTGGCGACATCGAGATCGACGGCGTACGCGAGCAGGCGCTTGTCTCCCGGCGAGACGTGGCCGATCTGTGCATCGCCGGCGTAGATGCCGGTGTCGAAGACCGCGACGGGGCCGGGGAGGAGTTGAGCGGCGGTGGAATTGGTGAGTTCGACGCCGCGCATTGGGTGTTCTGAGCCATCAGCGCGATTGAAGATCGAGAGGCGGCGGCCGTCGATGGAACTGGTGATGATGGGGAGCATGCTGCTGCGCTGACGCTGGATGGTGACGGGTGAGACGAGTTCATACTGGAAGACTTCGCCGGTTTCGACGGCTTGGGCTTGAGCCTGGGCGGCGTAGCCAGTCATGTCGTCGGCCGAGATTGATGCGGGAGGTGCGCCGGCTTTGTCGTACTGCAGTTCGAGTCCGGCCTCCATGCGTTTGCGGCCTTCGGTGCCGGCAGAACGCGCCGGAGCGGGGGAACCGGGAGCAGCTCGTCCCGGATCTCTGTTCGCCTGCTCAGAAGGGGAGATGCCCTTGCCCAGGTCGTAGATGCGCGGCGCGACGCCGGGGACCGTGGGGACGGGGACGGTGGGGCGAGCGACGTAGAGCGGCTCATACAAATCCATCTTGAAGCTCACCGGGCGGCCGGAGACGAGCGAGAGCTTGATGTTCTGCCAATCTTCATCTGTCGTGTTCTCGACAATCGCCCAGCCTTGGATCTGTGGCGCAGAGACTTTGTCGTTGGCATTGGGCTTTTCATCGGGAAGGACGAGGCGATAGCTGGCCTTCCACACGGGAAGTTCGTGGACGTAGGAGATGACGATGTCGCGGGCTCCCTCGCCGCGGAAGCCGATCTCGACGGTCTTGGTGCGCTCAGCGCGATACTCGGCGAGTGCGGCGAGAGCTTTATTGAGTTCAGCTTGGAGAGCTTGGTCGCTCAAGGTGAATGAGCGGATGGAGTCGAGGTTGACGGAGCGGATGCCGCCGCTGGTGATGATGTTGGCGAATGGAATATTGACCGAGGTGTTCTTGCCCTGATCCAGGCGCGTCTCGGTGCGATTCTCGACGCTGAGGATGACGCCGGTGACGCTGCCATCGGTGGTGACGAGCGTGGCTTCGCTGCCGCGGAGGCGCGAGACGAGTTCGGAGAACTTGGGATTGTCAGCGACGTTGATGGCGAACGAAGCGAGGCGGCGCTCGAGCGGGTCTTTGGAGCCGTAGCTGGCGCCTTCGATGGTGCCGCCGCTCTTGTCGAGGATGACCATGGATTTGAGAATGTCGTTGATGGTGTCGGTGTTGAAGCGAAGCTGGACCTTGGCGTTGTTGTTGATAATGCCGTTGCGCTGGAAGGAGCCAACGCCGGAGCGGTAGAGGGTGAGGCGGGAGAGCGGGATGGAGGTGCCGGAGATGACTTCGCTGTTGGGGGCGTTTGCCGCAGGTTGGGCGAGAGAGGTTGAGGGGATGGCGGCGAGGCCGGCGAAAGTGATGAGGAACGCGGCGGAAATGGGACGAAGCATGAATGACTCCTTGGGAGCAATGGTTATCGACAGGTTAGGGGCAATGGGCCCCGTTTATGTAACGCGCGAGTTTTGAAAGCGTTCAGTGGCCTGTCAGGGGCCGTGACAAGGCCGTGACACCATTTGCGCACAGTGTGAGCCAGTCTTAACGATGTCTTCATGTTAAATAAAGCGACTTTCGTGTATGTGCTGCCTCTGATTCAGTGCCTCAAAAAGCTCGTGTGGGCACAGATGAGGCATTTGGAGAGATTCATGCGCAAGCTACTTTGCATGTCAGCCGTCGCGGTGTCGATGGTGTTGGGTACTACCGCTATGGCACAAACGCTCGATGAGAGCCTGCCGGACTACAAGGCGACCGAAGGCGTTTCGGGCTCTGTTAAGAGCATCGGCTCTGACACCATGAACAACATCATGACACACTGGGGCGAGACTCTGAAGAAGTTCTACCCCAGCGTGACGATTCAGATTGAAGGAAAGGGTTCGGGCACCGCTCCCACCGCACTGATCGAAGGACAGGCACAGTTTGGCCCGATGAGCCGCCCGATGAAGGCGAAAGAGTCGGATGATTTCGAGAAGAAGTTTGGATACAAGCCGACAGGTCTTCGGACGGCGATCGACTGTCTCGCGGTGTATGTCCACAAGGACTGCCCGCTCGAAACAGTGAGCATGGAGCAGTTGCAGAAGCTGTTCTCAGTGGCTGGACCGGAAATGACCTGGGACCAGTTGGGTGTGAAAGATGCAAAGTACAAGGGCAAGCCGGTTTCGCTGTACGGTCGTAACTCCGCTTCAGGCACATACGGATACTTTAAGGAGCACGCTCTTGGCGGCAAGGATTTCAAGGCAACTGTGAAGGAGCAGCCCGGATCATCAGGCGTTGTGGCCGGTATCGCAGCAGATACTTATGGAATTGGATACTCAGGGATCGGCTACAAGACTGCAGATGTGAAGGCTCTGAAGGTTTCTGACAAGTCTGGCGTTGCTACGGCTCCTAGCGCGGAAACTGCGTACTCGGGCGAGTATCCGATCGCACGGTTCCTGTATGTCTATATCAATCATGACTCAAAGAAGGCGCTGGACCCCCTGCGTGCGGAGTTCATCAAGCTCATGTTCTCAAAGGCGGGACAAGAGGCTGTGATCAAGGACGGATTCATCCCGGTCACTGGCGAAATCGCACGGGAAGAACTGACGAAGCTTGGCCTCATCAAGTAAGCTGTTTGATTCGAAGACAAACCCACATGACCGGCTGCCGAGAGGTGGCCGGTCAACTTTGTTGAAAGCGGCGGACGATTGTCGGCGGCCGCGGTGTTCCAGGAGATACGCTCTAGCCCAATCCACATGCCGGTACCACGTCAAGAGCATCGCCTCCGCCGCACAAGCCCGCAGGTTCACCTGTGGGATCGTCTCGCGGGCATGGTGATCAGCGTGGGCGGCGTGTTTGTGATTGTGGCGGTGCTGGGGATTTGTCTTTTCCTGGCTGCGAGTGTTGTGCCGCTGTTTAAGTCGGGAACGTTGTCGGAAGGTGAGTCGGTGCAGTTGGCATCGCCGACAGAATTTGCCGCGTTCACCACTGATGAGTACCAATTGATTTCGCTTGGGATCGGGCCCGATGGATTGGCGATTGCATCGCATCTGGGCGGCGGCGAGGAATTGAAGCGGACACAGCTAGGTGCGGCTGGAGCGGCCACGACTGTGGTTTCGTTTGATGCGGCAACGGGATTGCTTGCAATTGGTCGAAACGATGGAAGCGTGCAGCTTGGCAAGGTGAGCTTTGAATCGGAACTGTTGAGTCAGGATCAGGTGAGTGAATCGGCCAAAGGCATGGTGATCGGCACATCGATCGTGCATGCGGGTGAGGCTGGAAACAGCGTGATCAGGCGGCAGGCGATCGATCAATATCGCAGAGTTTCGGTGACGATCGACTTGCGCGATCCGGTGATGCTCAAGCAGGGTGAAGGCGCTGTCAAACGAATTGATTATCGCGCCAGAGGAGAGAACGAATATCTGCTGGCGATGCGGGAGCGCGGGGCGGCGAGTCTGAATCAGGTTCGCACGATTCGTCCACTGGGCGGCGGGAAACCGCGCGTTCGGTTGTCGGATCATCCGGTCCCGTTTTCGCAACCTGATCCCGAGCATGGGTTGCCGGACTGGGCGTTTGTGAATGGTGATGGAACTTCGGTGTTGATGTTGTGGCGAGATGGCATCTATCAGCGTTATGCCTGCCGCAATCCAGACAGCACGCCGATTTCCCTTGCGGAAAACATGACATTGGTCGTGGGAACGAAGATTCAGCAGGCGACGATGGGACTGGGTGGGCTGGCACTGCTGATGGGCGATGACAAGGGAACGTTGCACTCGGCGTTCGCGGCGGTTGAACCCGCATCGTTTTCGACAGATGGGTTGAAGACGGTGGTTTCGCATCGTCTTCAACTTTCTGATGCGGCGATTACGGCGATTGGGATCGGTACACGAGATCGATCGGTTGCTGTGGGAGATGCGGCGGGCGGCGTGCATGTCGTGAATATCACCAGCGAGAAGAATGTCGCGGATACTAAGCTGACGATCGCGGGACCGGTGAAGGCCGTGACAGTCGCGCCGAAGTTTGATGCGATCGTGGCGGTAGGGGATGCGGGCAAGGGTGAGCGATGGGAGCTTGACCCGGGACATCCGGATGCGAGCTTTAAGTCGCTTTTTGGCAAGGTGCATTATGAGGGGACTACAGAACCTTCATTTGTGTACCAGTCTACGTCAGGCGAGGATTCATCAGAGCCAAAGCTAAGTCTTGTGCCGCTGATACTGGGGACTGTGAAGGCGACGATCTTTGCGATGTTGTTTGCTGCTCCGCTCGGCATTCTCGCAGCGGTGTATACCAGCGAGTTTGTGCGGCCAGATGCACGCAAGATACTAAAGCCATCGATTGAAATGATGGCATCGCTTCCGAGCGTGGTGCTTGGGTTTATTACAGCGTTGATTGTCGCGCCCTGGGTGGCCGAGCACCTGCCATCGATCATGCTCGCGTTTTTTGTGGTGCCGATGGGTGTGATGCTGGGTGGGTATTTGTGGCAATTGATTCCGCCGGCGACAGAGCGGCGCGTTCCGACGCTTGCCAAGTTTGGGTGCATTGCGTTGTGTGCGCTGGCGGGAGTTTCTATTTCGGCGTTGATTGCACCGACGATTGAGAAGCAGTTGTTTGGTCCAACGCAGCGCGACCTGTATGTACTTGGTGGGTCGTATTCGCCGGTTGATCGCGATTCGATACCGGGCTGGGTCGGCGGGCGCACCCAGATGGAACCGAACGATGAGCGGCGGCTTCGCAATGAGACGGGGTGGTATTTCCGTGATGGGCGAGTGGTGATGGCGCAGACGCCGCGGAATGAGGCGGAAACTGCAACGATGCAGGCGAATCTGGTTGGGGTTGAACTTGCCAAGCCAAGTCTGCGGTCGTGGTTGGACGGAAATGTCGGCGCGGTGTGGCCGGGTTGGTTTGTGGTGTTGTTCCCGGTTGGCGCGGTGGGAGCGGGGCTGCTTGATCGGACGCTTCGCGGGCGCGGGGTGTATGCGAAAGTTGATCTGATGCCGCGGAAACTGGGCGCGGT
Organism: uncultured Phycisphaeraceae bacterium; assembly: GCA_964484185.1. Taxonomy (GTDB): domain Bacteria; phylum Planctomycetota; class Phycisphaerae; order Phycisphaerales; family UBA1924; genus F1-120-MAGs238. The sequence goes on from CAZAEQ010000035.1 coordinate 32,109, forward strand.
GATCTATCTGGGTAAGTTCATCGCATCGGTGATTGCAGCGGCTGCGATTGCGGCAGCGGCCGCGGTGCTGGTAGCATCGGTCGGGCTGGACTCGCGAGATTTTATATTCGGGTCGTTCAGTCAACGAAATACGCTGGTGGTCGGCATCATGATGGGGTTCGCGATCATTCCGATTATCTTTACGATTTCGGAAGATGCGATGCGAAGCGTGCCCGCGCAGTTGCGGACAGCTTCGCTTGGCGCAGGTGCGACGCCGTGGCAAACGGCTCTGCGGATTGTGGTGCCCGTCGCAGGGTCGGGCATTTTCTCAGCGATCATGATTGGGCTGGGGCGAGCGACCGGTGAAACGATGATCGTGGTGATGGCGACTGGAAACACCGCGAGCATGGATTGGAATTTGTTCTCGGGGTTCAGGACGTTGTCTGCGAATATCGCGGTTGAACTTCCGGAGGCTGCGCAGGACACAACGCATTATCGAGTGTTGTTCTTGTGCGGACTGGTACTGTTTGCGATGACGTTTGTTTTAAACACGAGCGCGGAAATTGTGAGACAAAGAGTGCGAAGGAGGAATGCCGCGTTGTAAGCGGCGAACTTTATGAGCACCATGACACCTCCAGAACCGCGGGTCGTAAAGACTGTGACGGAACTGCTGCGCAAGCCTGTGAAGGTTCGACCGACGCCGCTATCGGCCCGCGGCGAACCTGCGGTGTGGTTCATGGCAATGAGTTTGATTTTGTGCTTGACGCTCATTGTCGGATTGCTGGGGCGCGTGATCTATGAAGGGATGACGACGTTCTGGCCAGGGATGATTGAGCGGATCACGCTTGAAGATGGAAAGGTTTTGCAGGGCGTGCGGACGAAGGATGAGTTGGATCCCAGCACGGGATTGCCGCGTTTTTTGCTGCGGGTTGGAAATCGCGAACTTGGAGTTCCGTTCGCGTGGACAGATGAAAAGTCGGTTACAAAGCGCGAGTATCCGGCGAGCAGTCTGTTTCTTGAGCGGCGCGAGTGGGGGCCATGGGTTGGTGAGCCGCAGGCGATTATCAAGATTGAACATGAGGCAATGCCAGCGTCAGGGACCTTTGAGGCGGCTGGAGTTGTTGATGGCAAGCCGGTAAAGCGGAAAGCGGCTGAAGATGCGAATGGAAAGCCGGTGGTCGAGGTAAGCACAACGCTTGCAATGGGCCCAGAGGAGTCTTGGAAAGAGTTCCAGAGACTGCACCCCCTGGCGCTCGCGAGATTTGAAGAAGCTCATGCGTTGACTGAGGACGATCTTGGGTGGATCAATACGAAGATGGAGCGGCAGCGGATTCGTCTTCGGCAGGCAGAGATCGATGCCGCGAGAACTGCGAGTGGGCAGTTACGCGGGTTATCGTGGCCGCTGTGGAGCGTGCTCGCGATTGCAACGGTTGCAATTGGCGCAGCTGCGGCGGGGCTGAGGAAGTCAAAGGCGAAGTCGCTTGCGGTCATTCGAATTGCGCTGGCGATCGCGGTAGTGCCGTGTGCGGTGGCGCTTGTACTCGAGGGTCCATGGCATCGAGTTGGCGTGAGTGCCGCGATGCTTGAAAGTGTTCGGGCGGAAGCGGCGATCGAACGCACTCAGTTGGAAGCCGAGTACAAAGAAGTGCTCAAGAAGATAGAGGGACTGCGTGTGGAGGATCAGAAATACAGGTTTGTTGTCACTGAGCCGGGCGGAAGATTTGCGCCTTCGCGTCAGAGCGCTCCGGATGATCCGATGCTGGTGTCGCAGGTGGTGCGGGCGGTGCGGCCCAACGACATGTCGTTTATGGGAAAGCTTGGTGTGTATTTGTCACGCACGGGCGAGTTTCTGGGTGGGGTGCCGCGCGAGGCGAATACTGAGGGCGGCGTATTTCCGGTGATTTTCGGCACGGTCGTGATGACGCTGCTTTTGAGCGTCTTTGTAGTGCCGCTGGGAGTGATTGCGGCGCTTTATCTGCGGGAATATGCGAAGCAGGGGATTGTCACGAGCGTGATTCGCGTTGCGGTGAACAATCTCGCGGGCGTTCCCAGTATTGTGTATGGCGTGTTTGGACTTGGGTTCTTCTGCTACACCATTGGATCGTATATTGATCGAGGACCCGTGCCTGCGACCACGATTGGTCGGATGCCGTGGTGGTGGATATTTGCGGGGCTGGGTTTCTTTGCGGTGTTTGCGATTGCGGTTGGTGGATACCTTCGACGAACTCGGGCAACAGACCTGTCGGCTTTTGGACGATCGCTGGCACCGATGGCGACGATTGCCTGGTGCGGGGCGGGCGTGTTACTGGCACTGTTGTTTGTCACGACGCCCTATTTCCATGGTTTCTTTGAGGCCGCGCAGCCATCACCGACGTATGGAGGTCGCGGTTTGTTGTGGGGTTCGCTGACGCTTGCATTACTCACGCTGCCGGTTGTGATCGTTGCAACTGAAGAAGCGATTGCCGCGGTGCCTAAGACAATGCGTGAAGGCAGCTATGGCGCTGGGGCCAGCAAGTGGCAGACGATTTGGAGGATTGTCTTACCGCAGGCGATGCCGGGAATCATGACTGGCATGATTCTGGCGATGGCACGCGGTGCGGGTGAAGTTGCCCCGTTGATGCTGGTGGGAGCCGTGAAACTTGCGCCGGACCTTCCGGTGAGCGGGCATGCTCCGTTTGTGCATCCTGAGCGCAGCTTCATGCACCTTGGGTTCCATATTTACGATCTTGGCTTTCAGAGCCCAGACTCTGAGGCCGCCCGGCCGCTGGTCTGGACGACCACGCTGCTATTGATCGTGATCGTTTTGATCTTGAATCTCTCGGCGATCATCATCCGCAGCCGTTTGCGGGCAAGATTGATCGGGTCATCGGTGTGATTTGTGCCTCTGAGGGTGGAACAATGCTCGCAATGGCTGAAGAGAGAAGTCCGGTTGTTCCCGCTCGCGTGACCGCGGGTCGTCCTGCGCCCGGAGGGGAATCGGGTGGGCGTAAGTACGAAGTGATTGAGGCGATTCGGGCCAATGCGCCGTTTCAGTCGGTCACTGATCCTGATCTGGCGAAGGAAGACAAGATTCTCCAAATCGATAAGTTCTCGCTGTGGTATGGTGCGAATCAGGCGCTGCACCAGATTTCGATGCCCGTTCCCAGGTCGAAAGTGACTGCTCTGATTGGGCCTTCAGGTTGCGGGAAGTCGACGCTGTTGCGGTCGGTGAACCGGTTAAATGATCTAGTGGATGGCGTGCGGATCGATGGGCAGATGCTGCTCAACGGGCAGGATATTTATGAAGACTCGGTGGATGTGATCGATCTTCGCAAGCGGCTGGGAATGGTGTTTCAGAAGGCAAACCCGTTCCCGATGTCGATTTTTGAGAACGTTGTCTATCCGCTGAGGATTGATGGCGAGCGACGCATGTCGGTGCTGGTGGAGGCGTGCGAGAAAGCGCTGAAAGCCGCGGCGATCTGGGATGAAGTCAAGGATCGTCTGAAGGACTCGGCGTTGGCGCTTTCGGGTGGGCAGCAGCAGCGGCTTTGTATCGCGAGAGCGGTGGTGGCTGATCCGGAATTGTTGTTGCTGGATGAACCTTGTTCAGCGCTTGACCCGATTGCGACGCTTCGAATCGAGGAATTGATCCACGAGATCAGCCGGCGGTACACGGTGCTAATCGTGACTCACAACATGCAACAGGCGGCCCGTGTCAGCGATTACACGGCGTTCATGTACCTCGGCCGCCTTGTGGAACTGGCAAAAACACGCGATGTTTTCCAGAATCCCAAGCTTCCGGAGACAGAAGACTATGTGACGGGCCGATTTGGATGATCTGGAGGGGTGAGTAGACAGGTCAGTATACCCCTTTGGTCTCCAAATCTGCTACGATGGGGATCGGTTCAGAGCGGGGCTATCTAACGCACTTGGACGCGTAAGCTGCCCTTGATTCTGACAAGTTTGACCGAGTTTTGACCTGTAAGAACTGGCCCGTTTCACAAGGATGGTTATGACTTCTGCTCCACGCGGCGTAACAGCTTCAATAAACTCTTGGAATGCGGAATGGTTGGAGGCCCAGTATGCCCTCTATAAGGCGGATCCGGCCTCTGTTTCGGCAGAGACCCGTGCGTATTTCATGGGGTTCGACCTTGGCATGAGTGGGGGCACGCCTTCCGTGCAGACCGTGTCGGGCCCTGGTCACAAGGCTTGGGCATTGATCGATGCGTATCGGCGGTACGGACACATTCAGGCACATACAGATCCATTCGGACAGCCGCCAGCGGAGATAGCACCGGAGCTGGATCTCGCGACGCTCGGAATTACCAACGCGGAATTGAGTTCAGCTGTTGATGGTCCATCGCTTGGATTTCCGGGCGTGACCACTTTGGGCTCCCTGCGAGCCGCGCTTGAGTCCCGGTATTGCGGACAGATCGGCGTTGAGTTCATGTATGCTGAGACGGCGGCGGAACGCGAGTTTTTCCTGAAACGGATTGAAGGTGGGCATTCTGCGCCGAATTACACGAATGCCCAGCGGGTGAGCATTCTTGAAAACTTGACTCGCGCAGAAACGTTTGAGTCCTTCATTCAGAAGCGGTATCCGGGTGATAAGCGTTTCAGCCTTGAAGGCGGCGAGACGGCAATTCCGGTGATGGAAGCTTTCCTGACGGAAGCTGCCGCGGGCGGCGTAGAAGAAGTTGTGATCGGCATGGCCCATCGTGGTCGACTCAATGTGCTCAACAACATCATGGGTAAGACCTATGAGCAGATCTTCACCGAGTTTGAAGGTAATTACGAACCGAGCTACGTGCATGGTGGCGGCGATGTGAAGTATCACCGCGGGTATTCCAGCACGCGAAAGACCGCGGGCGGCAAAGAGCTTCAATTGACGTTGTGTTCCAATCCCAGCCATCTTGAGGCAGTTAATCCTGTGGCGCTTGGCCGAGTTCGCGGCAAACAGCGCATGCGCGGCGACACCGAGCAGCGGGCCAAAGTGGTGCCGATTCTGATCCACGGCGATGCTGCGGTCATTGGCCAGGGTGTGGTTGCTGAAACGCTGAACATGAGCCAGCTTGAGGGCTACACGGTTGGCGGCACCATGCACCTGATTGTGAACAATCAGATTGGTTTCACGACTGTTCCCAGCGACTCACGTTCGACGCGCTATTGCAGCGATGTTGCCAAGCAGGGCAACTGTCCGGTGCTGCATGTGAATGGCAATAATCCAGAGGCATGTGTCTGGGCGGCGGCGATTGCGTTTGAGTATCGCCAGAAGTTCAACAAGGACATCTGGATCGACATGATCTGCTGGCGCAAGTATGGCCACAATGAGCAGGACGAGCAGAGCTTTACACAGCCGATCCTGGCCAAGTTGATCAATGGTCAGGCAAGTGTGCTCAGCAGTTACGCTCAAAAGTTGCTCGCAGAGAAGGTCATCACGACGGCAGATGCGGAAGCGATTTTCAATCGTCTTGAAGCTGCGCTGGATGCCGCTCAACAGTCGGTGAAGAAGTCTCCAAAGTCGCCGACAATTGATCCAGGTGGCCACCGCTGGAAGGGATTTGTCGGAACATATTCACACGAGGTCATGGATACCGGTGTGAAGCAGGACATGCTGATCGAGATTGCCCGCGGTCTTGGCCGCGTGCCGGAAGGTTTCACGGTTAATCCGCGGCTCGCGAAATCCAAATTGCTTGAACTACGTGCGGAACTCGGGACATCTGAGACGATTTCGCATAACGATGCAGAGTTGCTCGCCATCGGATCTTTGCTGCTCGAAGGCATTCCAGTGCGACTGTCAGGCCAGGACTCGCGGCGTGGCACATTCAGCCAGAGGCATTCAGCTCTGTATGACTACATCACCGGTGAACGATTCATCGGTCTGAACAACATGCGTGAATTGGGTCAGGAAGGCACCGATCATGAGCCGCTGACCAAGGGTGCAGATGGCCGCACGCGTCAGGCGAAATTCTGCGTGTATGACAGCCCGTTGTCTGAAGAGTCGGTGCTCGGGTTTGATTATGGCTACAGCATGGTTGATCCCAAGATGCTTGTGATCTGGGAAGCACAGTTCGGTGACTTTTGGAACGGCGCTGAGGCAATCGTGGACCAGTTCCTGGCTTCAAGCGAATTGAAGTGGAATCGCTGGTCAGGTCTGGTGATGATGCTGCCGCACGGCTACGAAGGAGCTGGGCCAGAACACTCTTCGGCTCGCATGGAACGATTCCTGCAACTGTGTGCCAATGACAACATGCAGGTTTGCTATCCGTCGACTGCTGCTCAGCACTTCCACATGCTTCGCCGCCAATTGCGGCGGAATTTCCGCAAGCCGCTGATTGTCATGACTCCCAAGAGCCGCCTGAGAACTCCCAGCAGTATCTGGCAGGAGTTCACAAAGGGCGGCTTCCAGGAAGTGATTGACGATCCGAAGTTTGTTGCTGGCGGGGACCGCAAGAAAGTAAACCGAGTCATCCTCTGTTCCGGCAAGTTCTACTTTGAACTGGATGAACGTCGGACACAATTGAATCGCACGGACACCGCGATCATTCGGATGGAGCAGCTCTACCCGCTGCATGAGAAATTGCTCGCTGAGACGCTTGCGAAGTATCCAAACGTCAAGTCTCACATCTGGGCTCAGGAAGAGCCACGCAATATCGGTGCGTATATATATATGGCCGATCGCATGAAGTTCCGTCCGTTTGGGGTCGACCTGGAATACATGGGACGTGAAGCAAGTGCAAGCTCTGCAACTGGGGGCAAGTACAAGCACCTCGAGCAGCAGGAAGCAATCATCACCCAGGCAATCGGATCACCGGCCGCCGCAAGTACTGCCAAAGTCGGTGGCGATACGAAGACATCAACAGCAGCAGCAAACCGGTAATCTGGCCGCTAAGTTGGACAGTTCGAGTTTCTCAGTTCTTTTGCAGGAAGCAGTGACATGGCTACCAATATTGTGATTCCAACAGTCGGCGATTCGGTTACCAGCGGCGTGATTGGCCGGTGGAATAAGAAAGTCGGCGACTACGCCCAGCGTGATGACATCTTGCTCGAGCTCGAGACCGACAAAGTAACGATGGAAATCCGCGCTGATGCCGCTGGCACGGTCCGCCATCTCGCCAAAGAGGGCGACACGGTCAACGTTGGTCAGATTGTCGGAACGATTGAAGAGGGTGTTGCACCTTCCAATGCGGCTCCAGCCACTTCACCCGCGCCAGCGGCCGCACCTGCTCCGGCACCCAAGGCCACGCCCGCAGCCGCCGCATCAGAAGTTCGTGCGACCCCCCTTGCCAAGCGAACGGCCGAGGACCTCGGCGTGAATCTTGCAAGCGTGCCTGCCGCCACCGGTGTCGGGCACCGGGTTTCGCAGAAGGATGTTGTTGAGTTTGCGCAGGCCAAACCAGCTGCCGCTGCAGCGTCCCCTTCCGCCGTTGCCCCAGTTGCAACTGGGCCGCGTGGCACACGCCGCGAACGCATGACTCCACTGCGTCAGCGAATTGCAAGTAGGCTCGTTGAAGCTCAACACACCGCCGCGATGTTGACCACGTTTAACGAAGTCGACATGACTGCCGTCATGGCCCTCCGCACGCAGTACAAGGAAGATTTTGAGAAGAAGCACGGCATTGGCCTGGGCTTCATGTCCTTCTTTGTCAAGGCATCGGTTCAAGCTCTCAAGGCGTTCCCGATGGTGAACGCATACATTGTTCAATCAGAGCAGGGACCGGAGATCGAGAAGCACGACTACATGGACATCGCGCTCGCAGTCTCAACTCCCAAAGGCCTGCTCGTCCCTGTTCTTCGCGATACGCAGACTCTTTCGATGGCAAAGATCGAGTCATCGATCAAAGACTTCGCAGTCCGCGGCAAAGAAGGCAAGATCAGTGTCGATGAACTTCAGGGCGGCACCTTCACCATCACCAATGGCGGCGTTTTCGGCTCGCTCATGTCGACACCGATCCTCAACCCACCTCAATCCGCGATCCTGGGAATGCACGCGATCAAGAACCGTGCGGTGGAAGATCCCAAGAATCCCGGTCAAGTTGCAATTCGCCCCATGATGTATCTCGCGCTGAGCTACGACCATCGCATTGTCGATGGTTCTGAAGCAGTGCAGTTCCTGGTAGGGATCAAAAAAGCGATCGAAGATCCGGCGCGTCTGCTGCTCGATCTTAGATCATTGCTTTTCACGAAGCGACTCAAACAGCCCTTGGCAGGCACGCGTCAGCATTTCGTGCATCATTTCGAATCCCTGTTCGCCGCCGTAATAGGGATCAGGCACTTCGCGGTCGCGATCGTCAGCATCTCTAAGAAGCGGATCGAACTCGCGAATCAGCTTCACCTTGCCGCGACTGCCGCCCAGCGGCAGGACATCGCGCATGTTTGCCCGATCCATGACGAGAATCAGATCAAAAGTCTCCAGATCGCCGCGAGTGATTTGTCTCGCCACATGATCAACATTCAATCCATGACTCGCGCCACATTTCGCCGAGCGCGGATCCGCGGCCTCACCCGCATGCCAATCTCCAGTTCCGCAAGAATCCAGTTCAAACAGATCGGCAACACTGTGTCGATCACACAGATCCTGCATGATCCACTTTGCCATCGGTGATCGGCAGATGTTTCCCATACACACAAAGAGAATTCTGGTCGGTCTTGCGACATTGTCCGATTGCCTACCCATGCACCGCCGCCTCCAGATCAACTTGTTCAATATCGCCCGGCATCGCAGTCACCTGCCAGAGGACTCGACTAGCCAGCCATCTCGCGTGCGAAGGCGTGCACTCTCGCAGTGACCGAGTCACCGTTTCTCGAAGCGAGGCTGAATCCGCTAGAGCCATCAATTTGCCGGCAATGGCTGAAGACTTCACGTCCGCTACCAGGACATCTCGCAACGCTTCAGGGGCAGCGGGGCGATCAACCGTGACCGTGGGCACGCCGCGCTCAAGCATTCGTTCCGCGGCAATGACCCGTGCCCAAGACAGTTCATTAGCGCTCAAAGGTGTAGGTTCGCCGTGCTCCCGAGCCCTGCTCCACATCCCTGGTCCCACATACGCAATGTCGATCGCGTCGCTTAGCGACCAGATCGGTTCATCGGTGATGATCAATCCCTGCGATAATCCAAGTGTCCTGAAAAATCTTCGAGCTCGTCCGCGTTGGGCTGCCGCCCGTGGAGCGATTCCTGTTACGGCAATCCCGCCAGATTCGAGCATCGCAAGAACCGAGATAAATGCCCAGAGATCAGCCTCAATCGGCGGATCGTCTGCAAGCCCAATCACAATCGAATGATCCTGCAGGCCAAGTCGAGCACGTATCTGCTGGCGATTCGATGCGTTCTGCTCTTGCGCACACACCCCAACCGCCGTTGAAGAAAGTGCAAATTCCCAAGGTCGGATTATTTCAACCTTGAGATGTTTTGCCCAGTTCTCCAGGTGACTCGACCAGACGACAACACGCTCTGGCGCTGTCCTGCAATTCAGCACTCGATTGATCAACGCAACTCCGTGCCGCCGACTCCCCGCAATCGGACACACTGTGTCAAAGCTCGCTATTCCAAGCTGGTGAGCCCGAACTTCCGCACTCCGCGGCCCAACCACAATCGTCGCCTGCGTGTGATAGCTCTGACTTTGGTGGCACGCCGCCGCACCAGCAGCCGCAGCGTCGGTGCCGCTGATTCGATCTATACGATCAATCCGACGATCGCTGAAAGGTTCAAGTAAGTGCAACAGGTGCAAGTCAGTACCTCACTGGCCTGATGGTCCATGCAAGCGCGACGAATCGATCACCTTTTCATCGTAGAACAATTCGGCAATCGCGGCCCCAACAAGCTCAGCCAGCGCCTGTTCAGCTTTCTGCACATCTCCCATGGTCTTGGGCACTGCCGACGATTTCGCGGCGGGCAACACTGCCAGTTTGTATCCAACCTTCTCCTCAGGCCACAGTTTCTTGTCAGTCACAGCGTCAATGACCTTCACTCGCAACGTTGCGCCGGGTGAATACGTCTGCCCATCTGGCGATAGATAGAACGAATCGACCGCGACCCAGATCACAACATCGGCCTTGGCGCCACGCCCAATGAGCGTGACATTCATCGGTTCACCGGGCTTTTCCTGGGCCGCAACAGTCTGTGCTGCTTTTGAATCCACCATGTTGGCCATGACTTTGGCCGTCAATAGTCTGACCGTCGCTTCCGAACCAATTGACTGCTTCAACGCACGCCTGGGCAGCTTGTTATCTCGATCGTCGATAAACACGACGCCAATCGCGGTCTTGGGCAACTCGTACACTTTGGGCACTTTCGGCGGCGGGGAAAGCAGAATTCCGATGGGGGCAACGATGTTGCAGCCTGAAATCGTGCCGCAGAACGGTAAAGCTAACGCGCTCACGGCAAACATGCCAAAGTGGGGGCGGTTGGTATTGAAGCGTGTATTCATCATGTTCCTGTAATCGCAGACTGCGGCTTGCAGATATCAATACTTGGGCTCATTGGCCTCTTCGTGCTTGTAGAATGGCCACGCCGAGCGATCGACAAATCGTTTGAGCAATACGCTGGCTACATCCTGACCGCTCATTTGATTGGGTCCCTGTCCCGGTGAATCGGGGAAGGTCACGCTGATCGGACGTTGATACGCGAACTCGTCTGGAGCCTCGCTGTCAGCTTCAATCACCGCGACGATACCAGACACCGCGCCATCCCACGTCCACGAATTTCCCGGCTCATGCAGGCGGAACTCGCGTAATTCAATGTACACAATGCGCTCGACCTTCAGTTCCTTCGCCAACTCGCCCAGCGGCTTGGTTGCCCATTGTGGTCGGTTGTACAAGAACGACAGGAGTTCAGTTGAATCCGAGTGACTCTTAGCCGCACCATTCTTCGATAGCCGCTCGTTCACTCGCGCAGTAATCTGTTCAACGACGGTCGGGAACTCGCTCTGAATTCGCCGATCCGCATTGACAACCACCGCGACCGACTTGCCCTTCAGCCCTTCGTACTCAGTCTCAACCTCGTGCGAACCTTCTCGTCGTTCCAACTCTGCAAGCCCAAAGGCGTAGCACCCGGGCAATATAGCTGCCGCAGCGCTGCAACCACACACAATCAGCAGATTTCGAATCGTTCTTGACATCGTTAAACAACTCCAAATCGTCTCAGCCTTCAGGTCGGCCATGTCACGATTTTGTACACCCACGCAGCCAGCAAAAGCCCCAGGAACGGCCACATGATCCTACCCGTGAAAAGCTTGCCGCACAGCCACCCCATGCGAGAGCCGAATATCGCCCCATGCGCTCCGATCCACGCCGCAGAAGCTGTAACCAGCGCTAACAACGCCCCCATTGGCTGTGTCACAAAGCTCTGTACCACATGTCCCCGCGCCATGTGCGCAAACGCGGTGGTCATGCTGCACGTCATGCACGGCTTGCCAAACGCCTGAACCCACCCGCACGGTGGCATCCCCATTTGTCTATGTGTACCAAACCCATCGGGTGACGGTTGCAGGATAAACGCAACGACAAGGACCGCCAGACACGCCAGCGAAATCAGCGCAGCGACAACCCGCTCCTTTTTCGATGCACGCAGTGGCGGCACTTGGCTAATCAGGTTAAAAGTGGGGGCACCCACAACGCTCATGCCCAGAGGATATCCGCACTTATGCTCAGTGCGATTGGCTCAAGGCGTCAGGCCGTGTCAGGCAACGATTCGGAGGCTGGCCCGGCCTTCATCCCCTCGATCGACATACATGAGCGATTCTCCGACTTTCATCCATGTCAGTCTTCCCGAAATTTCGCCCCGCCGCAAGTGATCCACCAGGGTGTGAAGGTCGCGTACAGACCCAGCTCGCTTGAACGCATTCACCACCAGCACGGCTCGCAGACCGATGCGGTCGGTCGGCTGGAGCAGGCTATGAATATCTGCTGAGGGCATTGACTCATCTACTTCCCCATCTGCATCCGCTCCGCTCTTCACCGCAGTAGGGCTGAATTGTCTAAGCAATCGCATCAATCGCCGCTGCAATTTTGCATGTGGACCGCAAACCACAAATCGATCATCCCCAAGATGCCCCAGGAAAATCTGCGAATCACCCTTCTGAACAATCGCTCGCAGCATTCCAACGACTCGCGTCAAAAGCCTGTCACCCATGTCGTAGCCGTACGCGCCGTTGTAATCAGAAAGCCCCTGAATATCGACCACTGCCGCGTCAGTGTCCTCAATCGAACCTGCCTGGGCGCCCTGATTTCGCAAGATTGCGTCACGCAGATGTTCATCGCACCTTGCCCGACCTGGCAGACCTGTGAGCGATGTCATGCGACTTGATGTGTCGTGGCAAACCTCTGCTGCGGCCTGAAGTAGATCTCGAACGGTCAGCACTCCGACGACGTTGTCCGAATCACATATGACCAGCGGCTGACTCGCAGATGATTCCGGTCGCGCAGCGGCGATTCCCATCGCTTCAGACACGGTTGTATTTGCCGGAATGACAATTGAATCTCCAGACACGATGAATGCCACCGGCTGTGTCGCTCGACGGTCAAGCGATGCTCGCATGATGGTCTCTCTCGAGCACCAGCCAACAACCCGAGAACCGTTCAAGGTGACCACGCCCGGGATTGATCGATCGAGACCCAGGTCCAAAGCGATGTCCTGCACTCGCTTCTGCGAATCTACTTTCACAGCTGTCCGCGAGTATCGTCGCACTGATTTTTGTCGCGGATCAGCAAATCTCGCAAGGTCTGCAATCGACCATCGCTCGCGAAGTTTGGTTGCAATCCCGGCATCGAGCGTCTGCTCGCGAGATCCAGGTCTCCCAAGATAGAAGCCTTGCCCAAAGGTCACGCCGATATCAATCAGTACGCTCAGTTCTTCTTCGCGCTCAATGCCCTCAGCGATGAGCTTTGCTCCGGTCAATCGGGTGTAATGCTGCAGGAATCGCACGAGATTCTGACGGGCGCGATCTTTGTCAATATCTTGAATCAGCGCGCGATTCAATTTCAGCCACTGTGGCCTCAATGCCATAATTCGATTGAGTCCGCTGGCCCCCGCACCGACATCATCAATCGCTATCTGAAATCCCTGTTCCTTGAGAATCGCCACCTGTGTCTCAAGTCCTTCTACATACTGCTCACCCGATTCCTCAGTGATTTCAAGCACCACACGATCCGGTGTAAGTCCGGCGATGCCCTCCACACACTTAAGAATCTCGCCAGCGAATCGCTTGTCCGCAAAGACGGCTGGCGCGGTATTCAGGAATAGTTGCACGCCCGCGGGCCAGCCCTTGGCCGTGGGGATGT
>CAZAEQ010000036.1:0-43411 GCA_964484185.1 uncultured Phycisphaeraceae bacterium
CCGCCATCATTCTCGACAAAACCGGCACCATTACCCAGGGCAAGCCCGCGCTCACCGATGTACGAGTGCTTCCCGGTAGACTTGAAAACGACTTGGTTCAGCTTGCTGCTTCCGCCGAGCGTCGCAGCGAGCACCCACTCGCCGCCGCGATCGTTGAGGGCGCCAAAGCACGCGGCTCCACAATCTCTGAGCCCAGCGCGTTCAAAGCTGTCGTTGGCCACGGAATTGAAGCGAGCGTCGACGGCCACACCGTGCTCGTCGGCAAGCGTGCTCTCCTCGCAGATCGAGGAATAGATACTTCCGAACTTGATTCCATTGCAAGCGAGTTCGCACTCTCGGGCAAAACGCCCATGTTCGTTGCGATAGATGGAGCCCCCGCGGGTCTCATCGCGGTCGCCGACACTATCAAGCCCGAATCCAAAGCGGCTATCGAGCAAATGCAGCACATGGGTCTGCGCGTTGCCATGATCACCGGTGACAACGCGCTCACCGCCGCGGCAGTAGCCAAACAAGTCGGAATCAGTTCCGACATGGTTTTCGCCGAGAGTTTGCCTGAGAACAAATCTGAGCATGTGAGAAGGCTCCAAGCGCAAGGCTTCGTGGTCGGCATGGTGGGAGATGGAATAAACGACTCTCCCGCTCTTGCGCAAGCCGATGTCGGATTCGCAATGGGCACCGGGACCGATGTTGCGATCGAGACATCAGACATTACACTGATACGCAGCGACCTTCGATCAGTACCGCACGCCATCGCACTCTCGCACGCGACCATGCGCACGATCAAGCAGAACTTGTTCTGGGCGTTCATCTACAACCTGATCGGAATCCCCATCGCAGCAGGCATTCTCTACCCGTTCACCGACTGGCTGCTCTCTCCGATAATCGCAAGCGCAGCCATGGCACTGAGCAGCATCAGCGTTGTGCTCAATAGCCTGAGACTTCGATCACAGAAGATTTAATCGGGATTTCCGCGGCAGCAAAACCCCTGCATGCCCGGAGCCTGCAAACTGTCACAGCGCGTAAGTACAAACCCATGACGAGCCCTAACGAGCCCTAACGAGCCCTGATGAGCCCTGATGAGCCCTGATGAGCCCTGATGAGCCACAAGTCCCTGCCTGTATTGGGGTTACGCAATCCGATGCGACCGGGCACGAAAACGCGCAAATCGATTCAATGGGCGGAGAGGGATTCGAACCCCCGTAGGATTTCTCCAGCAGATTTACAGTCTGCCCCGGTTGTCCACTGCGGTATCCGCCCGAGTGGGTCCAAGGGTACGCCACAAACTGACGCTCGGCAACGACTTTCCTTCTCTACGCTGCGAAATCAAAGCCGGCAACAGGAGTTGAACCTGCGACCCTCGCTTTACAAAAGCGATGCTCTACCACTGAGCTATGCCGGCGTGCAAATCTTTAAGCCCCTAAGTCTATCCAAGTACCCCACCCCTGCGGAGGGATTGCAGCACCAGATCAGCAACTTTGATATCGGTCCTGGCCGACATCCAATTCAGCCCCTTTGAATTGCAGAGCGACTTCAGCGCACCTTGAAATGCTCCAAGCCGAGTTTGATACCTCGCGATAAGACCCGGTGTGACAGTCACTTCCGTTGCTTTTGCAGATTCAGCGCTCAAAAGCCTCAGGTCGCCCAAAAGGCCGCGTGGCCGTTCTATCGCCGGATCAATTTCGCCCGGCGACAATGTCTGCATGCAATAAATATCCGCGCCCTTCGCCGCCAGAGCAGACAACAAATTCATCCCCGCCAACAGATCCCCCGTCGCTCCATCTTCGGTGAGAAAGTCCGACAGTACAAGCACAACGCCGCGGTCAATGTGTGACAGCCCCGCCTTTTTGAGAGCCTGCGAAAACGTCGGGCCTGCCGCGGACTTCTGACGCACCGACTGCTCGAGAGATTCCAGCAATGTCGTGCCCAATCGCGACAATGATGTTCTGCCTCGCATTGGCGCCAGCCGAATCACACCAGATTCCGTAGGTACTCCCACCATCGTCGCTGCAACTCGATTCTGATTGACCAGACCGATGTACCCCATGGCCATCGCAACCTGA
Source organism: uncultured Phycisphaeraceae bacterium (assembly GCA_964484185.1). Classification (GTDB taxonomy): domain Bacteria; phylum Planctomycetota; class Phycisphaerae; order Phycisphaerales; family UBA1924; genus F1-120-MAGs238. The sequence goes on from CAZAEQ010000036.1 coordinate 2,061, forward strand.
TGCGCCCACACAAGCTTGTTCGGATTCCCCGCATCCATCGAAGCTGAGCAATCCACAATCACATGCAGTGACAGATCTTCCTCTTCCCTGAATAGCTTGATAAACAGCCGGTCGAGCCGTGCATACACATTCCAGTCGATATGCCGCAGGTCATCGCCAGTTGAATACTCGCGAAAATCATCGAACTCAACGCTGCGCCCGCGCCGTTTAGACCGTCTTTCTCCCGGCAATCTTCCATTGAGGATGCGTCGACTGAGAAGGTCCAGTCGATCAAGCTGCGCGGCAAGTTCACGCGGCAACAACACATCGATCTTTGTTGGAAGTTGACCCGCAGTGCCGGCAAGCATGCTGGAGAATACGCGCCCCCATTCAAAAAAACACGCGGCACAAGAGTGCGCCGCGTGTTCAAATACTTCAGAATTTCAAACTTCTGATCTACGCTCTGATTACTCAAAGAGCTTGAAGTTCTTGACAGCATCGCCCAAGCCAGGAACCTTCGAAAGGGTCATGTCCTTGGAGATTCGCTCAGCCTGGGTCTTGAACTTCGCCACCGCTGCATCGATCTGCGGCTTGAAGTCTGCCATGAGCTTGGTCTTCATATCGCCACTTGCGGTCGAGAGAGTCGCAACATAGCCAGAGACCTTGGTCATCTGATCCTTGATGCCGGGGAATGCCTTGGTGGCATCGTCCATGCTCTTGATTCCGCCGAGCGAGTCAGCGAGTTTGGTGAGGTCAGAGGTGTAACCGGTGGCCGCATCCTTCAGCTTGCCATCGAGCATTCCCTTTGCAGCTTCCGTCGCCTTGGCTGCGGCTTCCTTGGTTGCCTCTGCTGCCTTAGCTGCTGCCTCCTTGGTAGCATCCACGGCCTTGCCTGCTGCATCCTTAGTCGCATCCACAGCCTTGCCCGCCGCGTCCTTGGTCGCATCAACAGCCTTGCCCGCACTATCTTTCATTTTGCCGGCCGCATCGCCGATCGATTTTGCTGGATCTGCAGGAGCCTTCTTGTCATCACAGCCGCCCAGAACGAGTGCTGATCCAACCACCATCAATGCAATGAGATTCGTCTTCATAGTTCCTAACCAGCCTTTCATCGAGCTAGAACTTTGAACCCGGTGAAACCACACGGCGCACAATGGTTCAATTAAGCCTAGCACATTCCTATCACTTGCGCGAACATTTACCGCTCTGCGCTGCCGTGGATTATAGGTCCACTCTTGGCCATTGTCACTGAAATTGTCATAAATGCACCCCTCGTTTGTATGCTCCATCCGATGTACAGTCCTGACATGGCATACGCACGTTGTTTACATTTCGCGGCGTTCCTGGCGGCTGGATCTTTCCTCTCTCTTACTGGATGCACTCACACGTCAGTCTGGGAAAACGAATTCCGTCGAAGCGATGGAACCGCAACGCCCTTGTCGCAAAGTGCTCCTATCAAGATTCGCGAAGTCTCCTGGGATCGCGTGAATCAAACCCTTGCCGAAATTAATGAGAAACTCGCCAAGAGCGACACCCACTACGACGACTGGTCGCCAGAACAAAAATCGCGCCTCAAGGCGCAAATGCTCAAGGGACTTCAAGTCTCAACCTCACCTCAAAATGTTGACATTCTCGGCCGCTCCGAGTTCCGCACCACCAATCGCGTTCGTCCAGGTGATGGCGAACTTGAGCGATTTGCCCGCAAAATCGGGGCTACAACTGTAATTGTTACATCTTCTTACTTGGGCACCGCCGAGACGATTCGCCAGGAGCCCGTCACAGAATATCGCACAGGGACCATCACTCGCAACTCGAACGATGACTCCAAACGCCGCGACACCACAATCAGCGAAAGCTCTACGGCATGGGTCCCGATTCGCGTGACCGCCGACGAAAACGCCTTCATCGCTTTCTTCCTGCATGAACGTTGATCGCCTCTGATGTTCACGCATCCAGATCGGCAGGACTTTCCTGTCACGCGACTTTCCTATCCTCAGCCATGCCACAGATTTCAATTCGACCGGCGACACCCGCCGATGTGCCGCTGATCCTGCGTTTTGTAAAGGAGCTCGCTGAGTACGAGCGAGAACCCCAGGCAGCAGTTGCGACGCCTGAACTATTGCACCAGTACCTTTTCGGCAATGGACATGGCAATGGCTCAGTCGCTGAATGCGTGATCGGATCCATCGACGGCACTCCGCAGGGCTTCGCACTCTTCTTCTCTAACTTCAGCACCTGGCTCGGCCGCAGCGGAATCTATCTCGACGACCTCTATGTAACTCCCACATCCCGCGGCAGCGGCCTGGGCAAAGCCCTTCTCAAACATCTCGCTCAGATCGCCGTCGCACGCAAATGTGGCCGCCTTGAATGGGCAGTACTCGACTGGAACGAGCCCGCGATTGGTTTCTACAAAGCTCTGGGCGCAACCCCGATGAGCGAATGGACCACCTTCCGCCTCACCGGCGATGCTCTCGCGGCCCTTGCGCGCGAGTAAAAATCGATCTCGGTGACCCGAATTTGGTCTCCGGGCTCCCTTTTTACTCAAAAGCAAAATGCCATTTTTCAGATTTATTCATATCAATAACGCGGTCAGACTGACACCTGGTGTCAGTCTGAGCCCCAAATGTGTGTTTTCGAAAAAAGATCGACTTGCCAAGCCCTGAGAAACTTTCTATCTTCAGGACATGAAAAACACACTCAACCAATCAATCGTTTCCAACCCAATCCCAGCTGCCATCTCAAGCCAACACGCCTGCTACCTCCTCTTCTTCCTCGATAACCGCTGCGAAATCGCCGCCCTTAAAAAGCAGTTCGCGCTGACGCCCCTGCAAGTCGTCGAATTCCTCACCTCTAAATCCGTCCGCGCAGCCATCGAAGAAATGCACGAAACCATCCGCGCCTCGCTCGCTGTCCAGGCCCTCAAAGCACGCGATTTCGCGATGGACAAGCTCAAAATCGTCTGCTCCGATCTCATCCGCCAGACGACCATCACCGCTGGTACACCAATTAACGAAACGGCCCATGCCAAAGCCATCAACCATCTTCGACTCGCAACCTCCCAGCTCGGCCGCTTCGCGGCAGCCGCAATCTCGCCTCCAAAAACTCCTCGCACCGCGAAGGCCCCACCTCACGCCGAGCATCTCGTGCTAGATTCAATGAGTTCGCTAGCCGAAACTCCGAAACTGGACTTGAACGGGAAAACCCCTTCAGGTCCTGCTTCACACAACTTCAATTCCACGCATCTACCTAGTAACACAACCCCGTCGAGCCTTGGCCAGTTGTCCGTCACGCATGTTAAGGAACAACTCGCTTCCTAGGTGAGACGTGCTGCTTTCAGGCAAACCGTGGATTCAGGGGCCGCGTCCCGTCTGCTCGTAGCAGAGCTTACCGCATTTTCCTGCGAACCGGAGCCCGCTTCAGTATCGAGATATGATTTCTCGATGGGCCAAACAGGGCGTAAGCGAAGTCAAGGACACCACGCAACGGATCGGGCGTGGATGGAGACTCTTCAATATGCGCTCGACGCATCCTTGAGTGAACCAACGACGCGCGGCATGGCACGACCCCTAGCACGAGTTCTTGCAGTCAGCCCGCGCGGTTCTCAGATCGAAATCGAACTGCGATTCAAAGCCGAGGAGAAGTATTGCTGCTCGGAACCGGGCTGCTCCCTTCCAACATTCAGCCGCGAATGGTGGAGAGCATTTCGAAAGCACCTGAACGAATCAAGCGAACGAAATCCACCACCTTTAACCCTCCGGGTCGACGTTGTCGTTGAACCGGGAGCGAAACTTCAAGCGCTTGAATCGATCGGGTTGCCCATGCGAGCATCCGCGCAAACCTCGACACACGGCCCGCTCCGGGAGCGAGACGCAAAGTAGGCTTGCGAGCCGCAATTCTGCCGCTCACTCCGAGAGTCTTTGCACTTCGCCACTTTGTCACTCTGCCACTTCTTCCCAAACCCTTTGCCCCTCGGCCACTTAGCCCCTCGACCCCTTCTCTTGCAACCCCCACCTCCCCTTTCCCAATACCCCCTATCCCGCCCCTCCCACCCGTCTAACCTTGCTCCTCAATTATGGTCACATCCGCAAACTCCAATCTCTCGATCGACCTCCACGATGTCCGTAAGTCCTACGGCAGCAAAATCCACGCCCTCCGCGGCGTGTCGATGCAGGTCCACCCCGGCGAAGTCTTCGGCCTCCTGGGCCCCAACGGCGCAGGCAAATCCACCCTCGTCAAAATCCTGATGACGGTCGTCAAACCCACCAAGGCCAGCGGCACGATCATGGGCCACGCCCTGGGCGACAAAGAGGGCCTTCGCAAAGTCGGCTACCTCCCCGAACACCACCGCTTCCCCGATTACCTCACCGGTGCTCAGGTCCTCGATTACTTCGGGGCCTTAGGTGATGTGCCGCGAGATGTGCGAAAGAAGCGAATCCCTGAACTCCTTGAACTGGTCTCCATGCGTGAATGGGGCACCACCCGCGTGACCAAGTATTCCAAAGGCATGCGTCAGCGCATCGGCATCGCCCAGGCCCTGATGAACGACCCCGACCTGGTCCTTCTCGATGAACCAACCGATGGCGTCGACCCAGTCGGCCGCAAAGAAATCCGCGATGTCCTTTCGCGCTTGAGATCCCAAGGCAAGTGCGTTTTCCTCAACAGCCACTTGCTCACTGAACTCGAAATGGTCTGCGATCGCCTCGCGATCATGGTCCAGGGCGAAGTCGTCCGACAGGGAACGCTCGACGAGCTGACCACCGGCCGCCACCAGTACCTCATTGATATCGATACAACCGATGCGGCGGTCGCCGCCCACGCATACCGCACCGCGCTGGAGGGAGCCACACTTGAACCAGCAATCCAAGGGGCAGTTCCTGATGTTCGTGGAAACTTGAAGACAGGTGAGGGTGTTCAATTGGTAGGAACGCAGTTGCAAGTCGCGACCTCCAACCCATTCCGCGTCCAGAGCATCATCGATGAACTGCGAGCAAACGCGTACATCATCCGCTCAGTCCGCCAATACCGGCCTTCGCTCGAAGAGCTATTCATGGAAGCAGTCACAGACAAAGCCGGAGAAATCGCCAAACCGGGCGCAGCACGCACCGCCCCGCCAACGAAAAGCACATTGCCGCCGCCATATCCGGGTCAGCAGAAGAAGGCGGTGAAGCCATGATGCGCCAAACTCTCGCAATCTTCCACGATTCCTATCGGGAACTGAATTCACGCAAGCTCTTCTGGATTTCATTCTCACTGTCCACATTGCTGGTGTTGCTCTTTGGAGCTACCGGGCTGAGTTCCAAAGGCGTGACATTCCTCTGGTGGACGCTTCCGATCGAAGCCAACCTGAGCTGGATTTCGCCCGAGATCTTTTACAAGTGGATATTCCTCAATATCGGTGTGAAGTTCTGGCTGACCTGGGGTGCGATGATCCTCGCCCTCGTCTCAACCGCTTCGATCATTCCAGAATTTGTCGCTTCTGGTTCGATTGAACTGAGCCTTTCGCGGCCAATCAGTCGAGTCCGACTCTTCCTCACCAAGTACGTTGCCTCACTCCTGTTCGCCGGTCTGCAAGTAGCAGCATTCTCTATCGCCTGCTTCCTGGTCATTGGCTTTCGAGGCGGCGCGTGGGAACCGCGCGTGTTCCTGGCAATTCCGATCGTACTTCTCGTCTTCAGCTACCTCTATTGCATCTCGGCACTTGTTGGACTCTTCACGCGTTCAACGATCTTTTCGCTCATGGCCGCCTGCCTCTTCTGGTTTGTCCTCTTTGCACTCAACGTTGCCGACACCGGCACACTTGCGTTCAAGAAACAGACAGAGACAAGAATCGCCAGCCTGGAAAAGTCCCTGCCCCGCATGGAAACCTGGGCGAAGAACACCATCAAGACACAACTCGAATCCGGGGCAGACCCGGCAACGTTGCCCAAGTACTCAGATGCGGCCAAGCAAGGCAATCCAACCGCCGCAGATCTGGGCCTCGCAAATCCGGTGCTTTCGAAACGCCAGACCGACCTCGAAGAACTCAAGGAAGCCGGCAAGCTCGCAACTCGTTGGAACACCGGCCTCTACGTCGCCAAAGCGCTTCTTCCCAAAACCACCGAGACAACCACGCTCCTTGATCGTGTCCTGCTCTCTGATGAAGATGTAAAGAAACTCCGACTTGGCGACGAACCTGAGGAGCCACCAGTCGAAGAACCCAAAGATTCGATTGCCGATATCCCGCAAGACAGAGCCGCTCGGCGCGAACTTGGGCAGGAAGCTGCGGCAAAGACCGAGGATGAACTTCGCTCCCGCTCTCTCTGGTACGTCATCGGCGGATCGCTGGTCTTTGAGTTCCTGATCCTCGCGTTCGCAACATGGCGATTTACCCGCCGCGATTTCTGATCGAGTTTTGAGCATGGCCGGATACTCAGGCACACCCCTTGCAAAGAAACTGGGAATCGGCGAGGACAGCCGCGTACTTGTCATTCGCACTCCCGACTCTGTCATCAAAGAAATTCAGTCTCAGGCAAATCCCGCCAAGTGTGTCAAATCCGCCCGCGCCAAAGACAGCATCGATGTCGCCCTGGTAATGTGCACGACTGAGAAACAGCTCCTCACCGATGTTCCAAAGGCACACAATGTCCTCACCCAGTCCGGCTGCATCTGGGTCTGCTGGCCCAAGAAGTCTTCGGGAGTCGAAACCGAGCTCTCCGAAAACTGGATTCGCGAGCAGCTTCTCAAGACCACTCTGGTCGATGTCAAAGTCTGTGCCGTCGATGAAACCTGGTCCGGCCTCAAGTTCGTCATTCGTGTCAAAGACCGGAAACCGTAACTGCGGGTCCACGAGAAGTCGCTTCACAAACCTCATAGACTCTCCGCACAATCGGCCCCGTGGCGGAACGGCAGACGCAGCGGACTTAAAATCCGCAGCTCGTAAAAGGGCGTGTGGGTTCAACTCCCACCGGGGTCATTTGAAAGCGCTCGCCGAAAAACACAAGACCCCACGCATATCGAGCGTGGGGTCTTGGAAATTTTGAACTATCGAACCCATCCAATCAGCGGCGGCGACGTGAAACCGCGGCGAATCCGCCAAGACCGAGCAGCGCTGCAGCGCCGGGGGTCGGAATGTTGGTGCGGAATGAGAAGTCATCAACAGCCCAGAGCTTGGAGTTATTGACGCCGGGTGTCGACCGGAACGTGATGTGCGAGAAGTCAGCCATCGCGCTCGACATTGCTGCGCCTGTCACGAGCGTGAAACTGGTGCTGGTTGCAAACTGGAAATAGCTGGCTGAGAAGGTGTCGTTCTGCATGTCGAGCGAAATGTCCCAGCGGTCATACTTGCTGCTGAAGCCGTTGATCGAGGAGACCAGCATGTTGGTGCCATCCCAGTAGGTGATCATGTCGCCGCCGCTTGTCTTGGTCAAACCGAGATTGAAGCCGACATTGCCAGCGGAGTCTTCGAAGGAAATTTCATTTCCGAAATATCCGGGTCCGACCAGGCTGGGATCAAGATTGCCTCTGTTCCAGAACGTGACATCAACAATGGCCGCGCCAGTTGCGAGCGGGTTGACGCCCAACAGGTCCTGAGAATCAACATCGTACTTGTACTTAAGCGCGGGGCCAGCCAGACCTTCATGGCCGGTAGTCAGCACAAGGCCCTGATCGCTTGCAAGTCCAGAAGTAAAGTTTGAATTGACCCAGGTGCGATCGAAATTCTGGTGACCAGTTGCATAGGAAACTGAACCGCCAGAAAAGAAGCCGCCGTTGATATTGTGCCACAAACCTGTGCTTGGGGTAATTGCCACAGGTGACATAGCGACATAGCCGCTGCTCAGGCCGTACTGACCCGCATTGTAATTCTGGACCATATTCAGAAAGGCCTGGTACCCGTCCTTGTTTTCGAAGCCACCCAGGTGCGCCTGTGAGACGCTTGCCGCGAGCATGGTCGCAAGTGCGGCCGCCGCGATAAGGCGACTGGAACGAACGGAGCCACCAGACAACATATTTGAAGCCTTCATCGTCAATCCTCCTCGAGAACGGGACTCACTCCTGTCCGGCGCTTGATTGGAACATCGCGGACAAGAGCCTTTATCTTGGCCGATCCAGTGACCGGGCCTGAAAGCAAGATAACGCAGACTGCAAAGCTTGGTCACACACAATTCGATAAAAATGATAAATTGTGCGAAATCTGGTTTCTCGGTCGCCTGCTTACTTACCCAGATTGCCAACAGGGTCAGGTTCCGGGTGCTGGCAGCTTTGCCAGAACAGCGCGGCGGGTCATATCCGAGACCCAGACTCCACCGGGTGCCTCGATCGTAATTGCGAAAATTGCAGCCTTATTTACATGCAGCTGGGGATCGATCGGAACGATGACTTCGCCCTTGGCAGCTGCGACGTCCTTAGGAACATCAAAGATCGCCCCACTGATACGTTGCCCAAGTCCGCGTGTGCCATCGATGATCCAGAGCTGGTACTGCTCCTTGGTCGGATCATTTGCGGGCATGCCCTTCAACTTCAGGAAGCCAGTCTGGGCCGAATCGCTCCAGACGACTTCGCCAGTGACATTGCGAATTTCAGGTGGTGCGCCGGTGGTCAGGTCGTTGAAATCTCCGAAGGCGGCAGAGACCGCATCGGGTGTGGAAGTCTTGAACGAGGCGATATCGCGCGGGGCCAGTGTTCCACCCTTATTCAGACGCGGCCACCAGCCTGCAACTGCGATCGCAAGACATGCCGCAGCAGCAAGCCAGCCTGCGGTCTGCAAGAAGCGATTGGGCTTCTGCGCAATCTGGATGCGACCGATCGGTTCGGTCGAAACTGAAGTTTGAGCCGCGGCCTGCGCCTTGAGCTTGACGACCAGCGAAGCGGGTGCGGACTCAATTGTTGTGAGAGTTGCGAGATCTGCCGCGGCGGCGGCACGATCGAAGACTTCAAAATCGGCTCCAGGTTCAGCGGCTTTCAGGCTTTCCAGTTCAGCAAATTCAGCAGACGACAAAGCACCGACCGCATTATCTGCGAGCAATTCGAGCAGGCGTTCATTGCGGGGAAGTGGTTTCATTGTCTCACCCCCTGCCGCGGCGAAGAGGTTTTTGATTCGAGAAGTTCGCGCACACGGATGAGGCCACGGCGAATATTGGTCTTAACTGTACCAAGTGGCATTCCCGTTGCGGCGGCGATCTGTTCGTGGGCGAGTCCGCGATGGATTGAAAGACCGACGACAAGTTGCTGGTCGGGCGTCAACTGTTCTAACGCCGCGGCCGCTGTTGCGGATTCAGAACTGAGTTCAAGTGTATTTTTTGCGGCGGCCAGCTCGAACTGGCCCATGTCCGCATCTACACCATCATCAAGTCGACGTCCCTTGGCACGGAGGCGGTCGATAAGACGACGGCGGGCGATCATCGCGACGAATGCGACTTCACTGCCCGCCTGCGGGTCGAACCTGGGTGCACTTTTCCAGATTGCGACAAATACTTCCTGCACTGCGTCTTCAGCATCGCGGCCGGCCATACGGCGCGCGAGTGTCCACACCAACCCGCTATAGCGATCAATGCATTGTTGCATTGCTGCCGGGTCCCCGCTGGCAACCAGCTGAAGTATGGACTCTGCCATGAAGCGTGAAGCCTCGTTCGATCACTCGGACAAGTCCAACTAAGCCACACGCCTGGTTGAATGTTGCTCGAGTATGCACACTATACACCTTCATGAATAGGAGACGAACTGCCATCGACAGAGAAAAAGCCCCCGCGGGGCTGTAAGGCCCCGCAGAGACAACCGCGTGGGAGAGATCAGTTGGGCATAAGAACTGTGTCGATCACGTGGATCACACCGTTCGAAGATTCGATGTCAGTTGAGACTACACCCGCCATGGCTTTGCTGTTGCCGATGGTGACTTTGCCATCCTTGACCTTGATGTTGAAAGTAGAGCCCTGGAGAGTCTTGGAGCTCTCCTTCATCTTGACGGCCTGGTCGGCAAAGACGCGGCCGGAGATAACATGGTACTTCAGGATGCTGATGAGCTGGTCCTTGTTTTCGGGCTTGAGCAGGTTCTCAACGGTTCCTGCCGGAAGCTTGGCGAAAGCGGCATCGCTTGGGGCGAAGACCGTGAAGGGGCCATCGCCTTCGAGCGCGGCCTTGAGGCCGGCGGCATCGATTGCGGCGAGAAGCGTGGTGAAGGAAGAAGCTTCAGTTGCGGTCGCGATGATGTTCTTGGTGCTGGGCATCAGGACAGTGTCAATGACGTGGATCACGCCGTTGCTGGCCTTGATGTCGGTCGCGGTCACGGTTGACTGTCCTTCGAGAGAGACTTTGCCATCCTTGACGGCGATGCTGACTCGCTGACCATTGACTGTGTCCGCAGAGGTCAATTTTGTGACCTTGTCGGCGGTGACGTTACCGGAGACAACGTGGAAGGTGAGGATAGATGTAAGCAACGCCTTGTTTTCAGGCTTGAGAAGGGTCTCGACTGTTCCCTTGGGGAGCTTTGCGAACGCCGCATCGGTTGGCGCAAAGACTGTGAAGGGACCCTTGCCCTTGAGTGTGTCGACCAGGCCCGCTGCGTTGAGCGCTGCAGCGAGAGTCTTAAAGCTACCAGCCTCGACGGCGGTATCGACGATGTCTTTGACTTCCACGGTCGAGCGATAGCTCACGTTGGTCACGTGAGATTCTGCGACTTTTTCAGAAGACTGCGAGCACTGCCCGAGAGCGGAACCCGCGATTGAACTCAGAACGAGCGCACCGATAGCCACAACTTGAACCTGAACCATTGCCGTCTCCTTTTATATGAAGTCGCTCAAGAGCACATCCGTGCTGGTTGAACGCTTCGAATGACCAAATTAGTCACATCATTGATTTCGCCCCGCATGGGGCGGCAGATTCACATACTGATTCGAATTTCAGAATATTGCAGACGAAGGCTTTACTTTAGAATTGCTTGAAGAGCCGTTTCCCGGTAGTCGAATATTCTCTCGACATCTCTGGTGACCATGAGGGGGTGGGAGAGCCAGGCGAGCGGAGCGCGATATTCCACTTCATCGATAACCCGCGTCCCCTGATCGCACGATTCAAAGCGATGGGTGTGGTGCCACCATTGATATGGACCCTTTATCTGAAGGTCGACAAAGCTGTGCGGCGGATTCCAGGAGAGGATCTGAGTCCGCCAGCGGACCGGGACTCCGCGAATGCGAATGCTGTAGTCGATCAGAGCATTTTCACGCATTTCCAGCGGCGGCTTTGAGAGAATCTGAAATCCCACCCATGATGGAGTGAGGCGATTGAGGTTGAATGCATCCGAGAAAAACGCAAAGGTCTCTTCGATTGGACGGGAGACAACCGTGACGCGCTTGAGGGTTTCCACTCCGCGCAAGGGCCGAGTTTGATTTTGCATTTGTTGCATATTTAACGAGGCTGTGAAGAGCTTGCTGATGGGGTTGGATTTGTCAGTCGAACTGGCAGCTGGACTTCGGCCCACTTGTTCCAGAAGAGCAGTGCGGGACCGTTGTAGTAGAGAGATCGCCAGTCGCCCGCGGGCTGCCACTGGGGGTTTTCTGCCAGAAATGCCTCGATCTTTTTCATTCCGGATTGCACAAGGTCCATGGAGTAATTGCCCTTCAGCCCGACTGCAATCACTGTAACAGGACTTGCATCCCGCACCACTACTTTGCCCTCTACACCGACAGTGTTCTGCTCGGGGCGACGATAGAGAAAGGCCATAGACCAGGAACTTGGTTCTGAAGGCGAAGCGACGTCCAGGCCTTTGTAGCTCATTTCCACAGGTGAGGTCATGGCGATTTCGTGGGACTTGATGTGGTTAAAGAGCGGCCAGAACGTCTTGTTCATGCCATCATCAGGATTACCGGCACCCACCACTTCGGCGAGACGTACACTTGGATATGTTTTGATATCTATCGCATTTGGGGGAGTAGGGAGCGGATATCCCTCGGGGAGCGGCGTATCAATACTGCAATTGCCGGACCTGTAATCGCCATCGGAGCCGGAAATGCGGATCGCCAGATCGCCGCCAACTCGCTGGGATTGTCCTGTTGGAGGGATTGCAGATGATCGCGGCATGGGAGATTCGCGGGGAAGCGTTGCTGAGGACGGCTGAGCGGATGAGGCATCGGAACGCTCAGAGCTGCAGCCGGAGATACCAGTGAACACCAGTGCACATGGAGCGAAGACAGAAAGAACACGCAGGGAAAGGCGATTGATCATGGATTCAGGTCCAAGGAAATGTCACCAATGACTGAAAAAAGTCGGTTCGAAACACCAGCCAGAGTTCGAGGGAAACGGGCTCTCAGATTCAAATTGGGGTGTTTTTGGTGCTCAGCTTGACTTTGAAGACCAGGGAAACAATTATTGGGTGTCGGAACTGACCATAGTTTGCCGAGTATTAACCAGCATGTTGAACGCATTTGCCAACCAGACCGTCTCTATCGCAATCAGCGATGAGCTGTTGGCTGCTTCAAAATCGCCCAAATCTTTCAAATCCAAAGGTAAAGCCAAACTTTACCCGGTGGATCTGATGGATCGCGGCATGCTGGTGTAAGACCCAGACAACCCTGCCAAAGTCCTAATCAGGCCCGCCGGATGAATCCGACGGGCCTTCTTGTTTTTTGAACCTGTTTGCATCAAGGAGTTTGAAAATGAACGCAGAAGCAATTGAAACGCAATCGTGTGACTGTCCTGAATGTGCAGCGGTCGTGACTTTGAACAGACGCCCGCTCAATGGCGAAGTGGTTCGCTGCGGCGATTGTGGCGTGGAACTGGAAGTGACCAACACCTCTCCAATTCGCGTTGCACTGGCTCCCGAAGTTCGTGAAGACTGGGGCGAGTGAACATCTGCGAATTGAGGAGAGACAGATGAAGATCGCCGTATTGGTTTCGCGAATTCGAGTTGAAGAGAAGCTGCTGATCGAGGAACTCGAGAGGCAAGGCGTCGAGCACGAAGTAATCGATGTGCGGACGCAGGTGTTTGATATCCATGATCCATCGCCCTGGCAGCGCTTTGATGCGGTGCTGGAACGGTGCATCAGTCAGACACAGGCTCTCACCGCTGTGCGAGTCCTTGAGTCATTTGGGATTCCGTGTGTGAATCCCGCGCGGCTCATCGATATCTGCGGCGACAAACTCATGACATCGCTGGTGCTGGCACGGAATCGAATTCCTACTCCCAAGGTGCGAGTTGCACTTGAGCCAGAGTCGGCGCTGGTTGCGATTGAGGCCAATGGATACCCGGCGATCTTGAAGCCAACAGTCGGGTCCTGGGGACGCTTGCTGGCGAAGATCAACGATCGCGACGCGGCGGAAGCGGTTGTGGAACACAAGGGCGGACTTGGAGTGTCGCACAGCGTGTTCTATGTGCAGGAACACATCAATAAGCCGGGGCGTGACTTGCGAGTGTTCGTGTCAGGAACTGAGCCGATCGCGGCCATCACGCGGGCGAGCGAGCACTGGATTACGAATACAGCACGCGGCGGCAAGGCTGCGGGACTCCCGATGGATGCCAATCTGCGGGATATCTGCACTCGCACAGCGCGGGCGCTGGGCGGCGGGCTGCTGGCGATTGACCTGCTTGAATGTCCGGAGCGTGGGCTGCTTGTCAGCGAAGTGAATCACACGATGGAATTCAGAAACTCCATCGATACCACCGGCGTGAATATTCCCGGTCGCATGATTGAGCATGTGGTTGCGGTAGCACGCGGGCGCGGGCCGACTACGGCTGAGATTGAGATGAAGCCGGGTTATGCTAACACCGTTGGCGCGCAGGAGGGTTTGTGAGCAGTTCAAAGATTCGAGCATCGATTGTGGGCGGTTCTGGCTACGGCGGCGGCGAAGTTCTTCGTCTGCTGCTCGACCATCCCAATGTTGAAGTTGCACAGGTGACCAGTCGCCAGCAGGCAGGCGTGTTCATTCACAGCGTGCATCCGAACCTGAGAGGACGGACGAAGTTGCAGTTTGTCCCGCCGCAGGAACTGGAGAAATGCGATGTTCTGTTCCTGTGCCTGCCACATGGCGAGTCGGTAAAGATGATCGACCGGGCGACTACTTTGGCGGAACGCGTGATTGATCTTTCGGCAGATTTCCGGCTGAAGAATGCGGCGAGCTATCAGCAGTGGTATGGCGAATCGCATGCGGCGCCAGTGTGGCTCGATCGATTCACGTACGGATTGCCGGAATTTGAGCGGTCGCGGCTGAAGATTGCGAAGTTGGCGAGCGGGGTTGGGTGTAATGCGACGGCGATGAACCTCGCGTTGTATCCGCTGGCGAAGGCAGGATTGATCAAGACTGTGATTGCGGATTTGAAGGTCGGATCAAGCGAGGCGGGCAATGCACACAGCCCGACGAGCCACCACCCTGAGCGGAGCGGCAGCGTTCGAAGCTATTCGCCAACCGGGCATCGGCATCAGTCTGAAGTCGAGCAGCAACTCATGGAGACGTATGGAAATTTCGAGTTCCATATGTCGATTACTTCGGTTGAGCTTGTACGCGGCGTCCTGTGCACGGCCCATGTCCTTCCGACTCGTAAGGTTGAAGAGAAGGACATCTGGAAGTTGTATCGCGAGGCGTATTCCAACGAGCCATTTATTCGACTGGTAAAGGACCGGAGCGGGATTCACCGGTATCCGGAGCCGAAGATCCTGGCCGGCACGAACTACTGCGATGTCGGGTTTGAAGTTGATCCCAATACGGGCCGCATCGTGGTGATGAGCGCACTAGACAATCTCATGAAGGGCGCGGCGGGCTCGGCGGTTCAGTGCATGAACCTGATGTGCGGATTTGAAGAAACAGCGGCACTTACGTTCAGCGGTCTCCATCCTTTATAATTATATTATATGTCACACACATCCACTACTTCTCCCACGTCCCCCACTTCTCCTGTCACAGTCGTCAAGCTCGGCGGAGCCGAAGGCATCGACATTCCGGCATTCTGTGCGGATGCGGCGGCGTTGTTCAAGTCCGGACGTCGCATGGTGATCGTGCATGGCGGGTCGCACCAGACCAACATGCTCCAGGAACAACTGGGGCATCCAGCTCAGTTCATCACCAGTCCCAGCGGGCACACATCGCGACGGACGGATCGGCGGACGCTGGAGATTTTCCAGATGGCGTGCCGCGGAGTGCTCAATCAGCAGATTGTCGAGAATCTACAGCGACTGGGCGTGAACGCGGTCGGGCTCTCGGGGATGGATGGCCGGATCTGGGAGGGCGCTCGCAAGGCGACGATTCGAGCGGTGATTGATGGACGGACAACGATTATCCGCGATGACTTTACTGGAACTGTGGACACAGTCAATATCGCATTACTGGAACAACTCCTTGCCGCGGGCCTGTTGCCTGTGGTGTCGCCACCCGCGATCAGCGTTGACCATGAGCCGATCAATGTCGATGCTGATCGCGCGGCGGCGATGACTGCGGCCGCGTTGAAGGCCGAATCGCTGCTGCTGCTGTCAAACGTGAAGGGCTTGCTGCAAGCGTTCCCAGATGAGTCAACTTTGATTGAGCGTGTAGATCGAAACAACATTGAGGCGGCGGCGGACGCAGCCCAGGGGCGTATGAAGAAGAAGGTGATGGGTGCGGGAGAAGCGTTGACCGGCGGCGTCCGACGCGTCATCATCGGTGATGCTCGAGCACAGCAACCAATCACAGGGGCCCTTGCAGGAAACGGCACGGTGTTTGAATGAACACCGCATTGCGTGCTTCAAAGGCCGTTAGTGCAGAGCGGGCGATCGCACTGATTTATGACCTGGTCGCAATCTCCAGCGTAAGCCGCGATGAGCGTGCGGCGGTTGAATACTTCACCAGCGCAATGCGGCAGTTTGGACTGCATACGAGCATCGACGAAGCAGGAAACGCCATTGGCATCTGCGGCGACATGTCACCTTCGGCACAGGAGATTGTCCTGCTGGGACACATCGACACCGTACCGGGCAGCATTCCCGTACGCATCGATAATTGCATTCTACATGGGCGAGGAAGCGTTGATGCCAAAGGTCCATTAGCCGCGTTTGCGTGTGCCGCGGCACAGGCGATGATTCCCGCCGGAATTCGACTCATCGTGATCGGCGCGGTGGAAGAAGAAGTCGCAACCTCGAAAGGCGCTCGTTTCGCGGCCACGCAGTATCGCCCCGCGGCATGCTTTATTGGCGAACCCAGCGGCGTGAACGGCGTGACGCTTGGATACAAGGGGCGATTGCTTGCTCAAGTGAGTGCACACTGCGAGGGGTCGCACTCGGCCGGCCCTGCAGCGACCGCCGCGGAACTGGTGATGGATTGGTGGTTTGCCGCACGAGCCTATGCGCAGGCGCGAAGCGCGGGGCATGACCGCGTCTTTGACCAGGTGCAGTCTCGCCTGCGGGGCGTGAACTCCCGCATGGAGGGAGATGTTGAGTTTGCCGAAGCTGACATCGGTTTCCGTTTGCCGCCGGGAGTGGACCCTGAGGAATTTGCGACAGGGCTGGAAGGCTTGCCAGAAAGCGCCCGTGTTTCGGTTTCGTTCAGAGGCCATGAGCATGCACACAAGAGCGAGCGGTCAGATGCGGTTGTTCGAGCGTTGACACATGCGGTGCGCAGTCGGGGCCTGGTTCCTGCGCCAAAGTTCAAGACCGGCACAAGCGATATGAATGTGGTTTCACCAATCTGGAAGTGTCCGATCGCGGCGTTTGGACCGGGGGATAGTTCCCTGGATCACACGCCGCGGGAACAGCTGGTTTTGGCTGAGTATCTGCAATCAATTGAGGTGCTGACAACAGCGATTGAGTCATTGGCAAATGAGCTTGCCGGGCTACAGTCAAAAGCATGACTCGAATTCCAAACACGACGGCGGCGGTGTGGCCATCAGTTTCACCGGGCCGGTTTGCATCAGGTATCCAGAGTGATTCGCCAGCTGGATGTAAGGTCGCGCTGCTGGGAATGCCAGATGACCTTGGCGTGAAATTGAACAACGGAAGGCCGGGAGCATCGCAGGGCCCGCGGGCGTTTCGGGATGCACTTGCGCGATATGGCGTGAGCGATCCGGTTGGGTGGAACTGGCCCAGAGTTTTCGATGCGGGCGACGTGCTGCCTGCGGCGGGCGCCGATGCTGCAGCGCTGAACGAGACTCACCGACGCATCAGCGAAGCGAGCAAGGCAATTGTGCAGGCAGGCCTCTTTCCGATCGCGATCGGCGGCGGGCATGATTTGACGTTTGCGTTCGTGCGCGGCGTGCTGGATGGTCTTGGACTTATGGGAAAGGCTGCCGGGTTGTACTTTGATGCGCATCTGGACGTGCGAGAAACCGTTGGCAGCGGCATGCCGTTTCGCAAGCTCTGTGAGGAGTGTGGCGTCAAGCGCTTACATTTGCACGGATATAGCCCATTTGTGAATTCCCGAGAGCAATTTGCGTGGTTCCAGGCACACGGCGGGAGGCTGGATCCACTGACAACAGATTCTGATTCAATTCAGGTCGATCCATTGCCGACAGGGGATTTGTTCGTGAGTTTTGACATGGATGTGTTTGATGGCGGCATTGCGCCCGGGGTGAGTGCGATGAACCCGCAAGGGAAAACCACTGCGGAGCTGATGCCGCATATTCGTTCGGCCGGGGCATCGCTTCGGGTGCGTTGCTTTGATATCATGGAGCTCAACCCAGTGGTTGATGATGGTGGACGCACAGCACGGTTAGCGGCACATGTGTTCCTTACATTCCTTCGTGGCTTATCGGATCGATCTACATGGCGTACGGCAGTATCTTAATTCGAAATGCTCGTGTTTTGACTCTCGCGGGTGGCCACCAGGCACGCAGAGGCTCGGCAATGAGCGACCTTGGTGTGGTTTCAAACGCGGATGTGCTTGTATATCGCGGCACGGTTCAGGGTGTGCAACCTAGCATTACTTCCACGCTCAGGCGGATGCACCCGTCAGTTGATATCTGGGACGCGGACGGTCGCGTCGTGATGCCGGCGTTCATCGATTGCCACACGCATGCCTGTTTCGCAGGGTCGCGGCTTGAGGAATGGGACCTGAAGCGGCGCGGCGTTTCGTATCAGGACCTGCTCAAGGCCGGCGGCGGGATCATGAGCACCGTGCGGGCAACTCGCCTGGCATCGGCTGCGCAACTTGAGAGTCTTCTGCTTGAACGAATTGAAAGAGCATCGCAATTTGGCACCGCCACCATCGAAGTGAAAAGCGGGTATGGGTTGTCGCTGGAGCATGAGCGCAACATGCTGAGCTGCATTCAGAACATCGCGCGGCGCGTTCCGGTGGGCGTGACGATGACTGCACTGCTGGGACACGCGATCGATACGGCGATTCCGGACTTTGTGCACAAGACGATTACGGAGACGTTGCCTGCGATCGCTGCGGAGTTCCCGGGAATTGCCGTTGACGCGTTCTGCGAGGACAACGCGTGGTCGAAAGAGGAGACCGTTCGACTGTTTGTCGCGGCGAAGGAACTGGGATTGCCGCTGCGAGTTCACACTGATCAGTTTACAAGCAAGGGAATGATCACTGAGGCTGTTCGACTTGGCGCGGTATCGTGCGACCATCTTGAAGCGGCGGCGGAGCAGGAACTGAAGATTCTTGGCGAGTCCTCTACGGTCGCAGTCGGGCTTCCTGGGTGTGGGTTCCATCTTGATGGACGCTATGCGAATCTTCGCAAGGTTATTGATGCGGGCGGCGCTGCGGCGATTGCGACGAATTTCAATCCTGGTTCTGCGCCGTGTCTCTCGATGCCGATGGCGATATCGCTTGCTGTGCGAAACTGCGGACTTTCACCACAAGAGGCGATTGTGGCGGCAACTGCGAATCCGGCCGCGGTTTTGGGACTTTCTGATCGCGGAACTATCGAGGTGGGCAAGCGTGGCGATCTTGTGGTCTTGAACGCGACTGATGAGCGGGTGCTGGCGTATGAATTTGGTATGAATCCAATTCACACGGTTTTTGTGGGCGGGAACGATCTGAATCGACCCACCTATTAGACGCCTATAACGATTTTCCAATACAACACGACGACCTATACTGCCGCCAACCCCAACCACAAGAAGCGGAGTACGTTTGTTACACAAAGCCGATGTCGATACTGCCTATGCGGCAGCCCAGAAAGTTGTTGAGACGCACATGCGGCTTGCGAAGTTTTTGCGTCCGGGAATGACGCTTGGACAGATTGATACGTTTGTTGCAAAGACGCTTGATGAGATCGGTTGCAAGTCGTGCTTTCTGCATTACAAGCCGCGCGGCCATCGTGGTCCGGCGTTTCCCAGCCATGCGTGCCTGAGTGTGAATGATTGCGTGGTCCACGGGACAGCGGGTTCATACACCGATCCAATCGGTCCGGGCGATCTTGTGAAGATTGACATCGGGGTGTGGTACCAGGGATACATTGGTGATGCGGCATGGACGTATTTTGTGCCGCCGATTTCGGCTGAGGCAATGAAGCTCTTGACCGCGGGGAAGGAATCGATTGCGGAGGGCGTGAAGGAACTGCGGCCGACAAACACGTGGGGTGCGTGGGCGGAACGCGTGTCGGCGATTGTTGAAGACAAGTATGGCTTTCACTTGACGCAGGGCCTGGGTGGACATGGAATCGGGCGGTCGCTGCATGGCGGGCCGTTCGTTTCAAACTCGCCTCAGTCTGCCGCTGAATGGCCCGATGGCGTGAAGTACTGCAAACCGGGCACGCTTGTGGCGGTAGAGCCGATGCTTGCGATCGGGACTGGGCACACGCGGCAGCCGGCTGGAAGACATTCATGGCCTGTGCACTCGGCCGATGGCTCATTGACCGCGCACTATGAGCATGATGTGCTCATTACTGATGGCGACCCGAAGATACTCACCGAGGGGTTGGAATCGGTACGCGATGAGATTGTGGTGTAAGCCGCGTTCTCGCGGCAGAGTTACCGAGCGGGCTTGCCAGCGGTTTCACGAACTGTCTTTGCCTCGTCGAGTCGACCCTGACGTTCGAGGAATTTGGCGTATTGGGTGACAGCCTCGCGTGTCCACTTGTTGTCGGGTCCCATCGCATCGGCGCAATAGGTGATTGCTTCCTTCATTGCTGATTCAGTTTCCTTGAGATCGCCGCCAGAGGCGTCGAGCGCTGCGGCCAGAAGGATGATTGATCGCACGCGGTAGATGTTGGACTTGGAATAGTTTGCGGTGCGAGTGCGCACATCAGTAATCAACTGCATCGCTTCTTCCCAGCGATCGGGGAGCGCGAGGCCCGCGATCTCCAGTGAGACGTGCAATGCACCTACGTGATTGTCTCCAAGCGTTGCGCGGTAACGAGGGAGAACATCTCGATAGACGGCTTCAGCCTCGACCAGTTTGCCCCCGTGTCGCAGTATTCCGCCGAGACCCTGGGTGGCGTTCAACGTGCTGATGTCATTGGGGCCGAACGTCTGCACATTGATCGCGACGATTTCTCGCTGCACGCGTTCGCTCTGAGCATGAAGTTCCTGTTTTTCGTACAGGCGAATGAGTGCGTTAAGGGCGCGATGGAAATCAACTGATCCGTCCCTGGGCTGATAGCGATAGACCTGGGCAACTTTCTCAAGAGTCTCGCCGACCTTCTTCAAATCGCCAGTGTCCATTGTGCGTTCGCACAGATAAATCTGCGCCCGCAGCCCATCTGCATTTCGGAACGCTTCCTCGGGACCGAGAATTTTGAGCACCTTCCCGAACGACTCTTCTGCCTCAGGGAACTTCTTTCGCAGGTGCATCAACTCGCCCCATTGACGAAGCGATGCCACAGTGTCGGGGTGATTTTCGCCCAGGTGTTGACGCCGCAGAGATAGCGCACGCTCCAGCTGTGACTGTGCAATATCCAGGTCTCCCGCGCCGATTGCGGCCTCACCCAGGAAGTGACTCACTGCCGCTTCGACCAGCGGACGATCGTCGAACGAGTTCTCTGCGCGGCTTACACCCAGTTTGATCGCATCCAGCACTGTGAAGTCGGCGGTAGCTTTCTGGCCACGGGTTGAACTGAACGTGCGAGCAACGAAGCGGTTCATGAGTTGAATCGTGTTGTTCGCCGCTATCGCCTCATCGCGCTGTACCTGTGCGATGTGCTCAGCCTCGATCGCGCGGTTGCGTTCAATGCTCAGACGGATGATGAAACCGAGGGTTGCCGCGGAAATGAGGATTATTGAGATCGCCGCGATTGCGGCAATGGTGCCATGTCGGCGAATCCACAACCGCGCTGTTCCGCCCGCACCTTTGGGATCGGCCTCCGTTGGGCGATGCTCAACAAAAGCACGCAAATCCGCGGCGAGCGCATCGGCCGATGCGTATCGCTGGCTGGGATTGTGGGCGGTGGCGCGATCGCATATCTTGCAGAGAGTCGGTGGGAGCCCCGGCACGATTGACGCGATTGGCGGCAAGGGCTGGCTGCGAGCATCGATCAACATCTGCGCGAACGTCGAACGGTTGTTGCCCTCGCCCGAGGGCTGACGCGGAAGACGGCCGGTGAGCAGCGATCGCAATGTGCAACCGAGTGAGAAAATGTCGGAGAGCGGTGTGCCGCGTTCGCCGCGGGCGATTTCTGGCGCGATGAATGCGGGTGTGCCAGCGATTCTTGGGCGCGGCGCAGATGAGGCACCTGAAGCGGCTTGTGGAGCGGCGGGTTCTTCTCGCTGTGCGAGACCAAAGTCGGCGAGCAGCGGAGCGCCGGAGGCGTTGAGGAGAATGTTCGAAGGCTTGATGTCTCGATGTGTAATGCCGCGGGCATGGCTGATTGCAACCGCTCGGGCGATGGCGCTTATGAGCGTGGTCGCGTGCATGGGCGCGATCGGTCCTTTGGCCATCAGGTCAGAGAGCGTGCGAGTCGTCGCGACCGCGCCTTCGCCATTGGGCCCTGAGCCAAAGACAAGTTCGCCGACGAACTGAGCATCGATGTAGCACTCGCCGGTGTGTGGAAAACGACCAGCTTCGTGAATTCGCACGATTGATTCATGGTCGAGTCCGGCGGCGGCGCGGGCTTCGGCCAGCACGCGTTCGCCCGCTTCTGTTTCGTGCAGGTTCGTTGAGTCGAGGATCTTGAGAGCAACATGGCGTCGGAGCGAGGTGTCCCAGGCGAGCCAGGTGTGAGCGAATGACCCGGCACCCAGGTGGGAGTCGAGGCGATATTTGCCAAGCATGTCGCCGGGTGAGTGGCGAGGGATGGACGGTTCATCGCCGCTGAGGAGGAGGGAAATAGAGGCGACCGCGCTGATGTCGCCAGCGAACTGGGGGTGGGTTCGCAGGAGGTTGGAGCGGATGGATTCGATGTTCTCGCCCGCGTGGGAAATGAACTCGCCGGTGAGCAACACGCGGCGGACGCTGGGCATCGACAGGACCATCGGGAAAGCGGAGATGTAGATATCCATGCCGCAGGGAAGGCTGCGAATGCGGCGTTCTTCGATGTCGGTGGCGATAACATCGGCCAGCAGGCGTTCATCGGCGAGGATGGCGGGGGTGAGGATGGCTTCCAGCGGCGGTGGCACAGCGATCGTCCAGAAGGCGCGGACGGCCGCGACGACATCTGACCTTCCTGGGGAGCTTTCGGACTTGTCGCGAGGCTCGTGCATAAAGACTACGTTTCAACCGGGAGGGGTTCGGGTATTGAACTATACTATCAAAGGCAATTTGACGTATTGTCCGAACCTCCAGTCTGAGAGTGCTGGCGGCATCGATGTGTGACTGGCAATTTGAAGAATTGTGACCGATGGAAGTCGAATTATGGCGGAAGAGGGGCTGCATAGTTTGCTTGCCAGGGCAGAATCGGGCGATCCCCGAGTCTCTGAGAATGCTTATGCCGAATTGCTGCGCATCGTGCGACTTTTGGTCAGGTCGGGAATGGGTGTCAAACTTCGCAATCACAGAGATTCTGGCGATGTCTGTCAGTCGATTGCGAGATCATTTGTGCAGGACCATCGAGCTCAGGCGATTAAGTTCAAATCTGAGGGCGAGTTGGTCGGGTATCTGAAGACCGTGGTGCGTTCCAAGCTCGCGACGCTGGCTCGAAGCGATGGGGCCACAAAACGCGGCGGCGGCGCGACGGCGTTGCCGTATCACGATGACTCGGTCGGTTCAGAATTCGCCACGCCCGGCGAAAACAGCGCGACCATTCGAACCAGTGATGCGATGAATGTGGTTCAGAGTCGATTGAGCGAAGATGATCTTGAGATCGCGCGGCTGCGGCTGGGTGGGCTCGACTGGGAACAGATTGCTGAACGCATGGGGCAGGATTCGCAAGCCCTTCGCAAACGCTGGAGCCGACTTGTGTCTCGACTCGCCGCGGAATGTGAATAACCTGCTCGCGGCAATCCCTCAAAGTCTGTACACTTGGCAATCGCCCCACTCCCACTTCGGTTGGGCGGCGTAGGAGTAGCACTTTGAAACTGGCCCTGCATTGGAAAATCTTGATTGGGTTGGCACTGGGCGTTGCGGTTGGACTCGCGTGCAACTTGTGGGGGCCAAGTCTGCGTGATGCGACTGGGCCAAGTATGTCCGGGGTAATCGATTTTATCATCAACTTGAACCAGCTCATCGGCGACCTTTTTAAACGCTCGCTGCAGTTCATTGCTGTTCCGATCATCTTGTTTGCGATGATCCTGGCGATTTCATCGCTGGGTGACCTCAAGAAACTCGGCCGCATCGGCGGCAAGACAGTCGGCATTTTCGCTTGCACCGCATTCTTGAGTGTTGGGGTCGGTCTGACGCTGGTGAATGTGATCCAACCTGGCGGCCCGAGATTTATTGGCGAAGAGGCACGCGCGAAACTGCTGGCGAGCACGCAATCTGAAACCGCGGGCAAATTGGTTGCGACATCCAAGAGCGTCAAGCCCTGGGACCTGGTACGCGAGATCGTGCCGACGAACCCCTTTGATGCGCTGTCGCGTGGCGACATGTTGCAGGTAGTGGTGTTTGCGCTGCTACTGGGAATTGCACTGAGTTTACTGCCGCGGGAACGGTCGGAACCGGTGTTCAAGGTGGTTGAGGGTCTAAACGAAGCGTTTATCATGATCGTCCGCGGCATCATGCATGTCGCGCCGCTCGGTGTGTTTTGTCTGGTGACGCCGATTGTCGGGAACCTGGGGTTTGATGTCCTGGCATCACTGGGCGCGTATTGCATGACAGTGCTGCTGGGGCTGTTGATTATCCAGTTTCTCATCTATCCCCGGGGTGGTCAAGATTTTCTCCCGCATCCCCATCCGCACCTTCTTCCGCGGCATTGCACAGGTGCAGATGGTGGCCTTCAGCAGTTCAAGTTCCGCGGCGACACTTCCCGTAACGATCCAGAACGTTCGCGATCGATTGGGAGTACCCGCGGATATCACGAGCTTTGTGTGTGCGATGGGCGCGAAGATCAATATGGATGGAACAGCGCTGATGCAGGCGGTGGCGACTGTCTTCCTGGCGCAGTTCTACTCGATCGAATTGACAACAACGCAGCAGGCCTCAATCGTGTTCACTGCAGTGTTCTCGGCTATCGGCAGCCCGGGTATTCCATCCGGCGGCATGGTCATGCTGGTCATCGTGCTCAAGTCGGTCGGCGTGCCCGGAGATGGAATCGCGATGATTCTGGCAGTCGATAGAGTGCTGGATATGTGCCGCACGGTGGTAAATGTGACAGGAGATGCAGCGGTTGCGGTGGCGGTCGCAGGAACTGAGCGAAAGTTGGACGGTGTCGTAACCGGACGTTGAAATGGCCGCTGAGCCGTTAGTTATGCCGCAAAGTGTCTTTGACGTATGACGTTTTGTTACTTTCAGGGACTTTTCCTCCAGCGCGATAACTGTGCACTACTCCGTACTCTTTATGTTTCTACGGAGCAGTATGATGACCGTTCGCGCCAGCCTTGTGAGATTGACAGTGCTGTGCGCGATCGCAGCGGCAGTTGCAGCTGGCGGTTGCATGTCGCAGCCGGTGGCCCCACCACCAGAAGCGCCGCGTGTTATCGTGATTGTTGCTGATGGCGGCGAACCTATCAAGGCGGCCGAGCTTGATGAACTGACTCGCGCGTTTGCTGACCGCTTTGTAGGGATGATCTACTCGGCGTGCGATGAGGTTCGAAAAGACAATGCAGACCCAGCCCAACGTCGCGAGGCGCAGGTGTTCCTCGCCGATGCGGCAAGCAATATCTA
This sequence comes from uncultured Phycisphaeraceae bacterium, assembly GCA_964484185.1. Classification (GTDB taxonomy): domain Bacteria; phylum Planctomycetota; class Phycisphaerae; order Phycisphaerales; family UBA1924; genus F1-120-MAGs238. Next base: position 27,111 of record CAZAEQ010000036.1, read on the forward strand.
TGACATTGCCACCAATGCGGATGCATTCACGCGGCTGTTGGACCTTGTTGTCGTCACCAGACTGCTGAACCAGGTATGGGTAGATGATGGGCGAGCCACGGAAGTCTTTGGCGATCGCGCACCCGCGTTCGCGAAGGCGTTGCTTCATGCAAACACGGAGATCGGAACATTGGAGGCCAGGGTGCTGACGACGGAGCAGGTCGCAGCCGTCGAAACACTTCTTGCGGAATGGCACAAAGAACATCCGGAGATGGTCCGCACATCGTTTGTCCGATTCTCAAACTTCGCGGTCGGCCGGGGCAAATCCGCGGCATCGGAAGTGCTCTCAGCAAGCGGTCTATTTTCGGAAGTCGGGAAAGCGGGACAGGCGGTCGATGAAGCACGGCTGCTGGGCGAGCGGGTGTTTTACCAATTCAAGCGCGAGCCAACATTGCTCCGCTGGCAGATCGCCGCGGCGAAAGACGAACTCCTGACCTCACCAGAACTGGTCGCCGCCCTGAAAGATGTGCACCGGCTGACCAATGAAGTTGAGAAAATGCCCGCGCACATCGCTGCCGAACGCGCTGCAATTGTTGATGCTGTTGATGCACGATTGGAGCGTGCAGATGCGACAGTGGAAAAAGTGAATAAAGTTGTTGCAGAGGCAAGATTGCTTGCCGCAGAATTGGGGCCCGCAAGCCAATCGATCGACCAGATGATCAAGTCGGCCGATGTCCTGTTCAATCGATACGACACCTGGAACCGCTGGGCCGCCGCAAAGGATCCGCGGCTGTTTCAGATTGGTGAGTACACGGAATTGGTGAAGGAAGGAGCAATCACCTCGCAGCGTCTGGACGAACTCGTAAAGTCTTCTGGGGGCCTGCTCGGTTCTCCCGACTGGCAAGCTCGTATCAACGAGGTGAATCGGTCCGCAGATGGCCGCATTGAAATCGCGGTGGGGAAAAGCAGAGATTTGATGAACGAACTTTTCCGCCGCGTGTACTTGGCGATCGGGCTGTTGTTTGTGATGCTGCTGTGCTATCGGGTGATATCGATCGCGCTGGCGCGGCGGTTGCTGCCCAAGTCTGTGTAATCCCCAATCATCGGCCAGAAGTGGAATATCTTGAGCTTGTTGCCCAGCGACTCGTTGTTTACATCTACCGGTACGGCATTACCAAGAACTGCAACCACAGGGGATGCCGCATTTAGCGAGGCACAATATCGGCGCGCATGAGAGTGATCTTCTTGATGGAGTCGACCTCCAGGTGGAAGTGCACGTGTATCGAATAATTGCCGCGAGCGAAACGGTCCCATGGGCCAAAAGCACCCAGGATTCCGTTGCTGATTCCGCCGCTCTTTTCTGGAGAACCGAATCGAGCAAGAACTTCCCGACGGCTAAATGCGAAGGGCAGATCTTGAATGCCTTCCGTGAAGCATCGAGATTCGTCGGAGAAGAAAAAGATGCAGCTAACATTGTCCTCTTCGTCACAAATGAAGGACATTCCATTGTGGGTGAAAACATAGTCAATGCGCAGCTTCTCAAGATCGGTATCAACAGCTCTTTTGACTGTCCAGTTCCTGAATGGAAGTTCTGCCAGCAAGTCCGAAGCATTCCTGTCTAAGTAGCTTGCAAGCATTTCGGTTGTTAGGGCCATCGGTTCCTCATAAGACCGGGTTCATGAATACACCCTCGCAACCGCACGCGCCACAGGTGGTAGTAGGAACAAGTATCCATCGGATTATCATTCAGCGCATTCCATCAGTGCCTCTCGAGCTCTCTCGCCCGACTTCTAATGAACCGAAGAAGCTTTTGCCGTACGGGCTGCTCAGCAAGACTCTCCATCACTTTGAGGCTCCCCGAGGCATCCTCCAATTTTCCGACTTCAGCACATGCGACGCAAATATGAACTGGAAGCCAACGAGTGCTTGCAATTCCAGACCTCCACAACACTTCATTCTTGCCGAGCAGCGCGAAGCACTTCATCGACTCACCGAAATCAAGAACTGGTGGAAGCCATTCTTTGAGCTGTATCGCAAACCTGGGCATTGCGGAGAGAAATGCTCTCTCACTTCTTGCGACCCAATTATCAAGCCCACCCCGCCCACCGACGCTGTGCAGAGCATCAAACAATACTACAGCGCTCCAATCCTCGTCTAACTGCTCCGCAAGGTCTCCGAGAGCAGTTCGAACTCGCTCAGCAAGCTGCCGTGCGGCCGATGAGTGGTTCAACAATCCTGGCGACATCGCGGAGTCGTTTTATGCTGAGGCGCGTGCGATGCATGGCTTCTGCCGAATCCGATTCCAAAGCCAGCTTCTGAGCGCGAGCAATGCAGCTTTTCAGCACACGCTTGATGGTCGCTCGGGAAAGCTCTTCCGCGTTTAAACGCTTTCGCAGTTTTTCGGGAAGAGTAGAGACCCGCCTGCGGCCCACCTCCCGCTTGAGTTCTTTGAGTGCATCATTTCTCGTGGTCTCAAGATACTTCTCAAGAAACGCACATGCAGGCTTCGCAGCACAATCCAGCGGCGCGGCGATGCGTCGAACCAACTCGCGAGCGACATCCATATCGCGGACATCGCCAGCGCGTTTCCGAGCTTTGCGTGTTATCTTGTAGACATTGTGATATGGGCTGGAGCGAGAATCGGCTTGCAGCAGTTCAGTGAGACCCGCTTCCATTCTGCGGCTGCCGGTCCTGAATTTGTGGACATCGTTCTTGTTACTTTTGCCCGATGCGATGCGCTCGATGCGTTTGGAAAAATCCTGCAACATCTCGGTACATGCGCGGCCCAGATTGAGAACCTCTGCGGGTCTGGCAGGTCTGCGACGTTGCATACCGAATTATAGATATGCAGCAACAGCAGTCGCCTGAGCACATCTGCTCAAAGGCCTATCGCTATACAGCCGCAATTACTAAGATTTTACTACTTGCCGGCGTAGTCGATCATTCGGGCAATCTCATTCCTCAGCTGACTCCGCGGCACAACGCGATCAACAAAGCCCGCTTTCTTCAGGAACTCGGAACGCTGGAATCCTTCGGGCAATTCCTGGCGGATTGTTTGCTGAATCACTCGTGGGCCTGCGAACCCGATGAGGGCGTTGGGCTCAGCGATGATGAGATCGCCGAGCATTGCAAATGATGCGGTGACGCCGCCGGTTGTGGGATCTGTGAGTACTGAGATAAACAGGCCGCCGGCATCGTCGTAACGTGCGAGGGCGGCCGAGGTCTTGGCCATCTGCATCAGGCTCAGGCCCGCTTCCTGCATGCGTGCGCCGCCGGAGCCGGAGACGATGATGAGGGGAAGGTTGGAGCGGGTGGCTTCTTCGATCGCGCGAGTGATTGTCTCGCCGACCACTGAACCCATCGAACCCATCATGAAATCGAGGTCGAGCACCACGAGCATGACTTCGCGACCCTTGACGAATCCGCGGCCTGCTTTGATGGCATCTTTCTGGCCGCTCTTGAGCTGTTCAGCGCGGATGCGGTCTGGGTATGCCTTGAGGTCTCTGAATTTCAGCGGATCGGTTGCTTCGAGATTGCTGAACATTTCCTGGAATGTGTCGGGGTCGCAGATCTGTGCGACGCGTTCGAGAGCCCCGATGCGGAAGTGATGCTGGCAATCTGGGCAAACATCGAGATTGTTCTCGAGTTGCTGCTTGTACAGCATGTGAGCACATGAGGGACAACGAAGCCAGAGTCCTTCTGGGATCGATGCCTTCTTCTTGTCAGCGAATACATCGCTCCAAGTTCTTGATACTGTTTTGCTCATGGATTCCTTCCTGGTTCGAGGCTCTGACGGCAGGTGCGGTTTCCCGCGACTGCTGCACCAAAGGCCAACTCTCCGAAACGCCTTAGCGCGTTCCTATCACAGTAGTACGATACCTTAAATCGGCTGCTTCTACCGAAAGCCATTCGACACAGGGGCTATTTGCAACCAGATCCCAAACACCGGTAAGTGCTTCGTTACGAAGTTTGGAACGGACCAATGCCAAAGCAATGGGCCGCAGAATGACAGCTATTCCTTGGGAACCCTTGCTTCCGATTCCAGAGGTCAGGGCTTTCAAGATACGTTTTTGAGCTTCTTCAAATGGCTCAGCATCCGGCGGCACGATGCTGGCCGGGTCATCTTTCCAGGCGCGATAGACGGAGCCGAAGCGGGCTTCGAGTTCTTCTTCGCGCTGGCCTTCCCAGAGTCCCAGACTTGGCTCGGCCAGGCCTTCGATTGACTTGATTTTCGAGTTTCCAAGCCGCTGAGAGACAATTGCGGCAGTTGCCTTACAGGCATCATCTGGTCCGCAAAGGACGAGTGCGACTTTGGTATTTGCGAGCTTTGAGCAATCTGCCTGGGCGGCCTTGCGGCCCTCTTCGCAGAGGGGCAGGTCAGCGCATCCCTGGACGCGGCCTTGGCAATCCCAATCAGTGAGTCCAGATCGGACAAGCAGCAATGATGTTCGATCACCCATTGTGAGGCTGGGGCTACCAGCAACTCCCGCCGCGACGTTTCGAATATTGGCGTCCTGCACCGTTCGCGGCCGGGCAGGATGAACGAGTAGTCTAGCACATCGGGCAGAAACCGCGCGTGCTTGGACTAGGTCTTAGATGCTAAATCGGGGGTCGTGATACCTAATACACACCTAAATTTCGTGCCGTTCGGGTGTTACCGGAGGCAAACCCCCTGAGGTTGGGGTACAGGAACTGCGCACGAGGCGAGGTTATCGCACTGGCGGTTGACACCTGACAAGAGTCCAACCGGCAATACTTTGGCTTATGGAAGGTGAACGAGCCCAATTTGAATATGCAGAAGGTGTGCGCGAGGTACTGCACCAGTATTGGGGATTCGATCAACTGAGGCCGTTGCAGGGTGAATCGATTGCGGCGACTCTAGCCGGACGGGATTCGGTCACGATCCTGCCGACCGGGGGTGGGAAGTCTTTGTGCTTTCAGGTACCGGCTCTGGTCAGTGGAAAGTTGACCCTGGTGGTGTCACCCCTGATCGCGTTGATGCAGGACCAGGTTGCTGGATTGAAGTTGGCGGGAGTTCCCGCGGCGGCGATGCACGGGAACATTAGTCCGCAGGAACGCGGCGAGATTCGGGACGACTTGCGGAATGGGAAATTGAAGTTGTTGCTCGCCGCGCCCGAGCGGATTTTGATGCCGGACTTTCTTTCGTTTGTGAGTCGATTGAATATCGGACATATCGCGATTGATGAGTCGCACTGCATTAGTCAATGGGGACATGACTTCCGGCCGGAGTATCGGCGGCTGCGGGAATTGCGGGATGTCTTACCGCGGATTGCGATGGGGGCGTATACGGCGACTGCTACGCCGCGGGTGAAACATGACATTGTGGAGCAGTTGGGGCTGCGCGATCCGGCGATTTTTGTGGGGTCGTTTGATCGGCCGAATTTGACGTATCGCGTTGTGCCGCGGATGAGTGCCGTGAAGCAGGTGGTTGAAGCGCTGCAGCGGCATGAGGGGCGGGCGGCGATTGTGTATTGCATCAGTCGGCGTGATACTGAGGAAATGGCGGCCGCGCTGAAGGCTGCGAAGATCCATGCGGCGGCGTATCACGCTGGGTTGAAGCCAGAGCAACGCAGCAAAGTGAGCGATCATTTCAAGAGTGAGCGGCTGGACGTTGTGTGTGCGACGGTGGCGTTTGGAATGGGAATTGACCGCGGCGATGTGCGGTGCGTGGTGCATGCGGCGATGCCCAAGTCGATTGAGCATTATCAGCAGGAGACGGGGCGGGCGGGACGAGATGGATTGCCGGCGGAGTGTTTACTGCTGTATTCCTCGGCAGATTTCCAGAAGTGGAAGATGCTGATGGAGCGCGGGGCGGAAGAGTCTGAGGCTGAAGATGCAAAAGAAATGCTGCCGGGGCAGCTCGCACTTTTGACCCAGATTCAGCGGTTTGCATCTTCGATGACGTGTCGCCATCGGGCGTTGACTGAGTACTTTGGACAGGAATACACCAAGGGTCTCTGCGGCGCGTGCGATTGTTGCCTGGCGGAACTTGAGCCGATTGCGGATGCGCAGGACACTGCCCGCAAGATTATTTCGTGTGTGGTGCGTGTCGGTCAGAGCTTTGGGGCTGCGCACGTCGCCGATGTTCTGCTTGGGTCAAAGGCAGCGCCGATTGTGAACCGCGGGCATCATGAGTTGAGCACGCACGGGTTGCTGAAAGGCATGCGGCGGGATCTGGTTTTGAGCTGTATTAATCAGCTGGTGGATTCAGGCGACCTGGTGCGCAGTGAGGGGCAGTATCCGATTTTGCAGATGGGGCATGCAGCGCAGGAAGTTTTGCGCAATGAGCGCATGATCTCGCTGGTGAAGCCCAAGAGTGTGTCGGCGACTGAGCAGCGGAAGATTGAGGCGAAGGTCGAAGCCGCCCCACTTACCGATGCTGAGCGGGCGTTGTTTGAAGCATTGCGCGTGTTGCGGCGCGAGATTGCGGATGAGCGGAAGTTGCCGGCGTTCCTTATCTTCTCGGATGCGACGCTGGAAGAAATCAGCCGGATGCGGCCGGGGTCTACAGAGAAGCTGATGCTGGTGCATGGCGTGGGCGTGAAGAAGGCGGCGGATTTTGGGCGGCGGATTGTGGAGTTTGTCGGGGAGTATTGCCGCGGAAATGGGCTGGATTTGGATCCCAGAGTTGAGGCAACGCGGCCTGCGCCCACGGTTGCGGTGAAGACGTATTTCAAGCATGAGCAGGTGCGTGGGCGGCGGCGGTAGAAGGCGAAGGCATATCCTGCTGCATGCCAAAGGGTGAACATTTATCGAAGCATCAGCAGGGAATCGTCAATCGGTATTACTCGAATATCGATGGGATCACCGTGACGAAACTGCAGGAATTATCCTCAGAGATTTATCTTGCAAGTTCAGATAAGGTCAAAGACAAATTGTGGAAGAGTGTGGAGTTGTGGCTCGGCAAGACCTCGCTGGAGGCATCAGTGCGTCAGCGGGTTGTTGAGAAACGGGATCCGAAACTCTTGGCGGAGTTTGTGAACAAGCTTTCAAAGTGATTGGCAAAGTGATTGGAGCATTGAGTGAGTGTGCTGGGAATTGATATCGGCGGGACGAGCGTCAAGGTTGTCTGCGTTGAAGAGGGCGAAGTTGTCTGGGAGCGGCAGAGTGAGCGGTATGAGCGGCCGACGTTTCCGCAACTTGAAGCGAGCCTGGTGAAATGTCTGGATGGGTCAGAGGGTGAGGCCATTGGAATTTGTGCACCCGGCGCTTTTGACGCTTCACGCGGCGTGGTGACTGCATCGGCAAATATGCCGTGTCTGGTAGGAGTTGAATTGGCAGCGTGGATCAAGGGGCTTGCGGGCCAAGATGCGAAAGTTGTTGTTGAAACGGATGTGTACGCAACGGCGATGAGTATCTGGCGCGAGCGGTTTGGACGCGGGCGGATGTGTGTGATCGCGCTGGGGACTGGTGTGGGGATGAGTATTTTGACGGATGGCCAGCGGTTGTTGATCAACGGGAAGTCGTCCGGACATCTGGGGCAGATTGATGTGACGCTTGATGATGTGGCGCCGGTGGTTGGGACTGATGGTGGCAAGGGTGGGCTCGAGGGCTATATTGGATTGGCCGCGTTGCGGGCGAGATATGGCGATGATGTAGAAGGATCGATTGCGGTGATGGATGAAAAATCGCCGCCGCTGCGGGCGCTGGCGCGGGCGATTCGGATTGTGCATGCGATCTATCGGCCGGATGAGATTGTGCTGGCTGGCGGCGTGGGGATTTTGCTCAAGGCAGCGTCAAAGCCGCTTGGGAATTTGATTTCGGATGGGCTTACGAATCTGGCGCGGCCGCAATGGAAACTGCGATTTGCGGGGAGTGCGTTTCATGCCGCACGCGGGGTTGCGATGCTGGCGAGTGAAAGTCAAGCGTGAAGCGGAGCCCGTTTGAATTTCCGATAGACGAAAATGCCAATCACGAGGCCCAGGACAATGCCGATTAACTGACCGATTGCGCCGGCTCGGTTAGCGACTTTGGTAGTTGGTGCGACTGGATGGAACTCGGCTCCGCGATCAAAGCGGAAGCTGTCGTTGATCGCGTCGAAGTCCGGAGACAAATTGGCGAACTGGTCTTCTAGGGCGTAGCTATTGATCTGAATGATTGATTCCTCGCCAAAATTGCCGATGCTGAGGTATTTGATTTTCGTGCCCGCCGGATCTGTCATCGTCACGCTCATCGACATGCGATTGCGAGCACGATCTATGGTCCATCGATCAGCCGCCTTTATGTCGCTCGTGAGATCCGAGAGGTCTTTGCTGATTTGGCGAGTTGCCTTGGCAGTTTCAGCCGCACCAAACATCTTTTCAATAGTGTCGTAATTAGCTCCTTTGAGGCGAATATTAGTTTCCTGGATCAGGATGTAGGGCGGGGTAAGCGGATTCTCCGGGTCTTTGGAGAATACAGCCACGTATTGAAAGTTGCGGCCTTTGATGCGCTCGGCAGCGAAATCGTTGATTGACTTGAGATCGGCATCGCTAGCCTTAGTCCAACCGGGAGGCAGAGTTATTGAGAAACGACGAGCCGTATCGCGATACTCATCGGCGATGGCGATGATCGGGAAGAATAGGGAGAGGATGATGGCAACCTGTTTCATGGGTGGGCAGAGAGGGAGAGAGGCGAAACCCACCGCCTATGAGGCGGTGCCACTTCCAAAACACGCTGCAAAACAACGAGTCCGCTTTCGCGGACCCGTTGCAGGTTTAACTACTTATCCAACATGCCGAGTTGCGACATGATGAAGATGCGGGTATCGACCTGATCGCGGAGGCGGAGGTTCAGAGGCTTTCCCTGACCATGGCCGGCTTCGCGGTCAACCCAGAGGATGACCGGTGCTTCCTTTGGATCACTTGCCGTGGCGGCCTGCATTGCTGCCGCCATCTTGCGAGCGTGGAGCGGGTGCACGCGCGTGTCGTTTTCACCAGCAGTGAACATGATCGCGGGGTACTTCACGCCCTTCTTGATGTTGTGGTACGGCGAATAGGCCTTGATCCAGCTATATGCATCCATGCTTGAATCGGCATCGCCGTATTCGGGGACCCAGTAGCGGGCCATGAGGAAGTGCTGGTAGCGGACCATGTCCAGGAGTGGGACCTGGCAGATGATGCACTTAAAGAGGTCGGGGCGCTGCGTCATCATCGCTCCCATGAGCAGGCCGCCGTTTGAGCCGCCGGTTGTCGCGAGCTTTTGTGAGCTGGTGTATTTTTCAGCGATGAGGAATTCGGCCGCGGCGATCATGTCGTCGAAGACGTTCTGCTTCTGAGCGAGCATGCCGCTCTCGTGCCAGTTTTTGCCGTACTCGCCGCCGCCGCGGAGATTGGGAACTGCGTAGACGCCGCCGGCTTCGATCCATGGGAAGAGGGTCGCGGAGAAACCGGGCTGCATGGAAATGTTGAAGCCGCCGTAGCCGGTGAGGATGGTGGGGTTGTTGCCGTCGAGCTTCAGGCCCTTTTTGTGGACGATGAACATGGTGACGGGCGTGCCGTCTTTGCTCTTGTAGGTGACTTGCTTCACTTCGGCGAGCGTGGGGTCTACCGGGACTTCGGGGCGTTCCCAAAGTTCTGGCGTCGCGGTTGGCTTGGCGAGGTCGACGCGGAAGATTGAGGACGGGTAGTTGTAGCTGGTGAACGAGAGGTATGCCTCAGTGCGGTCCTCTTCGGTCGCGACGCCAGCGGAGCCGACTTCTTGTGGGAGCTTGAGAGCGCCGAGTTTCTTGCCCTGCATGTTGAAGAGCTCAATCTTGGTCATCGCCTTATTGAGATAGTCTGCAACGATGACGCCCTTGGCGATGCCGATGCTTGTGAGCACGGCGGTCTTGTTTTCAGGGATGCACTCTTTCCAATTGGACTTGCTTGGATTATTGAGATCGACTGCCCAGACCTTGTAGTTTGGAGCTTCGTGGTTGGTCTGCATGTAGAGCGTGTCGCCGACGATGGGACCGTTAAAAGTTGCATCTGCGCCGACAGAGATTTCAGTCTTGTAGAACTCGCCGGTCTTGAACCAGCGCTCAAGGTTGATAACCCAGATGTCGTTGGAGCTTGTGCCGGTCCAGTAAGTAAGTACCATCCATTTGGCATCTTTGTCGATGTTGGCGCCGGGACCCCAGGTGGTTGCAAGCTTGGGATTCTCTTCTGGAGTGTATTGAGCGAAAAGCAGTTTGTCGGTGCTTTCGGGTGTTCCGAGCTTGTGAAACTTGATGTTGCTGGAATAGGGATTCTTCACATCGGCGAGGCGCTGATAGAAGAAGCCTGTGCCATCGGGGAGCCATTCCACGCCGCCGGCCTTGCCGGGAATCTCATCTGACAGCTTCTTACCCGTCTCGACATCCATCAGATAGATTGTTGTATTTTCATCGCCTTTGCGGTAGGTTCCGTAGGCGAGGAGTTTGCCATCCTGGCTCGGCCAGGTGCCTGAGAGCGTCGTGAGACCATCGGCATCGATTTTGGTTGGGTCGATCAGAAGTTTGGATGTGCCCTTGTAACCATCGCGGTAATAGAGGATGGCCTGGTTTTGTGTGCCTTCGCGTTTGGTGAAGAAGTAGCGATTGCCGCGTACTGTGGGGGTTGATACTGAACCGATCTCCATGAGTGGCCGGAGCCCGGCTTCGATCTTGCTGCGACCGGGGAGATTGTCAAGGAGCGAGCGTGTGTAGGCGTTCTGCGCATCGGTCCAAGCGGCAACTTCGTCGTTGACCTTGCCCATCTGCTTGGGATCAGAGTTGTCACCTTCAAGCCAGCGATAGGGATCGGTGAGTTGAGTGCCGTGAAGTGTGTCTGTCACCGGGCGCTCCGCCGTTGCAGGCATGGACTTTCTGGGAGTCGCACAGGCGACGAGAAAGAGAGCACCGACTGCGAGCAGCAGTGCTTTGGGGCGAGCGGGAAAAGAGACGTTGATCTGCATGAGGAAACTCCGAGTGCGCGTTGGTTTGGATAGATGATACCAGCATTTGATCGCCGAGGTTTGGTTTTGTGCGGTACCGGACGAAAATATGGCGCAGGATGTCCGATGCTGGATTTTGAAGGAATAAGAGGGGTTTTGACGCTGCTTTTCAACAGCCTTGCGCGAAGGCAGCGACAAAATCGAGGTAGTCGAAGAAATCGATGATTGAGTCGCGGTTGAAATCGGCGGATGGGTCGGAATCGGCGAAGGCGGCAACGAAGTCGAGGTAATCGAAGAAGTCGACTATGCCATCGTTGTTGAAGTCGCCGAGGCAGGGCGGCGGGCCGAGGGTCCAGGTTTCCAAGGTGGGGCCACCGGGAATACTTGAACCACCAAACATGACGACTTCATTGCGTGAAATGTCGTATGCCATTGAATGCGAGACGCGTGGGGAGGGACTGAGTCCGAGACGGGGCGACCAAATCGTGCCGTTCCACTCCCACGTGTCATTCACGTAAACACCACCTGACAATCCACCAAATAGAACAGTTACTGAGCGAGCAGCGTCATAAACAAGCGGGAAATACGTTCGTGGCGCAGGTCCAGTAGTCGCTACTTCCAGCCATGACTCGCCATTCCATTCCCAAGTGTCACCAATGGGCCCATTGGAAGTTGCGCCACCAAAAAGTACGATGACTTGTCGTGCTGAGTCGTACGACATTCCGTGGCCGCGGCGTGGCGAAGGGCCGCTTACTTGCATCTGTGACCATGCGGATCCATTCCATCCCCAAGTTTCGCCATTCAATGTGCCTGCGTTGCCTCCAAAGAGGACGGTGAGATTGCGAGCTGTATCGTGCGCCATCGCGTGAAGATCGCGCGGAGATGGACCAATTACCAATCGTTGTGACCAGGTTGAACCGTTCCATTCCCAAGTCTCGTTGTTCAGACCGCCAGCCGCCAGTCCACCAAAGAGCAAGGTGCGAGACGACGTGGTTTCGTATGCGAGTGCTGCATTGGTTCGTTGTGTCGGCCCCGCGATTGAACGAGCAGTCCAAGACGTGCCGCTACGTTCCCAAGTTCCCGTACCCGCGAAACACACCGTTACATTTCGGTCTGAGTCATATGAAATCGGGCCGCTCACCTGCGGCGTGATCGCACTTAGAGGTTGCGACCAGCCTGCTTCGTCCAATTGCCATGTGTCGTTGAAAGGGAAGAAGGAAAGTGAATCTCCGCCGAAGATAAGCGCATTGTCGCGTGTCGTGTCGTAGATCATTGCAGATGCCACACGTGCGGGCGGCCCCGCTATACTACGCGCTGAGTCCAAGCATTCCCATCAAATTCCCAGGTATCGTTGAGCGGATCGGCGGGAGTGCGATAACCGCCGAAGATCACCGTGACATGCCTGTCGCTGTCGTAGCTGGCACTGTGGTATGCTCGGCGCGGGGCGCCAGTGACCAGACGCTGCGTCCAGGAAGCTCCATTCCATTCCCAAGTCTGATCAATTGTCCCTCCGGACGCCGCAAAGCCGCCAAAGAGCACTGTGATGGCACGATCAGAGTCGTACGCCATCGCGTGACCGTAGCGAGTCGCCGGACTTGCGACCATGCGCCTGGTCCAGGCCTGACCATTCCATTCCCAAGTCTCGTTGTTCGTGGTTGGTGTTGTGCCTACAAACCCGCCATATAGAACAGTGACATGCCGCGCCGAGTCGTAGACCATCTGGTGATAGGCACGAGCCGATGGTCCAGTGACATTTCGATTCAACCAGGAAGCACCATTCCACTCCCAAGTATCTCCGAAAACCATGCCCGGGCCGGAATCGGTATAGCGGCCGCCGAAAAGAACAACGACGCCCCGCTCGGAATCAAACACCATCGCGTGCGCTTCCCGCGGAGAAGGTCCAGCGACCTGACGTTGCGACCATCGATTTCCATTCCATTCCCAAGTTTCACCAAGCGTGGCGTTGTTGAAACCACCGAAGAGAACTGCCATGCCGCGTGAAGAATCAAAAGCCATCGCGTGACTACTGCGGGTGGATGGTTGAAATCCAGACCATTCAACTTGTTGGGCGCAGGCAGCGGGCTGGTAGAAACTCGATGCGGCACACGCGAGCAGTGCTGCGAAACACTTCAAGTTAGGTTTCAAGATGGAAACTCGGTTGGTCATGGGGCGTTCTCCGTGAACTGTCGACTCTGGGTTCTATTGCCGCTCGTTATACCGCCCTATCAATGTGCGGTTGCAATTGAGGGTTATCAAGACGCTGTTTTGACTTAATAGCCGCTCTTCCAAGCCTTCTGGTCGATTTTGATCCAGTTATTGATCACAGCAGCGTGCGCAATACTTCACTCGCCTTGCCGCGGAGCCGGTGCTGATAAAGGTCGCTGACCGGCGTGTCTTCGAGGTTGATCTCCACGCTAACTGCACCAGCGGCGACTGCGATTCGTGGCAGATCCGCGGCGGGATACACCACACCTGAAGTTCCTATGCTGACTATCAGATCGGCCTGAGCGAGGGCCTGCTCGGCTCGATGCACGACTCTGTAATTGAGTTCATCTTCAAACCAGATGATGTCCGGTCGGAGGTATTCGCCGCACGTGCACTTACGCGAGGTGATCGGGACTGCAAGGTCTAATCGCGCTGTTCGCTCGGCATCACAGCGGACGCGCCAGAGTGAACCGTGGAGTTCAATAATGTCGCTCGCACCAGCGCGAGTTTGCAGCCCATCGATATTCTGCGTGATGATCTTGGTTTCTGGTTTCTCTTTTTGAATCTGAGCGATAATGCGATGGCCGGCATTTGGCTCACTCGCCGCAACCGCAGCTCTTCGCTTATCGTGGAAGTCCCAGACTTTTTCAGGATCGCGATCGAAAGCTCGCTGGCAGGCGAAGTCTTCGTAGTTGTACTGGCCCCATATGCCGCCGTAGCCGCGGTATGTTGGGATTCCGCTTTCGGCGGAGAGGCCAGCGCCAGTGAAGAAGACGATGCGATCGAAGTTGGAGAAATGGATGGGCATGACGTGTTCAGGTCCAACCACGTAGAGCTTTTGCGAGGACTTGATTGAGTTCGATAGTTTGTTCTGGAGACATGGTTCCGACGAACTGAGCTCTCAGCGCGCCGCGATTGTCGAAGATCAATATGCTGGGGACCAGGGGAATCTGGCGGAGCCATGTCTTGTGAGAACCATCGACATAAGCAAGCGGGAGGTTTTTCTGCGTAGGCTTCAGCTCGGTTGGGCTTGCGGTGTCAATCTGGATTCCTGCAACGACGATCGCAGTATTTTTGTACTGCGCAGCCAGTGCATCGAATTCCGGCAAGCGTTCCTCGCACATGGAACACGCGCCACCCAGCGCGATGAGCACTGTTGCAGCGCGGCCGTCAGCGAAACTAAGCAAATTGTGTTCCAGGTTCGGAATTGGGCTCTTATCGCGGCCAAGTGCAACGAGCGACGGCACCGTTTCTCCGACCAAAAGCCCCGATGGCCCGTGCGATTGCGGAACGTTGGCTAACTGGGCCCGCAGGTCCTTGACCTGACCTGCGAGCTTTACAACCAGCACACAAAGTACTACACAGGCGACACTTACGAACATCGCAAAGACCTTCATGGTAAACGATACCGACCGGGAATCAGGTTGACCTGCATTGTTGGATTCAGACAAGGAAACCCCTTCCTGTTCTAGATCGGCAATTGTTGCTCGTGCCAGCGAGTTCCTCTTGCAGAAGTTCGACACTTCATTGTATGATGAACCCGGAGGCGTTGACCCTGGCACGTGCCCAGGTGCGCAATGCCTGCTCACAATCTTAAGAGGTGCATCATGAAGAAAGTTGCTTCACGTGTTGGACTGCTCGCTTTCGCAGCCGTGGTATGCGGCGTGGCTGGCCTGGGGGCTCAGGCGCTTGCTGCTGGCGGCGGCGGTGGCGGAAGCCCTTGTGGACCTCGCAATTGCCTTGATGTGTGGCGCCCTGTGATCTGCAGCAACGGTGTTGTCTACAGCAATTCCTGTTATGCATCTCGCGCGTGTGCAACCGGCTGCGTGCCATATGGCGCTGACATTCGCTGATTGATTCGAAGGTTTGTTGTTGTTTGATTGAATAACACTCAGGCGTTCCCTTGCATTGCAGCATGGGAACGCTTTTTTATGTTGCAATACATGCCGTCAGCGGCGGGCAGGTTTGCACAATGCGAAGATACTCACGAGCGGTTAAGGCGAGGTTGCATTTCGCACGGAGCCATCGAACATTGAATCAGGCGCTTGCAGGAAATCGAGGTAATCGAAGAAATCGATGGCGCCATCACTGTTAAAGTCGGTGGGCTGGTATGTCGCTCTTGCGATCACTCCACTTGGTTGCACTTCTGATTGATCCGCAGTGCTGCTATTAGATGGCAGCGAAATGCAACCTTGTACAGATGAATGCTGCAACATGACGCTTACAAAGCTTAGAGAAGAGGTCTTGACCATGCTAGTTGACGCACAGGCGAAACTTGTCGTCAACAGTGCAGTCTGGGAGTTGCCCGCACTCTTTGTCGCCGCGACATTGCGAGGACACGTGAGGACTCCATCTTGAGGAGTGCGATTTGCAAATAGCGATGGCACCACCGCGTTTACCCGGAGGGAATAGTCAAACGCCTGCCCACTTTGAACTTCCACGGCGTTTGCTGGCAGGCACTGGGCAGATGTCCGCGCGGATATCGAGGCGAGAAGTGTTCCGATGCATGGCAGAATCACCGCGCGAGCGGATCGAGACCGGATTCTGGTTGCTTGACGCGGGCACATTTTTGTAGTCCTTACTCACCGAGCTCCTGGGAATTGATCACAGCACATCCACAGTTGATCGGCAACACAGGAGTTTACTTGTCAGGATCGCGAACTCAACTTTCATCGAAACTCTTTACGCAACTCTGACGATCATCTATTCGATAGCACTCGCCGCTATTTGTATCAATTACATTTGCGCTCCCGTCATTATCCGCAGCATCGCAGAAACGGCACGATCATCTCAGAATTTGCAGGACGGCGTAGAAAATGGAATCGTGAAAGCGTTACATTGAGGTTATTAGGCGGAACCCGTGGTGTTTTCCACCAAAGATCTTGAGGTTCAGATTCCAGTACATATTTTCCCAACGTTCTCTTCTGAGCGAAATACAATCTCCATCATGCCACACTCCGAACCGTCGCCGCGATTGAATGAAGGCACCTCATCGATCCGAGATGTAGCCCTTTCAGCAGGCGTATCGATTGCGACTGTCAGCCGCGTAATTAACGGCTCTCCAACCGTCGCACCATTGACAGCCTCCAAAGTTCGCGAGGCAATTCGAACACTTGGGTATGTTCCAAATGCGCTCGCACAGGCGCTGTCTTCGCGTGAGAGTCACGTGATCGGCCTGGCATTGCCGCGATTCCACGGAGAGTTCATGACGTGGCTGCTTCATG
>CAZAEQ010000037.1:0-41694 GCA_964484185.1 uncultured Phycisphaeraceae bacterium
AACGACATCGCCGAGGTTTGATGCACCATTCTTGAGCAGCGGGCATCTTCCGTTGACGATTCGAAATGTCTCTCCCGCGGGCAAAGTGTTTACCAGAGTTCCCGGGTGATTCTGACGCGTGACTTCAACCAGTTCAGGCGGCACAAAGAGCGCATCGGGGCTGCGTCCGACGACGGCCGTGGTGCGTTCAATGGTGGTTAATGCTCCGGTGCGAATATCAAACGAGGCCCTCATGTCGTTGAGTGGCGAAAGTGAATACCCATCATCAAATAGCACAAGCAGGGGGGTTGCCATGGTGCGAGTGTACTGCGGCACAACCGACCGCGTCAATCGCGGCGGGCGAAGCGCCTGGATTGCAGATTTGCGAAACCGAAATATGAGGCCAATGGGAGCAGCGCCAGCGCCAGAATCATCCCAAGCAGGCCTGTATAAAACGCCGAAGCCAAACGCCGCAGCACTTCGCTGCCCGCAGCCATGGCAACTGGTTCAGAAAACCACCCGCGAATGGTGAGGTATGACAGCACCATGACTTGAACAACTGCGAATCCCAACCCGGCGAGTAATCCAAAGGTCAACGGATTGCGCCGCATAAGCATGCCGCGGGAGAGCAGCATCAGTTGGGCGGACAGCAGATACCCAAGCGTGTAGGGGCCAAGGAGTACAACATCTCCCTTGCCATCTGCGAGCACAATTGGGTTGAGCAAGTCGACCAGCAGTCCTAGAAAGAACGCAGCTGAGTAGATGGTAACAGGAGATGCAGCGAGCGCAACCAGAACAAGGAGAGAGAAGACAAACGATGGGGCGATAGAGGTATTGCCCAGTTCAAGAGCTCGGCGCATCCCGAGTTCAAAACCGAGCAGAAGCCAGGCCGCAAGACTGAAAATGAGCCAGTTCATTTCATGGCTCCTTCAACTGGTGGTTCTTCTTCGGTGGAAATGAGCAGCATCACATCGCCAACCCGATCAAGTTGCGGAATCGACGGGCGAACGACGACAGTGGTGCGGCCAGGATTACTCTGTGAAGGCGCCACGCTTACTACTTCACCGATCAACATATGCTGAGCAACCGCGGACCAGGTGAGCTTGTCATCAATTCGAACACGGTCCCCTACCTGTGGCGTATACGGAGTGAGCGTTGCCTTGTTTACCTCGTATTGGATATCGCCGACCAGAGTGCCATCTCCCACCGGTTTCAGCACAGTGGAGAGCGAAATTGGAGCTGAGCCTGCCTGGCCTGTGAGGAGGATTCTGGCTCCGATCGGCCCAGCGGATGGATGGGTAATTGGAAGCACGTAACACAGTCGAGCATCAACGCTCTGAATTCGTCCGAGTATCTGCACGCCGCGGATAGTTGCAACGCTGGAAAGAGAAACGCCATCACTTCCACCTATGCGAATTGCGAGTGTTCCTGATGCGAGGTCAGATGAACTTGCAACAACAGGTCGTGACAGGATCCGAGTCTGCAGTCCTGGGAATTCAGTGCGCACCTGCTGAAGGGCGGCGATGACGCCGGTCAGTCGATCGACCTCTGCTGATTTCTGCAGATACATCTGCTGAAACGCATCGCGTTCTTCGCGCAGCGTTCGCATCATGTCGTTGTCAAGCGGAACCTCTGCAGGTCGCAGCCACGTGGTCAGTGCATGCAGCGGACCCGAAACTGGAGCGATAAGTGTGAGTGCCGGGCTCTTGAACCAGCTGACCCACCCGATGTATCGCGCTGGCAGTAGCCCGAGTATTGCCACGATTGCAATTGCAAAGGGAAGCATTCGCTGAGGGAGCGGTAGTTGTGAGAATCGTCGCGTCATGATGTGACGAAGGAGCCTAGGCCGTCAACCCGCGACTTGCGATGAACCACGAGTCTAAGTCATGACGCGCCAGAGCTTCAGCGACTAACATTATTTTCCAGTGTTTCTGCCCATTCATCCAGGTGGTCGAGGTAGGCACAGGTACCGCGCGCAACACATGTCAATGGATCATCCGCAAGTTTCACTTCAAGACCAGTTGCCTTGGAAATGACTTGGGGGAGGCCGCGAAGCAGCGAACCGCCGCCAGCCATCGTGATTCCGTTTTCCACAAGGTCGGCCGCGAGCTCAGGGGCGGCTCGCTCGAGTGTTCGCATGACTGACTCAACAATGGCCTGCACCGGCTCTTGCAGCGCTTCGCGAATTTCATGGCTCTTTACCATAACCTTGCGGGGCATGCCCGAAATCATGTCGCGGCCGCGGACTTCCAGCTCACGCTCAGGTTCCACTTCGAACGCAGAGCCGAGTTCAATCTTAATGCGTTCGGCGGTCTGCTCGCCAATCTGGATGTTGTACTGGCGCTTCATGTAATCCATGATCGATTCGTCCATGTCATCGCCTGCGACGCGGACTGATTCGCACACGGCAATATCGGCCAGTGACATAATTGCGACTTCGGTTGTGCCGCCGCCGATATCGACGATCATCGATGCGGTTGCTTCTGCAAATGGCAGTCCTGCCCCAATCGCCGCGGCGACTGGTTCTTCGATCAGGAAGGTCTTGTGCGCCCCCGCACGATCGGCTGACTGAAATACTGCTTCTTTTTCAACGGCAGTGATGCCGCTGGGAACGCTGATCACGACGCGCGGCCGCACAATGCGGTTGTTTCCATTGGCTTTGCGAATGAAGTACGAGAGCATCGCTTCAGTGATTTCAAAATCGGAAATCACGCCGTCCTTGAGCGGACGAACAGCGGTAATAGACCCCGGTGTGCGGCCAAGCATTTCCTTGGCAACCCAGCCCACTGCCTCGCCGTTCTTGAGCACCTGATTGGTACCCTTCTTTACCGCGACCACGCTCGGCTCGTTCAAAACGATGCCGCGGCCACGTATCGACACCAGCGTGTTGCAGGTGCCAAGGTCAATTCCCATATCAACTCTGAACATTCCCAAAAGTCGGTCAAAGTTCACGGCTGGACCTTGCACAAATGTGGACGACCCTGTCAGAGCTCCGCCCTGAAGAACCAATCCATCAGTATTCCGCGCTGCCTGCGGCCACCAAGCGTATCGATGCGCAACACGCGAAGCGAGCAATTTGCGCTGTAACTCTCTATTGGCAATGGATTTATTTTTTGGTTGTCGATGTCGAACCACGTTGTCGGTTCTTGACAAATCCTGTCGAGTCGCTCGACACCACACCAGTTCAGGGGAGCTGGAAAATCAGGCTGCCCGGCGGCGGGTTCTGGCTGCCTCGCCAGCTTTCTTGATTGCCTGTACCGATCGGTCTATCTCAGCCTCAGTGAGGTCGTTGTAGAACGGCAAAGCAATGGTCCGTTCGGCAATTGACTCGGCAACCGGGAACATTCCAGCCTTGAATCCAAACTGCTTCGCATAGAAGGGTTGCAGGTGGATGCAGGGGAAGTAATCTGCGGCACCGATTTGCTGCTCCCGCATGGACCGGATAATTGAATCACGCTGGGAGAGGGTGAACTCTTTGGCAAGTTCGACAACGTAGACAAACCAGGACATTGAACCATTTACGGGCGTTTGCAGTGACTTGAGCCAGCTAATTCCCGCAAGCCGCTCGCGATACATCCGAGCGACGGTCTCGCGTTTGGCGAGAATCGAGTCAAGCCGCTCCATCTGCCCGATGCCAATCGCGGCGTTTACTTCGCTTAATCGGTAGTTGTAACCCAATCGCTCGTGCTTGAGCCATGAACCCATGTGGCTGCCACTCGCGCTGGTGGTACTGTGAGTGCCGCCGATTGGGCGTCCTTGATTTCGCATCGAGCGGCAAAGTTCGGCAACACCTGAGTCGTTGGTCACGACCATGCCGCCTTCGCCGGTAGTTATCTGCTTATTGGGGTAGAAGCCAAAGACGCCTGCAGTTCCAAAGGATCCAGCTGGTTGTCCACCAAGAGTGGCTCCCAGTGCCTCGCAGGAATCTTCGACTAGGGCGATTCCATTGGCATCTGCGATCCTTGCATACAGATCCATGTGTGCGAGTGAGCCAAAGGTGGCCACTCCGACAATTGCTTTGGTCTTGCTATTCACCGCCGCTTCGACAGCGATTGGATCCATGTTGTAACTCGAAGGATCGATATCAACCAGCTTGGGAATTGCATTTTGAAACAAAATGCAGTTCGCGCTCGCCACAAAAGAGAACGGCGTTGTGACGACTTCATCACCCGCGCCGATGCCGAGCGATGCCATCACCAGATGGAGCCCGCTCGTACCCGAGTTGACAGCGACACCAAAACGGCACCCAGCGCGATGTGCAACCATTTCCTCGAACCGTTCAACCATTGGGCCAATAGAGAGACGGCCGGAACGGAGGACTGCCAGGACCAGCTCTTCTTCGCGGGAGGTGATGTCGGGGCGTGAAAGCGGGATTTCGTTCTGTGTGGGCATAACAAAGCGTTATCGGCCAAACGATGCACACAAGTTCAGCCTCCGAGTATGTCATTTATACAAAACAAAAGCGGCCGGGAGCACCTCCCGGCCGTCGGTACATTAATTCCAGCAATTCTCCCTTAGCCGCCCCGGATTGCTTCGGCCTTTAGTCGCTCGTACATGCCCGCAAGCGTGGTTCCGCTCCATTCGCCGCCGCAACTTGGGCCCAGATCAAGATCTGGTGAAGTTTTGAGTTGGGTCGAAAGGCGTTGATGAGCCGTAATAACCGTTGAATGATTGGGCCTTCTCATTGCTCTGGCGATCTCTGGATAGCTCATGGTTGTGAGTTCGCGGGCAATCTGAACTGTCAAGGCTCGGGCCAATACGACACGCTTGTGACGTCCTGATCCTGCGAATTCTGCTGGATCGACGCGCAACTCGCGGCAAATCGTTCCCATGATCAGGTCGATTTTCACCGGGCGCCGCGGCCCTTGTGGTCGTTCATTGGCTTCGCCAATTCCAAGGGCGGTGCGCACGCTGAGCATGCCAATTGTCGTTGAGCTTGAGTTGTCAAGCAGACTGTGGGCAGCTTCAACCTGTGTAATGACACCTTCAATTTCGCGGATCGATGAGCCGTTGCCAGTGCGCTCGGCAATGAGCCCAATGGCCCCACTTTCGATCGACAAGCCGCGTCGTGATGCGAAAGCGCGAATGACACTTTCGCGAAGCTTCACATCCGGTGGATCAATCCGAACCACCATGCCGGCAAGGAATCGCGAAATCAGAGGCCGGCTGAACTTCAAGATTTCACGAGGGTGTTCATCGCTCGCCAGCACGGTCCGTGCGCCCGAGAGTCCGATCGCATCAAAGGTGTGCAGCAACTCCGCCTGAGTTGCTTCTTTATTAGCCAGGAAATGCACATCATCGATGCACAGCAGATCAACTCGGCGATAGGTCCGCCGGAACTGCTCGATCTTTCCAGTCTTCAGCGCCACAATGAATTCGTTTGTGAATGCCTCGCCAGTGGTGCACCGAATAATGCGACCTGGATACAGCTGTGCGAATCGCGAGGCGATTCCCTGCAACAAATGCGTCTTTCCCAATCCGCATGATCCGTGCAGGAATAGCGGCGAGAACTGCGATGCATCCGCCGCTTCCGCAATCTGCAATGCCGCGTTATATGCCAGACGGTTGGAAACGCCGACGATGAATTCGTCGAGCCGGTATCGACGCGGAACGGATTGAGTTCTTGCTGCTGGCTGCGAAGGCGCGAGAATCGCAGTGGCGCGGCCCTTCGGCTCTGCTGCAGGAGTTGATGGCAGTGGGGTGGCACGCTGATGTCCAGCCGAATCACCCGGCCGATGAAAGGCTGACCAATCGACTTTGTAACGGACCCCAACTTCATCGGAAGTTGGCAATTCTGCCTGCGCGACACGACGCAGCGTCGTGCCAAATCGGCGATCGAGCAGTTCTGCGACTTCACCTGAAGGAACGGTCACATCAAGTCTGCCGCCATCGACCTGCAGTTGTGTTTGACCTGCGAAGAACCGGTCGTACCGCTCGCGTCCCACTTCCTGGGTCAGGCGGCCAACGAGCCGTGAAATTGTCTGGTCTCCGTGTGTTTCTCGATTCTCGATGCGTTCCTGGGTGTTTGCTTCATAGGTGCTGTAAGGAGCGTCAAATCCTGGAGTGTCATTCGCTGCGGTCACTAGGTCACATCCTCGCCACGAGAGAGAGCGACAGTTGGCCATGCGCCAAATTGTCGCGATGCGAGAGAGTCCTTTCAGAAAGCGGACCGCCCCAGTACTTCCAGGTGAATGGGATCGCCTCTGCAGAGACCGGTAGGTCTCGCCTTAGAATGGCGAACAATCATTCATTGGAAACTGGGCGAGGTGCCCGCCGGTCGCGTCCATGACCGAGAGAGTCCAAGATAGTGTCCGATTGTCAAGGGATCAATCAACAGCAATCAACCGCAATGCACACGACGCGCCATTTCTATTGGATTCATGAGGACTTACGTTCAAGAAAAGTTTTTTGTCCACCAGTTCATTTTCATTGCGCATAGATTGTGCAAAACTCTGTCGCTAGTCGCAAAAATGCTATGAAAACAAGGTGTTTTTTGACACTTTTGCCTTTACAGAGTCTTCACAAACGCAACGCGTTCGGCAAAACTCGTGAAGCCTGCCCGCTCATAAATCTTGCGCGCGGGGATATTTCGGGTGTCTACCGCACACGTGAATTCTTCGAATCCAAACTGCAGCATCGGGTGGGCTCTTGCCTGTGCGATCCCCATTGACAGCAGTTTGCTAGACAGACCCTTCCCCCGAAGTTCTGGAGCAAGGCCAAGGTAGACCAATTCAGTTGCCCGTTGACCCGCAATCGGTGAGAACAACATGCATCCTGATGGCCTGCCATGCATCAACACCAGCCACCACAACTCTGGAACGAACGTGCCGGTGGAAAAATGAGAATCGAGAATGTCCTGGGTCGTGCGAAGGCCGCACAATTCCGGACAATCCAGGGTGTCAACATACGAGGACTCAAGTGCGGCCAGAAGAACCGCGTTGTGCTCGCTTTGCGGTATCGACGACAAAGGGAGCACATCAAGACCTTCTATTCCAAACCCACTTTGCACAGTCCCCAAACCTGTTCGCCACGGCCGCCGCAGATACAACAGATCTCCGACACGGGAAAATCCGGCTCGATCAAACGCCGCGATGGCCCATGTTTCGCGCGGGTCGGGGAGTGACTGTGCGACCTGTACAGCATCTCCAAACTGAGACTTCATGTGCTGGCAGGCCTCGATTAGACAGGCCGCCCTATCCGCAGTCGCTTCGCTTGGTGTGCCCAGATCGCCATCTCGAGGCGGCTCCGAGAGAAAAACAATAGTTGTCCGGCCTGCTCCCTTCACAATTAGACAGACCTGTCTAATAATCTCAAGGCTCTTGTTTCCAGCAGTCTTACCGATACCCAGGACGCCAAACAAAAGTGATAGGTCAATCTGGTTGTCACTGGCGTTTGCGATCAGTCGCCTCGCCGCGACCTCAGAATCACTGTTCTGGGAGACGATTTTGCGGGCGGCAGCCAGGAGCAGGTGGCGCGGAATCTGGACGGCCTGCGGCTCGGTATCGCCGGATGACGGTCTCAAAACGGGGTTTTCGTGGTGTGGACCCATTTATCGATTCATTTGCCGAACGCGTGCAGTTGTTGTAGACTAGTCTTGTCCCCCTCGATGTTCTCGAAAGGATTGATACCTTGCAGGCAACCATTCGCACATTTTTGACCCTTATCGCCACATTGGCTGTGCTGCTCACCGCCGCCGCGACCTCGATCGGGATGGCTCCAGAGCCTGATCCGATTCCCAAGAAATGGGAACTGGATGTCGTTCCAGGGGCGCTACGGATAGCCACCATTAAGGGTGCAGATCAGAGTGTTCAGCGGTATTTCTACCTCACATACAAAGTCACGAATCGGACGACATCCGATGTGCTTTTTGCCCCATCTTTTGACCTTGTGACCGACGATGGTGGCGTTGTTCGCAGCGGCCGTGATGTCCCGGCCGAGGTGACTCGCCACATCATAAAGGACTTGGAAAACTCACAGCTCCAGGACCAGATTTCGATCGTTGGAACGCTGCTTCAGGGTGAAGAGAATGCTCAGGAAGGGATCGTTATCTGGGCCGCAAGCGATCTCGCACTCAACGAGATCGCCGTATTCGGTTCTGGATTTAGCGGCGAGACCAAAACCATTCAGGTTCCATCACGCGATACCGGTAAGAAGACCGATGTAACGCTTCGTAAGGCTCTGAGCCTGAGATACAGCGTTCATGGTGAAATCGTCAATATGGGCTCTGGTGAAGAATTCGAACTCGCTGAAAAGCGCTGGGTTCTTCGCTGAATTCGGAAATTGTTTGGTAAAATTGGCTTCGGCAAACTGGAAGCAGGCGCATCGGCCTGCTATCCTCCTCTCCCCACAAGGGAATTCGGCAACGCACTACGGGCAAAACAGCTCGTCTAGACAGGGATTTTCGTCATGGCGCATAAAAAAGGTCAAGGCTCTACACGCAACGGTCGCGACTCTAACCCACAGTTCCTGGGTGTGAAGCTCTACGGCGGTCAGGAAGCCAAGCCAGGTTCAATCATCGTGCGTCAACGTGGCACACCAATTCAGCCTGGCTTCAACGTTCGTCGCGCCAAGGACGACAGCCTCTTTTCAGTGGTCGACGGAACAGTGATCTTCTCAGGTCGCAAGGTTCACGTCACTCCAGCTGACAAGACCGCCTCACGTCCGGCATGGCTCGTCGGCCACAAGTAATTCAAGGTCTATTGTGTTTACCCCAAAACTCCGGCATCGGAGTTTTTTTTTAGCCTTTCTTGATGAGACCCGCCAATGAGAGACCTTCGCCATTCCAAACTCGCCGATGTTCTGGTAACGTACTCGACTCGAGTGAAGCCCGGCGATGTCGTAGCTGTCATGGGTGACCCGATTGCGATGCCACTCATTGAAGCGGTGTTCGAATCGGTTCTCAAAGCTGGCGGCAACCCGTTCTACTGGCCACGAATGGAAATGGCTCAGGAAGCGGTCATGGAATTTGGCAGCAATGCACAAATCGGCTGGCAGAACCCGGTCATGCTCGAGATGCTGGAAAAAATCGATGTGTCAATTACCCTGTGGGGAGAGAACAACACGCGGTTCCTTACACGCTACCCCGCAGAAAAATCCGCCCTGCTCCAGCAGGCTCGCAAGCCCTATCTCAAGCGTTTCTTAAATAAAGCTGCCGAAGGAACACTTCGCTGGGTTGGCACACTCTGTCCGACTAACGCTGCCGCACAAGATGCGGAAATGAGCCTGCGTCAGTATGAAGACTTTGTCTATCAAGCTGGACTGCTGCACCTTCCCGACCCGGTCGCCGCGTGGCAGCAGGTGTTCGATCGTCAGGAAAAAGTGCGTAAATACTTGCAAGGTAAGAAAGTCATCAAGTTCCAGGTTCCGCCGCACAACGGCCACGATGGCACTGATCTCACAGTCGATGTAAGCAAGGGAATCTGGGTCAATTGTGGCGGCCACGAAAACTTCCCCGATGGTGAAGTCTTCGCCGGGCCTACCGGTGTCGATGGCCACGTCAACTACACATTCCCCGCCGTCTATCAAGGCCGCGAAGTTCAGGGTGTGCGGCTGAAATTCAAAGCCGGCCGCGTGGTCGACGCCTCTGCATCTCGCGGCGAAGACTTCCTCTTCAAGATGCTCGACCAGGATCAGGGCGCACGCAACTTAGGCGAAATCGCGATTGGCACAAATTACGGCATTCGTGATTTCTCACGTAACACGCTCTTTGACGAAAAGATCGGCGGCACGTTCCACGCAGCAGTGGGGGCCGGATATCCAGAGAGCGGCAGCACCAACGAGAGCGGGCTCCACTGGGACATGGTCTGCGACCTGCGCGCGCACAACGGCCTGCCCGGCGGCACGATCTCTGCTGATGATGAAATCTTCCATCGCAACGGCCGTTTCACTGATGCCAGTTTTCCTCAGCCCTAATGGCCTCGAGTTTTTATAGCCGCGATAATCAGACTGATAATCGCAGGCACAAAGACCAATGCCCCGCCGACATACAGCAGATATCTTGCCCGCCAGCGAACTGTCGGAAGTTCCACGGGTTCAGAGTTGTCCATAAACGCGCTAGGCGCTCTTTTACAATGGGCACACACATTGCCCTTGTCAGTCGGGTCGCGCAGCTCGCCGCAGTACTCGCACATTTTTCCTGCTTCGATAGAACTGGCATTTTCAATTTCATAGGTCCAGTCAACAGACTTGGCCTCTTCTTTTACTTCCGACAGCGCAATTCGGGCAGCTTCAAGTTCGCTTCGCGGCACTTGCACTCGCGGTGTGTTTCCTATTCCACCTTCCCATTGAACCACACGAGCTGTTGTCGACATCGCCTGCGCTCGAAATCCTCGATCCACCAGACACGCGGCAATCGTGTCGGCCTCGAAAGACGTCCTCGCATCGCAGAGATCGACCAGTTCATTGGGGTCTTGGGACATGTGCTGGATTCTACACGCAAGAACAGATGACTGATTCAGTCCTGTTGGCGCCGCCCCTTCTTGATCTCCGACCGGGCTTTCTTGGTCTGAATGCGTCGTTCTTTGGCTCCGCGAGAAGGCTTGGTTTTTCGCCGGATTTTCGGCCGCGTCATGGCTTGTACCAGCAGGGTCCGAAGCCGCTCCATCGTCGCATCGCGGTTCTGCCCCTGCGAGCGATGCTCATCGGCCTGAATAGTGAGTTCGCCGTCATCGCTCAGCAATCGGCCGGCAATTTCATTCAAACGTGCTTTGGCCCAGTCGGGCATGGCGATCGACGAAATGTGGATCTTGAGCGTGCACTTACTCGCGCGTTTATTTACATTCTGTCCACCCGGTCCAGATGCAGACGAATAGGAGTACTCGAGCACGCATTCAGGAACGCGAATCCCCGGTGCCAGCTCAACTCCCCCGAGATTCACGCCCTCATCATTCACTTTGCTGCCGCTTCCTTTTTCCACGCATTGAGTGTATCGCCAAGCACTTCCTTGAGTGTTCCATCGCTCGCGGCGATCGCCGACTCGAGCGTCGCGATTGCTTTTGAACTGTTCCCCGCGCCATGGTGGGCTTTCGCAAGAACTTCCAGGAGCGCAGCCGAGGGCTTCCCCGCGACGACTTGTGCCCGCTCACCTGCCCGAATCGCCAAGGCGTAATCACGTTGCTCAATTCCCGGTGTGAGCACGATTGACCGCAGAATCTGTTCAAGCTCTGCCGCGCTGTTCTTCAGCGGGCCATCAACGCAGGCATTTCCCACTGCACTCGCACGCGTGCTGTCTTTGATCCGCATCAGCAGCGTGTTGAATTTCATCGTCAGTGCGGCGGTGTTAGTCGGATCCAATCGATACATCTCATCGAGTACCGGCAGCGATGCTTCAAACTGTCCAAGCTCCAGCATCGAATTCGCCTGCTTCTTCAGCTCAATGATGCGTTTCACCTTGTCAACGTCGTACGTGCCCGCGGCAACTTTCGCAAGGACATCATCAAGCCCCTGCATCGGATGCCCGATCCATGCGACTCGACCACGCGCATCAATCACAAACGCAATTGGAATCCCAGACTGGCCAGCAGGCTCTTTCCACGTGACGTTCATTGTCTCATCACCGTCATACGCGATGGTGTACGCGATCTCTTCACCCTTCTCCTTTACGAAGTTCATCACCGTTTTCAGGCGCGTATCTTCGCGGTCTTTTTCGGGTGCATGTTCTGATGATGCAACTCCAACGATTCGTATCTCCGGGTACTTTCTTGCCAGTTGTGAAAGGTGACTGATGCTCTTGCGGCACGGCGGCGACCACGTGGCCCAGAACTCGACAACGTATGACTTGCCCGATTCAAACTCTGTGAGTTCTTCACCCTTTGCCCAGTAGTCCGTGCTCAGTGGAGGAGCCATGTCTCCAAGGCCCAGTAACTTGCGTGCCGCTGGCTGAGCTGTTCCTGCAGGGCCACTTTGCGGCTCCCGCGGCGGGTCTACAGCAAATAATCCAGCAAGTGTGACGATGGCAACCTGCGTAATCATGTGAAATCCTCTATCGGCTATCCTAAGAGCTGAATTGTACGAGACCTGTCTGGTATTTACCGATCTTTACACCGGTTCCCCACGTATAGTTGAGACGCAAGCGGGCTTGAAAGGTTCATCGGCCTCAATGGGATAGGAGTGAGGCGGAATCAGGCACTGAATCATGGATTGACGATGGCTAAGGGATTGCATATTTCGTTCTCGATCGACCGAACCACGATTTTCTCGCTTGGCTTGAGCACCGCCGCCCATGTTGCTGCAATTTGTGGCTTGGCAACTGTGGTGGTGCAAGCCGATCCATCGACCGCCCGATCTGCCAGTTCGCTCTTGAGTCTTGATTCGCCATTAGCCCAGATGCCGGAAGAAAAGCGGGTCCCGCCGCCTCCTGCGACTCAACAGGATATCGAACGACTGTTGGCCAAGACACTTCCTGAAAAACCCAAGGAAGAGCCGGAAGAACTTCGCGTTCGTCTTGGCGTTGACGATGGAAAGACCGACACTGAATCCTGGCTTGGACATGCAGAAGCGACGGAGCAGAGTGCTACAAAGTCTCCAGTTGAGCAATCCGCATTCACTCTTGAGGCTGGAACGCCCGGTGAACTCCAGACGCCCGATTCAGCAGAGTCTCAACCGGCTGCTGCGACTCAAACAGCCACTCCTCCAGGTACTTCTGAAACCGAGGCCGTGGAAAAGCTGGCCCGTGAAGGCGCCGGAAAGAAAGAGCAAGGCTCGGGTTCAGATGAAGCTGATCACCAGTTGAAAGAGTTGCAGGAACTTCAACAGCAGTTGCGTGCGCTCATTGGTACTCCAGTGCCCGCTGCAGTTGAGCAAAGTGAATACGCAGATCGTGTCAAGCCAGGCGCTGAAGGAATTGAGGGAAGCGATCGCAAAACGCAGGAAGCGAAAGAACGAGTCGAAGCGACCAAAGCAATGAAATCTGGCGCAGCCGCACAAGAGCCTGTTCAAGCATCGAGCCCTGCCACGCTGACCAGTCCGACTCCTACCACGATATCGCGTCCACCCGTAGAAACAACAAATAGTGGCAATGGCAAGGCGCCCGGCGAGCCCGATGACGGCGAGTCGGAAGCAACCTCGCTGAAGGATCCGATTGATATCACGATCAACGGCCGAGTTGCTGCGGCCAAGGGCCTGAAGATCCGAACGGTGCAGCCAGAGTTCGCGACCACCACGCGACTCACAGCACGGCCGCGAAGCCCGCAGGTTTCCATCACATTCAACAAGGCTGGCAAGGTTGTTCGCGCTGCATTTACTCCCGGCAGGTCTACGGGCTACGACGATGTTGACCAGCCGCTTCTGAACGCCATTTATCGCTGGACCGCACGTGGCGAGACGTTGGCCAAATTTGCCGCGGCCAGTCCGCGTGCAGAACTTACAATCACGGTCAACGTACTTTTCCCTTGAATGCACTGGTAATCTGACTCAAAAGCGTCGATAACTCTATGATGTCTGTCCGTATTGCCATACTCGCTTCATGCTCAATTCCGCTGGCTTTCGCCGCGGCCCAGCCCGCCCGTCCATGGGAAGCGAATCACTCAATTATTCAGCCGGTGGATGCAGGCAAGGCAGATGTCAACGAGCTGTCAACCAGCAACTTCGTCCCTTCGATTGAACTGCAGCTTCCAACTCGATTCGAGAGGGTCTATCGCCTGAGCGATGTACTTCGCCGCGGAAGCAGCTGGGATATTCCGGCTGATCTGGCGAAACGCGAAGATGGATTCGTGCGGTTTTCCGGCGGAATCGCGGCGGTCTTCAGTTTCTCACAATACACATCCACCGCGCGGGGAAGAGTCTCTGAAATTCCAAATGGCACGGTATTTCGGCTCGATCTGCGGCCGCCGAGCCCGAGCGATGTGGTGTATTCCCCAGTTACGACGACAAGCTACAACGCTGTTTCGCTTGGAGTACTGAACGACACACGTGATCTTCGGTCGGCAGGAGCCGCGACAAAACCGCAGATTGTCGCCGCGGATATTCCAGGCACAACAGAACCAACGCGTTCACTCTGGACAGATGAACTGTTCCGTGGGCGCACGCTGACCAATCTGCTTGATCAGACCGTGAATAAGCGTGACTAAACAAGCTGCGGGATCTCAAGATTTCAAACTAGCGTGAAGTGCCGGGGTCGCCAGCGATCGACGAACGCATATTGGTATCGGCCTGTACGTTCTTCATCTTGTACAGGTCCATGACGCCAATGTGCCCGCTGCGAAGTGCTTCTGCGGTGGCCTTGGGAACTTCTGCCTCGGCCAGAACGAGCAAAGCGCGGTTCTTCTGCTCTTCCGCTTTGAATTCCTGTTCCTGTGCAACTGCAAGTGCGCGGCGGGCTTCCGCGGCAGCCTGTGCCCGCTTCTTGTCTGCTTCAGCCTGATCGGCCTGCAGCTTGGCGCCAATGTTGTCGCCGACATCGACGTCAGCAATGTCGATCGAGAGAATTTCAAATGCGGTGCCAGAGTCAAGGCCTTTGGCAAGTACGGTCTTGGAGATGTTGTCGGGGCTGGCAAGAACTTCTTTGTACGTCTTGGCTGAGCCAATGGTTGTCACGATACCTTCACCGACGCGCGCGATGATTGTTTCTTCAGTTGCACCACCGACCAGGCCGCTGATCTTGGTCTTTACTGTCACACGTGCTTTTGCACGAAGCTGGATGCCGTCCTGGGCGACTGCGTCGATCGTGGGGCGCGGGCCGCTTGGGTTTGGGCAGTCAATGACTTTGGGGTTTACCGAAGTCTGGACCGCATCGAGAATGTCGCGCCCTGCCAGGTCGATTGCTGTGGCAACGTTCCACGGGAGATCGATGCGAGCGGCCTTTGAAGCGATCAACGCGCTGACCACGTTAGAAACGCGACCACCTGCGAGATAGTGATTCTCGAGCTGGTTGGTGCTGATGTCGAGTCCGGCCTTCACTGCGCGAATACGGCTGAAAACGATGATCCGGGGATCAACGTTTCGCAGGCGCATGAAGAAGATTTCAAACAGACCCACGTGCGCGTTTGAAGCGAGCGCTCGAACCCAGAGGTTCACGAAGCCGAAGAGTGCAAAGAACACCACAAAGAGAATGAGGCCGCCGACGATTCCAAGTGTCCACCATACTGCTTGAGGCATAGTTAGTCTCGCTTAAATCTAGTTCGAAATCAAGGCCCCAGTATAGCGAGCAATGGCGTTGGGTGTTTCGCAGCATCCCAGCCTGATTCCTGCAGCTTTGCAGTCATGCCTGTGCGATTCAGGCGATCGGCCGAACCTTAATCTGATTCGCCTCGGCAATCGTGATCCTGACCCGCGTCCCCTTCTCAATCAATCGAGTCTCGGCGAATACCTCAAGACGCTCGCCGTTAATTTCGGCCAGTCCAACCGGCCGCAGATCGGTCAAAGTCACGCCCTCTGCGCCTACTAATGCTGCCAGGCGTTGACGTTCTGCCTCCGCCTCCTGGGACTTCGCCAGCACCTCTTCCTCGGTAGGTGCGCCAATCGCTTTCCTTCCAAGTGCGGTGTTCCTCCAGATATTCACAAGCCCGAAAAACAGCAAGGGGCCGAACAAAACGACCATTCCTATGCCTACGAATCCCCAGGTCGTCGAATGCTTGAACAAGCACGCCACGCCGCTGATTGCCGAGATCGCCGCCAATGCAGAGATAATCCCGGCCGATGGAATGAAGACTTCCGACGCTATCAGCAGCGCTGCAAGTGCAAGTAACGCGAGTCCCCAGATCAGCATTTCACCCATGGGTCAAAAATCCTTTTCCGAGGGTATGGGCATATCCGCAATCGGCGGCGGCGGGGGACCATCCTTTTCCATCACCACGATTACTCTTCCGGACACTATTTTAACAATTCGCACCGTCGCTCCGGCAGATACAAATCCAAGTTCCACACTTGCATCAATGACCTGATTTCCAATCTCAACAGTTCCCGTTGGGCGCAGAGATGAGATAGCCGTGCCCACTGCCCCCACGCAGATATCTGACTCGTCGCCAAGCTTCATCGCCGGGACTTGCAGGTCTACCCCTTCTTCCTCGAGTTGATCCGGGTTTGGCAGGATCATGCGCTTCAATAGCGGCATACTTCCAAAATATCGGCCCAGGAAGAACATAGCCAGAAGCGCGGTCCCCATCGACAGCACAACAGTGGCCAGGCCCAGAGAAATATCCTGCCCCATGGAATTGCCGGGAATCTTGCCGCCGGTGGGCACGAAAGTTCCGACAAGCCCGCCAAAGAGAAGTATAAAGCCCAGCAATCCTGGGATCATCGTGCCAGGTATAACGAATAGCTCGATGCCAATACACACAAGTCCTGCAAGAATCGCCGCCGCGGCCCACCAGGTTGCAAACCCTGTGAGAAGTGGTGGTGCGATGAGCAGGACGAGTGCCAGGCCACCGATAATTCCGGGAACAAAGAGACCAGGATGAGCGCCTTCGATGAAGATCCCAACCAGAAATATCACGATCAGGATGCCGCGAACTATGGGGTTACTCAAGAATCCGATCGAGTCTTCAACCCATGATTGATCGAGTCGTGTGATAGTCAGTGCTGAGAAATATGCCTTGAGATCGGCATCAGTTCGAATCGGTTCGAGCACGTTCGATGAATTCACGTTTTCAGCAAATCCGAAGTATGCCATTTCCTGTGCATTGAACACCAGTGGGCCGGTTCCCGCTGAAACCTTGCCAATAAACCGCCATTTTCCGCGGTCCAGCAGCGACAACTTTGGCCGCAGACTTGGGACGCTGAGCAGTCCTTCGCCCGCATCGCCCACAGTCGCGGCGGTCTTTTGAGCGGCTGGAGATGCACCGACAAATGAAATATCGCCGGGAGCAGGAGGCGTTGTCGCAGGGTCTGTAGCAGCGGGAGCATCAACTCCCGGCGGCGGTGGCAGGTTCACCGGAGGCGCACGCGGCGGCAAATTCTGCCGCGAAACTGAGCTTGCTCCCGCGAGCATCGGCGTGCCATCCATTGGCAGATCCGGGAATAGCATCCTGAATTCCGCGCTGGTGACGCACATGCGCTGGCCCGTTGCAGTGTTCTCAACTTCCCAAAGTTCTGCATCTGAAACAATGATTCCCTGCACCAGCAGTTCATCGTAAACATACTGACCGGCGGCACGGTTTCGGCGCTGCGCTGAATCCACCACCGACCCAATCAAGGGCGGCAGGATCTTCATCAACATGTCTTTGTCGACCGACTGCATTCCCATCGGCCCAGCTGCAATTGGCTTGGCATCTCCCATGGAAACCGGATCGCTGACAATGATCTCGTTGCATGCCAGCGCGACAAGTGCGCCACCTGAGTAAGCCTGTGTGTTGATCCATGCGACGGTGCGGATGGGTGATTGTTTGATCGTGGAACAGATGTCGAGCACTGCGCCGACTTCGCCGCCGGGAGTGTCGAGTTCAATAACTATCAGATCGGCGCCGCCTGCCTGAGCCTCGTTGAATCGGCGCGAGACCGAATTTGCGGTCACTCGATCAATGGGGTCGTGAATCGTGATGATGACGATGTTCTTGGCGAGGCGAGATGCTGGCACGGCCTTTATGCTCGAGGCCACGGGCGGGGTCGCTGGACCGCCAGGCGTCGCGGATTGCGCTACTGCGCCAAATCCAATGACGACTGCCACAGCGCACAGGACGATCCGAACAAAAGCTCGCATAAAAGCCCGGCTGGCCCCGCGATAATGAGAAGCAGTTCTATTCGCCATACAAACAAGTGTACGTTCGCTCGAAGGCCTCCTGTTCCGGGTCTCTTTTGCCGATGAACAAGGTCTCGGAGCACAGAAACCGGTTTTGGGAAGCCTGAATCACGTCCGATCACGTCCGCAAAGAAGCAGATTTCCGTAAAACCCGAACCTATACTCCGGACCCAAACGGGGCGGTAACTCAATTGGTAGAGTGCTACCTTTGCAAGGTAGAAGTCGAGGGTTCGAATCCCTTCCGCTCCACTTTCTTTTTCTGGCTTTGACCGCGATCGTCAAGCTTTTCGCAGTGCCTTTTGGCACCCTGCAACACTTTCCAAGTTCACGCCGACCGCTCAATCCGTCGCGCCGGACTTCCACCCGGATACACCACGCGGCCATGGTAAATACTCGTCACCGTGCGGCTCACAGATTCCACGATCAGGTTCAGGTCTTTCAGCGTCAAGTCACAATCATCAAACTGTCCATCGAGCAGGCGTTTGCTGGCAATCGTGCGAACAAGGGCCTCGATGCGGCTGGGTGTGGGCTCGGTGAGCGTGCGTGTTGCACTTTCCACCGCATCTGAAATCATCAGAATCGCGGCCTCGCGCGTGACCGGCTTGGGGCCTGGATAGCGATATTCAAACTCCTCGGGAATATGCGTGTCATCGGGCTCTTGCGGGTTCTTCTCGTGCTGGCGGCTGGATTCATCTTTGGCAAGTTGCTTGGCTCGGTGAAAGAAGAACTCGACGAGTGT
Organism: uncultured Phycisphaeraceae bacterium; assembly: GCA_964484185.1. GTDB lineage: Bacteria > Planctomycetota > Phycisphaerae > Phycisphaerales > UBA1924 > F1-120-MAGs238. Next base: position 18,390 of record CAZAEQ010000037.1, read on the forward strand.
CGTGCCGTGATGGCTCTCGATAAAGTGCCGAAGCTGGCGCGGCACACCAAACTCGCGCGCAAGTTCAACGCCATCCTTCACATGCCCGACGATCAAAAGCAGCGACATCGCGGGATTGAGCTTCTCGTGCTTGTTGGGTCCGCCGAGTTGATTCTCAACAAAGTACTCCGGCTTATTCATCTTTCCGCAGTCGTGGTAGAGCGCACCGACGTACGTCAGCAGGCTGTCAGCCTTAATCGCTTCCGCCGCGGCCTCCGCGATCGATGCGACATTGAGCGAGTGGTTGTAGGTACCAGGAGCGCGAATCTGCAATTCACGCAAGAGCGGCTGCTTGGGATCGCGCAGCTCAATCAGTGTCATCGAAGTCACAACATCAAAGCCGCGTTCGATCAATGGCAGAATAAAGAGTGTGACGCCGCCCAGTACCAGCATCGCCAGGCACACCCAGCCAGCATCGGTGAAAAGCTGCATGAGACTAAACGTGTTAATCGGGCGCTCGATGAGGCCGATCAGCACTGTGACAATTCCCACAACCAGGCTGATCGTGACAGACATGCGAATGACCGATGTTCGATCACGTACTTCGCGAAGCTGCCAGATGGCCGTTGCAACACCAGAAATGATGCATGCAAATGCGCCTGCATCCTGATCAAGCGCGATACAGACCAGCAACCCGTGAAGCACCCCGAATGCGAGGCCGACGCGCTGTTCATACGCAATCGCCACGACGATCGATGCAAACACGGTCGGGGCCACAACTGAAATCGGCGCCAGCGCGGGGTTGGCGACGGTGAGGATGACAGCGACAAAAAGCAACGTCGCAAGCATGACAGCCATGCCCAGCATGCGTGCCCCGTCACGTCTCAGTCGCGGCACAAAAAGCGCCGCATACGCCGCGATTGCCAGTGCAATTCCGCCAACCAGAATGCTCAGCCCGACAGCTCGTAAAGCTCGTTTCTTGAAGTCCAGCTGACCTTCATACTCTCGAATCTCAGTTCGATAGAGATCGAGTTGGGGCTGCGAGAGCACATCTCCAACCTTGAAGATCACCTGTCCGGGCGGATTGGTTCGATAGACCTGGCCGACGCGTTCGGCCGCGATGTTCTGATCGAGCAATGTCGTCGCCTCGTCAAACCGAAACGTCGGCTTGGCGCCAGTCGTCAGGAACGAAACAACAGCTTCGCGGATCGGCGGCATGAAGCCCGCATCGCGCGCGATGATGTTGGCAAATTCCCGCAATCGGGCTGCGTCGTCGACGTTGACAAGCTCGCCGCGGGGTACGGGAAAAGTGCGATCTCCGATGATGAGGCGGACTCGACTGTGGCGGCCTTCCTGTGTGGATTTCTGCCACGCATCAAAGTTGAGGAGCGGACGAGACTCAAGCTGCGCGATTGCAGACTCTACCTTGTTTTTCCACGAATCAGTTGGTTCTGTGCCGTTCATTTCGCTCTGAAGCGCGATGAGCTGGTCGTGTGTGAGTTGGAATTTTTCACGCACTGATTCGTCAAGCGATGAGAGATCCGGAACTCCGGCGACAGTGATCGGGAGGTTGTCAAGACTGCCCCGGATTTCATCGAGTCGATTCGTATCCGCTATGTATACTCGCGGCGTCTGCGCTTTGATTGTCTCTCTCGCCTGTTCGGTTGCGGCCAGATCAATGCTAGAGATTTGCGTGCGAACCACGTGCGTCTGAGTCATGATCCGTCCAACCGCAACAAGCGGGCGCTGGCGCGACCAGTTTGCGATAAACGTGCACACCACAGCGAACGCGATTCCGACGATGACTGCGACGACAAGCTGCTGCGAGCTCATCGCTACAAACAAGCGACCGATCCAGCCCAGTGCGCCGCCATCAAGCCAGCGTCGGGCTCGAATGCCCTCAGCAAGATCGCCGACTCGAGATGGGCCGTCTTTGGCTGGCACTAGCGATCTTGCTCCGGTTGATCAGGGTCAAATGTCTGTCCGATGCGAGGCTTTTCTTCGTATGCCTCAATGATGCGCTGCACAATCGGGTGGCGGACTACATCTTTCTTTTCAAGTTGGATGATGGAGATGCCGCGGGTATCGCGGAGTCGGTGTGCGGCGTCGATAAGGCCGCAATCTCTCGGGTTATCGAGGTCAATCTGCGTGACATCGCCTGTGACGATCATTTTGGAACCATGACCCAGTCGTGTGAGGAACATCTTCATCTGCGACTTGGTGCTATTTTGAGCCTCGTCAAGAATGATGCAGGCGTTGTTGAGCGTGCGGCCGCGCATGTAAGCAAGTGGTGCGACTTCGATCACATCGTTTTCCATAAAACGCTGGATCGTCGCAAAGTCCATCATGTCATTCAGGCCATCGAGCAGAGGGCGGAGGTAGGGGTTGACCTTGGCCTGCAAATCGCCGGGAAGGAAGCCAAGTTTCTCACCGGCTTCAACAGCGGGCCGAACGAGCAGAATCTTGGCAACGCGATCGGTCTTGAGCAGGTGGACTGCGGCCGCGACCGCAAGGTAGGTTTTGCCGGTGCCGGCAGGTCCGATCGCAAAGACCACATCGTGATCGCGAATCGCCTGCATATAGATGTCTTGATTCGGAGTGCGGGGCTTGATCGCGCGGCCGCCGGAGTAGACATTCAGCGAGCCATCCCAATGCCCAGTTTGACGTTCCTGTGAGATTTCGGGCATCGCATCTTTTTCGCGCTCAACGCGGGAAGTTTCCTGGCTGATGAGATCGAGCATCTCGGAACGTTCAAGCTCTCGTTCATTTTCGGCCGATGCGGCCAGGCGTGAGAGGATGTTGCGTGCGGCGACAACGGCGGGACGCTCGCCTTTGACAACGACAATGCCATCGCGAGCAATGATCGCGACACCAAGCGTCTCGCGGATCATTTTGAGATTGCGTTCAAAGGTGCCTAAGACGCCGGTGCGCTCGCTGCCTGTGGGTACTTTGACTGTAATTTCCAACCTGTGAAGGCTCCAAAAGTGGCGGGTATGGCTAATAGAGTGTACCTTGTGGAGATCGGCTCAAAGATAGGGCCAAGGCGAACGATTGTGGACCGATAACATGAAATGGACCTGCAAACGTTTTACTAACATGATCTGGGTAGCTGGTTTCAGCGCGGCGATTGTGATCTCCGGATGCGGTCTTTCGCGCCCAGCACTCACCGCGCGAGATATCAACCCTGATCTAGCGGCAGGGAAATGGCAACATGTTCCCGCGGCAATTCAGGCGGCGGTGGGGCCCAACGAATTCGCAGTACTTAGCGATGATTTTTCGGATGCCGCCGATACCGCGACCTTCCAGTTGCAAGGAGTTCACGGCCTGCAGGGTGAAATAGTGGTTAAGAACAAAGGTGAGAATATCGAGGTTGCGGCGAGCGTCCAAACGAATCTGCGAAAGACCGAGATCGAGCGAATGCTGACGCGGGATGTGAAGTTCCGCTTGGGACAGTTGGTCGAAAAAGGCTGGGCTCCACTGCCAGCATCGTGGGAATAAAAAAACAGTGCCGATCTCCCACACGGGGACCGGCACTGGTGGTAGAGGCAACGGTTGTAGTTCGATACGCCAAGATAATTCGGCGTCGCCCGAAACACAAGCAAGATTCCCGAATCAGCACGAAATGTCACAGTTTCAAGAGGTTCGCGGACTATCCAGACTCGTATGCTTATCGGATGAAAGCCATTCTTCTCGGCGCATTGTTATTGATCACCACAGGGTGCGCAACTTCACGACTGGATCAGCTTCGAAGCAAGTCCGATCGAGTTGAAACTGCGCTGAAGGTCGAGCAGACCAAAGTGCTTTCTTTGAACGAACCAATGCGGCAGCAGCGACTCGCACATCTCAGTACATTGCGAGGAACTCTCTCTGCTGCCAACGTTGGTCTCGGCGCTGCACGCTACCTGCCAGATGAAGACCGAGAACTTGCATACGACGTGCTCGATGAGGTGTATGGGACAATCGACTGGAATATTCCGCTCGGCAGCGGCCAGCCTCTGAAGCCCCTGCCCAGCCAGTTCAGTAATGGTGTATTGAAACTGCGCTGATTTCCGCGGCGAATCTCCAAATCTGGCGAGAGCAACTTCGGGTGTGGTCGTATTCGAGCTGCCATCTTTAGTAGTGCGACAGGCCATCTGAATTGGAGTTGATTCAGCTGTCGCCGCCGCAGAGACTGAGTTTCTCCCAGAAGCCGCGGCATGAAACCGCGAACGCATTTTCCCTCTAAACTACATGCCCGGCGGCGAAAGCCATCGGGCATGTTTCGCTTGTCCTACCGGGAGTCAGAAAAATGCAGTGGGAGTATTACACACACAAGGTCGAGGCGCAGGGGTTCATGGGTGGCCATGTTGATGTCAACAAGATCGACAAAGAACTAAACGAGCTCGGCCTTGATGGATGGGAATTGGTTGCAGTGTGCGACACGAACGGTTTTGAAGGCAGCTCGCGGTATGTTCTATTTACATTCAAGCGACCCATGCGTCAGTCTGGTCACCCTGGTGAAGTTCGCAAATAGGGGAAGTGTTCCCTAGTCGTTGTTTTTGCTGGCTTTCTGCATTACTTCCATGTCTCAATTGGCTGATTGTTGTATTGTCCTTACAGTCGCTTGGATGTCTTTGATGGGGGGCCAGAGGAGACATTGACTTGGCATCTGAGGTTGATCGCATCATTCAAGCGGTGGTCTCGGCGCCTGTGCTGTTGATTGCAAGCGATTTTGACGGCGCTCTGGCCCCGATTGTCGATGACCCCGCAATGGCCACGGCGCTTCCTCGCGCTGTTGCAGCGTTGCAGCAGATCGGACGGCTGCCCCACACACACGCAGCAGTGGTGTCGGGTCGCGGACTCGTCGATTTGCGCACGCGTCTGATCGAACTCTCTACAGCCACATTGTCCGGAAGTCACGGCGCAGAGATGGATGGAGAAATTCCGGCAGAGGTCGCCTGGCTTCATCGTCTGGAATTGCAGCAGGTAACAGAATCACTGGCTGCAATTGTTCAGAGATTTCCAGGCGCGCGATTGGAACCCAAAGCTCGAGGAGTCGCGTTTCATTATCGCGAAGTGTCAGATGCGGATGTAATGCCCGCAGTTGAGACTGTGCTTAGGCTGAAAGAACAGTACACGAGTCTGTCGACGCGACTTGGATCAATGGTGATCGAATTTGCCGTCGACAAGGTCTGCAAAGGAGATGCAATTCGTTATTTGAGGCACCGCACGGGCGCGACTTCCGTAGTTTTCATCGGCGATGATCTTACTGATGAAAGCGCGTTTGCGGCCCTTAGCGCAGGAGATGCCGGAGTCAAAGTTGGTCCCGGCGACACCCTTGCTCGTTTTCGTATCGGTTCAGTGTGCGATGTCGACGAGTTGTTGAACCGAATTCTGGAAGAACGGATAAAGTGGCTCGCCGAGCGGCGCCTCGTTCCGATTCAAGATCACGCGGTATTGTCAGATCAACGAACTATTGCGCTGGTAGCTCCTGGCGCACGGCTCGTCTGGCTTTGCCTGCCGCGGATTGATTCACCAGCGCTTTTCGCAGAACTTCTGGGCGGCCCGGCAGCTGGATTCTTTGAGATATCTCCTGCAGGCGATGCCGGACCAGGCACACAGGCATACGACGAGGATTCACTCATATTGAGAACAAGTTGGCCCGCATGCACGGTGACCGATTATCTCGATTGCGCCGGGGGAAGAGCTTATCAGCGAGCAGGTCGCACTGATCTAGTCCGCGTTGTTGAAGGAACAGGTCGCATCAAGATTCGGTTTGCGCCGCGCCTTGATTTTGGCCGCGTCCCCACGTTCATGTCAATTCGCGACGGCGTGCTGGAGATCGAGGGCCCCCAGGATCCGATCATGCTGCACGCGCCGGGCGTAGTCTGGACAATCCTGCAGGATGGGCCACATCACACCGCCGAGAGTGAATTCGAACTTTCAAGGTCGCCGCTGGTATTGGAACTGCGCTACGGCACAGGCAGCACCCGGGCGCACTTTCACGCGGAGACGGTCCGTCGCGAGACGACCCGAAAATTCTGGAGCGCGTGGTCAGCAAGCTTGCGAATTCCACCGCTGCACTCTGGCCATGTGCGGCGCAGCGCCCTGATGCTTCGAGCTCTCTGCTATGGCCCAACTGGCGCAATCGCGGCAGCCGGCACCACGAGTTTGCCAGAGCACCTGGGCGGCAGCCGCAACTGGGATTACAGATACTGCTGGCCGCGCGATTCGGCCCTCGCGGCATCATCTTTGCTGCGACTGGGTAACACAGGTACTGCCATGCGCCTGCTCGAGTGGTTGTATGGAGTTCTCGAACACTGCGACAGCCCGGATCGATTGCATCCAATCTACACTGTTTCCGGTCAGGAACTTGGCCCCGAAGCAGAGATCAGCTGCTTGAACGGGTACGGACAGAGTCGCCCGGTGCGAGTGGGAAACGCCGCGGCGCAACAGGTGCAATTGGATGTTTTCGGTCCAATCGCAGACCTGGTGGCTTCGCTTGTTGAGTCGGGCGCGCCGGTCGCTCCCGATCACTGGCGCGTGACTCGCGCCATGGTGGAGGCAGTCGAGGCACGATGGAAAGAACCAGATCATGGAATCTGGGAGATTCGCGGCCCAAAGCGACACCACGTCCACTCCCGTGTGATGTGCTTTCACACAGTCGATCGCGCCATGGTTGTACATGAGCACATGGTGGGTGCGCCAAATCCGAGTTGGTTGAAGTTGCGGGAACAGATACGTGAAGATGTTCTCGCAAACGGCTTTCATGCTGAAGCTGGTGCGTTCACCTCTTCATATGGCAACAGTAATCTCGACGCGTCTTCGCTCCTGACCGGGCTCGTCGGTCTGGTCAGCATCGACGATCCTAGATTTTCACGCACTGTCTCGGCAGTCGAGAACAGCTTGCGCCGCGGCCCGGTGGTCTACCGATACCTTTATGAAGATGGCCTGCCTGGCCGCGAGGGCGGATTTCATCTATGCACATCCTGGCTTATAGAAGCGATGGTGAAGCAAGGTCGCATTCGAGAGGCCCGTGAACTGTTCGATGACTTCATCAATCAGGCGGGTCCAACTGGAATATTTTCTGAGCAGCACGATCCTTCCTCTCACACTGCGCTGGGCAATATCCCACAGGCATATTCGCATGTCGCAGTGATCAATTCCGCTGTGGCACTTTCAGAGCATGGAGAAACCTCAAGTGAATCAGGAAACTCACCTCGGGCCGGGCACGTAAAGGGAATTGCATGAGCGAGAAACAAAAAATCGCGGTCCCCAAGTCGCTTCGCTTCGGCTTATTGATTGCATGCGTGGCAGGCATAGCGACCGCCGCTATCAGTTGGCAACAGATTGCAAGTGAGCAGCGAACCGGATTGGACGATCTTTCTAAACGTGCCAGCCTGCTCGCGCATCGCCTTGCTCCAAATGTGGCACAGGCACTGGAAAAAACCGATTCTGAAGTTCTCCCCGCACTTGGTCAGCGACTCGAGGGATACTCCAGACTTCTTGGTTTCGCTGTCTTTCGGGAGAATGGAAAGCTGGTTGCCTCGGGCGAAGGAGTCGCAGATCTTGAATCGGTCATTCTCGCGCCAGTAAGTCAGGTTCTGGAATCAAAGGTCGAACATGCGTCGTTGGTCCGAGGTGATGTCGGTTCATTTCATGTGCTGGTGCTCCCAATCCTGGGCAAAGACTCCTCGACCACCGGTGCAGTCGTCGTGCTTCACGATGCGCTTTACCTCGAAGATCGCCTTACCCGCGGCATGGTTCGCGGCGTAATCTGGACATTTTGCGTAACCCTGGGCCTCTTTGCATGGGCATCTGGTTTGGCATGGGCGCTTTTTGAACGACCACTCCACCTCCTCGCGCAGTGGATGCGGCGCCTGCGTTTTGGCAATGTCGCTGAGTCTCCGCCGCGTGGGTTGCCTGTGAGTTGGCTCGCAGATGAAAGCGAGCATCTCGCGGCGAGCTTTCGAGCGTCTCGAAGAAAAGAATGGGACGAAGCGCAGGACATTGTGCGTTCTGAACGCGCATGGACAAGAGACCGGCTCAAGGCTCACGCGCTTGATTCCCTGAATGGACAGCAGCTGGTTGTGGTAAGTAACCGCGAACCTTACATGCATCAGATGCAGGATGGAAAACCGCAGCTTGTGACCCCGGCAAGCGGTCTGGTGACCGCCCTTGATCCGGTGCTCCGAGCCTGCGGCGGTCTGTGGGTGGCGCATGGTTCGGGCGATGCAGATCGCCAAACTACAAATTCGAGCAGTTGTATCAGTGTGCCGCCAGATGATCCGCGTTACACCCTTCGCCGCGTGTGGATCACGAAAGAGGAAGAACAGGGGTATTACTACGGCTTCTCAAACGAAGGCCTCTGGCCACTCTGTCACCTGACCCACGAGCGGCCCGTTTTTAGAACCTCCGATTGGCAGCAATACGTGCGTGCAAACCGGCGATTTGCCGATGCAACACTTGAAGAAATCGGGTCTGAAGTCGCAGTAGTGATGGTGCAGGATTATCAACTCGCACTTGTACCCGGAATGATCAAGGCCGCGCGCCCCGATCTTCGAGTTGGTATTTTCTGGCACATTCCCTGGCCAAACCCTGAAGCATTCCGCATCTGCCCGTACCGCGTCGAAATCCTTCATGGAATGCTCGGTGCCGACCTGATCGGTTTTCATCTTCAGCAGCATTGCAATAATTTCCTCGACACCGTTGATCGAATGGTTGAAGCCCGGCTCGATTGGGATCGGTTCTCAGCTGAAATCAAAGGCCATCGATCGATTGTCCATCCATTCCCGATCAGTGTTCAGAGCTGGCAGGAAAAATCAGTCGCTACCGGTCAAGATCTTAAAAATCAGATCGCCAATTACAAGCAAACGATGGGTCTTGAGGATGTAATCATTGGCGTAGGCGTCGATCGCATCGATTACACCAAGGGAATCGCCGAGCGGTTCCGTGCAATCGAGCGGTTCTTTGAGAAATTCCCTCAGCATCGCGGCAGGTTCTCCTTTGTCCAGCTCGGCGCGCCCAGCCGAACGCATATTCCAAGGTACCGCGATCTGGTTGTTGAACTTGAAGCAATGGCCGACGCCATCAACTGGAAATTCCAGGCGGATAGCTGGAAGCCGATCCACTTTGAGGTCGATCACCACAACAGCGCCAAGGTCTACGCGTTTATGCGGATGGCTGAAGTGTGCATTGTCAGTTCGTTGCATGACGGCATGAATCTGGTTGCCAAGGAATACGTCTCTGCGCACTCGGAACAGGGTCAGGATGATCACGAACTGGGACGCGACGGGGTGCTCATTCTTTCAGAGTTTGCCGGCGCTGCACGTGATTTACCCGAGGCGCTTATTGTCAATCCATATGACACCGAGGAATTCGCAGAAGCGATCCGTCTTGCGGTTGAAATGGACCCCAAAGATCGTCGCCACCGCATGACTCGAATGCGCCTTCGGGTTGAAGAAAACAATATTTACAAGTGGGCGGCGGAATTCCTCGCGCACCTGGCCAAAACCAAGGAGGCTCCCAAAAACGGCGCAAGCGAGCCAGTCATACAAGCCTGATTCCCATTACTCGTAGCCACTTTCAACACTCCTCACTACCTCACGTTACGTGTTGGTATGCATCGTCACATTTCGATTTTCTTTGATGAAGATTGCGCCAACAACCAGCGTAATCGCGGCGATCGCCATTGGATACCAGAGCCCGGCAAAGTTGTTGCCGGTCTTGGCGACTAGCAATGGACCAAGGTAGACAACCATGCCGCCAAACATGCCGTTTCCGATGTGGTAGGGGAGCGACATCGATGTGTACCGAATCCGCGTCGGAAAGAGTTCTACAAGAAACGCGGCGATCGGTCCATACACCATCGTGACAAAAAGCACCTGGATGAAAATAAGGCCAATCAGAATCAGTGAGGGCTTCGAAGTCAGTCCAGCAAACTTGATCGAAGACTTGCTTGTTGATGTTGCCGTTTTACCAGACTCGGCTGGCTGGCTCACCGTAGTTGTGACTGTGTTTACTGTGCCATCGCTGTACGTGTGAGTTGCTTTGGTAATGGTGTCGGTCTTGCCCGCAATGCCTTTGGCCGCGTCAGCGCTGGTAACGACCACTTTCGGTTCTCCCAGTGGCACAACTCCGTTGTCAACCAGCGTGTATCGAGCAGGGTCTTTGAGATTCGCCGCAGAAATCATCGCGCTGTATATCGGGTAATAGCACGCAATGGCAAGCGCGCATCCCGCAAGAATAATCGGCTTTCGCCCGATTCTATCGGAAAGTGCTCCAAACACAATGAAGAATGGTGTCGCCGCCAGAAGAGCAATAGAAACGATGTACTCCGCCTGCGTCGCATCAATCGCTAAAACTGCTTTCGTAAACGTCATCGCATAAAACTGACCGGTGTACCAGACCACACCCTGGCCGGCCGTTGCGCCAAAGAGAGCAATCAGCACCAGCCGCAAGTTCGTCCAGTTGCCAAATGAATCGCGGATCGGTGTTTTCGATCCCTTTCCCGATGCCTTCATCTTCTGAAATAGCGGCGATTCGCTCATCTTGCGGCGAATGTAATACGAAAATCCAACCAGGAACAGCGACACCCAGAAAGGAATGCGCCAACCCCACGCATCAAAATCATCTTTGCTCAAGATAGTTCGACACCCGATGATGACCATCAGCGAAACGAATAATCCCAGCGTCGCCGTGGTCTGAATCCACGCTGTGTAGTAACCGCGCTTTCCATCCGGACAATGCTCCGCGACATACGTGGCGGCGCCGCCATACTCGCCGCCAAGTGCGAGCCCCTGAAGCAATCGCAGAACAATGAGAATTGCTGGCGCGGCCCATCCAATGACCTTGTATCCGGGAAGCACGCCAATCAAGAATGTCGCGCCACCCATCAACAGCAGCGTGATCATGAATGTGTACTTGCGCCCGATCAGGTCGCCCAGTCGACCAAAGAAAAGTGCGCCAAACGGACGCACCGCAAACCCAATCGCAAACGTCGCCAGCGTCGAGAGGAGTTGTGTCGCGCCTGGTCCCTCAGGAAAGAAATGCGAAGCAAGCGTGGTTGCCAGTGCGCCGAAGATATAGAAGTCGTACCACTCGATCAACGTTCCGGCAGATGAAGCCGAGATGATCTTGAAAAGGTTGGACTTGTTCTCAACTTCGGGTATGTCAAGTTCTGAACTGGCTGACGGGGTGTTACTCATGCTGGGTTGCTCTGATGTTGATCAATTGAATCGGGGCAGAGTATGTTCGGTCCACCCGTTCAAACTCCAGCCTGGTACGTCTCTGGGAATGCAGCCTAACGGCTCGTCTCAAAACTTGCAAATCCGCTCATGTAAATCTGAGCACTTTGGCCTGACGGAAACTCCTGAACGCCGAATCCCAACAAGTAGAAAAGGGCGGACAAAGGCAAGGCCAATGGCTTCCAGACCTCGTTTCAAGTGGCGGCAAATGCCGCGGTTTCTGCTGAATTTCGCGGCCAATATCCTCTTTTTCTTTCCTTGACCTTTGATTCTGCCACCAGCCTGAAACTCTTGCGCATCTCTTCCAATAGATATTCTCTCAAGCTCTGATACATTCCTTCTGGAAGGGTCCCCTATGGCTCGCAAACTCGCTCTCGTTCTTGGAATTTCAACTTTGCTTGCTACTGGCGTTGTTGGTTGCGGCTGGACAGGCATGCAGGCTGCCACATACAAGGCGGTCACCAAAAGTTCAACTCCAGTTCAAGGCGACCGGACTCTCGATGTGCAATCTGAGAACGGCGCAATTGATGTTCAAGTCTGGGACTCAAGTGAAGTTGAAGTTGAAGCCAGCATTCGCGCTACTACCCAGGAACGTCTCGACCAGACCAACGTTATTACAAAAGTCGAAGGCGACCGCATCGTTGTCTCAGTGCAATGGCCCGATGGCAAGCGCCTGGGCAGCGAAGGTGCCAGCCTCGCCATTCGTGTTCCCAAATGCAAGGGTTCAGTGCTGAAAACCAGCAACGGCGCGATCAAAGCCACCGGGCGGCTCGGACCAAGCAAATTCCACTCCAGCAACGGCGCAATCACGGTGGCCGATAGCGATGGCGAACTCGATGTCAGCAGTTCGAACGGCGCAATCAACGTCACTGGAGCACACGCCCAGGTGAACGCCAAAACATCGAACGGCAAAATCACTATCGCTCTCGCCGATGATGCCAAGGGTCCAGTCAATCTCGCGTCCTCAAACGGCTCTGTCACGCTCGATGTCGGTGCCGCGTTTACCGGCACGGTCGATGCGTCAACCAGCAACGCTTCCTGCGTGCTCAAAGCCGGCGATGCAACGGTCACCAAAGGAAAATCGCTGACCCACTCCTTCGGCAGCGGCGAGTCTTCAAAGATCAAGACCAGCAATGGCTCGGTGACGATCAACGCCAAGAAGTAAGTTGTAGAGTCCTATAACTATAGAAACCCCTCTAGCGATGGAGGGTTTTCTTGGTTTTAGTTTATCATTGTAGAGTTGATTGTAAATACAAAGGATATACTTTGTTCGTCAATGCAGTTTTGAAGGAGCCCTTCAATGATCAAGACTCTCACGAAGCACGGAAACAGCTACGCCCTCGTCATCGATCGCCCCATCATGGAATTGCTCAACATCGAGCCCGATTCGCCGCTCGAAGTTTCGACCGATGGAAAGTCACTGATAGTGACCCTCGCAGGTCCGGACAATCGCGCAGAACGCCTCAAGAACGCGATCGACAAGACAAATGCAAAGTATGCAAAGGCCCTGAAGAAACTTGCGGAGTAGTGCGATGAGCCATGATTTTCTGACCCTCGACGATGTGCTGATCATTCACGACAAACAAATCGCTCTCTTTGGCGGCGAGCGCGGCGTTCGCGACATGGGACTGCTGGAATCAGCTATTGCAACACCGCAAGCCACTTTTCAAGGGCAATTGCTGCATGATGGTGTACTCGCGATCGCGAGTGCCTACCTCTTTCACGTTGTTCAAAATCACCCGTTCATGGATGGAAACAAGCGAGCAGGCGCGGTAGTTGCAATCGTCTTCCTCGAGATGAACGGTGTCGAATTGAATATCAGCAACGAAGACCTGGTTGAACTCGTACTCAAAGTTGCGACCGGCAACATGCTGAAGCCTGAGATCGAGACAATCCTGCGAATTCACGTTCAAGCTACTTAGTCGTTAAGTTGCCTGCGGGAGTTTCGAAACGGCGGGCACACCGCAAGCACAATTGGACGCCAATCGTTAGGGCGAGAGATAGTGCAAATTCACTTTCAATCAAAGCGATTTGTGGTACGCTACCGACTGGGGACGTCCGTTCAAGATGGGCGTCTGGCCAGGAGAACTAGCCATGAAATCTTGCTTGCTCGCTATCAGGGTTCCGTTGGCGTTCATCTTTGTGATTCTAACGAATGCGGTGTCGGCACAAACTCCGGCATGGAAACAAATGCAGCCTCCAGGTCGCTCAAGTTTTTCTATGGTCTTTGACAGTCTCAGGAACAAGGCGGTTCTATTTGGCGGTTTGGATGTCGATGGACGTGCGATAGATGATACGTGGGAATGGGATGGAACTCAGTGGGACGATCGACAAAGTGTGGGTGTCCGTCCTCCTGCGCGGGCGGCCTCGGATCTCGCGTACGACTCTGGCCGCGGCGTAGTGGTTCTCTTCGGCGGGTATAGGGACGTTACTTGGCTTGGAGACACATGGGAATGGAATGGCGACGTTTGGACCCAGCGAAACGAACCTGGTCCTTCGCCGCGATATGGCCACACAATGTTGTACGATAGTTTTCGAAACGTTACAGTACTATTTGGCGGCGCAGATACTTCGAACAATGTTCTTCGAGAGATATGGGAGTGGAATGGAACGGCGTGGAATCTAAGGAATGTAGTAACTCCCCCGGTGCTGGCGAGATACTACCACGCTGCAGCATACGACAGTGTTCGCAGGCGGCATGTCATTACTGGTGGAGTGTCCGCTTCATATCAAAGACTCGCCGATATCTGGGAGTGGGACGGAAACGCATGGTATCTCACTGTCGCTTCCGGACCGGCGGCGAGGTCGAGTCACGCAATGACCTATGACGTTGCACGCCGTAAGACCGTCATGTCAGGTGGATATGACGTCAATTATAACGTGTTGAGAGACGTATGGGAATGGAACGGAACCCGCTGGACACAGCGCTCCGATGGACCTCAGCGCAGTTCACATGCGATGGCGTATGACCCTGTGCGTCACACGAGTCTTGCGTTTGGCGGCCTTAATCCCAATACTCAGGAAGTATTTTCAGACTTGTTTGCCTATGACGGCACAACATGGTCTGCGCCAGCCGAGACACCAAGAGGCCGATACGCGCACGCGATGTCTTATGATTCCGCGCGTCAGAAAATCGTGATGTACGGCGGCTGGGATGGGTCAGCCTATAACAGTGAAACATGGGAGCGTTCTGGCACAAGTTGGTCACGGATTCCCGTCGTTGGTCCAGGGCCTCGAAATCGTCACGCAATGGCATTCGACTCAATTCGGAATCAGACGGTGCTTTTCGGCGGAGCGGCCGGAAGCACCCCGTTTAATGACACTTGGCTATGGGACGGAGTCAGTTGGTCATTGGGGGCCACAACGGGCCCCTCGCGGCGCGAAACTCAAGCTATGACTTTCGATAGCGTTCGTGGCGTCGTTGTGTTATTCGGCGGATATGTCACATACCCACAGACTTACTTGGGAGACACATGGGAATGGAATGGGTCAAGTTGGACTGAACGACTGGTCTCGGGGCCACCTGCTCAAGGAGGGGCCAAGATGGTTTTTGACACCTATCGAGGAGTATCCGTTTTGCATGGCGGATCCACTGCGGGATATGGAAATGGAGGAACTTGGGAGTGGGATGGGTTAACGTGGACTGCTAGAAACTGGAATGGCTGGAGCTCGGGATTGGCATTCGATTCGACCCGTGGTCTTGCAGTAGCTCATGGAAATAGTGAAGGTGTCAACACATTTCTTTGGGACGGGCTACATGCGACAAATCTCTATGTCACTGGGCCATACGCCTTGTCCGGAGAAGCCATGGCGTTCGATAGCTCTCGGCAAGCGACGGTCGTCTTCGGCGGTTCCGCGAATAATTTAGCCAATGCAACGTGGGAGCTGCGTTTGCCTTGTACGGTCCCACATTTCGAATTGCAACCTGTTGGTCAGGTGGGGTGTATTGCTTCGGGCGCTAGCTTCTCTGTGTCTGTGGTTGCTTCAGAACCCATCACGTATCAATGGCAGGTCAAACAATATTATGGTCCTGCAATCTGGAACAATCTTTCAGACGGTCAGGGTGAACTTGGGAGAGTCCTTGGTGGAAATGCTCCAAACCTGAATATTCAGGAGTTGTTGTTTAGAATCCCCCGCTCCATCCGTTGCGTTGTTACAACTTCGTGCGGCACGGTGATCAGCGAATCTGCACAACTTACTCTTTGTCGCGCCGATTTCAATTGTGATGGTCAGGTTGAATTTATCGACTACATGGATTTTGTGCAGGCGTTTTCGGAAGGTCTCACCGGGGCTGATGTCAACAGGGATCAGGTTGTTGACCTGTTCGACTACCTCGACTATGTCCAGTTTCTTCTAGAAGCGTGCTAATCCAACTACCCGCCCGGCAGACCAGTTGTTGTGGTAATATACCCCCACGCGCAATCTCCTCCGGAGTCCTCATGCATCGTACATCCGTCTTCGCAATCGTCGCCGCCGCCGGCATGACCTGTTCTGTTTCCTCGCTCGCGGCAGTCCCCGCATACTGCCGCACACCCGCGATTGCGCCCGCCACCTCCGGCGGCTGGTCCGGTGCGGCAACCGATGAAGTAATTGTCTTCGTCTCTGAAGGCGATCTCTGGAAAGTTGCCGCAAACGGCGGCACAGCAACTCGCCTCACCTCTCACCCAGGTGAAGAGTCTGCCCCGCTCGTTTCTGATGATGGTTCAACGCTCGCGTTCAACGCCCAATACGAAGGCCCTTTGGAAATCTACACCATGCCGCTTGGTGGCGGTCTCCCTATCCGCCGCACATGGGACGGTGGATCCGGCCGTAGCGGCGGACCAACCGGCTTCACGCACGATGGCAAACTGCTCTACACCACAAATGCCATGGCAACCCTGCCAGATGCGCAACTAGTAATGCTCGACATGGCCAGCGGCAAGAAAAAGCAGATAGAACTCGCCCAAGCCTCTGATGGTTCGATCGATCCTGAAACCGGTTCAATCTTTTTCACTCGCCTGCCGATGCAGGGAAGTAACACAAAACGCTATCAAGGCGGCACGGCTCAGCAAATCTGGCGATGGGATGGCAAGGGCGAAGCTGTTCCCCTCACCAAAGATTTCAACGGCACATCCAAGCGACCCATGATCTATAAAGGCCGCGTCTTCTTCGCAACCGACCGCGATGGCACTATGAACATCTGGTCCATGAATGCCGAAGGCAAAGACCTCAAGCAGATCACCACTCACAAGGGCTTCGATGTCATCGGACCGAATATGAGCCGCGGAAGTGGGACAATTGTGTATCAATTGGGTGCCGACATCTGGAAGCTCGATACCGCAACCGGCAAGTCGTCAATGGTCAATATCAGTATCGAATCAGATATGGATCATCAGCGCGAGCGCTGGGTCAAGAAACCAACCGAGTGGATGACCAGCGCTCACATCTCGCCAGATGGCGAAAAAGTTGCTCTAACCGCGCGAGGCCAGGTGTTCGTCGCTCAGGCCAAGCAAGGACGATTGGTTGAGTTGCATCAACTCGAAGGCTCACGCTCTCGCGATGCGAAATTCCTCAAAGACAACAAGACGCTTGTTACACTCACCGATACCTCCGGCGAAGTTGAACTGTGGACGGCCCCAGCCAACGGCGTCGGCGAAGTCGCTCAGTTGACGACCGATGCCACCGTTCTCCGTTGGCAGTCTGTTCCGTCGCCCGATGGCAAGTACATCGTGCACGATGACAAAGACCTCCGCGTGTGGCTCTACGACACCGAGAAGAAGACCAACGTTCAGATCGATCAGGGTGCAGTCGACAACTTCTCTTCGTTCACTTGGTCACCCGACGGAATGTTCATCGCATATACCGAGCAGGTCGACAACTTCGCCTACCGCATCAAGGTCTACAGCATTGCCGATGGCAGCAAAAACTACATCACAAGCGATCGCTACGACTCAACATCGCCAGCGTGGTCGACCGATGGCAAGTGGCTCTATTTCCTCTCAGATCGCAATTTGCAATCAACAGTTTCAAGCCCCTGGGGCCCGCTTCAGCCTGAACCATTCTTCGACAATCGGACTCGGATTTACGCAGTGGGGCTGACGCCGGGACAACGCTGGCCATTTGCGCCAATGGATGAAGTGCAGCAAGCCAAAGACGAGGCCGAGAAGGCCAGGAAAAAGGAAGAAAAGAAAGAGGAGAAAAAGGAAGAGCCAAAGAAGGAACCAGCGCCAACGCCGTCAGATCAGCCCGCGCCTGAAACAGACAAGAAAACCGAACCCGCAGATCCCGCCAAAGCTGCGCCCGAAAAGACTGACGACAAGAAAGACGAGAAGAAAGATAAGAAGGAAGAAAAGAAACCAGTCAAGATCGATTTCAACAACATCATCGATCGCATCTACGAAGTCCCGGTCGAACCGGGAAACTACGGCGAACTTTCCGTAACCGAGAAAGCTCTCTTCTGGACCTCGCGCCCCAGTGAACAAGGCGCCAAGACAACACTCAAAGCCCTCGCAATCGCCAACGAAAACATCGAAGTCAAAACCGTACTCGCCGACATTCGCAGCTACGAACTCTCCGCCGATGGCAAAAAAATGTTGATTCACAAGGGCGACACGTTGGCCATCGTCGATGCCGCCGCCGCGCCAGCTGATTTGGCGAAGAAAGAGATCAACCTCGCCGGATGGCAGATCAACTTCGACCCACGCGCAGAGTGGCGTCAGATGTACACCGAATCATGGCGACTCATGCGTGACTACTTCTACGACCCCGCCATGCACGGTGTGAACTGGAAGGCGATGAAAGAGAAGTACGCGCCACTCGTCGATCGCGTCACCAACCGCGTGGAACTCGCAGACATCATGGCCCAAATGGTCGGCGAATTGTCAACACTGCACCATTTTGTGCGTCCCGGCGATGTTCGCAAGGGTCCGGACAATGTCGGCCTTTCATGCCTTGGCGCAGTGCTCGAGCGCGACAATGAAGCCGGCGGCCACCGCGTAGTAAAAATCTACAAGCACGACCCGCAGGAACCGGGTCAAGCGTCGCCACTGGTCCGCGCCGGCGTTGACATGAAAGAAGGCGACATCATTGAAGCCGTCAACGGTATCAAAGCGACAAATGTCGCCGACCTCCGCGAGCTCATCCGTGATCGCGACAACTTGCAAGTCCTTCTCCGCGTCAAGTCCGCACTCCCAGCGGGAGGCTACGGCGAATCGCGCGATGTAATCGTGCAACCCATCAGTTCGGGTCAGGAATCCGATCTTCGATACGACGAATGGGAATACACGCGCCGCCAGATTGTTGAAGAGCAGGGCAAGGGCGACCTTGGCTACCTCCACCTTCGCGCCATGGGTTCTGACAACATGTCCGAGTTCGCCAAGAACTACTACCCAATCTTCAACCGCAAGGGTCTGATCATCGATGTTCGCCACAACCGCGGCGGAAACATCGACTCATGGATCCTCGAAAAGCTCATGCGCAAGGTCTGGATGTACTGGTCCCAGCGCGTCGGCCGCAGCCCCAACTGGAACATGCAATACGCATTCCGCGGCCACCTGGTCGTCCTCTGCAATGAATTCACCGCGTCAGATGGTGAAGCATTCAGTGATGGATTCCGCCGCCTGGGTCTGGGGAAAACCATCGGCACCCGCACGTGGGGCGGCGAAGTCTGGCTTTCCTCGAGCAATATTCTCGTCGACCGCGGCATCGCTACAGCTTCAGAATTCGGCGTATTCGCGCCCGATGGTCAATGGCTTATCGAAGGCCATGGCTTCGAGCCCGACATTGTCGTAGACAACCTGCCGCACGCCACGTTTAAGGGTGAGGATGCGCAGTTGAAGGCTGGGATTGAGTACTTGCAGAAGCTGATTATTGAGAAGCCGGTGGACCTGCCGCCGATCCCGAAGTACCCGGTCAAGAACCACGAGACTAATAAATAACACGTAAGTGATAGGCGTATAGTGGTGCGGTCAAGCTCTGCCAGACACCTGTGCAGCGCGGTCGCACGCGCTCGTTTGGAAGGCTTGAACCATGTTTGATCGCATCAGTGACGGTTTCACATCCCTTTTCCGCAAAGTCAGCGGCAAGGACACCATTTCAGAATCCAACGTTCGCGAGGCCATGGGCGATGTCAAAACCGCTCTGCTCGAGGCCGATGTTCATCACTCGATCGTGGATCAGTTCTGCGACGATGTGATGAGTGATGCCGTGGGTATGGAAGTGACCAAGAGCCTTGAGCCTGGCCAGGAGATGATCGGCATTGTCTACCACCGCTTGATTGAGTTCTTGGGGGGTGTGCCGCGGAAAGCGGGGGATCCGCTGCCGATGCCGTCGCAGGATGCGGGGATTGAATTTGCGACCACCGCTCCGACCGTGATCATGATGACCGGACTGCAAGGATCAGGAAAGACCACAACCAGCGGCAAGCTGGCGATGTACTTGAAGAAGCGCGGCAAGAGCGTCATGCTTGCTGCGGCAGACTTGCAGCGCCCGGCGGCGGTTGAACAGCTTGAGACTATCTCGAAGCAGGTTGATGAAACGCCGGGGAATGGCTCGGTGAAGTTCTATTCAGAGCCCGACAAGGTTGCGGCGTACGGCAAGGCTGTGGGCGTGGCGGTCGATGTCTGCAAGCGGGCCTTGGCGGCAGCGCAGAAGGCTGGCGTCGATGTTCTGATTCTGGATACCGCGGGTCGCTTGCATATCAATGACGATTTGATGAAAGAGCTTGAAAGCGTGCGAGCGAGCGTGAAGCCGCACTACACCTATCTGGTGGTCGATGCGATGACCGGCCAGGATGCTGTGAATTCGGCCAAGACGTTCCATGAGAAGCTCAAGGTTGATGGGATCATCTTGACCAAGTTCGATTCTGATACGCGCGGTGGCGCTGCGCTGTCAGTGAAGAAGGTGACCGGGGCGACGATCAAGTTCATTGGTGTGGGTGAGAAGCTTGATGCTTTGGAAGAGTTCCATGCCGAGCGCATTGCCAGCCGCATGCTGGGCATGGGCGATGTGCTTTCGCTGGTCGAGAAGGCGCAGGCTGAGACTGATGAAGATGAAGCCAAGCGGATGAATGAGAAGATGGAGAAGGGCGAGATGACGTTGGATGACTTCCTGGGTCAGCTCAAGACGATTCGGCGCATGGGGCCGCTGAAGCAGTTAATGGGGATGTTGCCTGGAATTGGATCAGCGCTCAAGGGTGTAAATATTGAGAACAAGCAGGTTGATCGTGTCGAAGCGATCATCCATTCCATGAGCAAGAAGGAACGGAACTTGCCCAAGGTGCTCGACCACTCGCGACGCAAGCGCATTGCTGCGGGCAGCGGAACTAAGACTACGGATGTTCAGTTGTTGGTGAAGCAGTTTGAGACTGTGAATCAAGTTGCCAAAACCATGAGTCAGATGAGTGCGACTGACAAACTGGCGGCGGTGCAGTCGCTTCAGAAGGATGGCGTTTCGCCGATGGGGATGCCTGGGTTGCGGAAGGGCAGCAGCTTTATGCCCAGTATCAAAGAGCGGTTTAAGAAGCGGAAGTGATTACTTAGCTAGCCATTTTTGCAGAGCTGACTGAGTCATGCAGTTGACTATGTTGGCTGGGGTTGCCCATGCGCGGCGGGCTGTCTGGACTCCGTATTTCAGGTTTTCGAAGTCGTCGGGGTGGTGGACATCGCAGTCGATGGCGAGCAGACAGCCGGATTCGAGGGCGATTTTTGCGTGGGTGTCGCGGAGGTCGAGGCGCATCCAGTGGGCGTTTATTTCCAGGGCGACGTTGTGTTTTTTGGCGGCGGCGCAGAGGGCGTGGATGTCGGGTTCTAAACCCTGGCGTCTGGAGATCAAGCGGCCCGTGGGGTGGCCGAGGATGTTGACCTTGGGGTGGGCGATTGCTTTGAGGAGTCGGGCTGTTGCGGTCGCGGAATCTTGCGTGAGTCCGGCGTGTGGGCTTGCTACGACGATGTCGAGTTGAGCCAGCAGTTCATCGTCGTAGTCGAGTGAACCGTCAGCAAGGATGTCTACTTCGGAGCCGGCGAGGATTGTGATGCCGGTGACTTTTTTTCGGGCGGCCTTGATTGCTGCGATGTGTTCAATCAGGCGTTCAGGTTTCAGGCCGCCGGCGAGCGCGGAGCTTTGTGAGTGGTCGGTGACGGCGATGGTGTGAAAGCCGCGGGCTTTGGCGTTTGCTGCGAGTTCTTCGATTGTCAAGACACCATCGGAGGCGGTGGTGTGGGAGTGGAGTTCGGCTTTGATGTCGGAGAGTTGGACGAGTTCCGGGATCTTTGCTTCAAGTTCGCCTTTGTCTTCGCGGATCTCTGGTGGGATGTAGGGAAGATCCAGAGCCTTGAAGATGTCTTCTTCGGTCTTGCTGGCGACGGGTTTCACGCCGCGGTGTTGGGGTGCAACTGGATCATCGTCGTTGGGGAATAGGCCGTATTCGTTGAGCGTGAGACCCCGAGAGAGTGCGCGGCTGCGCATGGCGATGTTGTGGTCTTTGCTGCCGGTGAAGTAATAGAGGGCTGCGCCGAAGCTGTCTTTGGGGACGATCTTCAGGTCAACTTGAATTGCGGGGCCGAGTGGCGCGGCTTCTTCACCCCAGCGCTGGCCGCTGGCTTTGAGCGAGAATTGCACGCTGGATTTGGTATCGCCGGTTGCAAGAACGTGTTGCACTTCAGGCATGGTGCGGAATGCTTCGCTGACGGCGGTGGCATCGGCATCGTGTTTTACGGTGACGAGGATGTCGATGTCACCCACTGTGTCTTTACCGCGGCGGAGGGAGCCGGCGAACGCGGCTTGATCTACGCCCTTGAGTTCTTTCATGCGGGAGACGATGAGCTGGGCGATGGGCATGGCCTGGCCGAGGCGGACGCGCTGGGCGGAGGCGCGGGCGAAGTTGAGGGCGGTTTTGAGTTTGGCAATGGTCTTGGCGCCCATGCGCGGGAGAGATGCAGCTTTGTCGGTATCGAGGAAGGCGCGGAGGGTGGCTTCGTCGGTGACGCCACCTTCGAGCCAGAATGTGCGGACGGTTTTGGGGCCGAAGCCGGAGATTTTAAGAATGTCGAGGAGGCCGGCGGGAACTTTGGCCGCGAGTTCTTTGTACTCGGTGCTGGTGCCGGTCTTGGCGAACTCGGCGATTTTGTCGGCGATCTTGGCGCCGATGCCGTCGATCTTTTTGAGCTGGGCCGGGTCCTGGCTTATGTCTTCGAGGTTGATGGTCAGGTCGCCAATGGTGCGACCGGCGCGGGCGAACGCGTTGACACGGAAAGAATCCATGTCAAGCAGCTGCATGAGCTGCGCGAGTTCCTCAAAGTGTTCGGCGACGCGATCGTTGAAAGCCATGCGGGAGGATATGTGCGGTGCATCTGCGGGGAGACGGTGTCACTTAACGCAGAGGGGGAAGAGGTTTTTATGAGGGCGCAGAGGAAGGCGGGGGACTTGTTAAAGGCAGGAATCAAGATCTCAGATTTCAGATTTCAGATTTGAAATTTGAGAACTCAGAGATCGGCGTCCATATCTGTTGGGACTGTGTCGCTGCCGCGGAGCTTTTTGTAGATGCTGCCATCGACAAAGCCCATGAGTTTGCGGGCGCGGACTGGGTGCTGGAGTTTGCGGATGGCTTTGGCTTCGACCTGGCGGACGCGTTCGCGGGTGACCTTAAAGATGCGGCCGACTTCTTCGAGGGTGTATGTGTACCCATCGCCGATGCCGTAACGCAGCTTGATGATTTCGCGTTCACGATAGCTGAGGGTTTTAAGGATCTGCTCGATGCGACCCTTGAGCATTTCCTGGGCGGCGGCATCGGATGGCGCGGGCTGGTGGCCATCTTCGATGAAGTCGCCAAAGTATGCATCTTCGCTTTCGCCGACCGGGCGGTCGAGCGAAACGGGGTTCTTGCCGATCTTGAGTACGCGGCGGACTTCCATGGGCGGAAGCGAAGCGCGTTCTGCGATTTCTTCTACGGTTGGCTCCGCGCCGTTTTCCTGGAGCATGGCTTTCTGAATGGCGCGAAGACGCGTCATGGTCTCGATCATGTGCACGGGGATGCGGATGGTGCGCGCTTGATCGGCGATGGAGCGGGTGATGGCCTGGCGGATCCACCACGTGGCGTAGGTGGAGAACTTGTAGCCGCGGCGGTA
>CAZAEQ010000038.1:0-41156 GCA_964484185.1 uncultured Phycisphaeraceae bacterium
TGACAATCAGATGTTTTGCGTCAAGTCTGCGCGCCGGATACAAGACCAGCCCGCACAACGCGTAAGAGACAAGGATGTCGCCAAACCAGATCCCGTAAGCATGGACCATTCCGATGCCAAACAGTGCTGCCAACCGCAGGTAATAGCTATTCCCGAAACTCCCATGCAAAGTCCCTTGTTTGGCGGCGTACCGCTGGTCCTGCAACACCACACCCGCCCCAAAGAGCATCGAGAAAATCGACATCATCTTCTGGTCAAAGAACAGATGATTGATCCACCACGCGATCGCATTGCCACCCGCAAACTCACCCGCAAACTGGTTGATCGCCGGATTGTGTGTGGTGGTGTACGCGGCCGATGGCAACGCGTACACGACGATGTTCATCGCCAGAATGCCGAGCACGGCCACGCCGCGAAGCGTGTCTATTGAAGTTGTCCGTTCGCTCTCCTGCACGGGTGCCTGAGCGTGCCGAGCACGCAATGGGGCCGAAGGGAAAACGGGAGAGCTCGCATTATGATCGGGAGTGTCGGTCATGTGCGGATAATACTGGGAATTGGTTATCAGCGGTTTCCTGCACGCTACTTGGTTGACAACACCTCCCGCCAGTGGCCCGGCATCCACATACTTCCTATACTTTCAGAAGTAACTGAAACTTGCCCCACTTCCGGAGTCACCTTTGACCAGCATCTACCGCCCGCCGCAAGAGCATCCCGCACTGTCTGCCCTGGACACCGGATTGCTGTCAGCGGTCGCCGCGGGTGAGGCGCGGCTCACGCCCCAACAGGGTCTTGAACTCTTTCAGCGCTCCTCCCTTCCAGAACTTGGGCGAATTGCCGATGCCCGCTGCCGCAAGATTCACGGCGAATCCATCCGCACGTACGTCATCGATCGCAACATCAACTACACCAACGTCTGCACCGCCCGCTGCACGTTCTGCGCTTTCCGGCGCGATGCCGATGATCATGATGCCTACACACTTACCAACGAACAGATTCATCAGAAGATCGCTGAACTCTCCGCAATCGGCGGCACACAGATCCTCATGCAAGGCGGCATGAACCCCAATCTGCCTCTCGACTACTACCTTGATCTGCTCTCTTCGATCAAAGAGAAATTCCCGCACATTCACATTCACGCGTTCAGCCCACCCGAGCTTGTCGAGTTCGTGCATTTCTTCAATCCGCCCGGCGCAAACTTTGAAGCCAAGTGCCGCTGGGTGCTTAAGAAGTTGCAGAATGCCGGCCTGGACTCCCTCCCCGGCGGCGGCGGCGAAATCTTCGCTCCCGCAGTCCGCAACAAGATTGGCCTTGGAAAATGCGATGCAGAATCCTGGCTCACGGTGATGTATGTTGCCCACACGCTGGGAATGTTTACCAGCGCCACCATGATGTTTGGACACATTGACGGGTACGCCGATCGCATTCATCACATGATGCTGGTCCGTCAGTGGCAGGATCGTGTGCTGCGTGAAGCGGCCGATGCACCAGTTGGACATTACAAGGCCTTCATCGCATGGCCGTTCCAGCGCGAAAACACGCCGCTGGGCCGCGTGAAAGACTGGGGTCAGAACGAGCAGGAACTCGCCGCGGAATTCCCCGGCGATGTGGTCGCACGTGCGCATGACTTTGGCGCACATCCAGAAGTCGACTACAAAACTCTCGGTCCCGCTGCGGCAGAATTTGGCCGTCGCGTGCGCATGAGCGGATCCAGTGATTACCTCCGCACACAAGCTCTCTCTCGTTTAATGCTCGACAACATCTACTCGATCGGCGCATCCTGGGTTACCATGGGTCCCCACATCGGCCAGCTTGGATTGAAGTTCGGCGCGAGCGACATGGGCAGCGTGATGATGGAAGAGAACGTAGTTTCCAGTGCGGGGACGACCTACTGCCTCGACGAGGCGGTACTCAATCGCCTGATCCGCGAATCCGGGTTCATCCCCGCGCAGCGAAATAACGTCTACGACCTGGTCAAGATTCACGATGGAGCCGATGCGCCGGACCGGCGCGTCACCGACTGGTCGCTCCATCGCGCTCGCAAGATGCATCAGGAAGCCAAGCCAAAGCCCATGCCGGTCACAATCAGAACTACTGATACCGCCGCCATTGCAGGCCGATAAGACCGATTTGATCGGGAAGTCGAGCAAGTTCGCTCCTACACTACCCCCCGCACTCTCGCGGGAGATGCACAGGTAGCAAGTCGCCACTTTTGCACGCAACTTCAGCTCTGACAGAGGCTTATATCAATGAAGGCAAACGACCTCCGCAACGGACTTGGTATCAAAATCGACGGCAAAATCGCCGTTTTGACCAATGTTGAGCACCGCACGCCCGGCAACCTCCGCGCGTTTGTGCAGATCAAGTTCAAGGAAGTGCTCAGCGGCAAGACCATCGAACGCCGCCTGGGTTCGACAGATGACCTCGAAGTTGTCGATCTCGACCGCCGCGAAATGGAATTCCTGTACGCCGACAACGATGGCGCGACGTTCATGGACAAGGAAACTTACGACCAGATCACCATCGGTAAGGCCGTTCTTGGCGATGCCCTGCTCTACATGCCCCCAAATCTCGAAGTCAACGTCCTCATGTACGATGAGCGCGCCCTGACTGTTGAACTCCCACCATCAGTTGAACTCACCGTCACTGATTGTCCCCCTGGCGTCAAGAACGCCACGGCGACCAATCAGACAAAAGAAGCGGAAATGGAAACTGGCCTCAAGACCAACGTTCCCGCCTTCATCAACGTCGGCGAAAAGCTCAAGATCTCAACCACCGATGGCAGCTACCTCAGCCGCGCCTGATCGGTCCCCCGCCTCTATCATCACATCACTTTCCGGAAGGGAGCCTTCGGGTTCCCTTCTGTGTTTTTCATGAACGTACTTCTCATAGGTCTTCGCGGCAGCGGCAAGTCTTCCGTCGCTCAACTCGTGGCGAAATCCACGAGCCTTGGCGCCGTCGATCTTGACGATCTCACGGCTGCACATCTATCCAGCCCTACCGCCGCAGCCGCACTCACTTCTCACGGACAGCCCGCCTTTCGCGCTGCCGAAGTTGCAGTGCTCGCCGATCGCTTAACTCAGGACAATCAGGTCATCGCCGCCGGCGGCGGAACTCCCACCGCTCCCGGGGCTGCCCAATTGATCGCCGCCAGTTCAATCGCGAGCGACCTGCGTGTGTTCTATCTGCGGGCGACACCAACGGTCCTGCACGAACGCCTGAAGAAGACAGACCTCTCAACACGCCCAAGTCTCACCGGCCTGGGCGTCTTGGAAGAGATCGAGACACTCTTCAAACATCGCGACTCGCTCTATACAACGCTCGCCGATGAAGTGGTCAGTGTCGAATCAAAGACCATCGAACAGACTGCCGCGCACATCGTGGCCGCGCTCGCCGAATGACTATTCATCCGCGCGACGCACTTCCTCGCAGAACGCCCGGATCAAATCGTGATCCTTCACGCCCCGTTCCTTCTCTACTCCACTGCTCACATCCACCGCAAATGGGCGGCAAGCCCGAATCGCCGCTCCCACATTTTCCGGCGTCAAACCACCCGCCAAAAACACTTCCCGCGGCGAGTTTTCCAGGTGCGGCGCCAAAGCCTCCCAGTCAAACGCTTCGCCCGACCCTGCCACCGGTCCATCGATCAAGAACGCTTCCACCTCATCCATCGTCCACCGCTGCATTTCCGCCGCGATCGTCTCGGGATCAAACCGGATCGCGCGAATCACCGGCGCACACTGCTTCACGAGCTTCTCTTCTTCATTGCCATGCAGCTGCGTATGCGTTGTCGGGCACGTTTCTTCAAAATCCAGAAACGCCTCGATGCTGTGATTCATGAAGACGCCGACAGTCGAAATCAGCGGCGGCAAAGATGCCATGATCTCCGCCGCCAATTCAGGCTTGATGTACCTTGGGCTTGAACGCACAAAGACAAAGCCAATCGCATCAGCTCCGGCCTCAATCGCCGCGAAAGCCGTGTCCGCATCGGTAATCCCGCAAATCTTGATTCGTGTTCGAGCCATGCATGACAATATGCCAGCGGATTCAAATCACCATCAAGCCTTTGCACTTTCAGCCTCGACCAGCAATCCATCAATCATCGCGATGTGTTCTTCGTTCTTTTCATCGCTGGCGTTTTTTCGAAGGTCTTGAAGCGAAGCAAGCGCTGCGGCAGTCTCGCCTAGATGGCGAATCTGCACCATCGCCCCCATCGCCCGGGCTGCAAACGCATCGCGGTCTTTGGGATACGCCGCGACAAAGGCTGCAAACGCAGAATGTGCCGCGCGATATTCTCCCGCCTGTAACAACCCGCTGCAAAGCTCCATGTGTCGATCTCTCTGCAGGGCTCGAACTGCAGCGGAAAGTCCCGTCAATCCAAGCAGTTCGTTGTACTTGCGGCTCGCAGCCATCCAGTCTGCATTGCGGCAATCCTCCGCAAGCGATGCCCGCAGCACCGCGGCCTTTTCGTTCATCTCAATCGCCGGATCTGGGCCAGATTTGCGAAACGGCTTGGTCAAGGTCTTGTATACGCGCTGATCTGCCGACATTTCGCCAACCGTGATCGCCGCTCGAAACGCAACTCGACGCCGCATGCGATTGATCAATGCCAGGACATCAAACTGATCCCGCGGCACGAGCTTTGTAACGAGCAGCAGGCAACCGACCACAAATCCAATTCCATAGCCCGCCAGATGCACCATCCACGCAGTCTGCGCCCCATGAAGAAAGATGTCTTTGAGCACGCAGAACACCAGGAACCACCGCGCTGAAATGCTGAAAGTTCTGAAGAACAGCAGCAGCATAACGCGAATCTCTATCAGTGGATACAGCACTACAAACGCCCCCGCGATCACCGCAATCGATCCTGAAGCCCCAATCACCGGCGAGTCAGTGACCAGCGAATTCAGCAGAACCGCGGCGGCGCCGCCCAGGAGATACAAAATCGTGAAACCCGCGTGCCCGAGTTTCTCTTCAAGCGCTGGGCCAAACACCCACAGAAAGATAATGTTGCCCAGCAGGTGCATGATGTCGGCATGGGCGAACTGGTATGTGAACACGCGCCACCATTCTCGCGTGTTCCAGACAAAATGCACCCCTTCGTAATTCGTCCCCTCGCCATCAAGCGCACGCAAACCCATCGCCCATAGACCTGCCGAAAACAGGGTGGTGATCGAGATCAAGGTAAAAGTCGCAACGGGTGTCCGCCGCAGCGATATTTCTGTTCCAAGGGGTATCAGCACGGCCAGATCATACCTCCCCCACGCCTTCACACCCTAACAGCACCGAACATGGGCAGAAACCTAAGTTGCCGCAATGGGTTTAGCAAATCGGCCGATGGGGATCTCGTTCCTCAAACCTATTTAGAAGAAGGTGCCAAACATGACAACCCAGTCAACAAACTCTATAGTTGCTGCTCTCAACGTGCAGAAGCAGACAACCAATGAAGGGTCTCACAAAATGGCGGCGTATTCCAAGGGTCTTGAAGGAGTCATTGCATCAGATACCAAACTCTCGTACATCGATGGCGAAAAAGGTGTGCTTGAATACGTTGGAATAGCGATCGGCGAACTCGCCGAGCACAGCACATTTGAAGAATCTGTCTTCCTCCTCTGGAACGGCCGGCTTCCCAATGCAACAGAACTTGCTGCGTTCAATGCCGCGATTCGTGCCAAGTACGACTTGCCCGATGGCTTCATGGAGCGCATCCGGCAGGTTCCCAAGACTGCTGAACCCATGCACGTCATGCGCACATTGATCTCAAGCCTCTCATTCTGGGACTCAACTCCCAACAAGAACGACCTGCCCAGTATCCGCGAAAAAGCCCTGAACATTTTCGCCAAAGCTCCAACCATCCTCGCCGCGTTCCATCGCCATCGCACCGGCATGCCGATCATCGCGCCCAACAAGAACCTCTCGCTCTGCGAGAACTTCCTCTACATGCTCAACGGCGAAATGCCCAAGCCCACCATGGCCAAAGCCCTCGATGTCTGCATGATCCTGCACACCGATCACGGCCTCAACAACTCCACCTTCACCGCCCGCGTCATCACCTCTACCCAGTCCGACATCTACTCAGCGCTCACAGGCGCAATTGGCTCACTCCGCGGCCCGCTCCACGGCGGCGCCAACGAAGGCGTCATGATCATGCTCAATGAAATCGGCTCGGTGGACAACACCGAAAAATTCATCCAGAACAAGCTGGAAAAGAAAGACAAGATCCCCGGCTTCGGTCACCGCGTTTACAAGTCATACGACCCCCGCGCCACGCACCTCAAGAAACTCGCAAAGGCTCTCGCAGAAGAAACCGGTAACTCCGGTCTTTATGAGAAGTCCATGCGGATCGAAGAAGTCATGATGCGTGAAAAGGCGGCCAAGGGCATCTATCCCAACGTCGATTTCTACTCCGCCACCACCTACCACTGCATTGGCCTGCCGCTCGACCTGTTCACACCGATGTTCATCATCGGCCGCGTTGGCGGCTGGAGCGCTCACGTGCTGGAACAACTCGGCGACAACCGCCTGTTCCGCCCCGATGTGAACTACACCGGCCCGCACGCCGTGACGTACACACCAATCGGCAAGCGCTAATGGCTCAGCATCCTTCTGTCATCGCTGCGACCAAATCGAGATAGTCAAAGAAATCGACCACGCCATCGGTATTGAAATCTGCTGTCACATTTCCAACAGAGAACTGCTGAAGGAAGTCCAGATAGTCAAAGGTATCGACAACGCTATCGTTGTTGAAATCCCCCGCGCACTGGCAGACGAGCGATGACAAAAATGATGACGAGTTAGTCGATGTCGCAGTAGCGGCGAAGAATTTGAAACTGCCGCCAACATACAGCCGCGAGCCAAAGCTCTGCGCTGTGGTCGTCGGCTGTGGGCCGCCATACGCCGCAGGAAAACTGCTCTTGGGCGCGAGCGGCGTTGGCCCATCAACAATACGGAGTACCGTAGCAATTGGCGCGACACCCTGCTGAGCAAACCATCCAATCGCGTAGAGCCGTCCCGCGTGCACCTCAAAGTGCTCTGTCATAGTCTGACCGCCTGAAATCGGAACAGTATTGATGAGTACATTCGATACTCCTGTCCAAGCCGTCAGCACCGGCAGCCCGCCGCCTATGTAAAGCTGACCATTAAACGTCTTGAGTGCATATCGACTGTTTGCCGCTCCGGCGGCAGGCACTGGTTCAGCGCCCGAGAGATCCCACACGCCCATCAGCGTTCCGGTCGAATCTCCAGCCATGTACAAACGGCCATTAAAGGTCTCAAGTGCATTCACTGATACCGACCTGTTCACGCCCGGGAATCCATTCACCCAATTCGTGCCATCCCATTTCGCTAATCCGTAATAGGGCTGGCTGGTGGGACCGGCTTGCCGCAACAAGCCATTTCCATATGCATACAACTCGCCATTGTGGACGTGCATGCCCTTCACATTGCCCTCAAGTACGCCCATCGCATCCCAACTCGAACCATTAAACCTTGCAACTCCGGACGGTCCGCCCGGAACACTGAACGCTCCACCGGCGATCAATTGATTCCCAAATTCCACAAAGCAATTCGCGCTGAAGCCGCCATCAGCTCCAAACTGCGACCACGAATCTCCATCAAACGCGGCCATCCTCCTCGCACTCACGCCTCCAACCTGCGTGAACGACCCGCTCACAATCAATCGATCCTGAAACTTCGTCAGCGCCGAAACTGTCCCATCAATTCCGCTCAACAGTCCTCGCCACTGCCCGTTGTGAACTGCTGCAATCCGCAGCGCAGGTTTCCCATCGGCCTTCGTAAAATCGCCGCCTGCGTAGAGCTTTCCCGCAAACTGTGCCAGCGTGCGAACATCGCCGTTGATGCCGCTGGATATTGGCTCCCATCCGCCATTCACAAATCTCGCCACATGATCCAACTGAACCGTATTCGACCTGGTAAACGCGCCCGCAGCAACCAGTTCCCCATCTATCTGAGATAGGTGATACACAGGACCTTCAAGCCCGTTACCAACTTCCCGCCAACGCGTGCCATCAAATCGTCCCACACAGGTGACTGCTTGCCCATCAGATGCTTCAAAGCTCCCGCCTGCGTATATCTCGTTGTTCATCACGCTGATCGCGCGAACGGTCCCATCGAGCCCTGCTCCCAGCGCACTCCACGCTGTCCCATTCCACTGGGCGATCGCGTTCACATCTAGCCCAGGTGTGCCGCCGACATGGCTGAAATTCCCGCCAACAATCCACCGCGTACCGGTTAGCTCAAGTGCGCATACTTCGCCTCCCACTCCACCACCAACGATCTCCCACGCGCTATTGCGAAGTACAAGAAACCCGGAAGTTGGAGAGCCACGCAACCCAATATAAATTCCATCGGCGGCGACTCGAATGACATTGATCTGCGATCCGACAGCCAGACCCGGACCGACATTCGTCCAGGCTCCGCCTTGCCAGCGGCGCAATTGTGCACCCGAACCCCCGCCCTCTGCGAGCAGCGAATTCCCATCCACGGCAATGCTTCGAACAGTCCGGCCCGAACCAGTACCCAGAGCCACAAACTCCTGCCCATCCCACTTTACAATATTGGCCGCTCGCGTCATGCCGGCAAGCGAAAAACTGCCACCCAGATACAACGCTGGCCCGGTCCCATCATCAAACACTACCGATGAATACACCGCGCCATCAAGCCCGGAATACGCATCAATAGGGGTCGGCACGGGAATGCACTGGCCGTGTGCCGCCGATGTCAACAACACGATAGGGATTGCGCGTCTCATGTGTGTTATACCCCTCATGCCAGAAGCTGGTTGCATTCTAAAAACAAGACTAATCCGGGGAAACGAATGCCCCCCGGCCGTGTGAACTACACAGGAATATTACCAGCCGCTTCAAACCCGGTTGCAGATTCGGTGGGCGATTTCGACCCCGGAAATCAGACATACTTGTACGTAATCGGCTTCTCAATATCCGCTGGCAGGCTTGCATGCACCGGGCACGCGTATCCAACCTTTTCAATCCGCTCCCGCAGCTCCGCAGGGATCGATGCCGGCAATTCTACATACGCAGGCATTTTGGCAATGCGCCGCGGCGCAGGCGGCACACTCATGTGCTTCTCCACCGTGGCTGTCGGATTCCCGATCGCAATCCCATTCCGCTCGCAATACATCGCAATAGTGGTCAATATGCACGATGCCAGCCCCGCCGCCATCAAATCCGTCGGCGAAAACGCTGAAGCATCGCCGCCAATGTCCTTGGGCGCATCAGTCTTGAGCGTTGCCCCCTCAGGATGAACCAAACTGCATTTTTTGTTGCCTGAGTATGTCGCGGAGATGGTGACCATGGGCAACGGTAGCAACCAAATACAAGGCAAAGGCAGGCCACAGATGAACCCAGATAAGACCCAGATAAAAAACAAAGGAATGGCATTCCGTACCAGGCTTTAGGAGCCTGCTTCAGCCGGCTCCTAAGGCATGTCGCTTGAATCACGTCTTTGATTCATCTGGGTCCCATCTGGGTTCATCTGTGGCCAACTGCCTTTTCTCCATTCCGGCCTACATAAACTCTCTCCATGAACATCGCCGCACTTTTGCCCGCCTTTTGCCTTGCTCTACTCGCCGGTTGCGCCACGCATCCTGCATCATCTTCCGCGACCACCTCCGGTCTCAAGACCGTCTTCCCCCATATTCGCATCGACACTGCTCAACACATCGTCGAAATCGATGGCATTGTCTGCATTGACGCCGCCGATCCCAATCAACCCGCCGGTGTGCCGCTGGAGTGCTTCATTATCACCGGTGCATCCGGTAAAGAACATGAATCACTCGTACTCACTCAGGCCAGCGCCAAAGAGATTCATGCTGCGCTTCTCATGGCCGGCTTTGAACCTGGTGCGCCCGGAAACTTTGAATGGGATGCGGCCACTCGCACGCTCAAACCGATCCCGCCGCGCGGCCAACTCCTCGATATAACCATCGCGCACGGCGATCGCAAATTTGAGAATCTTGGAAACTGGGCGATACACATGAATGGCTCAGCTCTGCTGCCTCAAAACCATTCAACCGCCACCTGGCATTTCGCGGGATCGCGATTTACCAAAACCAAAGGCGGCGAAATTTATGATGCACAGATGTCCGGAATAATTGCCGGTCTCTGCACGTTTGGCGGCGAGGTTCTCTCCTGGCCCGACACCATCAGCGCTGACTCAACAATGCACGAACCAGATTTCGTGGCTAACAAGTCCGTGGTTCCGCCGTTTAAGACCGCAGTCCGGGTAAGAATCTCAGCGCAATAACGAGAACTGCTTCGTTGAATGCAGAGTCGCAGAGTTTGAACGCCTTCAAATACACAGCCGTTGTGTTTCTCCGTGTTTCCTCTGCGACTCAGCGTTCAATACCGTAATTCCCACGAGCACACCTACCGCCGCCGCCAGGTCCAATTTCTCTCCGTTGCATAGTTCGACCACCGGGTCATATCGCGGAGCTGCTCAAAGCTCAGCATTTCGACATGCCCATCCATGTGTGCCACTACTGGTTTGCCGAAGTGGCGGCCATCGAGAAAACCAAAATACGAGGACGGGCGAGCTGCATCCCAGGTGTTGTTTTCATTCGAACCGTTCACCGTTCCCCAGCCGCCGCCGCTGGCAGAGCTTGATCCAATTCCCTCTGGAGCACGTTGCGGAGACTTGATCTTGTAGTAGCCCGGGCGGATGCGATTGGGCTGACCCTGACCATCAGCATCAGAATTACTGGCGCTATACCACGCGCCGCCCCAGGTATTCACATCCGCAGCGCGTGACGACGCCATGAAAATCAGCTTGGACGGGTTCACCGTTCTGTCAAGACGTGTGAGGTAAAATTCTCCCGCTGCGCCAGGAATGCTCGGTGTTCCAGTGGTGTTGAACGCGCCGTGGAGATAGTCGCCGCCAATATAAGTTGTATTGAGACCCCAGGAGGGATGAACCGCAATCGCGCCTTCAACATTTGTCGGCGCGGGTGAAGTGTACTGTCCGAACCAACCGGTCCCAACCGTTAATGAGCGCGGCCGAGATTGGAAGAGCTGCATGGTCGCGCGGTCAATCTGAAGTGATTCAGGAGCGAGACCGACAAAGCCGCGGAACCGAAGACCGTTGAACTTGATCGCTGACCCTTCTAACAACAATTGCGGCCGGTCAAAGTCGGTAGGGAACATCATGTTGCGAGTTTGCAAAGGATCTGTCCCGGAGTATGGATGCGACCAGTTCCAATGGCTGTATCCAACAATCGGAGCATCTTTGTACTCGTTCATGTAAAGCGCATGCCCGGCGTTTGCCGACCCGCAGGCCGAGCTTTCACGCTGTTGACGGGAAATCTTGCGGGCGTGGCCGACCTGCGGCAAGAGGATCGCCACCAGCAATGAAATGATCGCAGCAACGATGAGCAATTCGACGAGGGCGAATCCTTGCAAACGATGCTGAGGTTTTGACATTCGCTTTGCTCCCCTGAGGCGGCCCTTAGATTCAGTTCAGCGCGGCATCGTAAGCCCCGCGCCATGTTTCTTACCGCCGCGTACCGATCGTGGTTGCAATGGGCGACCGGATTTTGCAGCAATTCCAAACTGGAAGCAAAAAGGCCTGCCTCTCTTGGAGGCAGGCCTTTTGAAAGCCAGGCTATTTTCGAGCGTTCCGACTCAGCGACGAATCCAGTTCCAGTTGCGATCGCTCGCATAGTTCGACCAACGGGTCATATCGCGCATCTGTTCAAGCGAGAGGTTTTCCACATGTCCATCCATGTGTGCCACCACCGGCTTGTTGAAGTGACGGGCGTCGATATAACCGTAATACGAAGGCGCGCGACGTGGATCCCATGAATTGTTCTCGTTAGCACCATTTTGCGTTCCCCAACCACCCCAAGACCCGCCAACGTTGGCAGCAGCAAGACCCTTGGGTGGAAGTACCTTGTAGAAGCCGGGCAAGATTCGAGCCTGTGCGGCGGCATTGACTCCGTCAGTATCGGTTCTTGAAACACCGTAGATTGAACCCTGCCATGTTGCCACATCGGCTGCGCGAGAAGATGCCATAAAAATCAGGCGAGAAGGCTGATGAACTTCATACTGACCAGAAACATAGAACTTGCCCCACCCCCCGGCAACTGACGGGTTTCCGTTCGCCTGTTCAAAAGCACCGTGCATGTAGTCGCCACCAACGTAGACCGTGTTGAGGCCCCACGAGGTGTGAATCGCCATTGACGAAGGATATGACTGTGTATCGCCAACACTGTAGTAAGGGCCGAACCAACCCGGAGTAGTCGCTCCTGTTGGCTTTGGGCGGGTTTTGAACATCGCCAAGACGTTCTTATCAATTTGAACTGCTTCCGGAGTCAATCCGCAGAATCCACGGAAACGTAGTCCGTGCATCTTGATAGAAGAACCTTCATTGAAAACCATCGGTTGATCAAGATCTGGTGGAAACATCATTAGCCGAGTGCGGTAACGCTGCGCAGGACCGGGATCGGTACCTGCTGCCACAGGGTGCGCCCAATTCCAGTGGCTGTAGCCGGGAATCGCCGCATCCTTATATTCTTGCATATAAAGTTGGTGACCAATGCTGGCCTGATTCGCAGCGACAGATTCACGAAGCTGACGAGCAACTTTTCGAGCCTGCCCCAATCCTGGAAGCAGAATGGCGATGAGCAACGCGATGATCGCAATGACCACCAGCAACTCGATGAGTGTAAAACCAGATGACCGACGATTCACTTTCGCCATTGACGATTCTCCTGAACACATCGCACTGCCGCATCATGCAGCAGCCACATGTCCGCAAAGATTTGCCCAAAAAACACGCACCCTAAAAACCACGAGATCGAGCCAGCTCGAATGAACTGTGGGCATTGCTGCCCCTTTCGACCCGGAGTGTACCACATTGATAGGTACTACACAAGCTAGATTTCAGGTTTTCGGACGGTTGTCGTGATTTTGTGTAGATTGGGGATTAGTGCGTTGGCGCTCCCCGCGGCCAGTTCTTCGTAGACTCAAAAAGTTCAAACGTCACTGTAGCCAAAACTGTTCACTTGGAGGGCGCTTCAGCGTCCTTTTCCCCTAATAGACCGCGGCTTTCAGCCGTTGGCAGGTCCCAAGCAACTCCTGAAACCTGCCTGTTTGGCCCCAGCCCGTTTCAACGGGCTTCTCAATTCGTGGCTTGAGCCCCAATCAATCCCAATACGCGGCCGAGCATTGTCATACAAACCGCCGTCTTTTCGGTAACCGGCCCGCAAGCCGAACTCTTGAGCATCCGCCGCAATACGCGTTTCTTGATCCAAATGGCCAGCGGTAATCATTATAGGACCTTGTCTAGCGACAATTTCTATATCTTCGGAATTTTTTCGCCAAACCACCGCCGCTTCCACTTGACGGCATCTGTTCACTCGGGTATCGTCTGGTTATGCAAACCAAACCAAGCCCATTCTTTTTCGTCGTCGATGAACTCACCGAAACACTGACTTCATCGCCAATCCCTTCCGCAAACGCTCCGGAATTCGAGGATTACCTCGATCGTCAGGCGCTCCTCCAGCAGCTCACAGTCGCCCGTCATTACCAGGAAGCCCTGGAAAAGAACCCCGAAGACCCGGTCGCCGCAGCCAACCTCCTCCGCTCACTCGCCTTGGTCGAACGTTCCCGTTCCCGCACGGTTCGTTTCAAGGCCAAGTCTGAGCGCCACCTCTCTCCATCGGTTGGCTCATCCAAGCCTCAGCCCGAGCAAGATGATGCTCGCGAATTCCTCATGTCCGAACTCACCGCCGGCCCGCGCCTCGCAACCGACCTCATCACCCGCGCTCGCACACTCGGATTTTCCGCAGTCACGCTCAGGCGCGCCAAGGCCAGCCTCAACATCATCTCATCGCTCCACGTAACCGCAGACAAAGTTCGCTTCTGGACCTGGGCACTTCCAGAACACGCATCAATCGCTGAATTCAACCAGTCCAATCCTCTTGGGCTCGCCCCCGCTCAGGAGTGCGAACTCACCACTTCCCCCAACCACGCTTCCTGACTCAAAAACAAAAGGCGCTCAGGTGATCATGAGCGCCTTTGAAAACATTTTGATGATCACCTTTGAATGAACTGCATCAATCTTCATCGCGATCCCTCGCGGCGGCAGATTTCAACCCTCGCCTCGTTATCTTTGACAACCGAAGTTTCGCTTCACGCGCAGCGTCCAACGGCGGCCTTGGTCTCCACTGATGCCTGATGCCTATTGCCTGATGCCTGCTTCGACTACTGCGTAATTCCCCACGTCGCCGAATCGGCCTTATCACACCACATGCGCATGTCGCTCAACTTGTCATACCCCACAGTGTCAGCGTGACAGTCAAAGTACGCCGCCACTGATCGCTTGGTTTTGCGGAGTGCAACAAAGCCAGAGTTCAAGCCCGGAAATACCGCATCAGAGTCGTAACTTTCTTCCCACCGCCGCGGCTGGCCGGCGAAGAGATATGGAGGATCAATGCGGAAGTACCCTTGTGGCTTGCCGAAGTTGGGCAGCAGTGGTTGCGCTTCAGCCCGAGCTGAACCAAAGACCATGACCTGACTGGTGCGGACGCACTGATCAAGGCGGCGGATCACGATGTTGCCTGTTGCGTTGTCGTAATTGGAATCAAACTGATTCAGACGATCTGTGCCGCCAATAAAGGTGGTGTTCATTCCCAGAGATGGGAACAGACTGATGACGTAGCGATAGTTGACTCCCATCGCGGCGTACTCGGGCTCGCGTGATTTAAGTTCGGCGAGCGCTTTATCGTCCTGGTAATAGCCGCGGAAATCGTAGTTAATGAAGGGTGCCAGACGCCATGGATAGCGCTGCGCTTCTTCGTTCAAAACACGGTTGCCTTCGTCATCGTTCACGACCATTTCGTTGTTCACTTCAGCGCGAGTTGGATAGCCAGGAATGACACAGCCCTTGTAGGTGTCGGCGTAGGAAGTGAAGGCCACCATGAGTTGACGAGATGCGGAAAGTTCCTTGGTCTGGCGAGCCAGGAATGTGCAGTGACTGACACCAGGAAGGAGGATCGCGATGAGCACACCGATGATGGTGATGACGATGAGAAGCTCGATCAGCGTGAAGCCATGAATGCGGCGAATTGAGCTGGAAAGACCGATAAACCGCGCCGGTGACATGACGCGCCGGAGTGGGCAGCCCTTGCGTGCAAGAGGTTGAGGTGAAGGTTGGATTGTCATTGAATTCTTAGACGCATCCGAGAGAGGTTTCATACAGCACCTTGTTTGAAAAAACCCGGGATTCATGAACTAACTGTCCCCAAACGTCAGATTTTTGCAAATACTTTCAATGCGGCCGAACGGAATTGCCGGATTCCGAATCAAAGGGATTGGCAAACCGGCAAGACCAATTATATCTTTCCTGTGACGCAAGAATATTTCCTGCAGAACTGGAATACTCATAATACGACCATAAGATACACTTGTCCACAATGGTTGTCCAAAATAAGGAGAAAATGGACATGAAAACGATTCAGCTTACAGCTCTTGCCCTTTCTTTCGCGGCCGCCAGCTTCACAATGGCAGATGTCTTTGTGCCGATTTACAACCAACCGAGCATGGATCGGTGGATGTACCCATTCAACTCAACCCCCGGCGCAGAGTTGAGAGCCCCCCTGTTTGGGGCGATCCAGGTTGCCAGCTTTGACGACCGCGATTCTGAAATGCTTTTGAAGTTCGATACCACGGCAGATGTCCCCACTGGTCTTCCTCTTACCCACTACAAAGTGGTCAGCGTAACAATGAAGATGACAGTGGCCACATCGACAGCCGCGGTCTTCTATGACCCCACCGCCGATGCAGTTGCAACCAGCTACACGATTGGCGAGCCGGGATATGTCGCGGACAGCGATCCGAGCAAACCCGTTGAAATGTTCGGTGTTGGATATCGCAACGGTTTCACGGTGAACACGTTCAACGAAGCATCTCCCTTTGGTTGCATGGGCTTCCCGGTGGAAGGCTGCCGTAATGTGTACCCGATCGATGTGGATTCAAACGGAGCACCGGTCGATATCTCACGCCAGGTCCGCTTGCACATGGAAGCAACCCCCTGGGCAATCGGCACCAGCAGCACCCTGACTGCCGGCGATGTGCTGGTCGCGGGCACAGAACTTACTTTCAACTTTGATCTCTCTCGTCCCGGCGTTCGCGCATACTTCCGCCAGGCGATGGCCGACGGCAAGTTGATGGTCGCGGCGACAAGCCTGCACGCCGCAAGCGGCGGTCCTGGCGGCGGAACCAGCAGCGATTACCCCAGCTTCCATACTAAAGAAGGTAATGCTGCCGCGGCGGGCAAGCTCGAACTTCGTGTCCGTGTTTACGAAGGCGCAGACTACAACGGTGACGGCGTCGTCGACTTCTTCGATTACCTGGATTTCGTCGATGATTTCTCAGGCGGCATGCTTGATGCCGACTTCAACGAAGACGGAGTGATTGACTTCTTCGACTACCTTGATTTCGTTGATGCGTTCGCGCGTTGAGGTATTCATATGTAAGTAGTGGTTGCACCCTTTCAGGGTGCGATGACGTGACGATCTACCGGGGGTGGCGGCCGAAACGGCCTTCACCCCCGTCTACTTACTACCAGCCCTTCGGGCTGAATACCAGTCCTCGATTCATTCGATCACGTTACGCCCTTATCTCGATGATGTAACAACTGTGACATGCTCGACTGCGTTTCTGAACATACGCAGGCCGGGCGTGTCTCCTTTTTGAACTTCGGGCGTAAGCCGAGTCCAATGCGGATGGCGTGTCCAGGCGAGATAGCGGTCGGGGTGTGGCATGAGGCCGAAGATGAGCCCCGTGGAATCGCAGACTCCCGCGACAGCCAGCGCTGAGCCGTTGTAGTTGTCTTTATACCGCACCACTACTTGCCCAGCAGATTCGAGTTTGGGGATAATCGTCTCATCCAGCGGCGTGATGCGGCCCTCGCCGTGACCCACTGGCAGCATCTGTAAATCGTCGTTGGTCGCAGCATCAAACATCGAACTCATGCCCTTGGTCCAAAGGCACACTGACCGCGGCTCATAGTGCATGCCCACCCAGCGGCAGACATAGCGGCCGCCAACATTCTGCTGAAGACTGAGACGTTGCTGAGGTGGCTGGTCAGACCAGGTTTCGTTGCCGAGGGGTCCTGGCAAGAGGCCGACCTGGACCAGAGCCTGGAAGCCGTTGCAGATTCCGATCATGGGTACGCCGCGGGATACGGCGTTTTTGAGCGCGGGCCAGAGGCGTTCTTTGAGCTTCATGGCGAAGATGCGGCCGGAAGCGACATCGTCGCCGTAGCTGAAGCCGCCGGGAAAGGCGATGAGGTCGGCTGAATCCAGCAGTGCGGGCGCGCGGATCAGCGTGTCTAAGTGAACAGTTTCGGCGCTGGCGCCCGCGAGTTCAAAGCCGCGGCAGACTTCAACATCGCAATTGGTGCCAGCAGCGCGAATGACCAGGGCTTTGGGAAGATCGATAGACATGCCCTAAGAGTATGTTGGGGAAAGAGGTTGCGAACGGCTGGCGACAATGCAACGATGGCAGGTGGACTTGACACTAGAGAAAGAACAAAGGAAGCCGCATTTACTACCCATGCCCCAGCGAGTTGAGGCAGCAGATGGCCTCGCGCGGGTACCGTTTGAAGTCACCGTGCTGGCGGGGCGAGAGCTGGATGCGATGATCGGTTGCCTGCCGCGGCTGAAGGTTGCGGAAAGTGCATTGAACGCGTGGTGCAGAATCGTGACCAGTCGCGAGATCGCGCGAGGCGGGTATCGGATACAGATCAGGGATAGTCAGGTGGCGGGCGTAGCGCCGTGCACGATTATTGCAAGCGATGATGCGGGAGCGCGGGCGGCGCTCGCGACTCTTTCGCAGCTGGTGCAGCAACATCGGGCGCGGATTCCGTGTTATGACATCGAAGATGCCCCGACGTTTGCAACCCGAGGCGTGATGCTGGATGTGTCTCGTTGTCGCGTGCCGACCATGCGAGAGTTGTTTTCGGTCGTGGACTTGCTGGCGTCGCTGAAGTTCAATCACTTGCAGTTGTATACCGAGCACACGTTTGCGTATGCGAATCACGAAGATGTGTGGCGCGGATGGTCGCCGATGACCGCGGCGGAGATTCGACGTATGGATGATTACTGCCAGGCCCGCGGCATAGAACTGGCAGCCAATCAGAACTGTTTCGGGCACCTGGCACATTGGCTGAAGATGCCGCGGTATCAGCACTTGGCGGAGACGCATGGGGATTGGGTGTTCGATGTCTGGCCGCGGAGTGGGGCTTTTAGCGTGTGTCCGACGGATCCGGCGTCGCTCGAATTTGTGAAGGGATTGCTTGCGGAGCTATTGCCGAATTTTTCGAGTGGCTTGTGCAATGTGGGCTGCGATGAGACGTTTGATGTGGGCTGGGGAAGGTCGAAGGCTGAGGTCGAGAAACGCGGGCGAGGCAGCGTGTATGCGGAGTTTGTTGCGAAGATCGCTACAGAGGCGAGAGGATTGGGGAAGCGATCGGCCTTCTGGGCGGATATTGCGTTGCACGATGCGGCCTCGCTGAAGTTGTTGCCCAAAGACATGATCGCGCTGTGCTGGGGATATGAGCCGGATTCGCAGTTTGGGCAATGGGTGGAGACGTGTCGCGATGCGGAGCTGGAGGCGTGGGTGTGTCCAGGGACGAGCTCCTGGTGCAGCATCACGGGACGCTCGTTGGATGCGATGCAGAATATTGCGAAGGCAGCGAAGGAAGGATTTGATGCTGGGGCTACAGGGTTTTTGCTGACAGATTGGGGCGATCGCGGGCATCATCAGACGTGGCCGATTGCGTTGAATGCCTTGGCGTTCGCAGCGCAGGCGGCATGGGGTGATGCAGAGAAGTTTGATGCGGCAGCGGCATCGCGGTTTGTGCTGGGGGATGAATCGGGGAAGTTGAGCCAGTGGATCTTCGATCTTGGAAATGTGGATCAGGAAATGCGGGAAGAATGCGGGCAATTGACGCGGCCGAAGGATCCGCGCAAGAGGTTGCTCAACCAGTCGGCGATGTTCGCAGATATGTGGAAGCCGCTGGGTGAGAAGACTGGGATCGGGGAGTTGAGGTTGTGGGAAGCGTGCCGCGAGAAGATTGCGGGACTTGCGGGAAGTTTGCCGGGCGGGTCGATGGCGATGCGGGAGGAGTTGTCGCACACAGTGGACTGTGCGCTGTGGGCGACAGATCGGGCGATTGTGCGGCGGGGAGCGGAAGTTGCTGATTCGAGACGTGCGAACTTGAGAGAGCGACTGGATGCGATTGCGCAGATGCATCGGCGGATCTGGGGATTTCGGTCGCGGCCGGGGGGATTGGAGCAGAGCTTGGAATTCTACGGGAAACTTCGCGAACTATTGTGAGGGACGCCATGACTAACCCCAACAACATTCCGGATCGAACCCACGTGCTCACTGAGCAACGCAATCCGCGCACGATGCGGATTCATGAGCAGAGCGTGGCCGAGATCGTGAAATCCATTCAGGAGGAGGATCGAGCGATTGTCGATGCCATGGCGAAGTCGCAGGCAGCGATTGTGAAGTTGATTGAAGCGATTGAGCAGGGTTTTTTGATTGGCGGGCGGGTGATCTATCTGGGAGCGGGGACCTCGGGAAGACTCGGCGTTCTGGATGCGAGTGAGATTCCGCCGACGTTTCACCTGCCGCCGGGGCGATTTG
Organism: uncultured Phycisphaeraceae bacterium; assembly: GCA_964484185.1. GTDB lineage: Bacteria > Planctomycetota > Phycisphaerae > Phycisphaerales > UBA1924 > F1-120-MAGs238. The sequence continues at coordinate 19,692 of CAZAEQ010000038.1, forward strand.
TTGGCATCATCGCGGGTGGCGATGGTTCGCTGCGGAATTCGAGCGAAGGGATGGAAGATGATCGTCTTGGCGCCGAGAAAGAACTGCTGAAACTGGGCCTTTCGCGGCCGGATGCAGTGATCGGGATTGCTGCGGGGGGAACGACGCCGTATGTGCTGGGGGCGATGGAGATTGCAAAGAGTATTGCCAACCCGCCGCTGACTGCGATGATTTCTTGTTCACCAATCGAGAAGCCGCCCCACTGCGATCATTTGGTGGTGCTGGCGACTGGGCCGGAAGTGATCACGGGTTCAACGCGGATGAAGGCGGGAACGGCGACAAAGCTTGCACTCAATCAGATTTCGACGACGCTGATGATTCGATCGGGGCGTGTGTTTGAGAACTTGATGGTGGATGTAAAGGCGAGCAATGTGAAGTTGCAGGATCGCGCTGCGCGGATCATCACGACGCTGACGACGGCATCACGCGAGGAGGCCTTCCAGTTGATTGATGATGCGCACGGAAGCGTGAAACTCGCTGTAGTGATGAAGCGACTTGGTATAGGCCGCGAAGAGGCGCAGATGCGGTTGAATGCCGCGGGTGGACATTTGTACAGGGCATTGAAGTGAATCCGAAGGGGATGCGGTGACTCGAGATGACAAATAGATGCGGTCAGACTTATTGCTTATCAGACAATGTCAATTGCACTGCCCAGAACACCATCAGGCATCCGTAGGTCAATCCGTTACCGAGCCAACAAGCGAGCCTGATTTTGCCGGGTTCGATTTGCTTCCAACGTCTGCATAGGAATAGGCATTCGACAAACACTGACACGAGCAGGAACGGAATACAGAGCACCAACGCTGCGGCGGGGATCATCCAATGCAAGTGCTCCCTGTACGGTATCAGCCAGGGGGCCTGCCATGTTACGGCCTGGATGCCCACCCCACGACCGCCACCTCCGCCTGTTACCAACTGCAGGGCAACCAGGGCGAGCCATGTGAGCGGAACGCCAACGACCGTTGAGAGCACGTTGGCGACGAGCGATCCCCACATTGCTTCTTTCCAAGCAACGCCAATGCGCGATCGATACAGCACCGCCTCAACAAGCGCAATTGGTACGAGCGCCAGCAAAAGTACGGGTCCTACAACAATCAACATAGGGACGCCAGTGTTGGCGAGAGTCAGCATTGGTTCAGCCTATCAGGATCTCACTGACCCTGCGCGAGCGAGTATCCCTTTACGCCATCGAATGTGCGAAGCAAATCGTATTCGCAGACCTGGTAGCTTTCGGAGATCTTTTCGAGCAAGGCGATGCAACGGGACTGGCCGAGTGAGCCCGGGGCAACTGTGTCTTTTACTTCGAATCGCACGCGGTAGTAATCGACACACTCGGTGTAAACGCTGCCGGTGGGCCAGACTTGTGTGCCGCGGTTTGAGATGAGTGTGAGTTTGAATGGCGTGTCGGCACAGAGGCGGATCATGTCGTCGGCGAGGGCGAGCGGCGAAAGACTCGACTCGAGGTAGATGTCGCAGCCAACGATGTGCGTGATGAGGTTTTTGAATGTGCGGATGGCCCGCTGGAAGCTGGGCTTGGGTGGGCGGACATATTCGGTTTCGGGGAGATCGACTTCTTTGACTGCCGACATCGTGCTGGGTTTCTTGCCCAGATTATCGATGATTGCCTGCGTAAACGCGGCGGTGTTGACTGCCGGCTTGTTTTTGTCGCCGAAGTCGCCTGTACGCACTCCAGACTCGAGAGTCTTCAAAAGCGCGTTTTCGATCGCGGCTGCTTCTTTGGTGCGGCAGATATGGCGAAGCATCATGATGCCAGAGAGGATGAGCGAAGTGGGATTGGCGATTCCCTTCCCCGCGATGTCGGGAGCGGTGCCGTGGACCGCTTCGAAAATGGAAATGTTGTTGCCGATGTTCGCGCTGGGGGCGAAACCAAGGCCGCCGACGAGGCCAGCACACAGGTCGCTCACGATGTCGCCTTGCAAGTTAGGGAGGACGACCATCGAGTATTGCTCGGGACGCACAACCAGGTTCATGCACAGTGCATCGACGATGACATCACCGGTTTCGATTTCGGGGAAGTCCTTTGCAACGGCTTTGAAGCGGTCGAGGAAGAGGCCATCGGACATCTTCATGATGTTGGCTTTGTGGCCGCAGTGGACTTTCTTGATTCCCATCTTGCGGGCGGTCTGGAATGCGAAGCGATGCACTTCATCGCAGCCAGGCGCGGACATCAGGCGTTTGCACTGCACAACATCGTTGGTGAGTCGGTGCTCTACGCCGCCGTAGGTGTCTTCGATATTCTCGCGGACGATGCACATGTCGATGTGCATGCCGGCTTTGGAGTAGACGGTTTCGACTCCGGGGAGCGATTTGAAGGCGCGGAAATTGGAGTGAGCGTTCCAGAGTTTGCGGGCGGTGACGTTGATAGATTTGCCGCCGGTGCCCTTGGGGGTTTCCATGGGGCCCTTAAAAAGGATGCCGCAGTCTTCGACGGATCTGATGGCGCTGTCGGTCATGCCGCGAGTGTTACCAGCGAGAAAGACTCGCGCGCCCATGTCGACCGGGACGAATTCGATGTGGTTGAGAACGCCCGTGGCTTTGAAGAGCGTGAGGGTCGCATCCATGATCTCAGGGCCGATTCCATCGCCGCCTGCGAGGGCTATTTTAACGCTCGACATCCATTCACTCCGTAAGGTCTGTAACTCGATCAGGGCTGGGTGCATCAATACCATTCACAGTCCCGCACAGGGCGGGTTGCGGAATGGGAGGCAAGGGTAGGACTCTTGTGCTCCATGTCACTTTTTGTACGGGAGATCTTGGATGCCGAATGCGAAATCGCGGGCTATTAAGAATGTGAAGTGGTGTCAGCAGGTTCTGACAGACCTTTGTAAAGACATTCCGCAGGATAAGCTCGCATCTGGGATCGATAACCACGCGTTATGGACGATTGGGCACCTGGCGCATTCGGCGGACTTCTTTGCGACATTGCTGTCGAGCGAGATCAAGCCGTCGTGCCCGGAGTCGTATAAGGCGCTCTTTGGGATGGGGTCACAGCCGACGCAGGATGCTTCGAAATACCCATCGCTGGCAGAATTGCAATCATCGATGGATCGTTCGCTGGCCGGATTTATCCGCGCTGCGGAGATGAATTCGGAGGCTGATCTGGATAAGGCGCCGCTGGTTGAATCGGGCGAGTTCTGCAAGACGCGATGGGAAGTGCTCGATCGCATGAGCTGGCACACCGGGTGGCATTCAGGCCAGGTGAGCCTGCAGCGGAAGCTGATCGGTGTGAAGCCGATGTGGGGCTAAATCGCTTCGCGAATAAAGGAAGGCTAGGCTCCCGTGTTCGGTGAACCGGGAGCTTTTTCATGCGCCTGTGCCTTCTTATTGTGTGGTCGCTAGTTGGCTTGATGGTCACATCGTGCATGTCACGTTCGATCGGAACCGCGCTGCCACGCCGGGGCCAGGAGATCGTTGTCGCGGGGCAGCTGTTTCATGTTGGTGCGCCGGTGGTGCTGTGGACTGATCCAGGTGGGTATGACGCGTATCGCACAGAGAAGCGATTTGTGCCGTGGAAAGAAGCGGCGTGGGGTGAGGGCGGCGAAAAGAATCTCGAATCGCCGAATCGTTATGGTTTGCGCAAGCCGCTCGACGATGCCCAACTTGAGCGAGTCCGCGGCGGGGGCTGGACGCTGCCTGAGCTGCAGCAGCGGGTCGATCAATTCGTAATCCACTACGATGTCTGCGGCACAAGTCGCACGTGTTTCCGCGTGCTGCACGATTTACGCGGTTTGAGCGTGCACTTCATGCTGGATATCGATGGGACGATCTACCAGACGCTGGATGTGAAGGAGCGGGCGTGGCACGCGACGATTGCCAATGACCGGTCGGTGGGAATTGAGATTGCGAATATCGGGGCGTATCCGATTCAGAAGGGGCCGCCCGGGCCAGAGGCTCGCTTTGTCGGTGGGCCGAATGCGAATCTGTTGTCGTTGTGGTATGGGACAGATGAGCTGGGGACTCGTATCACGGTGCCCGCTCGCCTCGATGGCGGCGGCGTGCGGACTCCTGATTTTGTTGGACGGCCAGCGCGGCCGGAGCCGGTGATTGGCACGATTCAAGGGCAGGAACTGCAGATGTATGACTTGACGCCGCAGCAGTATGAATCGCTGATCAAGTTGACGGCGGCGCTGCATGTGGCTTTGCCGCGGATTGAGTTGGATTATCCACGGGATGAGACTGGGCAGTTGGTGACGAAGGTGTTGTCGAAGGATGAGTTTGAGAAGTTCAATGGAGTGCTGGGGCATTTTCATATTCAGTCGAATAAGACGGATCCGGGGCCGGCGTTTAGATTTGACTACGTCATGGAAGAAGCGAAACGGCATGTCGAAAGACCATCATCGGAAAACTGAGTAGACTTTGGCATGCGGAATACGCCCTTAGCTCTGATTCTCATCGGACTCGCGTTTTCAATCTACTCACTTTTTATCGGTGTGACTCAGGCGGTGAACCATATATATGTGGTGCAATGGAGGGAACGCACTGTCACGAAGGCTCTGGGCAAGATGGACCTTGCGGAAATGCGGCGGGCATTTGAGGTCCCTCCTGATGAACTCAACCCGGTGACTTATGTGCAGAACCTTGTCATCGTGCCTCGATCGTTCTACAAGACATACTCCGACTTTGAATTAGTCTGTTTTGTGCTGGGAATCATCTTGCTGCTTTGGGGAGTTACCGAGTTTGTGGTCCGGAGGCGCGGAGAGGGACTTGTCACGCGGCGGCGAGATCAGGGGCATTGCATCTCCTGCGGATATGAGCGAGGCGGTCCCAATGCGCCTGTGCCGTGTTCTGAGTGCGGCCACGGGTAATAGAAGCATCGCCGCGGCAACATATACAACGACATACATGCGAGAGAAACAGGGATTTCTCCTCTGTTGCTATTGACACCGGATGTTACAAATATGTTCCGTTCACCAGTCCATATCCGCGTAGGGAATCTGGCTGTTGGACTTTAGAGTAAAGGAACTCCATATGAAATCGATCAAGCTTACGTTAGTAGCATCGGCACTGATTGCAGCGGGCACACTTGTTGCTTGCAACAACACCTCACGTTCGTCCGGCGATCCAACTGTGAGCCGCGTTGGTCTGAATCTTGATGCAAGCACTCACAACCTGCTCATCGGCGAAGTCGTCACGATTATCGCGCGGACTGAAGATACGTACGGGCGTGATTCGAAGCTGACCTGGACAACAACATCCGGCAAGTTGACCACCGAACAGGATGGCCGCGTGGCTCGCGTGAAATTCGACGAAGCGGGCCTGTACACCGTCACGGCAGTGCTGACCGTTGATGGCAAGGAAACGCGGCGCGAAACTGTTGATATTCGCGTGAAGCCGATCCAGTAAGCAACTCAATGGCACAATTGCGTGCGAAGTCTTGCTGAGATACACCCTCTGGCAATCTGACTTTTAAACTCCCCCACGAAGCAGGGCGGCCTTGAATGTAAATTCGGGCCGTCTTGCTATTTTTCGGCAGATTCTGCGATTGGTTTATTGAGCGAGTTAAGTGATTTCTTGCCGCACTCAGGGCAAGGGGAATTGTGTGGGAGGCCCGCGAGATCAAAGCTGCAGCTGGGGCATCTGCCTTGCATGAAGAGGCGGCGGCGGGCGAGGGCATCGCGTGTGAACAGGAGGCCTGTTGGAATCGCCGCGAAGAGAGCGGGAAACCAGAGGGGGATAAAGAGGAGCGGGGTTGCGCCGATTCCAGCTTCTGGACCATAACTGAACTTCCAGTACAATGTCCGCGGGTTGCCATTCATCTTTGTGTAGACAAAGCGCCAACGAATCCACTTGCCAGGCCCACCCACGTATGGCTCATCCCATCCGAATTGAATCCGGCCTGCGCCAATTGCAGTGTGCCAGCGTTCGCCGCGATAGTCGTACATGAACCATCCGCTGCCAAGCCACGTGATTGTGAACACCGCTGTAAGCAGGAGGCCTGCCCAGGAAAAGACTCTGCGAATTGGCGTGCGGCGGAGCATGCGGCTTTAGTGTATCAGATTCGCCGAGGGGCTTCAGACAACGCAGCCAAGGCCCACCGCCTGTGAGGCGGTGCCGCGTTAAGATCCGCGATGCACGACCCCCGCCTTGCCAAACTCGCTGATGTGCTGGTCAATTACTCCGCGAAGGTGAAGAAAGGCGATCTTGTGACGATCGTCGGCGATCCTGCGGCGATGTTTGCAGTCGAAGCTCTCTTCGAAGCCATCTACAAGGCGGGCGGGCATCCGAGTTTTCATCCTAAGAGTGAGGCAATGCAGGAGCTTTTGTTGACGCATGGATCGGTTGAGCAGTTGCAGCACGTGTCGCCTTTTGAGGAGCATCGGCTGGCGCACTGTGATGTGCTGATGGTCCTGATCTATCCCACGAATACCAAGTATCTCAGTCGCGTTGATCCTGCAAAGGCGGCGATGGCGCAAGCTGCCCGGCGCGAGATCATTGCAATGTCGATCAAGCGGGGAGCGGAGGGCACACTGCGGTACGCATTGACGGAAATCCCCTCTCACGCGGCGGCCCAGGATGCACAGATGTCGCTGCGTCAGTACGAAGACTTCGTGTACAAAGCGGGCTTTCTGCATCTGCCCGATCCGGTCGCGGCGTGGCGGAACTTGCATGAGCAGCAGCAGCGTGTGTGCGACTACCTGATGCAGAAGAAGGTCTTGAAGTTTGTAGTTCCCGGCAGCGACGGGCGAGAAGGAACTGATCTCACAGTTGAAGTCTCGGGCCGCAAATGGATCAACTGCGCGGGGGCCGACAACTTTCCCGATGGTGAGGTGTACACGGGACCCGTGAGCGCGGAGGGCGTTGTGAATTTCAACTTCCCCGCGGTGTACAAGGGCATGGAATGTGACGGTGTGCGTCTGAAATTCGCGGGCGGTCGCGTGGTTGAGGCGAGTGCGACCAAGAACGAAGACTACTTGATCAAACTCCTCGATCAGGATGCGGGTGCACGCGTGATGGGCGAGATCGCGATCGGCACGAATTACTCCATCACAGAGTTCATGAAGAACACAATGTTCGATGAGAAGATCGGCGGCACGTTTCACGCCGCGGTTGGTGCGGGTTTTCCTGAAACCGGCTGCATGAACGAGTCGGGGTTGCATTGGGATATGGTGTGTAGTCTCCGCCAGGGCGGGACGATCCATGCGGATGGTGAGTTGATTCAGAGGGATGGAGTGTTCTTGAGGCAAGGGTGGCCGGGGAATTAGGCATCAACGCGCCCATTCCAGAGCGAGGGGAGATTCTTCACTCGGTATGACTCTCCACATTCGGGGCATATGACGACATCTTCTTCTGTCGCATCTGCGGGAAGCGGAAGGGGTCTTGCCGATCCGGCGAGCGAACCGCCTCGCAAGTCGTGGCCGCATCCTGGACATTGGAGATAGCCTTTTGCCAACGCCTGCTGACAGAATCCGCTCCATCTGACTGTTGATCTCTTGAGAATGAGGAAGACAGCGAAGACCGTGCCGATCAGAGCGATTCCAACCACAGCCCATGAGATGAACCGGTTCACGCTTGTGATAATGAAGTAAACTTCAAGCGGGAAGAGTGCGATGGCGAGCGCGATCAAGAGTCGCCTGCGCAGCAGCACGGAGTATTGAAGATTGGGCGAGTCCATCTTTGCGGTGAGAATAGACGCTTACTTCCTCTGCTACGAGTTGGTCATGAGGGCGCGGTGCGATCATTTAGACTGGTTTCTGCCGCTTTAACTCTAAGCCCATGAAATGGGCACTGATGGTTGCCAGAGGCGCAGCCTCTGGTAGGCAGCCCTCTCACTCCGTCGCCCATGAAATGGGCGAACGAGAATATACTACGAACATGCCATCATCCTGGACGCAGAACTATTATCACATTGTGACTGGAACCATGAAGCGCGTTCCATGTATTTCCGGTGACATTCATGAGCGGCTCTATCCTTTCTTTGGTGGCATCGCGAGAGAACTTGGGGTGCAGTTGATCGCAGGAAACGGGATGCCGGATCACGCACACTTACTCGTGCGATTTCCTTCGGATATAGCGCCCGCGGTGATGGCGGGGAATTTCAAGTCGCGGACTTCAAGCTGGATCAGCGAGACCTTTCCTGGAATGCAGGAGTTCTCATGGCAGAAGGGTTATGGCGGATTCACTGTGAGCCATTCCAATGTGCCGGTCGTTGAGGCATACATTCGCAATCAGCAGGAACATCATCGCGAGATGACCTTCGCTGAAGAGTTTGAGGAATTGCTGCGGAAGCATGAAATTGCTTATGATCCCAAATATCTGGATTGAGCTTTCATTCCATCAGCCGCCCATTTCATGGGCTTCATGCTTTTAGGTTGCTTACCAGAGGCTGCGCCTCTGGCAACCATCAGCGTCCATTTCATGGACTCAGAAGACTGGCATCGGCGGCGCCCCCGGCACTACCGCCGAACAACGCCGCGCCACCTTCACCGATTCAACCGTCCCCGCGACCGCCGCGGGCAACGGCGCGCAGTACATCGTCCAGGGGTTCAGAGGCACACGCTTCGGCACGCCCAGCGATGCGATCATCGTACAGTTCGGCACTGATGGCGGGTCGTTTATCTCGGGCAGCAATGCTGCGACTTCGATTAAGATGGCGGCCTGACCCCAGCATGTGCATTTAACCTACTTGTGCAACCGCCCCGAGTGCAAACTCGGGGCGGTTGTGTTCTTAGCTTCCGGCGATGGCGCTATTCAGAGAGCTTGACCCGGCAAGCGCCGCTAGTTTGAGGTGACATACGGGTGTCGGCTTTCGAATCGGCCCCTCGCCCGTAGATCGCTTCGCCACGCGACAGCAGTGGATGCGGCGAACGCAAGGACCAAGGCCCATCCGGGCACAGTCAACATGCGCATGGTCGCCCCAGACTGCCTGGTTTTGGAGCTGTACTCGAAGGGCCAACGAAAGCTTCTGGCGAAAGCGGGCATCAGACCGGAGTACCAACCTTGTGCCCCACCCGGCCTCGCCGCCGGCTCGCCCCAGTCCACACACACAAGCCTTCCCGAAAGATAATTAACTTCGCGGTCTCTTCCGAGCCACCCGCAGGTCCACCACCCACTGCCAATCCACGCGGCAAGCGCGAGAATCGTTAGTGTTGTCAATGTCCATTTCGCAATGATTCGGATCATTGGATGTTGCCTCACCAATAAAGCCGAGCGACAAGAGGAAGCAGCCTTGGCCGAGGCTTACTTACGCCACCACGTCTCCCGCCCATACACCGCCGACGAGCCCAGATCTTCCGCAATCCTCAAAAGCTGGTTGTACTTCGCGTTGCGGTCGCTGCGGCAGGGTGCGCCCGTCTTGATCTGGCCGCAGTTGGTGGCGACTGCGATGTCGGCGATTGTTGAATCCTCGGTTTCGCCAGAACGATGTGACAACACAACCGCGTAGCGATTACGCATCGCCAGGTTGACGGCCTCGAACGTTTCGGAGAGAGAGCCGATCTGGTTGACTTTCACCAGGATCGCGTTGGCGGCGTTCTCATCCAGGCCCTTTTGCAGGAATTTCTTGTTGGTGACGAAGAGGTCATCGCCAACGAGTTGCACTTTGTCGCCGATCTTTGCTGTCAGCTTTTTCCAACCGGCCCAGTCGTTTTCCGCTAAGCCATCTTCGAGCGAGCGGATCGGGTACTTGCTGCACCAGTTGGCCCACATGTCGATCATCTGATCGCTCGACACGACTTCCTTGCTGCTCTTGAACATCTTGTAGCCGACTTTGCCCTCCGCCGCGGCTTCGTTCCAGCATTCGCTCGCGGCGGGATCGAGGGCAACAAAGATCTGCTCGCCCCACTTGTAGCCCGCGGCCTTGGTCGCCTTCTCCAGGAGTTGCAATGCTTCTTCGTTGGCCTTGAGGCTGGGAGCAAAGCCGCCTTCATCGCCGACGCCGGTCGAGAGGTGGCTGTCGTGGAGAACTTTTTTCAGGGCGTGGTAAATGTCGACGCCTGCTCGTAAACCTTCGGCGAAGGAATCAAAGCCCCAGGGCTGGACCATGAATTCCTGGAAGTCGACAGTGCTATCGGCGTGCTTGCCGCCGTTCAAGACGTTGAGCATGGGGACGGGGAGCGTGCGAGCGCCCGGGCCGCCGAGATAGCGATAGAGGGGAAGGCCGCTGGCTTCAGCGCAGGCTTTGGCGACGGCCATGCTGACGCCGAGGATGGCGTTGGCGCCGAGCTTAGCTTTGTTGGGCGTGCCATCGAGAGCGAGGAGATGAGTATCGATGCCGACCTGGTTGCCGCCATCCATGCCGATGAGTTCGGGAGCGATGAGCTTGTTCACATTGTCAACAGCTTTGAGAACGCCCTTGCCGCCGTACACCTTCTTGTCGCCATCGCGGAGTTCGCAGGCTTCGTTTTCACCCGTCGATGCGCCCGAGGGGACAGCGGCGCGGCCCATGAAGCCTGACGCCAGGTGCACATCGCATTCGAGGGTCGGGTTGCCGCGGGAATCGAGGATTTGGCGGGCGGTGACGGATTGGATCTCAAAAGTCATTGCGAATCTCCAGATTGAGGAGCAGGGTAGGAACGCCCAATGCCTCGGGGCGGGATAGGCGATACCCTGTAGGGTGTCTAACTTGATCGGAGCACCGTTGAGCGACCATCAGAAACAGATTGAATCCCTGACGCAGGACCTTGTGTTGCAAGGAACCCGCGTGCAGCGGCAGCTTGAGGCCAGCTTTGAGGCGTTGTTTCAACGAAGCTCGGCCAAGGCGGCGGAGGCGGCGAAGCTGGATGATGAAGTGGATGCGGTGGATGTCGCGCTGGAGCAGCGGGCGGTGAGTTTGCTGACGGGGTTGACGCGGACGTCCAGCGGTGTGACAGAGGCGGAGTTGCGGTGGATTCTGACGATCGTGAAGATCAACAACGAGCTTGAGCGAATCGCGGATGCTGGCGTGGATGTCACTTCGTTTGTGGATCAGAATTCGACTGTGGCGTTCCCCGAGACGTTCCGGATCATGGCCAACAGCGTGATCGGTGTATTGCGAGATGTGAACGCTTCGTTTGCCCGCAAAGATCCGACGCTGGCGAAGATCGTGCTGCAGAGTCAGCACGCGATTGCCAGATTTAAAATCGAAGTAGTCCGCGATGCGGAGAAGAAGATTGCGGCGGGAACGATGAATGTCGAATTTGCGTTCAGGCTGCATGAGGTCGCGGGCTTGTGCGAGTTGATCGCGGATCACTGCACCAACATCGCCGAGCAGGTGATTTACGCATCGACTGGAGCGATTGTGCGGCACACGCAGGCGTGCTGGATTGAGACAAGCCGCAAGCCGCAGTAATTGGACTCATTTGATCATGCCCCACACCACTGCCGCGATTCTGTCGATCGGCGATGAACTGACGCTGGGTCAGACGCTGGATACCAATTCGCAGTGGTTGAGTGGCGAGCTTTCTGCTGTCGGGATTGATGTTGTTGAACATGTCACGGTTCCTGACAATCTTGTGCTGCATGTCGCCGCATTGCAGCGGCTTTCGATGCAGGTCGATCTCATCATTTCCAGCGGCGGACTCGGCCCCACCGCTGATGATTTGACTCGGGCAGCAGTCGCAGCGGCGGCGGGCGACACGCTTGTCGAGGATACGGAGAGTCTCGCGCAGATTGAGAAGTTCTATGCCTCACGGCAGCGGACCATGCCGCCGATTAACCGCGTGCAGGCACTGCGGCCATCGCGAGGAAGTGCGATTGCGAATCCCAATGGGACAGCTCCCGGGGTGTACTCCAAGATTGGAAATGCTGATTGCTTTTGTGCGCCGGGGCCACCGGGTGAACTCAAGCCCATGTTTACGAATCAGATCCTGCCGCGATTGCAGGTCCGGAAAGATGTGACGATTCGAACGCGGGTGATGGGGACTGTTGGACTTGGAGAATCCGAAATCGCGACCCGGCTGGGGTCGCTGATGGATCGCGATCGCAATCCGCTGGTGGGAACGACCGCCAGCGGCGGCATTGTTTCCTGCCGCCTGCGGTATCAAGGGCCGCTTGACCAGTTAGCAGCGGCAAAGATGCTGGAGGCGACGCAGCTGGAGATTGCGGCAAAGCTCGCCCCCTATGTGTTTTCGACCACGCACAATTCACTTGCCGCGGCGGTGATTGAGACCTTGGCTGCCCGGAAATTGACGGTCGCCGTTGTAGAAAGCTGCACCGGAGGCTTATTGGGGGCGGCGTTGACCGAGATTCCCGGGTCCTCAGATGCCTTTATCGGTGGATTTTTGACGTATTCCAATGAACTCAAGTCCCGCCTAGTTGGTGTGCCGTCAAGTACTTTGAACAGCTTTGGCGCGGTGAGCCCTCAGACGGCCGCAGCGATGGCCAGCGGAGGGCGGGTGGCGACCGGGGCAGATATTGGGGTCAGTATCACGGGCGTTGCCGGCCCAGGTGGGGGCACGGCAGAGAAGCCTGTGGGGACGGTGTGGATCAGCGTGGATCTGGGGGAAACCGGGTCCGATACGCGGCGGTTCCACATCCCAGGGACAAGGCAGGCTGTTCGGGCCTGGAGCGTTACCGCGGCACTTTCCATGCTCTGGATGGGCCTGCAGGGGAGAAAAGATGTAAGACTTTTGAGGCAGATTGAGCCGAAATAGAGTAGTCTTTCCCTTCCAGGTTCGTTCTGCAACCTGAGCTTCCGCAAGCCGTAAAAGAATGGACATATGCACCGTCGCCCACATGCTTTCACATTGATTGAACTTCTGGTAGTCATCGCGATCATCAGCGTGCTGATCAGCATTTTGATGCCATCGCTTTCTAAAGCACGGCAGGCTGCGCGGCAGCTGAAAGATTCGACATCGATTCGAAGCCTGGTGCAGGGCATGGCGATCTGGGGCGGCAGCAATAAAGATGAGTATCCGACGCCGAGTCGACATGATCGATCGAACGCGACGATGCTCGCAAGTTGCAGCTTTGAAAAAGACAACACCGGCAACATGCTCTCGATCCTGGTGTTCAATGGCTACATGCCGGTGCAGGTGCTTGTGAGCTCGGCCGAAGTCGACAAGCAGCGATATGCAGTTGATGATGGGTATCAATATGGCGCACCGGATCGAGCGGCGTTTCCGGATCAGGCGTTGTGGGATCCTGGCTTTTCGGGGATGCCGGGAGAAGTTGGAACTACTGGAATTGGCGCCGGCCGGCGCGGAGCATTTACAGCGAATACCAGTTTCGCACACACGACACTGTTTGGCGCACGCCTGACGATGTGGGCCACAACGTTCTCGAGTTCGGAAGCAGTGTTTGCGAATCGCGGGCCGCAGTATGAAGGAAGCGCGGGAGCGTGGAGATTGGCGCCGGGGCCGACGGGGATTGATTCAACTTCGATAAGGATATTTGGAAAGTCGCCGCGTTGGGCGGGGAATATCGGGTTTAATGATGGGCACGTGAGTTTTGAGAATGACCCATCGCCTGACACGCTGCCGGTGACATATGGAGTTGCGGTGAATGGGACGCGGTCACATCGGGACAATATTTTTGTGATCGAGAATCTGGCAAATGGATTGCCATTGAGTGATTACCAGGCAGATGTTGGGCGCGATGTGTATTTGAGGCAGTACATGGATGTGCAATGTCTGCCAACTGGGATTCGTATCACGCCTAATTTTGATTGAACGTTGGCTCAGCGTTTGGCTTCGATGTGCGACCTGTACCATTCCATGGTTTCGCGCAGGCCATCTTCGAGCTTGGTGACTGGTTCGTAGCCAAGGATTTCGCGGGCACGCCCGAGGTCGGCCTGAGAATGCCGAACATCTCCAATGCGATCGGGAAGCAGTGTTGGTTTGAGATGGGGCCGCCCCAGTGCCTCGGCCATCATGGATGCCAGACGAGCCACATCGGTGCGCTGACCTGTGCCGACGTTGATCACTTCGCCTTTGAGCGGTCGATCGCTGGCACCAGCGAGCATGGTGGCGAGGACGGCGTTGCCGACATATGTGAAGTCTCGTGAACTCATTCCATCGCCGAATATCTGAGGCGATTCGCCATTGAGCAAACGAGCGGCAAATGCTGCGACCACTGCAGAATACTGAGACTCTGCGTTTTGACGCGGACCGAAGACGTTGAAATATCGAAGTGAAACCCCGGAAAGTCCGTAGCTTTGCGTCCACGCCGAGACGAGATGTTCGGCCGCGACTTTGCTGGCGGCGTAGGGACTCATGGGTCTGGGGGGAGACGTTTCAACTTTGGGGAGGGCCGCTTCGTTGCCGTAAGCGGAGCTTGATGAGCTCAGGACGACGCGCTGCACCTTGTGCTGGCGCGAGATATCGAGAACACGGAGGGTGCCAGTGGCATTGACCGCGAAACTGCGGCGGGGGTCTTCAATCGAGCGAGGGACTGACCCGATTGCGGCGAGATGAAACACGGTTTTGCAGCCCTTGATCGCTTCGGTGAGAGCGTCATCGTCGAGAATCGAGCCGTGGACAAAACGCATGCGCGCGGGTTCAAATTCCAGAAGCGTGGCAAGGTGCTCGAGTGTTGAATTAGAGAGATCGTCAATGACGGACACAATTGCGCCACAGCCCAGAAGCGTATCGACGAGATGGCCACCGATGAAGCCCGCCCCGCCAGTAACGCATACGTGTCGTCCTTCATAGAACGAGCGGAGCTGCTTCACGCGATCGGTGGGGAGTTTCATGCGACTATGTTAGCGTAAAGTCGAATGCCGTGTCGGATCAGCAACCGGTTGAGAAATCGTCGACAAAGTCGAGATAATCGAAGAAATCAACCTCCCCGTCAGAGTTGAAATCTGCGCGGGCATCATTCTGTGAGAACGCATCGACAAAGTCGAGGTAATCGAAGAAGTCGACCTGGTCATCGGCGTTGAAATCGGCGCTGCAACCACCAAAAATCTGGACGATTGCGTTGCCGCCTTGAACGAACGCCAGCTGCGCGACGATCGTCTCGCCGCCGCCAATTTGAGACCCGCGACCATCGGCTCCGGAAGAGTTGCCTGTGCTTGCGAGCCAGAGCGCTGAAATTGTGCGAACATCGCCAGGTGCCAGCTGAATATTGTCGCCTTCACGCATCAGCGTTGACATCGTCCCGTTGGGGCGAAACACGAACAAGCCATCGCGACTGATTGAATCAGTGTTCGAACGCATTTTTACATAGACTTTGCCGGAGTTGCTGAGGAGCACACGCCCGGGCGCATCTGCTCCATAGACGGTGCCGTCCGGGAGATCTGGCACCAGGTTTCCTGCTTGGGCCAACATTGAATCTGTGCCGCCCGAGAGTGTGAAGATGCCCGCGCTATTTGTTGGAGTAGAGCCGTTGCCCCAGAGCGATGCGCCAAAGGCGATGGTGCCCGCATCGTTGATCGCTGGAGAGCTTGTAAGTGCCTGATAAGAAAGACCGGAATCCGCGGCGTAGGAATTCAATCGAATTGCCAGTTCAACGTTGCCTGGCGAGCCTTGCCAAATTCCAACATTGGTGCCGGTATTGACGCCTGCGCCCGTAAGAACTCCCTGGAAGACGGATGTTCCAAGAGTGTTCGCACTGGTCACCTGAGGAATATCGAGGAAGGTGATGCCTGCGGCAAGGCCAGGGGCGGCAGCCTTTGCTCTGGCGATGATCTGAGGTTCGACCAAGGTGTAGCGAAAGAGCGTGTTGGTTGACCCTGAACCCGCGCCGGTAAGGGGCGCTACCGCTTCAGCCAAACCTTGTGAAGGAGCGACGAGAGGTCCGTTGCTTAGGTCACCAATTCTTGCAGTTGCCGAGACACTCGGAAGCAGTGTTCCCTCTCGACCAGCCAAGATAGTGAGGCCGCCGAAAGAGTGGAGAATGCAACTGTCGTTGCTTGTGGTTACCAGCCCGCCAGTAAGAATTGTTCGAAAGACGACTGCGCCCTCTTGCGAAATTGCGAAGTCGTTTATTGAAATGATGTTGGCGCCTGCGGTCGAAATCAGATCACCCTTGCGTGCAACAAGGGCAACTGATGCGGGCGAACCAGAGAAAATGCCCTGGTTATTTGCGGATGTCACGCCAGTACCCGTGAGCGTCGCAGTGAAGGCGATTCGACCATTGACCAGCAGCGGGGCCGAAATCGATAGGTAACGAGCACCGCCGGTTCCGGGTGCAACCTCACCTTCGCGAGCAACTGCAAACGGATCACCTGAAGCCGGGAAGATGAAAATCGTACCGTCGTTTGTCGTTGTCACACCAGGACCGGTGATGAGTGAACGGAAAGCAATGTTGCCCTCTCCGTCAATATGAGGCGATCCAAATCCGCCAGGCTGGAGGAGCAGTCCAGCAGGCAGGCCCGGAGCCTGAGTGCCCGACAGAATTTGGAGTTCCCAACGAGCACCTGTTGCAAACACGGACGCTGCGCAGAGACACAACGCGACAGCACCGACCGAAATTCGGCTGGTAGTCATTCCCATCTCCCCTCGGTCGTTTCCGACCGGTTTAAATGTGGGAGGGCTTGCCGCAAATTGCGGAAATATCCCTCTCCTCTCCTGTGGTCCATAATACCTATGACGGTCCAGCAAACGCAACCCAAATATGAGGCAACTGGAATTTTTATTGAGCCAACTAACACATCTGGCTGGAAACCCAAAGGTCACATAAAAGTGTCACTTCACTGGCATTCCCAAAGCACTCTCACTTCCCGGCAATTTGAAGGCGGATTCGGGCATACCGATTCCACCGCCAGAAAAGATCAAATGTGCGAAGAGCACCGGTCCGTCCCCGGTGTCCGAAATTGTAGGCGACTTTGTTGTCACCAGAATTGAATCTGTCAAGACGACCATCCCTGATTCGGATTGGCGAGCAACAACTGACCAGCTCTGGCCGGACTGAACTTCTGTCGAACGAAGCGTGAGGAAGGCGTCATCGTCGACCTCGATCGTGCCGCGGACTTCGGAGTTTTTTATAACGACCTTTCCGCTTTTGGCAGATTGAACTGCCGGTACATCAAGCGACGAGGCTGAAAGCAAACCATCGACAATCAGGACGGAACCTCCATTGCACACAAGAGCTGGTTCGGCGCCTCCATTGATTATCTGGAGTGTGACATTTCTGGCAGAAATTGAACCAGCACCTGAGAGATTAATAGCCGCGGCGTTGGACGCAAAGAGGGTGGATTGGTTTATGAAGAGTTGCTGCGAATGATCGCCTTCGCACAGCAGTGCCGGGCCGGCACTGCTATTGATGTTGACAGAGTTCCAGGAGCAGGTTCCACCATCTGCGAGCTTTGCGGTCACTGATCCGAGCACCGTGGCGGCAAACGACCTTCCGGTTACGACACCTTGCATGTGAACACCGCTGACAAGTTTAATGTTCTCTCGATAACTTCCAGGGCGAATCAGAACTACGGCTGGCGACGCGGCAGATGCGCCATCTTTCACCGCTTTGTCAATTGCGGCTTGAATGCTTGTAAACGGTGCGGCAGAATCAGGTGGACCGACAATGTAAGAGGTGACTATCGGAGCGTCAGCATTCCAGGTCCCGGGTGTCCCTGGAACGCCTTGTGGACCTGCAGGCCCCGCATCACCTTTAGGCCCAGCTGGACCACGTTCTCCACGCTCTCCTTTTTCGCCGGTCTGCCCTTTCGGTCCTGGCGGCCCTGCTTGACCTGGAACTCCTGATGGAGTTTCCCTTACAGCGCCCGTTGGAGTGACGGCACCGCTCTGAATGGTGTAGGGGGAGTTTGAAAGTACCTGCCTGGGATTCAAGATTGTAAATTCGGTATTCCCAGCACCAGCAGTGCGAAGTCCTATTTCGAGCCACCGGGTCTCGCCGCCAAACGGGGAGACACCGAAATCGAGCTGAACATTAAAGCGACCACTTTGGAGCGGCACACGGCTCGCAGAGAGCGCGGGGCCAATCTGTTTTCCGCCGTTTGCCGCATCGAACATTCGGAACTCAAAATCGACCGGACCAACGACGGTGACATTGTTGAATCGAAGTTGTCCCTGATATGTGAAAGCGGAAACAGCAGACTGCGCTGAAGCCGCATAGGCAACCAAAGCGCTGGCAGCAAAGGCGATCGCGGACTGAGGTAGAGTGAGCACGATTGAGTATTCGGTTCAGAGCCACGGTTGAGTGCACAAACGGTGAAAAGGGCCGAGCGATGTGCGCTCGGCCCTTGATTGGGTCCAGATTACTACGTTGCAGAATGGTCAGGAATTGCAGCCGATGCTGAAGGCGTCGACAAAGTCAAGGTAGTCGAAGAAATCGATGCTGCCATCGGCATTAAAATCAGCCATTGGATCCTGATTTGAGAATGCGTCGACAAAGTCGAGGTAGTCGAAGAAGTCGACGCCGCCATCGTTGTTGAAGTCTGCGGGACACTGACCGGGGGTGATGATCTGAAGGCTGGCGGAGTTCATCGGCTCATACTCACCGTCACCATCAAGGTCTGCTTCAAGCAGGATGGTGTAGAAGCCCATGGGGTCGTCCATCGTTGGATTGATAGAGATGCTGTGCTGGATTTCGCCGCCACCGCCGATTGTAAGAGTGCCGAGCCACGGTTCGCCTGGAGGGAGTCCATTGAGTGAGAGCACGCGCTGGTCTGGTTCCATATCTGGACCAATGCCGCGAATACGGGCTCTGGCTGTGAGAGGAGTTGGTGAGTTGTTTGCCGCACCAAAGCGCATTTCGAACTGCGATCCAACTTTTGTGGCAAAGGAACCCAGGCCGATGTTGCCATTCAACAGGTGGAAGCAGAGATTGCGATAGTCTCTGACCACGCCTTGCGAGTTACGCATAGTGGTTCCGGTTGTCGGGAACTGGCCCCACATTTCGTACGCGCCGGTGATGCCGACAGCGGTCATGCCAGCGGGACGGCCAATAGTCAGCGGAATTGACTGCGTGCTGAATGGAATGATTGCTGGAGGCGCCGGATAAGCGAAGCTGGTTGGACCCCAGATGGTGCTGCCAAGGTTGCCAGGAGATAGCGGGTTGAACCAGTAGTCCGCAGGTGAGAAAGTCGGGCCGCCGTAGTTTGCGATCAGCGCGGTTCCGTTCACTGTGTTGATGTTTGGATAGCAGAATGCCAGTACCGGCGGCACGAAAACCCATTGCTTGCACTTGCCGGAGGCTCCTGCGTTATAGAGATTGGCAGCCTCAACGGGAGTGAGGACTCGCTTGAAGAATTCAACTTCATCGATTCGGCCGTTGAAGAAAGCACTCACAGATCCGGCGGCGGCAACGTGGAAGGAGTTATTGCTATTCAGGTTGTAACCGTTGAACGGGACGCTGCTGGCTTGTGTGACCAGCACGCCGTTGAGATAGAACTTGACGCCCAATGGATCATTGCGGCGAACGGTCACGACAAGGTGTGACCATGTGTTCACCGGCAGATTCACTGCTGAAGGAATAATGACTGGCGCGCCGCCGGTTCCAAATCGAGCGAAGACATTGCCGCCTGGAGCCATGGCGAACCCGTAGCCGCGATACGTGGCGCCCACAAGAACTGCCTTTTCCGCAATGACCTGCGTGACTGCCGAAGTGGTTGGATTGACCCATGCGTCAATAGAGAGGTCGCCAAATCCAGGCTGAATTCCAGCGTACGTTGGGACTCGTGTGAAGTGACCAGAACCAGCCGAGTAACCCGCTGCGGCCGAGACAGCTCCGGGGGCACCGGGGATCGCCAGCGCACTGTGGAAGCCGTTGTTGCCACCGGCGATGTTTGTTGCAATGCCTCCGGCAGCTTCGTCCATCGGCAGCCAAAGCGTCATGTTCGCTGGCGGAGCGAGACAGCCTTTTGACAAGCACAATACGCTGCTTTCAGTCAGTGTCGGGATTGTGTTAAACTGCAGCGCGAATGGCTGCTGCATTTGAGTCGCCATAAGCGGAACGTTGAGGACCTGGTTGTGGGTCGTGGGCGAAATCTGAAGTGGAGCCTCATTACAACCAGTGCGCCCTGCTGGCCCAGCCTTGGCGTAATAGAAGTTGGTCTGCTGACCACCGGGAACTGGTGGAACAGCAGGCGCTCCAAACGCAGAGAGAGAATTGCCTACCAGCATGATGCCGCCGTCGGCTGAAGGAATGGCTTCTTCCCATCCGTCAGCGAGCGTGCCACCATCGCGATTGCCAAACATCGGAGCGCCGGTAGCAAAGACCTTCAGGTACGCCGCGTCTCCGCCCCCGAATCCGCCAGCGACTGAACCAGAGATCACAGCCTCGCCCGCCGGTGTGTAGCGAATCGACTGTGCCGAAAGAAACGTCGGATAGAACTTTGTGTTCATGCCGATGAGGTTGCCATTGCCATCGAAGTTAGTGATGAAGGAACCGGTTGTGTTGGCGGCACCTGTCATGACATAGACCGGACCGGTAGCAGTGAATCGAATGTCCATTCCTTCCGCTGCCCAGTCGCCGGCGACGACTGGATTAGGACCGTAGGTCTTCGCCCAGAGGGGTTGCGCGGTGCAACGAACTCGAAGTGCGAGGGGCTCGCGCGGGGCCGCGTCACCATTGCGAACGAAACCAACTATGGTGTTGGTGCCATCGTTGTTCACGCGGATGTCGTTGAAACTCATGAATGTCTGCGGACCGTAATCAGTGCGACGGTAATAGAGGCCGCATGTCTGATTGCCAAACAGATCGGTCTCGATGTAGACGCCAGCCATTTGAGCTTGTGCGGCACCAAAGGCACGACCGATGAGAACGTAGCCGGTGGCGGTTTGACGAACAACCGTGCCGCCAAAGCCGCTGAATGCTGAGCCTGCATATGCCTTAGACCACATGAAGTTTCCTGCCGCATCGACCTTCAAGAGAAGAATGCCGTGAGGTGCGCCCGCGACTGAATTGGTTTCACCGGCGATGATGTAGCCGCCATCGGAAGTATTTTGAACACACTGTGCAGTATTTGAGGTGTTTGGAATGGTGTACACCCGCTGCCATTGCTGGGCACCGTACTGATCGACTTTGAGGAGGACAATTCCTGAGTTAGATGTGGGAACTGAGCGACGGTTGCCGACCAGGATGTAGCCACCATCCGCAGTCCGCTCAACGCTGGTTGCCTTTTCGTCATTTGGGGTCCAGTTGACGTACTGGAACATCGTTTGCGCACTGGACAGACTCGCCGCACCGGCAATGAGCGAGATGCAGGCGACTGATCGAAGCGACGACACGAGCGGGATCTTCATGTTTCAATACTCCTTGAGGACAGGTCGGTCTGGAGGACGTCCAGATATGCGACCGGTAACATCGCAACGGCAGAAGTTCACCTTACTCACGCGCATTCGATGGAAATTCAAAAAGAAAGAGTCCCACCCGCGAAAGGGTGGGACTCTGGTGGTTTAGACTATTCCAAACTCAACCTGTCAAACGATCAGGGGCAGCCGACAGAGAACGCATCGACGAAGTCGAGGTAATCGAAGAAGTCAATGACGGTGTCGCCATTGAAGTCGGCGGAGGGGTCGTTGGCTGAGAAGGCATCGACGAAGTCGAGGTAGTCGAAGAAGTCAACAACGCCGTCGCCGTTGAAGT
>CAZAEQ010000039.1:0-40712 GCA_964484185.1 uncultured Phycisphaeraceae bacterium
GCAGCTTCGCCTGTTATGGTGACGTGAACCGGTATTACTGTCCCTTGCGATGGCTCATGTGCATCAGATTTCAACGAGGACGGCGTCGTCGATTTCTTTGCCGATCCTGATTTCGTCGCGGAGTTGTCTGCCAGCGACATGTCTCCAGATTTCAACGGCGATTCCACGATCGACTTCTTTGACTATCTCGATTTCGTTGAGTCATTCTCGGCTGGCTGCTGATATTTACAGGAATTCACAAGACCCCGGAGCGAAGGCTTCGGGGTTTTTATTTTTTGGTTTTGGAATTCACGGCCGCGATTGCGGTATTTGCATCCGCCAGCGTCGTCCCGACAATTCGCACGGTCTTTTCCGGGTAAGTGTGTCCGCTGACGATACTGACACTGCGAGGAGGGATCGCAAACAACTCGGCTACAACCCTTATAACGGCTTGATTTGCCAGCCCGTTTTCCGGTGCGGCGGCAACCTTGATTTTCAGCCGATCTCCCAATTTGCCGGCAATCTGGTCGCGGCTTGATCCTGGCACTACTTTCACACGTAAGAGCAGTGCATCCACTTTTCCGTTGTCGTCGATGTGTTCCCTGATCATTGCCGATAAAGTACACCCATGATATTCGCCGCGTCTGTCATCTCCGTCGGAATTCTGGGCCAGGTCCTGAAGGCGCCGGAAAAGCCCGTACCTGCGGCGATCCGGGGCCTGATGGCACGGAATGTGCTGGTGGTGTATGACTCGCGCAAGCCCGACTCGCTGAGCATCGCAAGTCACTATGCTGGATCTGAAACAGTAAAGAACGCCGCGATAAAAACTGGTGGCACACGTCCGGGCGTTCACGCGTTTGATCTGGCGGGAGCGCTCGGCGAAACGCCGCTCCCCGATGGAACAATCGACTATGACCAGTTCCAGAAGTTGATTCGGTCCCCGCTTATCGACTACATGTCGACGGTTGAATATGCGAGCGACATTCGTGTCATAGTTCTGACCAAAGGCATTCCTCATCGCGTGGCGGATATCAAAGCGGTTCAAACTGGCGATCAACCGCAAATGCAGGGTGCGGCCTTCGAAGGCGGCAATGCAACATGTGCAAGCGTGGATTCGGAACTCACGCTGCTCTGGCAGGACCTTCGAGCCAATGAAAAAGGCGGCAAGGGAGATTCGTTTGCGGACGGGCTCATCATGAATCCGTACTGGCGAAGATTGGGGCCGATCACACAATTCTCAAATCGAAATGTTCGCGCGACTAAAAAGTTGCTGCCAATTGTCGCTGGACAGTTCTGGCGCAGTGATGCGCCCTCGAGCGATCCGAGTGTCGACAGTTCTGCAGCTCTGACTCCGGGCGACATGTATCTGGTCTGTCGCCTTGATGGCCCAAGCGTTGTCGATGTGATTGCTTCACTTGATCGGGCTGCGCGAGTGACTGTTAATGTAAACTCGGCCAACATTATTTTGGACGAGAGCGATTCCAATGGAGCGCCGGACCAGAAGCCCAATCGCGAGCTGGACAACATGGGGCCGGAGTTTCTGTGGGTTGGAGATGACTATGAACTATCCAGAGATGTGTTCATCGAGGATGGCCGCTTTCGCAAGGACAATATCTATTACGACTCGCGTGGCGGCGATGACGGGTTCTGCATTGGACCTCGGCTGGACTGCAAGGGGCGCGGCAGATTGGTGAGCGGACCGGTGCTGCTGCTCGCATCGGCGGGTGGTAATGCCTCGGGCACGAGGCTCATGCTTGCTGATGGGCGCGAAGTATCGAGTGTGTATCCTGAGAGTTTTCAGTACGCACCAGGCGCCATATTTACTTCCATCGAGAGTTTTAATGGGCGGGATTTTGGCGGTACCGGTGGCTGGCCGGGCCAGGCGCAGGCCGCGAACTTCATCAAATCCGGCGGCACATTTGCGGTCTGTAACGCATGGGAGCCGTTTGCTTTTTCGCTGCCCGACAACATCATGATTGTGAGCAACTTTGTTCTCGGTAATCTCACCTGGGCCGAAGCTGCGTATTCGAGCTTTCCAGGGATATCGTGGCAACAGGTTGTGATCGGAGATCCGCTCGCGCGCGTGTTCCGGACCTGTGAAGACATGAATGGCGACAACGCGATTGATTTGAACGACTTGAAGCTTTTTGATCAGATCGCTGCAAACAAAAGTGATGACGGAAAGCCGATTGATCTGGCGAAGGTGTCGCGAGCTGATATTAACCGCGATGGAATGGTGGATGAAAAAGATCGCGCCCTGATCGAACGCGATGTTGCTGGCAACGAGTTTTATTCAAGTGTGCCTGTCGCGAAGCCCTGAAGCGGTTCAGCTGATTCAATGCTCGCTGTTTTGAAGTTCAATCAGAATCGCGTGTTTCATGCCGCTGGCGATTCCCATACACATGGCTGCGACCCAGCCGCGCCAGCCGTCTCTGAAGGCTTGCTTCAGAACGATCTGTTTGAGAAACGCGCCGCACGCGCTTGTGACCATTCGAGCGTGAGAGGACCTGCCGCCGCGGGCGTAGATTCCTTCGGCGGACAATCGCGAGTGTTGAACCTGGCGCGACAGAAAAGTTGCGACACCTTCCATTGAATCGTGGCGCATCACGGCCCAGCGCGGCAGATCTGCAACGTTGCCCATGTTTGGAAGTACATCGAGCTTGTCGTGAGGATCAATGCCGCCCCAGACGGCGACGCCCCGTCGAACAAGCCGCACCCGCCATTCAGGTTGCCATGCAAAGTTGAGCCATGCCCCTCGATACCACATTTTTCGATTGACGCGAAAGGCAACTACTCCTGGAGGGGGTGAGTTGAGAGCCTTGCGAATTTCCATGACAAGCGCATCTTCCAGAGACTCGTCGCTGTCAACACAGAAAGTCCATTCTGAGCGCGACGCCTCCAAGGCGGCCTGCTTGGTTTTGATGTACCCCATCCATTTGGTCGGCACCACGCGCGCACCAAATTCGGCGAGTTTCTGCAGCGTGCCATCGGTTGAGCCGTTGTCCAGCGCAATGACCTCGCCACCAAACTCCTGGGCGAGCGGCGAAATGGTCTCCAGTGTGCGTCCAATTAACTTTTCGTTGTTCTTGCAGACCAGAACGAAAGAAAGTCGTCCGGCGACCATGTCCTGAGGGTGGGGCGGGGGGGTGGTTAACACTTCGGATCGTCCGGTGGTGTTGGCCGAGAGTCAATGTCAAGAAGGCCCACGCTGGGCTGCACCGCAGTAGGTAGACCTGTCCACATTGATCATGCTGAAGATTTATGGATGCACGACGAAACCAAACCATAAAAAAACCAAACAAAACTACCCATGGTGGGACATATTGTAAACCACAAGAAGCAGCGAAACGGGCTGGTTTGGCCGTGGTGGTTGGTGCGCGCCCTGATTGGAACGGTTCGGGGTCCGCGGGCCAGGTTATTGAAAGTCCTTTCGCGTGGCGTTTGTGCTTTTCGTTCAGGTGGGGTATTGTCAGGCCCAGTGCCAACAATTACACACTCATCGATCATCGCTTTAATCGCCGGTCTGGCCGCGAGTTCGCACGCGACTGCACAGCCCGCGCCCGAGCCGCCGAAAACTGATCCTGCTGCGGAGCGCAGTCCAGAGGTGCCGCCCTCTACCGGTGTCCCGGAGCTTGAAGCTTTTGAAGGCCGACTTGTTCGCAAGATTGAGTTGCGCCAGCCGCTGCCGCCGAGCAAGGAAGATCCAAAGAGAGTCGCCTATGCGCCGTTGGATCCGGTGCTTGTTCAACTGGTGCGCAATCAGCTTCGATTGATTGAGGGAGCTGCGTACCAGCAGACATTGGTCAGCGAAGACATGAGTCGCGTGAACCGACTGGGGCGATTCAAGGATGTTTCGAATCGCGTTGACCTCATGAGCGACGGGTCTGTGGTGTTGACCTACACGCTGCTGCCACAGCAGATCGTGACCGATGTTCAACCCTCGGGCAATACACAGTTTGGCGACGACGACATTCGCAAAGCGGTCGAAGTATTCATCGGTGCGCCGGTTGATCGGTTTCAGCTCGATCGTGGCTGCCGCCGCATTGAAGAGAATTATCGCGAGAAAGGCTTTTATCTCGCCCAGGTATCAGTGGACGAGCAGGTGTTGTCTGAAACCGGCATTGTGATTTTCAAGATTCGCGAAGGCGAGAAAGTGAAAGTTACGAGCATTGTGTTTGACGGCAACAACAGCTTCTCGAATGGCCTGCTGAAAAACCAGATAGAGACTTCGGAATTCTGGCTGCTCAGCAAGGGCAAACTGGAAGACGTTCAGCTCGATCAGGACGCCGCGACACTTACCAAGTTCTACAAGAACCGTGGCTTTCTGGAAGCTCGCGTCGGACACCGCACCATCCCCTCGCCCAATGGCAAAGAAGCGCAGGTTGTCTTCATTGTCGAAGAGGGCATGGTGTACACCATGCGCGATCTGCGCGTACAGCATGCATCGCCCGATGCGCGATCTGAAGATTTCATTCCAGAGTTCACCGAGGCGCAGTTACTCGCGCTGATGCCGCTGAAACCCGGTGATATTTATTCAGAGCAGCGGCTCGAGGGGTCGATTCAGGCAATCGAGGCGGCGTACGGCAAGCTTGGATATACCGATGTCTTTGTGCAGAAGCGGGAACTGCGAATTCCCGGCTCCCAGCAGGTTGACATGCTGCTGATGGTGAATGAAGGATCGCCTTATCGCACCGGTACAATTGAAGTCCAGGGCAACGTGCTCACGAAGAAAGATGTGATCCTGCGACAAATTCAGGTTCGGCCTGAGCGTCCGCTTGACCGCTCGGCGCTCGAAGAATCAAAGAAGCGACTGGAAGATCTCAATATCTTCGCTCCGCGCAGCGTGAAAATTACTCCACAGGATCCTGATCCGGTGAATCCGGATTATCGCGATGTGCTTGTGGAGATCGATGAGACCAATACCGGCTCGTTTGAATTCGGAGCGGCACTGGGTTCAGACTCCGGTGTCATTGCAAGATTCGGCGTGACGCAGCGTAACTTCGATATTTTCGACACGCCGGAATCATGGAATGAGTTCTGGTCTGGCCGCGCGTTCCGCGGCGCGGGACAGGTCTTCAGGATCAATATCGCTCCGGGTACCCGCTATCAGAGCTATTCAATCAGCTTGACTGATCCATACTTCATGGAGTCTGACTATTCGTTGTCAACGGCGGTGTATCTCGACAACGCTGATTACTCAGAGTACAACGAAACGCGATATGGCGCCAAAGCTTCAGTTGGGAGGCGGTTCGGAAAACGATGGACTGTTTCACTGCCGACTCGTGTGGAAGGCATCAAGCTTGAAGACATTCCGGTTGACGGTCCAAGAGACGCGTATGAAGTTGCGGATCAGAAATTCCTGACAGGCATTGGAATTTCCGCACGCAGATCTTCTCTTGACAGCGCGTTTACTCCGACTCAAGGTTCGGTTTTCGAGACAAGCGTTGAGCAGATCGGGGCAGCGGGAGGAGATTACACGTTTACATCGCTGCGGGCCGAGCATCGAATCTACATTCCGCTGAGTGAAGATTACCTGAGCCGGCGCACCACGTTGAGTCTTACAACAAAAGCGGCGTACATTACCGGGGGCAACAGTACCGTGCCGCTGTACGAGCGATTGTACATGGGCGGTCAGTCGATGCGCGGCTTTGCATTCCGTTCTGTTTCGCCTAAAGGAATTCGCAACGACAACGGGGAGCAGGGCACTTCGCCGGTTGGCGGCACGTTCTCGTTCTTCTTTGGACCAGAGCTTCGCGTGCCGCTGTATGAGGATCTTCTGGCCGGCGTTGCGTTTATTGATACGGGCACCGTGACAGATGGAATCGGTTTTTCTCCATATCGCGTGAGCGTTGGTCTTGGTTTGCGAGTCAGTATTCGCCAGCTCTCGCCCGCGCCACTCGCGTTTGATTTCGGATTTCCAATCAAGAAGGGTCCTGGCGACAGGAAGCGGCTTTTTACTTTTAATATTGATGTTCCGTTCTGATGCACACATGTGTTTCCCGACTGTTTGCGGGTAAGCACACATTGAAAGATGAGGTTTCCTATGAAGTTCTCCACCTCCGCACTCGCTCTTGTTATCGCTGCCGGACTGGCTGCAACCAGCATCACCGCCCTGAGCAGTCGCTCTGCTGCAACTGCGACACTCGCGGCACCCCCGACAGCGGTGGCGATTGTCGACATGCAGAAGGCGATCAATGATTCAACAGAGATTAAGGCTCGAAACGAGGCCTTGAAAGTCCGGGCAGAAGCTCGAATGGCTGAGCTCGACAAGTTCAAGAAGGACCTGAAGGACCTCGTTGATGGCGCCAAGCTTCTTCCGGAAGGTTCGCCCGATGCGGTGAAGGCACGGGCCGAAGCGGTCGTCAAGAATGCGACACTTGAAGCGCAGTTCCAGGCATACAAGCAGCTCACGGATATCGAATCGGGCGACATTCTCGGTGATATTCATGCGAAGGTCATTGCGGCAGTTGATGCCATCGCGAAACGTGACGGGTATCAGCTCGTACTGGCTGACGATCGTGCAATCGTTCCGCCCAAGGGGCGTCCAGTAGAAGATGTTGGCAACGCCATTAATCAGCGCCGAGTGCTGTTCGCGGATCCATCCATTGATATCACTGAGCGCGTCTTGACAGCGATGAATAACGAGTACGAAGCTGGAAAGGCAAAGTAACCGAGAGGCCAGAGGAGCGATCGAGTGCTTTTCCCAACCACATCTGGAGCATTGGCACGAACTCTTGGAGCCGAAGTTGTCGGTTCTGAAGAGGTGGTCGTGCGCGAGATTTCAAATCTTGAATTTGCGAATCCGGATTCAATCACGTTCATACGTGATGCCAAATTCGCGATGATGTGGCCGGCAAGCAAAGCGGGAACAGCAATCATTGCCGCGAGTGCGGTAAACGATCTGTGCCGGGCCGCAACATTGCCATCCCGCGCGATGCTTGTTGTGCCAGATGCGGACATGGCGTTGATTCAGTTGCTTGGGATGCTTGAAGCAAAGCCGGAAGCAAGGCCTGCTGGTATACATCAGTCGGCGGTCATTGACCCAACCGCGACGGTAGATCCAAATTCATACATCGGACCCCAGTGCGTCATCGGTCCGCGGGCCACCGTTGGCCGCGGCGTGATACTTCGCGAACGAGTTTCGATTGCCGAAGATTGTTCAGTTGGCGACGGAAGCGAGCTATATCCGAATGTCGTTCTTTATCCACGGACAGTTGTGGGAAAGAACGTGGTTCTGCATGCTGGCGTCGTCATTGGAGTCGATGGCTTTGGCTATAGACCCAGTGCAAAAGGGCTCGTTAAAATCCCGCATATTGGCAATGTCGTGATCGAGGACAATGTTGAAATCGGTGCGAATACCTGTATCGATCGCTCCAAGTTCGGTTCTACGCGAATCGGCCAAGGAAGCAAAATCGATAATCAGGTTCAGATCGGCCACGGAGTCATCATTGGGCGCTCGGTTATTCTGTGTGCGTGCGTTGGTCTTTCAGGAAGTGTGCGTATAGAAGATGGCGCGATACTCGGTGGCATGGTCGGCGTTGTTGATGGATGCAGGATTGGCAAGGGCGCCATGGTTGGAGGGAACTCAGCAGTTGCGGACGATGTTCCGGCCGGGCAGCGCGTGTTTGGTACCCCCGCCGGACCTTTGCGCCGATCCATCGCGGAAAAAGCCTTTGTCAGCAAGCTTTTTGGATTGCGCTCCAAGCTCTACCACCTTTTGAAGGCAAACGACGATTCTCCATCATCCTGACATCAGCACACGCAGTGGATTTATTCACCGGAGCAACTCATGAGTTATACCACCCTCGCCGCGCCGGTCACCCTCTCTGGACCGTCGCTTCAATCACCGAATGTCGCCACCGTGACCGTGTCGCCCGCAGATAAAGGTGTGGGGATTACGATTGCTCGTACCGACGTTTCCGCTCCCGCCGTCAAGATCTCACCCAAGCTCCTGATTGCGTCAAAAGACGTTCGCACAACATCATTGCTGGTTTCTCAATCCGTCGATCGTCCCATCGTGGTCCACACCGTTGAACACGTTCTTAGCGCGCTCTACGGAATGGGAATCACCGATGCTCATGTCACCGTCGATGGCGAATATGTTCCAATCCTCGATGGTTCCTGCCAGCCCCTGGTACAGGCAATGCAGGAAGTGGGAATCGCGACTGATGGTGTGAAACCAAAAGTTCTCACAGTTGAGGAACCGATCATCATCCAGGATGAAACCGACCCAGCTGTCTCGATAGAGATTCGTCCACGCACAGCGGTGGGGTGTCGCTTTCGATATGACTTCTTCACACAGCGTCCGGTAGCGGCCGCCGATGGCACCTTTCGTACGCTCGATCAATCGTGTATCTGGGAAGGCGATGCGTTTACCTATGCCCGAGAGCTGTCGCCTGCCCGTACCTTCTGCTTCAAAGTTGAAGCCGATGCATTTGCCAAGGCCGGGCAGTTCACACACTTCACCCCGAAAGACATGTTGGTCATCGACGATCTGACCGGCCACCCGGTTCAAAACATGTATCGGTACAAGAACGAACTGGCACGCCACAAGATACTGGACCTCATTGGAGACTTGGCTCTTGTGGGCCGCCGCCTGCAGTTAGACATTTCCTCACGCCGCGCTGGCCACCTTCTGAACCATCTGGCAGCGAAGGCTTTAGCGGCGGTTGCCGCGAAAACCGCCTGAGTTATTACATTCCTGACGATCCTGACGGGCGATTGGGTCGTACAACACATCCCGGTACGTTTCCTGGGCATTTTTAACTCGTTGCAGCAGCTTGACTTATGTTTTCGAGACGGCGCTCTTGCGTGCCTCGAGCAGGAATGTTTGGGTTGCAGGGATTTCTGACCGATCTACGGACGGGCGCGAACTACACGTGTTTTCGTCCTATAACTCAGTGATTCGGATTGATAAAGAGGTATCGCATGTCGAAGCAGAAGAGCGCACTCATCACAGGCATCACCGGCCAGGACGGTTCATATCTGGCGGAGCTTCTTGTCTCCAAGGGCTACCTCATTCACGGAGTCATTCGTCGCTCCTCGAGCTTTAACACCGGGCGCATCGATCACATGTACCTTGATCCGCACGTTAAAGGCGGCAACCTGAAGCTGCATTACGGCGATCTCTGTGATCCAAATTCGCTGAGCCGCATTCTTGAAGTCTCTCAGCCTGATGAAGTGTACAACCTTGGCGCTCAATCGCACGTGCGTGTTTCTTTCGACATGCCAATCTACACCGCCGAGACAGTCGGCATGGGAGCGTTCAAACTTCTCGAAGCGGTTCGTGAATACCAGCAGAAAACCAGCCGCGAAGTTCGCTATTACCAGGCATCAAGCTCGGAGCAATACGGCAAGGTGCTTGAGTCGCCACAGAAGGAAACGACTCCCTTCTATCCGCGTTCTCCTTACGCCTGCGCCAAAGTCATGGCGCACTGGGCCACTGTGAACTATCGCGAAAGCTACGGAATGCACGCGTCCTGCGGCATTCTTTTCAACCACGAATCTCCCCGCCGCGGTGAGACGTTTGTGACACGCAAAATCACTCGAGCAGTCGGTCGCATCAAGATGGGGCTGCAGGACAAAGTCTTCCTGGGTAATCTTGATTCAAAGCGCGACTGGGGTTTTGCTGGCGACTATGTCAAGATGATGTGGTTGATGCTGCAGCAGGAAAAGCCGGATGATTATGTAATCGCGACCAATCGCACCATCACGGTGCGCGAGTTTGCAGAAATGGCGTTCAATCATGTGGGATTGAATTTCAAGGACCACGTGCTGTTTGATCCACGCTATCTGCGTCCTGCTGAAGTTGATCTGCTCCTGGGCGATCCGACCAAGGCCGCGCGCAAACTTGGCTGGAAGCCAGAGACCACGGTAGAGCAACTCGCCGCGATGATGGTGGAATCTGATCTTGAACTTGCGCGTCGTGAGAAGACGCTGCGCGATGCCGGACACAAGATGCCCGAATACGCCGGACACGACCAATAAGCCAGATCGTCGCGCCAATACTCTGGACGCCGCTTGCAAACGCGCACGCGGCGTCTTTTTCTGCGCCATTTTCAGTTCGAATGTACAGTTACTCGTTCATCGCGAAAATATCGCGATACCGCCTCGAATGTGGTAGACTGGCCGCAACACTCTCTCGATATAAGGTGACACTATGGGTTTTCCTCGCCCCAAAAAACACTGGACAGTTCGCTACATGCGAGCTCGCTTGCGTCAGATGCAGTGGCAGAAGGCCCATCCGCTCGATCCATGGCTGACGCGCGATGGAGTCGAGTTCTTCCGCAACTGGCTTCGCCCCGGCGACATCATGGTTGAATTTGGATCGGGTCGCAGCACGCTCTGGTTCGCACGGGCGATCCAGCCAGGCGGACACATAATCAGCGTTGAACACCACGAGGGTTGGCACAAAGATGTTGCCGAGCGACTGAGAAGTTCCGGACTTTCCAATTACACGTATTGCCTTGCCGAAGAAAAACCTGTGCCGTATGTCGCGGCGGCTGACGCAGAGCTTAAGAAGCACGGCGGTCTGGCGGACATTATTCTGGTCGATGGAAGGATGCGGGACCATTGTGCCATCTGGGCTCTAGAGCACATCAGGCCTGGCGGCATGATCGTCGTTGACAACGTGCAGCGATATCTGCCGCATCAAAGCAACGCGCCGACGGCAATCGCTGCCAATGGTCAACCTGATGGCGAACTCTGGAAGAAGTTTGCAAATGCGGTCTCTACCTGGCGCAAACATTGGACCAGCGACGATGTAGAAGACACAGCGTTTTTCTTCGCGCCGATAGGTTAAAGAACGATTGTTTCGAGCTTCCCCGCCTGCGGCACAGAAAGTCCCATCATTTCCAGCACCTTGGTCATTCCAAAAACATCGGATTCGTCAAACGCACCGATGTCATAGCTGTCGCCATCGAGCACGCCCCAGCACGAGCCATCAACTTCAAACAGTGGAATCACAATTTCAGACTGATCTTTGGGATCGCAGGCAATGTAGTTCGGCCCCAGCACCTTCACATCTCTGACAATGAGCGGGCGTCGCTCCTGGAAACTGCGGCCGCAACATCCATGAAGCCCGATAGGCGAACACGCGGGCTTGTCGCGACACTCTTCCAGCACCAGCTCCTGACCCGATGCGGCCGATGAATCAAACAAGTAGAACCCGATCCATGACAGCGAATGCAAACGAAACGCTTCCCAAAAGAGGTCAACGGTTCTCTTCATTCTCACATCGCGGTCGACCTCTGCGCACGCCAAAACCGACTGATAGTCGCGGCGAAACTTGGGATTCTTTACATCCACAGACTCTTCTCCATTCCTGTGCCGGGCAAGCTCTGCCCGCTCTCTTTGCGTTCAGCAAAGTCTAGCCCCCGTTCTACAGGAACTTGATACATGCAACGCCCGCAACCAGAAGCAGGATTCCAAGCGCTCGCCCAGGTGTGAACGGATGTTGCGCCAATCCCATGTGTCCAAAATGGTCGATGATGATTGAACCAATGAGCTGGCCAGCGAGCATGCACGCAACATAAACCGTTGTGCCCATTTTGGGAACGAGAAATATTGCGGTCATCACGAAGAACGCGCCAAGTGTGCCGCCCAGCCAGGACCACCATGGAAGCGCGGTAATCTTCTGCATTTGCATTGGTGGCGTACGCATACATAGCGCGATGATCGCCAGGACTGCGAAACCAATGAAGAAGCTTTGAACGCCACCGTAAATGCGATGTGGAGCGGACTCAGCGAACTTTGCATTCATGCCCGGCTGATACGCGACCGCCAGACCAGCGATTGCAGCAAGAGCGATCTGTGCGGCCAATCCCCATGATAGATTCATTCGTGAGTCCCTTCCCAAAGGCGATTATTGTGATACCGCGCTGGCCTTAGCTTCCAATCGCGACTTCACGCCGCTATGCAGCTTGAACATGAGATATCCGCTGTAGAGAAATCCGATTGCGGCGAGTGCGAGCGGGACTCCGAAGTTACCCGAAAGCCAGTACAGGAAGACGCCAAGGCCCTGGAAGATCTTGCCGCGGATTCCGACCATTGTGGAATGAATCGCAACGTATTGGGCGACCTTTTCTTTGCTTGGCGCAAGCGCAACCGGCCCGAGAATCCAGCCCACACTTGCGCCGGCGTGCGCTAAGCCATACCACGCGCTGACGAATATGAGGTCAACTTTGCCGCCTGTAGCAAAAATCATTCCAATTGGGTACAAGGAGAGCATGAGAAACGAAAGTCCGGTACTTCGAATCGCGCCCAGTTTGTCCATGAGCAATCCGGCGGGCCAGTAGGCAAGACAGAGGGCAATCAGATACGCAAATTGAGTTGAACGGGTCGCTTCGCCATACGGAAGTTTCAGATGATCGATCAGCATCGGCAAAAGTGCATAGCAGATCATCCAACCGACCCCATACACCATGTATGAGGCTTCGTACTTTGCAAATACAGGGTCTTCCCGCAGCACTTCTTTCGTGTGCGTTATTGGTTCGACGACGCGTGTCCAGAGCGAACGGGAGTCGTTGGCGGCGAGCACGCGTCGCTCGCTGTGACCAGACCTGTGCGAGAGCCACGACATGACCAACAGCCCAAGCCCTTGCATTCCCACAATCAGCGGCAGGAAGATGCGAAATGCCTGATTGTCGATGTCCATCGATTCGCCGATAAAGAACGCCGCTATCGCTCCAGTCGCCATCGATGACGCCGCGATAATGCTGTACCAGCGACCACGCGTTGCGGCAGGATACAGGTGATTAAGCAGGTCTCCAGCTGCTGGGTGATAGCCCGCGCCGCCTATGCACGCTACAAGGTGTGGCACCAGAATCATCCAGTATTCTGTCGCGCCGGCAACCGCCACCATCGGAAGACACGCCACAAGCCAGTACATCCAAAGATATTTTCCAAAGCTTGTTCGCTTGAACACATCATTCCAGAAAATCGAGAATGAAAAAAAGATCGTTGGTGATGCGGTGATCAGCACGGTTTCAAAGTCGTTTGCCTTAAACTCTCTTCGTGCGATGATCGGCAAGATAAACTGCGACGCCATCCACGTTGAGTTCACGAGCGCAACCGCGAGCACGTGCAATGGCAAAGCCATCGTCAGGGCAAGTTTGCGACCAGGTGTTTCAGGGACGGCGGTAGTCAATTGAGGCGAACGGTACGGGCGGCAAGGGATGGATAAGTCAGCTTTGATGCCCTTCCGGTGGTTTCGTCACACCCTGCACGGGTGAAAGCGGCATCCGGGTATCACGAATAAGGTTTGTAATGGCCTGTCTATTTGCAATTCTGGGCATTTTCTTTCCGCGGCTGGTGATCGTCATCCTGGCGCTTGCCACCGACTATCTCTCGCACGCGTACCAGAGCTTCATCTGGCCGCTGCTCGGCTTCTTTTTCGCTCCATTTACCACACTTGCCTACGCATTTGCCATGAATAGCGGCGGTCTTACTGGATGGCGTCTGGCTCTGTTTGTATTCGCAATTCTGCTGGACCTGGGCGTGATCGGTGGCAGCCGGTCGAAGAAACTGCGCAAGAAAAAGGAAAAGTGCTGATAGAAAACAGCCGCCGATCAAGAGATCGGCGGCTGCGAAAAGGATCATGTAGAATCTAAGGCTCAGGCGCGGCGACGACGAATCGCACCAACTGCGGTCAGAGCCATAGCGAGCGATGCTGCCGGAGCAGGAACAACCGCCGTGTTGCCTGTGAAGGAAGCGTTCGAGTCAAAAGACTTGAAGACGCCACCGGGCCCGATGAACGAACCGCCGCCAAGGGCGGCGACATCGGTGAGTGTAAACACTGCTTCAGAAGGACCGGCAAAGGTGCGGCCTGGAGCCATAAGAGCCGCCAGAGCTGCTCCAGCGCTGTAAACAAAGTCAGGATCGCTGAAGAGCATCGAGTTCGTGTTCGAGATACGCACGAACGAGCCAGCCGAAGCGGTGCCGGTCAGGATGTTCACGCGGTCATCGCCCGAGCCCTGGTAGATCGTGAATGTGCCAGCAACCGGAGCGAGTGTCACGCCGCCAGCGCTGGAAGCCACACCCAATGTCATGAGCATTTCCATGCGGGCATCGGTAAAGGTTACCGGGCCAAAGCCTTCGTTGGTTCCGTCAACCAGGAAGGTGATCGGAGCGGTCGTGTCGTAGGTCAGGAGACCGATGCCAGCGCCGCCGCCGTTCATTTCGTTGTGGAGCTGTCGACCCGGGATTGGATCGGCAAAGCTGAACGCGATCTGAGCGTTCGCCGCGGCAGTCATGCCGAGGGCAGTCAACAGAGCCATTTTTGTGATCAAGCGCATTTAATGAAATCCTTTTCTTGTCAGATATCCCATCCCAGCGCGGCGAGACTATCTAACAGATGTCCTGAATATTGTGCTAGTTTTACGTGGCACCTTCAAGCACTTGCGATTGTTTTGCAGTGAATAACACAAAGTGGCGGCGCGAGCGACTGGTTATGACACCAAAGTCGGCGCGCTACCGGACCACAGCGCAGGGTAATAGGACCTTCGCTTTACGCGAAGATCGATCTGCAAATACAGGTGAGAGTGTCGAATAACAAAGTCAGATGCAAGCGCGGGACACGCGCAGGACTAGAACTCTGCCTGCTTGGGAGCTCGCGGGAATGGGATCACATCGCGGATGTTCGCCATGCCTGTGACGAAGAGCATCAGGCGTTCAAAGCCAAGCCCGAAGCCTGCGTGCGGCACCGTTCCATAGCGACGAAGGTCGCGATACCACCAGTATTCCTTGGCTGGCAGGTTCATCTCGGCAATGCGTGCATCGAGAACATCCAGCCGTTCTTCGCGCTGGCTGCCGCCGATAATCTCGCCGATCTTTGGAACCAGCACATCCATGGCCGCGACTGTGTCGCCGGGCGCGCCATCGGTTCCGGGCGGATTGACGCGCATGTAGAACGCTTTGATTTGCTTGGGATAGTTGATGAGGATCACCGGCTGCTTGAAGTGTTCCTCAGTCAGATAGCGTTCATGCTCAGATTGCAGGTCTGTTCCCCACTTGATCTGGTATTCAAATTTCTTGCCATCTGCAACTGCTTTTTGCAGAATTGCAATTGCTTCGGTGTAGGGCAGGCGCCGGAAAGGGGTCTCCATCACATGCTTGAGCCGCGCGATAATTCCAGGCTCGATGCGTTCTTCAAAGAACTTCATGTCATCAGCACGCTCCGTCAGCGCAGCGTTGATGCAGTGCTTGATCAGCGCCTCAGCGATTTCGCTATCGCGCTGCAGGTCGCAGAACGCCATTTCCGGCTCGATCATCCAGAACTCGGCCAGATGTCGAGCTGTATTCGAGTTTTCGGCGCGGAAGGTTGGCCCAAATGTGTACACGTTCGAAAGCGCGGAGCAATATGTTTCCACGTTGAGCTGACCCGAAACCGTCAAGTGCGATTCTTTACCGAAGAAATCCTCGGAGAAATCACAGTGTTTCCCATCCGCTGTCAGAGGACGGTTCACTGCATCAAGCGTTGAGACCCTGAACATCTGTCCCGCGCCTTCGCAGTCGCTGGCAGTGATGATCGGCGTATGCACCCAGAAGAATCCGCGCTCGTGAAAGAACCGGTGCACGGCCATGCTCATGCAGTGCCGCATACGTGCTACCGCGCCGAATGTGTTGGTGCGCACACGCAAGTGGGCGACTTCGCGCAGGTATTCAAATGTGTGTCGCTTATTGCTCACCGGGTACTGATCCGGGTTCTCAACCAGTCCCACGATCTTTACCGACCCGCCGGCAGCGCCATCAACCAGGATTTCCACGGTCTGGCCTTTGCCCTGGCTGGCAACGACTTCGCCTTGTACTTCAACCGAGCAGCCAGTGGTGAGCTTTTGCACCTCTGCAAAGTTCGCCGCGTTGCCGCGAACCACGCACTGAACCTGGTCGAAACAAGTGCCATCAGTCACTGCGACAAAGCACAGGCCGCCATCTGCCTTGGAATCGCGGTTGGTGCGCACCCATCCCTTGATGGTGACTTTGGTGCCAACAGCCGCGCGGAAAACATCGTTGATTTGAAGCCAGGAAGACATAGATACCTCCAAAGGTCGCTAAGCGTAGAGCGGCTTATCGCCTTTGGTAGTGTTCCAGCCTGGATTTGCGGCGGACTGTGCCCACATACCATCGCCGCCCAATTGCTGAAAAACAAACAATGAACGCCGCCGAACGCCCACAGACCGCACTCCTGGAAATGCTCAAGATCGCGCTGCCCACAGTCGCGACCATGACGTCCTACACCGCCATGCAATTCGTGGATAAGTGGATGGTTTCGAAAATCAGCCCCGATCCAATCTGGGTTGGTGCACAGGGAAATGGCGGACTGATCGCCTGGATACCAATTTCGATTATCTTCGGCTCGCTCTTTGTCATCAACACGTTTGTGTCTCAGAACCTGGGCGCGGGAAAGCCCGAGCGTGCGCCGGCGTACGCGTGGAACGGACTCTGGATTTGCGTCGCTGCGTGGCTCATTCTCATTCCGGCCTCGTTCGCGATCCCGTTCATCTTTGATCTCATCCGCGACGATTCGATGTCGCCAGAACAGCTTGCGATTTCGATTCATCGCGATGCACTCGCTACTGGCTACGCAAAGATCCTGCTATGGGGCTCAGTGGTCACCATGGCCACACGCTCGATCGGTCAGTTTTTCTATGGTCTTCACAAGCCCATGGTGGTACTGACTGCTGGCGTGATCGGAAACCTCGTCAATTTCATCTTCAATTACTGCTTGGTTTTCGGGAATTTCGGGTTTCCAAGGATGGAGCTCGAAGGTTCGGCAATCGCCACTGTCATCGGTACGGTTGTAGAACTCTCGATTCCGCTCGGCGTTTTCATGTTTGCGATGAACAAGCAGTATCAGACGCGCAGGCAATGGAAGCCTTCGCTCACGCACCTGAAAGAGATTCTCAAAATCGGCTGGGCCAGCGGCGCGATGTTCGGCAACGAAATGGTCTGCTGGGGTTTCTTCATGGTTTACCTCGTGGGCCACTTTGGACCGGACCATTCCACTGCTGGCTGGATCGCCCACCAGTGGATGAGTCTCTCGTTCATGCCCGCCGTCGGAATCTCCATGGCTGTCACCGCAGCTGTTGGAAAACAGATGGGCGCGGGCAACATTCCTGAAGCCGCTCGTCGCGCCAAACTTGGTCTCACGCTCGCGCTCGGTTACATGTGCACGATGGGTGTGCTCTTTGTCATTTTCCGCGAACCCATGGTCAGGCTCTTTCTCGAGAAAGACACGCCGCCGGAGAAGATTGATTTTCTCATCAACATGGGAGGCAAGTTCCTGATCGCATGTGCAGCATTCCAGACTTTCGATGCAATCGCCATGACACTCGGCGGCGCATTGCGTGGCGCTGGCGACACGGTCTGGCTCGGCGTTGCCACTGTGGTTCTCTCCTGGTCCATCATCGTCGGCGGTGGCCTGGCCCTTGTTCATTTTGCCCCCGGATTACAATCCGTTGGTCCTTGGATCGCCGCTGCTACATACATCTTCGCGCTCTCCATGGCGACGCTGGCCCGCTTTCTCGGCGGCAAGTGGAAATTGATCAAGCTGGTCGATTCCGCGCCAGTCATCGCCCATTGAACCCAAAATCCAGTGTTTTCATTGGCTAACAAAGACCTTTGTTAGGATTGATATGCCAAAATCCGCCTCTTAAAGTCGCTCCTTAATTCCGAGCTTGTGCAGCTTTGACCGTTCTTTCCTGGAGTTTTCCTTTGCAAAATGACCCGCTTGATATCGTGATCGGCTCTTCTGAAACTGTGAAACGCGATACGGCCACCGCAACAAAGCACCTCAAGTCCGCTGCGGACTTTGAAGCCAAAATCCCCGGGGAAGGTGCTCGTCAAAATGCAATCGCAGAATACCGCAAGGCGATGGCCGCGGATCCCGCGAGTGTTCATGCAATCTTCCGACTGGCGTATCACCTCGATGTGCTTGGCGAAGAAGATGAATCAGTGGCGCTCTATGAGCGTTGCCAGGATGTCGGCGCTGCGTATATCCATCAGCTGCTGAATCTCGCGATTCTGCACGAAGATCGCGGCGATTACCATCGCGCTGAACGCTGCCTCAAGCAGGTCCTTGAAACCAATCCCAATCACCCCCGCGCCCGCCTCTATATGAAAGATGTGCTCGCCAGCAAGGAAATGCGAGTTGAAGAGGATGCTGACCGCGACCTCTTTAAGCGCAAGGCCATGCTTGATACCCCGGTGACTGATTTCGAACTTTCAGTTCGCGCGCGCACCTGCCTCAAGAAGATGAACATCCGCACGCTGGGCGACCTGCTCCGCATCACCGAATCAGAATTGATGAGCTACAAGAACTTCGGCGAGTCAAGCCTCCAGGAAATCCGCAAGATGCTCCAGATCAAGGGCCTGCGCATGGGCCAGGGCCTGGAAGATGCACATCGCTCTGCCCGCAAACAATTGCTCGATCAGTACAAGGGAACCGTGCAGGAAGGCATGCTCACCCGTCCCGTCGGCGAGTTGCAGCTTTCCGTCCGTGCTCGCAAGGCTCTTCAGCAGTTGAATATTCAGACCTTTGGCGATTTGGCCAGCCTCACTGAGGCTGAACTTATGGGCGTCAAGAACTTTGGCGCAACTTCGCTGAAGGAAATCAGAGAACGCCTCCAGGATCAGGGCCTTGAGCTTCGCAAGCTGGACGCATAATTCTTTGAGATCGCGGCAATAACACAATTCCGGGCCTGAGCCGCAAAGCTCAGGCCCTTTTCGTTTCTGCTTCTCGCAGACGCCAAAGCGCGCTAACCTTGCCCGACACTTATGGCAACATTGGACTACACAACTCCGGTCATTGGCCGCATCGCATTGGCTGGTGCAAACATATTGAATTTGATTGAGGCCTTTGGTCGCTTCGTGCGATTTTCTGGATCAGCGTTTCTTGGCGTCAGTGCGGTCCGCACATGGTCGCGACGCGAACGCATTATGCGTCAGCTCTACAGCGTCGGCACCGCCAGCATCCCGGTCCTGCTCCTCACTGGCGCGTTCATCGGCATGGTGCTCGCGCTTGAAAGTTACCTGCAGTTTCGCTCAATTGGTCAGGAAACCCGTCTCGGCGGCGTAATCAATATCTCGCTCTGCAAGCAGCTCGGCCCGGTTCTCGCGGCGGTCATGCTTGCTGGCCGCGTTGGCTGTGCACTTACCGCTGAACTGGGTTCCATGCGAGTGACTGAACAGATCGACGCCATGCGGGCAATGGCTTCAGACCCGGTTCGCGTGCTCGTCGTTCCGCGTGTGCTTGCGTGTACCGCGATGATCCCGCTCCTCACGCTCTTTTCGAATCTCGCGGGCGTGCTCGGTGGCTATCTCATCATCGTCCACTTCTACGGCGCAGATGAAGGCCTTTACTGGCGGTACTCAGCCGACATCGTCGACTGGTTCGGCATCACCAACGGCCTGGTGAAGAGCGTGTTCTTCGGCGCAGCCATCGGCCTCATCTCCTGCTTCAAAGGTTTCAATTGCAAGCCCGGCGCAGAAGGCGTCGGTCGCGCTACAACAGAGAGCTTCGTCTCAAGCTTCCTGGCGATTATCTTCTTGAACCTCATCCTTGCGAAGGTGCTCAACGATTTCGATCTGTGGGTGATCAAGGGTGGCGAGTTGCAGTCGGTGTTTAAGTAATCAACCAAGTTTCGTCAAGAAGCCTATTTCCTGGAGAGAAATAAAGCCGTTGTGCATGAAGTGCATGACAATTGGCGCGATCAGGCACTGACGCCACTCACGGATCAGCCCAAAACAAATGCCGCCGA
Source organism: uncultured Phycisphaeraceae bacterium (assembly GCA_964484185.1). Classification (GTDB taxonomy): domain Bacteria; phylum Planctomycetota; class Phycisphaerae; order Phycisphaerales; family UBA1924; genus F1-120-MAGs238. The sequence continues at coordinate 19,737 of CAZAEQ010000039.1, forward strand.
ACGCGACATCAATCAACCCGTCGAGTGAATACGGGTGGATCAGTCCAAATATCGCCGAACTGACCAGTACTGCCAGAATCCAGTTCAGACGCACACGAAGCCAACGCTGAAAGGCCCCTCGAAACACCGTTTCTTCAAATATCGGTGCCCACACAATGGAGCTCAGTGCTCCAAGCCATACAAGGACCCACGTCGCTCCATCCGGAGTATCGTACATTCCTGGCTGCCTGACACTGGAGATCGAACCCGTGTCGTCGCCCTCAAGCAAGCCCTGCACAAACCCTATGACGAAATTCACGATTCCAATTATCGGGATCGATGCACACGCTCCGCCGATTCCAATGGCAACCTCTCTAAAAACGCCAGATCCCTTGTGTAGTCCAAGATCGCTCATGGCGTCTGTCCAAGATACCCCACGTAGTCTCGGCCAAATTGCGCATAGCGGAAGCGTCCAGATAAGCACCTGTTTCGTCGCAATTGAAACTGACGAAGTTTCTCCGAGAAACAGTACGTTTACCGCCGCAATCATGCTAAACGCGACGACCATGATCGCAAACGTTTCAAGGTAGACCGTGGTCGGTGCTATTGGGTCGGCGAGCCCGATGTTCTCCGATTCTGCATACTTCTTAAAGAGACACCCGAGTATTACAAGTCCGAATACTGCCATCAAGACTTGAATCCAAGCTAGGGTCGACATGAAATTGCCAATTTCCAGATAGCCACCCAGCAATTTGTTCCTCTCGCCTCCGTCACTGTCCGGACCTTGAACAAGCGCGAGTTTTCCGAAGAAGCCATGGCGAGCCACTAGTGCGGCACGCATTTCTTCGCCCATCACTTCAACCTTGGGCTTCCCATCTTTCAAGATCTGTGGCATTGTGGGCGCTGATTTCTTTGCACTCTTTGCTGCTTTGCTTGAGGCTTCGAAGCTCTTCGTAGCCTCGTCAAACTCGTCCAGCTTCGCCACCTGCCGGTATCGCTTGAGCAACCAGAATACTTCTGCTGCCAAGTCTCCATTCGGCTCGACCTCTGTCTCGAGTTTTTCGAGCCGCTCGACTCCAGCCTTTGCTCCACTGAGTTCCGCGGCAACAATTGCAGTTCTGAATCGGTCAACCCGGGATACTGCGCTCTTTTCCATCACTTGGAAATCTTCAAGGGCGGCGTCAATCGCATCCTTCTTTTGCACCATCTTGAGAAAGTAACATTTCTTGAGTAGCACCTTCGATCGAACCACCAGGCGACCAACTGTTGGCTCTCTCGCCACCTCATACGCCTGGACCTCAGGCAGCGGCGTGACAAGCGTCGCTCCGCGTTCCATTCGCACAAACTGTTGAAAGAAAATGACCAACGCCACGCCGACAACCACCGCAATCGGCGCAAGCTTCTCAATCCACGGATTCGCCTCGTGCTCCTCGTACACATTCGGTATAAACCCCACGACAACCCCCTTCGCATTCCTTCAATCCGCAAAGCGCCACGCGGCTTCGCTCGTCCACTCCAATTCGGTCCCCAATATACCAGATCTTACAAGTTCGATGGGCAACGAATTTCCCTGCAGAACCGCATCATTGAACGCCTTCTCGCCCATCCTGCCGCTCTTCACCGCTTCTTCATGAAGCCGCCGCAGCGCCTTTCCGCCGATCATGTAACCACACTGATACAGCGGCGAATACGCCCCGCCAATAAATCGCCGCACTTCCGCTGTCGCGTTCTGCCGCTCATGCCCAACGCGATCTACCAAAAAGTCAATCATCTGTGGTGGTGTCATTTCCCCAAGGTGATACTTCAAACTCACCATGATCCGCGCGCAGCGGTGCATCCGCCAGAACAGCATTCCGATCCGATCCTGCGGCGTAGTTCCCCACCCCATATCCCACAATTTAAACTCCCAATACAATGCCCAGCCTTCAACATAAAACGGTGTCGAGAAAATCCCGCGATACGGCCGATTCCGCTCCGCGACAAAATGCTGCAGGTGATGCCCCGGAATCAATTCGTGCGGCACAACAATGTGCAGGAAGTGTTTGTTGTTCCCGCGCATCGCCATCAATTTGTCCGCTGTGCTCATGTCGTCGGTCGGATACGCGACCAGCATGGCTTGGTCGCCATACGCCGCAAAAGGAAGGGTCTTCTGCCCTTGCGGCGACAACATCTGCAAACGCCACAATTCCTCCGCAAGTGGCGGCACAGTCACAAGATCGTGCTTCTTTACAAACGCGATCGCCTCTTTCGACTTGGCGCTCACCATGTCGGCCTGCCCGCCCGGCGCTACGTGACCGTCTTTCACGCTCTCCAGTGCTTTCATCCAGTCGTCGCCAAATCCCATCTCCGCCGATGCCTTCTTCATCTCCGCTTCACACCACGCAAACTCCTTATCGCCAATGGCAATCAATTCTTCCGGCGAATACACCACCATCTCGTTCTTCAAATCTTCCATCAGTGTCGCGCGACCAATCGGATCGCCGACCAATGGATCATCCGCATTTCCCTTTTGCCCCGCGATGTTCTCGCGCAAGTACTTCGCGTAGTCGTTCAGCGCGGCGTTCGCGTTCTCCCAGGGCTTCTTCACCCACCATGAAAACTCGGGCACATACCCGTTCGAGTATTCGACAAACTGCGAGAGATTCCACCGCAAACCCTGCACCGCGCCCGCCAGCCGCAGCGCAGTTGATGCACTTGGCACACCTTCTTTCCGCTCAAGCGCGGCCTTCGTGTCTTTCGCGAGCCGGGCAATGTCTTCGATCTTTTCCGCCGCCGTTTTGGGCTCTGTCCGCTCCATCTTCCAGCGACTCTCCTCAAGTTCCACAATCTGCGTCCGGAACGGCATCAGCGGCGACATCTCCGCCATCCGCGATTTCTCAAGTGCCCCATAGCTCCGCGAATTTCTCAAGTAGTTCCGAAACGCAATCGCATCCACCTTTGACGCCTGATCGAGTTTCCCGAATTCCAATTTCGATAGCGCCTCCAGCTGCGACGCCGCCAAGGCATCCAGCCGCGCCATGCGATTCTCTGACCAGGTGATATTGAAAAACCTCGAAAGCGAATCACGGTCTTCTCTATATTGCGCAATCATCAATTGCACAGTGTTCGGACCAGCCTGCTCGCTCGCGGCAACTTGGTGCACCGGCTCAGCCTCGTTCAACTTCTGCGCAGGCGATGAAGACGATGACGCCGCACATCCGCTCATTGCGAGAATCAGAACAATCACACTGCCAGCCCGCAACGCACACTTATCTTGTTTCATGGCGAGCAGCATAAAGGATTGCGGCCAGGCGTGCCACTCAAAAACACAAACAGCGTCCGCAAAGACGCTGTTTGGACTCTACGTACTGTTATTTCAAATCACAGCGTGGCGCTGGTGAATGGCAACAACGCCATGAACCGGGCCCGCTTGATCGCCTGCGAGAGCAGACGCTGCTCAGCGGCCGAAGCGCCAAGACGCTTGCGGCCAAGAATCTTTCCGTTCGGGCTCATCATGCGACGAAGGTTCTCAACATCCTTGTAATCACAGAAGTGAACGCCCTTGGCGCTCTTGGTTACTACTTTTGCCTTCGTCGTTGGACCCGTAAAACGCTGGAACTTGCTCATATCACTCGCTTCCCGCGGCCAAACCCGCAGGTCTCCGTTTTGGTCTAAGGCCAGAGCCACCCTGATTCACGTGAACCAGTCTCTGACAACGGGTCGAGATGATAGCCCTTCTCCACCCCAATCCTCAACCCCAGCACCCGCTTTCGTATACCTGACAAAATACGTATAAGTGGAGTCTGGCTGACGATTCTGCCCCGCTAACCTGCCGCCGCCGCTATCCTGCCTTCCCATGTTTAAATCACTCACCATCGTCACTTCGGGCTCTTCCTCAACTTTGGTCTTGGGCTATTTCAAAAACGAAAAGCTCGATAAGACTTCTGCCGCACTCGACCTCTCATCTGTCGGAGCTGCGGCACTGGCCAGAACCGAATCAACTGGCGATGTGGGCGCGATCACCGAGGCCTATCCCACCAAGGGCTCGTACTCGCGAATCCTCTTTGTTGGCTTGGGTGAAAAATCCGCATTTACCGCTTGTTCACTCCGCGCGGTTGCCGCCGCTATCGGCCGCAAATGCGTTGCGCTCAAAGAACAAGTCATCGAAGTCAATTTCGCCGGCCCCTTCGCCGCGGTTGCCAAGTTCGATGATGAGTGCGCCATGCAGTGCTTCGGTGAATCGCTCGGACTTCTCTCCTGGACGGCCGACCAGTTTCGCGGCACAGGTGGCGAAGCTCCCAAGCGCCTTCCGCTGAAAGTCAAAGTTGCAGCTGGATCACTCGAATCCGCAAAGCGCGGCCAGCAGATCGCCGTCTGTGCCAACTTCACTCGCACACTCAGCCAGACTCCGCCCAATATCGCAACGACTGAGTGGATGGCACAGCAGGCACAGAAAATGGCCAAGGCCAGCGGCCTCAAATGCCGCATCTTCCGCGATGATGACCTCATCAAGGAAAAGCTCGAAGGCCTTATCAATGTCGGCAAAGCAAGCGAAAATAAGCCGCTCATGATCCGCCTTGAGTATCGCCCCAAAGCTGCCCGGGGCAAGGCAGCGGTTCTGGTCGGAAAGACCGTGACGTACGACACCGGCGGCCTTTCGCTCAAGATCAACAACGGCATGGTCGGTATGAAGCGCGACAAAGATGGCGGCTGCGCAGTCCTGGGCGCAATGCAGGCGATCGCAACGGTGATCAAGCCCAAGCGTCCCGTCGTCGCTCTGCTCGCGGTCTGCGAAAATTCGATTTCTGATGAAGCCTACCGCCCCGATGACATCATCACCTACCGCAACGGTGTGACAGTCGAAGTGACCAATACTGATGCCGAAGGCCGTCTTGTTCTCGCCGATGCTCTTTGCTGGGCCTGCGAAAAAGAAAACCCTGCATACATCATCGATCTCGCCACCCTTACCGGCGGCGTAGTTGTTGCCCTCGGATCCACATATGCAGGCATGTTCTGCGAAGATGATGCACTGCGTGCAAAGGTCGAAGCGGCCAGCACAGCATCTGGTGAACGCGTCTGGCGTCTGCCAATGCACGAAGAATACCGCGATCTCATGAAGAGCCCGGTCGCTGATATCCTCAATTCCAACGCGAATCGCAAGGCCCACCCAATTCAGGGCGCAGCGTTCCTTTCATTCTTCGTCACGCCATCAACCCCATGGTGCCACCTCGACATCGCGGGTGTTCACGTCTCCGATGGCAACAAAGGCATGTGGGTCGATGGCCCAACCGGCTGGGGCGCTCGCCTTCTCGCCGCACTCTTCGACAACGAATAAGTTTCGGTCTTCAGTTTGAAAAATGAAATCGGGCGAGCCTCCTCAAGCTCGCCCGATTCATTTTTACTACTTCGAATCAATTACTTGCGGCGGCGACGGAGCGCGACCAGCCCGCCACACGTCACCAGCGCCAGCGCACCAGGTGTTGGAACCATGACACCAGAAACAATCTGGTCCTGATTAGTCTGGCTTGAAAGGCCAGCAATGTTCAAGCCTGCAGTGCCAAGATTGTCACCAGCAGCGCCAAACAAGGCGTTCAGGTGAGTCGCAATTCCGCTGGAAAGCGCTGAACCGTCTGTCTTTTTGGCACGGAAGTCGCCAGATGTAACGCTCAGGCCGCTGTTCGATTCGCTGGCATCAAAGTCATTGATGACCTCCCAGATTGCAAGCTGAAACGCTGTTGCGAAATCATTGCTGGCGGTCGTCGAAATCTGTGCGCCCGATGCGAACACAAACATGTCGCGAATCGCGTTGGCTTTGATCGCGCCCATCGGGTCGCTGGCTGACAGGTTCGCGATCGATGTGGTATTAAAAGTAATCGGGCTGCCCGAAGTGACCTGTGCAAGGTCAGCGCAGTAGGTCAGCTGCGTGCCGTTCATCCAGCTTTCCAATCCAACCGCGCCCGAAATCGCGTGGCGAATCTGACCGGCGAACACGTTGCGCCAATCACCATCGTTGTAGATCCGCACCGTCGAACCAGAACCCACACCGTTCTGATCAAGCGTCACCGGCGCGGCCATCGCCATTGAGGCCGCGGCGAGTGTCAAAGTACCAGCAATCAGATTTAAGTTTTTCATTGTCCTGCTCCTATTGCCCTTGTGCTCCGCGGCCCAAACATTGGAACTGGCCGCACACCTCAAAGGTGCATTTCCTCAGAGGGCAACGCCACCTCCCGGACCGCCATTCACGCTTCCGCTATGCGTCTGCGCGGACTGGGAGAGACAGGAAAACTAAGTAGCGTCCTATAACAAGCTCTGTAACTGGAGAGGGTGTTGATCCAATCAAAATTCAAACGCATGTGTTCGCAAACCCAATCAAACTAGCCTAAACTGGGCTAGACCGCCCGAACATCGCCCAACACCCCAATCAACCTATATATGTTCACAACCTGTCACCAAAGCCCCCAGACACTCCCTCTCTAGTACGCTCTCCAGTTCATAACGCATCTCAACTCTGAAATCGCAAATCCCTGTTCGACATTTCCAAATGGCTCCTCCCTCGACCAACCCCGCACTTTCCCCCGGCTCCGCTCTCGGCACCGGCTTCACCCATCTTCACCTTCACACCGAATACTCACTGCTCGACGGCGGCAACCGCGTCGACAAACTCATTAACCGTGTCGCTGAACTCGGCATGAACGCGGTTGGCGTCACCGATCACGGCAACATGTTCGGCGCAGTCGCTGTCTACCAGGCCTGCAAAGAAAAAGGCATCAAGGCCATTCTCGGTGTCGAGGCCTACGTCACGCCTCCAGAAAAACCACGCACCGATCGCACGTATAGCGGCGGGGGAGAAGGCGGCTTCCATCTCGTCCTCCTCGCCGAAAACGAAACTGGCTGGAAAAATCTCCTTCTCCTCTGCTCTGAAGCTTTCCTTACTGGCTTCTACTACAAGCCGCGCATCGATCGCGAACTTCTTGCCAAACACTCAAGCGGTCTCATCGCCATCAACGGCCACCTCGGCTCAGAGATGGGTGAACACCTTCACGACTTCGAACGCGGCAAAGATGAAAAGTGCTGGGAGCGAGCTGTCGAGTCTGCACAGTGGCATGCGAAAACTTTCGCTGACGAAGGCACTGGCCCGCGCTTCTTTGTCGAACTTCAACACCACATCGAAGAACAGAATTCAATCAACCCGCACCTGATCCAGATAGCAAAGAACCTCAAGCTCCCACTCGTCGCCACCAACGATGCCCACTTCCTCAAGAAAGAAGACCACGACGCGCACGACACATTGATCTGCATTTCTACCGGCAAGCTCAAGAACGATGAGAACCGGATGAAGTATCCGGCACAGATCTACGTGAAAAGCCCCGCTGAAATGCGCGAGGTCTTCGCGTCCTACGGCCCCATCGGGACCGAAGCATGCGACAACACTGTTCGCATCGCCGATCGCTGCAATCTCAAACTCCCTACCGGCGCGAATCACTCGCCGATGGTGCGAGTGAACATTCCCGCCAAGAAATCACTTCCCAAATTCACCGACGCCAAGTTCGGCGGCGATCTCACCGCTTGGTATCAAGCCTTCTGCGCCAGTTTCGAAGTCCGTCCCTTCAACGGCGCAACCGCAACTCCCGCAGATCTCGAAGAGGCCAAAGTCGAATGCGACACAACTCTCCGCTTGCTCGCCGAAGCAGGTATGGTCTGGCGCTACGGCCCACCAGATGACCTGCCTAAAGAAATTCACGCGCCACGCCTCGCCCGTCTCGAGCGCGAATTGAAGATCCTCGCTGACAAAAACATCAGCGCGTACTTCCTCATCGTCTGGGACTTCGTCAACTGGGGCCGCCAAAACGGTGTGCCCGCCATCGCCCGTGGTTCCGGCGTCGGCACCATGGTCGGCTACGTCACCGGCCTCTCCAACGCCTGCCCCGTGCGCTACGGCCTCCTCTTTGAACGCTTCACCGATCCCGATCGCTCTGAATACCCCGATATCGATATCGATCTCTGTCAAGATGGCCGCCAGAGCGTTATCAGTTACGTCCGCAACAAGTACGGTCACGTCGCGCAGATCATCACGTTCGGAACACTCAAAGCCAAAGCCGTCATCCGCGATGTCGGCCGCGTCTTCGACATGCCGCTGAGCGAAGTCGACAAGATCGCCAAGCTCATTCCTGAAACTTTGGGCATGACGCTCGATGATGCGCTCGCATCCGAGCCTGATCTCAAATCTCGCTACGACTCCGATCCACTCGTCAAGCGCATCATCGACACCGGCCGCACCATCGAAGGTCAGGCCCGCCACGCATCGGTCCACGCCGCTGGCGTCATCGTCGCCGCTCGTCCGCTTCACGAAATCGTGCCGCTCTACAAGCCATCTGGCGCGGAAGACACCGACATCGTCACGCAGTGGGACGGTCCCACCTGCGAAAAGATGGGCCTGCTGAAAATGGACTTCCTTGGTCTTCGCACGATCTCCACCGTCGAGCGTGCCAAGAAACTCATTCGCGATTCTCTGCCCGAATCCGAAATCTACCGCGCTGTCGGCCGCAAAGTCGGCGACGGAGGTCCCAATCCTCTCGATCTTGATCGCCTCACATTCGACGATCAAAAAGTCTTCGAACTCTTCCGCCGCGGCGACACCACCGGCGTATTCCAGTTTGAATCTCCGGGCATGAAACGCCTCCTCGTCGAGATGAAACCCGATCGCCTCGAAGATCTCATCGCCGCCAACGCCCTCTTCCGCCCAGGTCCCATGGACCTCATCCCCGATTACAACCGCCGCAAACACGGCACTGAAGATGTCCCCGTCATCCACCCGATCATCACGCAATACACCGGCGAAACCTACGGCGTCATGGTCTACCAGGAACAGGTCATGCAGATCGTGCACGGCCTCGGCGGCATTCCCCTCCGTGCTGCCTACTCGCTCATCAAAGCTATCAGTAAGAAAAAAGAAAAGATCATCGAGGCCGAACGCCCTCGCTTCATCGAAGGCTCATTCAAGCAAGGCCTCACCAAAGACAAAGCCAACGAACTCTTCGAAATGATCCTGAAGTTCGCCGGCTACGGCTTCAATAAGTCGCACTCGACGGGCTACGCCATCGTCGCCTACCAGACCGCCTACCTCAAAACCTTCTTTCCCGCGCACTACATGGCCGCGTTCCTCTCATTTGAATCCGCCAGCTCCGCCGCTTCTGAATGGACGCCTTACCTCGAAGATGTTCGCAAAACCCGCGTCCTCAATCCGCTCACCGGCGCAGTCATCAAAACCGGCATCGAAGTCAAACCGCCCGATGTCAATCTCTCCGAATCCCAGTTCGCCGTCGTCTACCCCGAAGGCGAAGAACCGCGCGCTGATTCTGGTCACATTCGCTTCGGCCTCTCCGCCATCAAGGGCACCAGCGACAAAGCGGTCGCCGCACTCATTCAGGATCGCGGCAGTTACGCCGCCCGCAAGCCCTTCTCCAGCCTCTTTGATTTCTGCGAACGCGTGCTCGCCCGCGGCAACATTCTCAACAAAACCACCGTTGAATCGCTGATCAAAGCCGGCGCATTCGACTCGGTCCATGGCCGCGACAACCGTTCTTCCATGATCGCCACCGGCGAAGCCGCGCTCTCCAGCGCGCAAAAAGCCGCACGCGATAAAGCCGCCGGCCAGAACGCTCTCTTCGGCCTCGGCGGTGGCAGTGGGGGTGGGGCAGTAAAGAACTCCGAGACATCACTCACCAGAACCGAAAAATGGTCTGAGCAGGAAACGCTCGCTAAAGAAAAAGAAGTCCTGGGTTTCTACGTCTCGAGCCACCCGCTCGACCGCTGGCGCTTCTGGACCGATGTCTTCGCATCCACCGACACCGCCAAACTCAAAGACCTCCCCGCCGACACCCGCGTCGTCATTGGCGGCATGGTCAGCGCGAATCGCACCATCGTCACTAAACGCGGCGCAAGCGCCGGCCAGAAAATGGCGATCCTCACCATCGAAGATCAACACGGCACCGTCGAAGCTGTCCTCTTCACCGACAACTATCTCAAGTTTGGCCACCTTGCAACATCCGATGCCACGCTCTTCATTCTGGGCAGAATCGACCGTCAACGCGGCGACCCGCAAATCGTCGTTGAACGCCTCGTCCCCATCGACGGTGTGCCGTTCACATCAGGCCGCCTCCGCGTCTTCTTCGATGAACGCCGCCACAACGGCGCAAGTAACGAAGCCCTCACTGCATTCGCAAGTGCAGCCGGTTACCCGCAGGGCCTCAGCACCATCGAAGCAAAACCCGGAGCAACTTCCGATACTCCCGTCGCGGCGTTTCCCATGGACCTGGTGATCGTCGGCGAAACCAACGTCGTGCTTCTTGAGCCCGACCGCCGCGTCCGCATCAATATGGAACCGCTCCGCCTCAAACAACTCACCGATATCTTGGGCAACAGTTGCTTAAAGGTCATCGGCGGTGTCTATACCGAGCCCGAACAACGCAAGAAGTGGGACAACAAAAAGAAGAGTGCCCCCAAAGACGACTTCGAATGATCGACGGTGTAATCTCTTTCGGTGCCTTGAGGAAGTTTCTGACAGGCTGAAAGCCTGAGAGTTAGTAGACGGGGGTGAAGGTTGGCTTTGCAACCGCCACCCCCGGAAGATGAAAATGTGTTGCACCCTGAAGGGGTGCAACTTGCCTTGTGAACGGTGCAACCGCATGAAATCCAATTCACCTTCCAACCCATCTCTCTTCCAAAACGCCTGCGCCTTCGCCGCCCGCAAACACGTTGGCCAACTCCGCAAAGATCACCAGACTCCATACTTCTCCCACTGCGCCCGCGTCGCGATGACCGTCGCCACGGTCTTCGAATGTTCTGACCAAATCGCCCTCGCCGCCGCGTTCCTTCACGACACCATCGAAGACACGACCACTGACTACGACGACCTCGAAAAACACTTTGGCGAAGAAGTCGCAACCATCGTCGCGGCTCTCACCAAAAACATGGCCATGCCCGAAGCCAAGCGAGAAACCGAATACGACAACCGTCTCGCGGCCGCACCCTGGCAAGCCCGCCTCATCAAACTCGCCGACCAGTACGACAACTACTGCGACCTGGTTAACAAACCCAAGAGCGATGCCAAGTCCCAGGCCGCCCAGCTCAAGAAGAGCCGCGACAAATGCAATCGTGCCTTGAAGATCTCAGCCAAAGACACGAATCCTGCGATAGTTCGTGCTCGGCTGGTTCTCAAGAAACTAATCTCTTGATCCTACCAATCGTCAAGGTCCTATAAAATCAACGATTATGACAAAAAGATACGCATCTACTCATAAACTCTAGTTGCGCCTTTCAATTAAAGTCGCAACTTTCAACTCAAATCGCAACTTTCAAGTCAACTTGCGCCTTTAATATCTCCGAAAGAACACAAGAGGCACGCAAATGGCCAAACCTACAAAACCAGTTCCCGCACACCCAAATTCCGCCAACATCCTCGAAGTCGGCCCCACATCCATCACTTCCCTCCACGACATGCGTTCCATCCGCACGCTCCAGGAAGCCGTCGTCAAAGCTGCCCGCAATCTCGCCAGCAACCCCGGCCGCGATGCGCTCCTCCTCCTCATCAACCCCGACATCACCGCCCCGCGTCTCAAAGATGAACGCGCTGCCTTCGATCAGATCCTCCGCCCCGAAATCCGCAAACGTCTCCACATCGTCGAGTCACGCAACCAAACTCTCCACGGTCTTCCGCGCGATGCCTCACCAGAACTTCAGCGCGCCATCTCAAACCTCGCGCAAACAACAACAAAACCATCTACCACCGAACACCTGGGCATCCCCGACTACAACTTCACCATCTCTCAAATCATCTTCCACCAGTGGCTCAAGAACGCCGGCCCCATGACCGGCCGCCAGCTCGCCAAAATCGCCGGCTGCAGTTATCCCACAGTCGTCCGCGCCCTGCAGCAATTCAAAACCCGCCTCAAGCGTCACAGCAACCGCACCTTCGAAATGAGCAGCTTCCACGACACGCAGTGGCAGCGCATGCTCGCCAACAGCGAAACCGGCCGCCACACCATCCGCTACGTTGATGTCTCCGGCAGCCCCCGCAGTCCCGAAAATCTCTTCAAGAGAGTTCAAAAGCTCAACAACCCCGCCATCGCAGTCGGCGGCACATTCGCCGCTGCCCACGCCTTTCGCGAATTCAACCTCATCGGCAACCCGCGCCTCGATCTCACCATTCACTGCCCGCAAGACTCATTCGATCTCGATTTCATAGACGACATCGATGTAGGTCTGAAACGCTCCGACGATCTTCAGTACCCCGCAAACCTCGTTCTGCACTTCATCCGCCGCAGAGAATCCTTCTTCACCACAAGTGCAGGAACGCAATGGGCCGATCCGATTGAATGTCTCATGGATCTTGCTGATCTGCGGCTTGTTGAGCAGGCAGATCAATACTATGAATACCTGCTGACCAAACGAAAGGAAGTCCATGGGTGATATCAATCCGACGCAGGCACTTGCAAAGCTCGTCACCCAGATACCGCAATCCTGCCGCGAAAACATCGTCATCGTCGGCAGCCTCGCCGCCGCATATCAGCTGCTTGGTACGCAGAAACTATCAGTGCGCACCAAAGACATCGACTGCGTAGTCGCGCCGCGGATTACCGCTAGTGTCAAAGGAGCTGAAGTCGCCGAAGCTCTCCTTGCCGCCGGATGGAAACCCCGCAGCGAAGGTCAGCACGGTCAACCTGGAAACGCTCAAACTCCCGATACCAGTCTTCCGCTTGTCCGCCTCTACCCACCCGACGGATCAGAGTGGTGGGTCGAATTTCTCACTGTCCCCGAAGTAGAAGGCAGGCAGCAAAACGAGTGGGCGAGGCTCAAACTCTCTGCGGGTCACTTTGCGCTCCGGGCGTTCGAGTTCATGTCTCTGAGCGCACACAAACCGATCAACACCTCTCTTGGATTGCTCTGCGCCCGACCCGAAATGATGGCGCTCGCCAACATGCTTGAGCATCCTCATATCAAGCCCGATGTCATGTCAAGCCCAATTGGCGGCCTGACAATCAAACGAAGTAACAAAGACCTCGGCCGCGTCCTGGCAATCGCCTTCCTCAGTTCAGACTCCATCGATACATGGGCAGACTCCTGGCAAGATGGGCTGAAGACTCACTTTCCATCCCGATGGGCCAGTCTAGCGCAACGCGCCGGCTCAGGTCTGCGCGAACTCCTTGCAAGCGATCGCGACATGGATCAGGCTTGGCACACGTGCAACAGCGGCCTCCTTGTAAATCTCGTCGTTCCCACGAGACAACTCCGGGATGTCGGATATCGTGTCGTCCGAAACGCCATCGAGCCGCTGGAGAAACTGGCCAGCCAGTGAAATAACATAACAATGATGTCCATCTCCCCCATCCTCGCCGCCTCCCACCTCTGGGATTCCTCCTCCCCCCTCCAATCTCCCATCACCCGCGGCACCGTCCTCCTGACACTCCTGGCCCTCGCTATCACGCCCCTCATTCTCCTCCTCAACAAAAAACTCAACAAACTCACCGCTCGCACCGTCGAAGCAATCCGCGAGCGCTATCGCACCTGGCTCTTCCTCGCGCCACTGCTCCTTATTCCCATCCTCTACTCCTCCGGTTCGGCCATCATCGCCGTCACTATCTTCTCTCTAATCTGCTACCGCGAATTCGCTCGCGCCACCGGCCTCTTCCGCTGGCGCGATCTTTCCGCCCTCGTCGCACTCGCGATCATCCTCATCAACTTCGCCGCCTTCGACAGTTGGTACAACCTCTTCCTCGCACTCCCGCCCCTTTGTATCGTGGTCTTCGCCGCGTATTCAGTCCTTCCCGATGAACCCCGCGGCTACCTTCAGCGCGTCGGCCTCGCCTCCTTCGCCTTCCTCTTCATCGGTGTCGGCCTCGCGCACCTCTCGTACCTCGCTAACAGCACCGAGTATCGCCCCTTCTTCTGCATCATTCTTCTCTGCACACAAGTCAGCGACCTTCTCTCCTTCGCCGCCGCCAAGCTCTTCAACACACGTCCCATCTTCCGCCAGACCACAGCCCGCAAAACCGTCTCCGGCATGCTCGTCCCATTCTTCCTCATCGCCTTCCTCAGTGCATACCTCATCCACATCCAGTTCCTGAACACGCCCATCGACACGTTCTGGAAACTCGCCACATTCGGCATCGCAATCGCCGCGTGCGCCCAGCTCGGCGGCCTCGTTATCGCTTCCATCAAACGCGACATCGGCATCAAAGACATGGCGGGCACGCTCCCCGGCCACGGCGGCTTCCTCGATCGCTTCAACTCAGTTCTCCTCGTCGCCCCAGTCGTCTTCCATCTCCTCAAATACTTCGATGGCCTCTCCCTCAACTTCGCCGAGCGCATCTTCACAGGCAACTAAGGAGCACCCATGGACGACCCACAGCAAACTCCTCCGCCTGACGAAAACACCCGCAAATGGAGCTTCTCTCCTGCCGCCGATCACGGCCTCGGCCCCGTTGAACATCTCCGCTCCGTCAAACGCGAAGCAGGCCTCCTCTCCGTCCTCACTCGCGCCATCACCAACTTCGCGCTCCTGGCCTCGATGAAGGTCTATCACCGCCTGAGCGCCACCGGCCTTGAAAATCTTCCCAAAGGCCCACCCTTCATCATGATCGCGAATCACTCCAGCCACATCGATGTCCTGTGCCTGGCCCTCGCCCTCCCGCATCGCCTTCGCACAACGACCTATCCAATCGCCGCCGGCGACCTCTTCTTTACCACCGCTGCCACCAGCGCGCTCACCGCCCTCTTCATCAACGCTCTCCCCCTCTGGCGAAAGAAAATCACGACGCACGCCCTCGATGAACTCCGCGAAAGAATCCAGCAAGGCGACTGCGCCTACATCCTCTTCCCCGAAGGCGCACTCACCAGAGATGGAAACCTTGGCACATGGAAAGCTGGCCTGGGCCGCCTCATCGCCGAAACCAACGTCCCAGTCCTTCCCTGCTACCTTGATGGCCCCTACCGCGCCATGCCCTGGAACACTCTCATCCCCCGCCCCAAAAAGATCACCATCCACATCGGCCCGCTCCTCTCCTTCAAAGACACACCCAACACCCGCGAAGGCTGGCAACAAGTCGCCGAAGCGACGCGCGAAGCGGTCCTCAAACTTAAGCGGTGATCGCCATAACATTTCCCAATGCCAGCCGCCCCCGGCCCATCCGCGCACCACCCCCCCAACGACCGCAACCCCCAGCTCGTCGAAGCCGTCTACCACCAACTCCGCGCCATCGCCCAGCAACGCATGCAGGAAGAAAACACCGGCCACACGCTCCAGGCCACCGCACTCGTTCACGAAGCCTTCCTCCGCATAGGTCAAGACCGCCGCATCCCCTTTGAAAACGAAGCCCACTTCTTTGCCGCCGCCGCCGAAGCCATGCGTCGAATCCTCATCGACCACGCCCGCGCTCGCAGCACCGATAAACGCGGCGGCTCATTCAAACGTGCCCCCATCTCCGTCGTCGATCTCGCAGATGCAACCGATCCCACAGAAGTCCTGGCGCTCGACGAGGCTCTCTCTCGCTTAGAGCAAGAAGAGCCTGAAACCGCGGCGGTCGTACGCCTGCGGTTTTTTGCCGGGCTCTCTGGCGATCAGACCGCCGCCGCACTGGGCATTTCGCCCCGTCAGGTCGATCGAGTGTGGGCATACGCCCGCGCCTGGTTGGCCCGTGAACTCGAAAAGGTAGAGTGAGAATGCACGATCGGGCCAAGGTGCGAGAGATCTTCGCCGAAGCAGTCATTCTGCCCAAGGATGAAGTCGCACCCTTTTTAGATACTGCCTGCGCAGGCGACCAGGCCCTCCGATCAGAAGTCCTGTCCCTCCTCTCCGCGCTCGATCGCAAACCCGATTTCCTCTCCGCGCCAACCTCCGGCGGCTCCATCTTCCGCGGCGAATCCCCTGGCTCGCAAATCGGCCCCTACAAACTCCTCGAAGAAATCGGTCACGGCGGCTTTGGCACAGTCTACATGGCCGAGCAGGAATCTCCCGTCCGCCGCCGCGTCGCAATCAAAATCATCAAGCTCGGCATGGATACCCAGGCCGTCATCAACCGCTTCGAAGCCGAGCGCCAGGCTCTGGCAATGATGGACCACGAACACATCGCCAAAGTCTTCGATGGCGGCGCAACCGATTCCGGTCGACCCTACTTCGTAATGGAACTGGTCCGCGGCGAACCAATCACCGCATTTTCCGACAAGGAAAACCTCACGGTCGCTGAGCGACTCGAGCTCTTCCTCCAGGTCTGCCGCGCTGTTCAGCACGCCCACTCCAAGGGAATCATCCATCGCGACATCAAGCCCGCCAACGTCCTGGTCACTCATCAAGATGGCCGCCCACATGCAAAGGTCATTGATTTCGGCATCGCCAAAGCAACTGACCATCGCCTCACCGAGAAAACGCGCTTCACAGAATTCCACCAACTCCTGGGCACGCCCGAATACATGTCACCCGAGCAAGCCAGCGGCGCACTCGATGTTGACACGCGCTCAGATATTTACAGCCTCGGCGTCCTGCTCTACGAACTTCTCACCGGTGAACCGCCTTTCACCGGAAAAGAACTCCGCTCCGCCGCATACGCAGAGCTCCAGCGCATCATCCGCGAGGTCGAGCCCCCAAAACCCTCCACGCGACTCTCACGTTCTGGCTCGCTGAGCGATGTCGCATCCCATCGACGAATCGATCCGCATCAGCTCAACGCGCTCGTCTCCGGCGACCTCGACTGGATCGCCATGAAGTCGCTCGACAAAGATCGCGCCCGTCGATACGAAACAGCCAGCGCGCTCGCTGCCGACATCCAGCGCCACCTTGCCGGTCAGCCCGTCGAGGCCGCTCCACCCTCCGCGATGTACCGGGCTCGCAAGTTCGTGCGACGACACAAAACACTGGCGCTTGTCGGCTCGGCAGTGTCAGCGGCGCTACTTCTCGGAGTGATCGGAACCAGCATTGGTCTCTTCATGGCGACCGCCGCCCGCCGCGATGCACAGAGAAACGCCCAGCGCGCTGAAAGTGAAGCGACTCGCGCCATCGCCGCCGAGAGAGAATCCGATCGCCGTCGCCTGCAAGCCGAATACGACGGCTACATCGCCAACATCGAATCAGCCTACAGCGCGCTCCTGCTCCATGATGCCACGCGCCTGCGGTCTCACTTAAATCTCTGCCCACCCGAGCGACGCGGCTGGGAATGGAACTATCTCGACGCCGCAAGCGATGCAAGTGTGCTCGTCATGAGACATCCCCCGCGCACGCTCGCAAATCTCGTGCACGCATCCTACAGCCGCGATGGAACGCGACTGGTGTCCAGATCGGGCGACGGCACCGTGTGGATATGGGACGCCGCCACCGGCAAACAACTCGGCGCCCTCACAGGGCCAGAGAAAGTCGATGGCAGTGTCGAGTTCAGCCCCAGCGGCGCATTGGTTCTCGCGGCGGCAAAAGATGGCAAAATCTGGGTCTGGGACGCCGTCACGCACGCCGCGATCACAACCTTCGCCGGGCACACATCAGGCGTCTCATATGCCGCGTTTATCGATGACGCCCGCATCGTGTCGACCTCGGCCGATGGAACCGCGCGCGTGTGGGACGCCAGGACCGGAAACGAGCTGCGCCTCATGCGCCACGATGGTCCAATCATCAAAGCGTCGCTCAGCCCGGATGCAACGCGCCTCGCCACCGCCTCTGGCGACAAGACCGCTCGAGTCTGGTCGATCGACGCAAGCGCTGAACCGGTCGTGTTTCGCGGCCACACCGCCATGGTCACAAACGTGCGCTGGAGCCCCGACGGCGAGCGTTTGGTGTCCACCTCTATCGACAACACCGCTCGCGTGTGGAATGCTCATACCGCGGCATCGATTGCAAGCTTTCAGCACAATGGGCGCGCTAGCAATGCAGAGTTCAGCCCAGATGGTGCAAGCGTGGTGAGTTACGCAACCCAGGGCGATCCATGTATCTGGAATGCCGCCAGCGGCGAGCTTCGCTTCCCGCTCGTCGGTCACACCAACGGCGTGCTGAACGCCCGATTCAGCGCCGATGGCCGCACAATTCTCACAAGTTCGCGAGACAACACGGTCCGGCTCTGGGATGCCCACACCGGCATTGAAACCTCTTGCCTGCGCGGACACCTCGAATCTCCCTGGACCGCCCGGTTCAGTCCCGATGGCAAGCACGTAATGACCACCGGCGATACCACGCTGCGCATCTGGAACATCGGGCCCGACAGCGAGCAGAACATCATCTCAAAACCTTTGGCCGACTGCGCGTCGATGGCGTTGTTCCCCGATCAACGCACGATTGTCGATGTCGGCTCAGGTCGATTCCGGCTCATCGATCTGGAGACTCAGAAAGAAACTCGACCGTTCGAAAAACTCGGTGCGTTCGGCATCTGCGCCGTTTCGTCCGATGGGTCAAGGGTGCTCGCGCCGCTGCCGCAGAACGTGGTCGGCGTGTGGGATGTCCACGAGAACAAACTCACAGCCTCCCTTGCTGGGCACACTAGCTGGATTGAAAACTTCGCATTCCGATCGGATGGGGCGCGGATTGTGACCGCCAGTGCCGACGGAACAGCGCGCGTGTGGGATGCGGCAACCGGTGACCAGCTGCGCACTTTGAAAGGGCACGAAGGTGTTGTGACCAGTGCTTCGTTTGATCCATCCGGAAAGCGGATCGTCACCACTGGACATGACAAAACCGTGCGTGTCTGGGACGCCGAATCCGGCGCAGCGCTCCGAGTGCTGGCGTGGCACGACAGCGCTGTCAATCGCGCCCGCTTCAGCCCCGACGGTTCGCGGATCTTGAGCACTTCCATGGATTTCACAGCGCGACTCTGGAACGCCGATACTGGCGAGCGCCTGCAGCTCCTCCGCGGCCACGGTCACGTCGTCTTCGACGGCGCATTTTCCCCGGACGGAACCAGAATCGTCACCAGTTCAATGGACGGCACCGTCCGCCTCTGGGACCCCGCAACCGGGCGGCAAATCCTCTCAATCGGCGGCAGGACCGGCGGCATGATCACAGCACGATTCACCCAAGATGGCTCAAAGCTCTTCATGGGCAACACCGAGGGCAAGGCCTGGCTGCTCGACAGCGTGCCGCTCCGTACCAGGTTCGCCCAGCAGCCCTCAACCGGCAAGTAGGCTCTCAATCAGATCGCCTCCAGGTTCTTGGCGCTCGCCTCACCTCCTTCACGCTTTGTGTGCTGAAGGAGGTCTCCTATGCGATTCGGATTCCTTGTACCGTTTGCGCTCATCACGCTTTCTGCTCAAGCCCAATCCACCGCGTTGACGTATCAGGGACAGCTCAGAAATGGCGCACAACCCGCCAACGGGCTCCACGACATGCGGTTCCGGCTCTACGATGCTGCAGTCGCCGGAAACCAGATCGGCGCGGCAGTATGCGCGAACGATGTGACAGTGAGCGATGGCAAGTTCACGGTTCCCGTGGACTTCGGACAGCAGTTCGGGTCCACCTCGCCTCGATTCCTGGAGATCGATGTTCGTGCCGACTTTGGTTCGCCGTGCACAGATGTCTTTGGGTATCTCACGCTTTCGCCTCGGCAGTTGATCGTGCAGGCTCCCCGCGCTCAGACGGCAAACGTGGCCAACGCTTTGGTTCCGCCCAACGGTTCGCTGGTGAACGCGATGGTGGTCGACAACGAAGGCCGAGTTGGAGTCGGGACTGCGGCACCGGGGCACTCGGTGACGATCGCCAAACCCGAACCCACCTTGGCGCTCCAGGACACAGACTCCAGCGGGCTAAGTGGTGGGCAACAGGTGGGGTTCATCAGTTTTTCCGATAACGTCAACGCCGAGCGCGCGTGGATCGGCTACAGATCCCAGGGTGACCCGGACATCACGATCCAGAACCTTCGGCCGGGAGACATCATTCTTAATGCCTTCGGGGGCGGCAGGGTCGGCATCGGCACGGCATCACCGCTCTCAACGCTGGACGTCCGGGGAAGCAGCGTTCGGCTTGGCTCCGCCGGTGAGTTCCTTGCCGTGACCGGGGAAGAAAATCTTCGCATCATCCGCGGCACAGTCGGTGAAAACACCGACTGCACTGTCGCGCCGCCCTCGACCGGAGTCGGCTTCACGCTGACCAGCCTGAGTTGCGGTGAGATACGCGTCAACTTCACCACGCCGTTTGCCACTGCTCCCGTGGTAATCGCTTCCGGGCCTTACGGAAGCTGCAACTGCGGCGATTACCGATTTGTCACTTGCACCGGCGTTTCCCCGTTCGGTGTATCGATCCGCGTGTTCAACGCGGACGGAAACAACGTGCGCTCAAGTTTCCATTTCATCGCGATTGGGCGGCGGCCTTAGCCCCGCCACAGGAGCACTCCAATGAAAAACATTTGCCTCTACCTCTCAGCGCTTGCGACAATAGTGGCGGCTTCATCCGCGCTCGCCCAGCCGACGGCCGTTGAATACCAGGGAGCGCTCAAGTCCGCTGGGGTCAACGCTAACGGGTTGCATGACTTCCGATTCCGGTTGTACGACGCGGCCACGCTGGGGAATCAGCTGGGAACTGTCCAATGCGCCGACAACGTACTTGTGACAGAAGGCCGGTTCACCACCATCATCGACTTTGGTCCGCAGTTCAATACTTCGGCACCGCGGTTTTTGGAGATCGAGGTTCGCACGGACACCGGGCTGGCGTGCCCCAACGTCACCGGGTACACGGTGCTTTCGCCACGCCTTCCCTTCTCTGTAACGCCCCGCGCCCTCGCGGCGAACGTCGCGGGATCGCTCGTTATTCCCAACGGCTTGAACGCTCGCGCGCTGGTACTCGATAACGCGGGTCGGATCGGCATCGGGACCACCGCGCCTGGACACTCAATGACGATTGCCAAGCCAGAACCCACACTGATGCTGCAGGACACCGACTCCAGCGGTCAAAGTGGCGGGCAGCAGATTGGCTACCTCCGTTTCCGGGATAACACCAACGGCGAACCGGGGTGGGTGGGCTATGGCCCCCAGGGAAGCCCGGCGTTCCACATCACC
>CAZAEQ010000040.1:0-36816 GCA_964484185.1 uncultured Phycisphaeraceae bacterium
GGACCCTGGGCGATTGTGGCATCGACGCGCTTGTTGAGATTGGGAACGGTCTTCGCTCGAATTCAATCGGGCAGCGTGCGCTGGATGTCGCCCATCTTCGCGTCCACGGCAGCCGCGACCGTGCGGCTGTTCGCGCCGATCAGCATTACGGCCGTGCCGACGACCACGTCTTCGCCGTTTTCGCTGGCCGATCCGGTGCGCAGCTCGCGGCCGACACCGACGCCGTCTGGACCGACGACATCTCGAACGTAGATCGGGACGCCGTTGCGGGTGCCGATCACGATGGTCTCGATCTCGTCGATCGACTGGATGCGGCCGGGGGCGCGGACGAGGTACGACTCGCCCTTGTGCTCCACGTATCCGGCACCCGTGGAGACGTTGTTCTTCTCCAGCGCTTCGACCACGTCCGCGAAGGTCAGCCCGTACGAAACGAGCTTCATCGGGTCCGGCTGCACGTGGTACTGCTTCACGTAGCCGCCGATCGCGTCCACGCCCGCGACATCCTTCACGCCCTTGAGCTGCGGCCGGATGATCCAGTCCTGCACCTCGCGCAAGTAGGCGGCCAGCTCCACTTCCGTCGTGAGGCGCGTGCCCTCTGGCGTGAGGTACGCAGCGTCTGACTGCCAGCCCGGCTCACCATCGCGGACTACGGCACCCTTGCCGCGCGGGTGCTCGTACTCGACGGTGTACATGTACACCTCGCCGAGCCCAGTCGCGATCGGCCCCATGAGCGTTTCGACGCCCGGCGGCAGGCTCCCGCCCGCTTCGCGGAGCCGCTCGCCAACTTGCTGGCGGGCGAAGTAGATGTCCACGCCGTCCTCGAAGACGACGGTCACCTGCGCGAACCCGTTGCGCGACAAGGAGCGGGTGTATTGCAGGCCGGGGATGCCGGCCATCGCGTTCTCCATCGGGAACGTCACCTGCTGCTCGACCTCGAAGGGCGACAGGCTCGCCGCGACGGCGTTGATCTGCACCTGGTTGTTGGTGATGTCCGGGACCGCGTCGATCGGGAGTTTCTGGAGTTGGAAGAAGCCGACGGCGGCGACCACCGCCGTCAGGATCACGACGAGCCAGCGGTTCTTGATCGAGAAGTGGAGCAGGGATTCAAGCATGGGATGGGTCTCCTTAAGCGGCGTACTGGTTTAGTGCTCGTGGGCGGCGGAGCCCTTACCGAGCTCTGCCTTGAGGATGAAGGTGCCTGCGATGACGAACTGCTCGCCCTCGACCAGTCCGGAGTAGATTGGGACCAATCCACCGACGGTCTTGCCGATGGTGACGGTTCGCTTGGCAAATGTGTTGGGCTCGTTGGCAACAGGCACGAAGATCGCCGGGCCACCCTCAACTGTTTGAATCGCCTCGGCTGGGACGGCGACCATCGGCGCGGGGTCTGTGCCGCCGGGCATCGATGCGACGATCTCGGCCTGTGCGAACATGCCGGGGCGGAGCATGAGTCCGTTCTCAAGCGCGGCTGGCACTTCGATACGCACCTGGGCGGTACGGGTCGTTGGGTCCACCAGCGGTGCGATGAATGCAACCACGCCCTCGAACTTGGGAGCGGACGCGGTGTCGCTCTGGCCCGTCGCTGAGCCGATGGTGATCCACGCGCTGGCCCCGACGGCGATGCTCGCAAGTTTGGCCTCGGGCACATCGGCCAGCACCCAAAGCATGCGCGTATCGGCGAGGATCATCAGCGCGTCGCGGTCGGGGCCGACCAGTTCGCCCAGCGTCACTTCGCGCTGCACGACCTGCCCATCGATGGCCGCCTTGATCGCGTGGCGTGGCGCGATCTCGCTGGTAGATTTAAGCGTCGAGACAGCGGTCTGCGACATGCCCAGCAGGTGCAACCGATTCTCTGAAGCCATCGCGGCTGCCTCTGCGGCCTTGACGTTCGCGATTGCTAATTTATGTTCTGCCTCTCGCTTCTGCACTTCTGTCAGCGAAATCCCCTGGGACTGCTCGAACAGGCCCTTCGCTCGATCCCATGCGACCTTAGAAAGTTCCGCCGCCGGGCCTGCAGTAATGACCGCAGTTGTCTTTTGCAGAAAGTCAGCTTGCGCTTCGCCAAGCTCAGGACTCTCGATAATCACCAGTTCCTGTTGCGCCTTGACCATGTCTCCCAGCCGCACTTTCACCTCTACCGCCCGGCCACGCAAGGGCGAACCAACATGAGCCATTGCTTCGGTGTTGAAGGCCACTCGCGCGGGTGTAACCACCGTGGGTTGGAGTGCCCAGAGTTGAGCGGCTTCGACCTTTATGCCGTATCTGGTGATCGCGTCGGCTGTGAGCGTCACTTCATCAGTGTGTTCTTCCGCGCCGCTGCCGTGGTCGTGCCCTGCGTGTTCATCGGCTTTCGCGGCAGGTTTCCCTTGGGCATCGCCAGTAGCGGCAGCTTGATTGGCTTGTTTCTTGCAACCCGAAAGCGTGGCAAGTGACACAAGTACCAGCGCTGCGCTGGCGGTACTGAGCAACGAGCGATGTGAAACAGATGTGGTGGTGAACGGATTCATCATGGTGTATGTCTCTTCAATGTGTGCGAACTACTTTTGGGAATTGCCTTAGTGAGAAGCGTGGATGGATGGGACATGAGGCGCGGCAACGGTCGCTGCGATTCCCGGGCCGCCGACCGCCCGCTGCAGGCGAACCATCGCAGTGGCGGCTTGACGCTCGACCTCAATTGATTGAGCCTGCGCTACGCGCAGGTCCTGCTCGGAGAGAAAGAGCGATGTCACATCAGTCTGTCCAGCGCGGTACGCATCTTCGGCAAGCTGCCGTCGCTGCTGCTGGAGAGGGATGAGTTCGCTTTGGATACGTTTCAAATTGGAAGTGCTTGCCGCCAGAGTCTGAAACGCGACTCTGATTTCTTCGACCACTACGCGTTTAGCCAGCGTCAGATCGTGCCGGGCCTCGATCTGTTCTGCGGTAACTCGTTTGCGGCGGGCCTGTCCTGTGTCAAACAGCGGGATTGGAGTTGATATCGCCGGGCCAGTTGCCCATTTGTCATCGCGTGTTGCATCTATTCCGGCACTTGCGCCCTCCCAAGGCAGCAGACGGATAAGGGCCTCATCGTCGCCGAGTGCTTTGAGACGCCACGCGATTGCCTGAATCTCGGGTCGATGCATCAGCCCGGCATCCACCCACGCCGCTTCGGACTGTTGATCGATTAATGGCGAGGCCCAGGCATCGAGCGTCCACGCGGCGGCAGAAGAAGGCTCGCCGATGAGTCGTGCTAACCGCAAGCGTTCCTGGCGTTCCGTGAGTCGAACACTGTCGATCTCAACCTGAAGTTCAACACGCTTTGCGTTGAGCGTGGCAACATCGCCGCGCGTTCCTTCGCCCGCATCGAGCCGAGACTGCGACGTCGCGGTTAACTTCTCCATCAGTGTGAGTCGGTCCTGCATCAACGGGAGCAGTGTCGCAGAAGCCTGTGCGGCGGCGTAGCTCTCCTGCACTTCGCTGGTGACATCAAGCGCAACTGTGACGGCATCGGCCGCGACTTGTCGCAGGCGATTGTCAGCTGCACTTGCCCGCCGCGGAACTTGCAGAGCTTGAATGAAGTCCTGTGCGAGGGAGGTTTCGATCTGGGGTTTGCCAGCTCCCCATCGCAAAACGACCTTCAGAACTGGGTTGGGGAGAAGTCTCGCCTGGTCAGCATCAGCTACAGCGATTCGAATGCGAGCCATCGCAGCCTGGATTCCCGGGTCTGTGGTAACTGCCCGCCGCACTGCTTCGGCAAGTGTGAGCGACGCGCCCGCAGATTCGGGCTCGTCAATAGGCCCGCCATCGGGACCTACAACGCGAAACTCAACCGGGGATTCGAGTCCCGCCGCTTCGGCGATCATCTTGGAAGCGTCAACGTCCGCGCGAGGAGGAGACTGACAGCCGGTAAGACTAGAAATCACTCCGAACGAAAACAAAAGACCGAGCGAGACGGACCGTTCAACTCTAAACGATTTGGAATTCTTTCTGTGAATCATAAATTGTCCATACTAATCCATTGCGGGGGAGTACCCATGCAGGTTTGCGTAACGATGACGAATTAGCCGTTACCGCCCAGGTTGATTCAGCGAGTTGTCAAATGTGAGCTCTGCGGCCTCAACCAATAAATTGATCGCAGAGAGATGCTGAATTACCGACATGTCAGAAAAATTTCAAGTGCGCAGCGATCGACGCAGAAGCGGAAACCATTCGCCGGGTACTCACCTAGACAACCAATATAATCGTACGGAGTCGCGCCACCGTATCGGGTGGCCTCGCGTGTGACCAGGAAGGAACATCACGACATACCAAATCGAGATCAGCAATCACCACGTGGTGAGCGATCGAAATTAACAGCGCCACGAATTGCAACGGGTCGATTGAGACAGATTTAGGCAGCAATTTAACACAAGCGCCTGGTTCGCCCAGCGGCGTGTCTTTGCAAGGACTCAGAGGCTCTTTGGATTCGTCCTTACATTGCTCTAAAGATTCAGATGAACTTATCGGGGGGTGGTCACCTGTGTCACAACTGGTGACGCATACACCTTGACTGGTTTTTAGACACGCAAGCTCAATCCGAATTCTTCCGGAAGCGTCCTCACACCTCACGCCAAACGCTCCAAACAAAATCTGACCGACGCCAAAGGCTGCGACGAAAAAAAAGGCAATTAGGCGATGTGGGTAAGTTTGGGACATAAGCAACTTGAAAAGTAGTATAGCGGGGTCCTTGAAGTCGAGCGTTCCCATGAAGCGGAGTTCGCGCGGCCTCCAGGGGTCTCCAACTAATAAGAGCTGTGACCCGTGCGAAACCGAATGACCCAATGCTCTCTCACCGTGACGGCGGGACTGATCGCCATCTGCGGGCTTTTCGGCGGGCTGAACACGATGTACGCCGCGTTCGCCTCGCGCATACGCGAGCTGGGGACGCTGCAATCCATCGGCTACCGGAGGCTGGCGATCGTGTGGTCGATGATCCAAGAATCGACGCTGGCGACGGCGGCGGGCGGCCTGCTCGCGTGCGCTGTCGGGGTGTTCCTGCTCGACGGCTTGGCGGTGCGGTTCTCGATGGGGGCTTTTGGGCTGGTGATCGACGAAACGGTGATCGGGCTGCGGCTGCTCACGGGCATGACCCTAGGCGTCGTGGGCGCGTTACCCCCGGCGATTCGGTGCCTTAAGCCGACGATCCCCGTCGCGCTCAAGGCGGTGTGATGGTGAGCGAGTGCGCTAGCGATGCGTGTCGTGTGACGAGAGAAGTACAAGGTGTTTTTAAGGAGATTGGATATGAAGACGACGATGATGCGGATGGTGGGATCGATGCGGGCATGTGCGTTGGCCGCCGTTTTGGTTGGCGGCTTGATGGGCGTGGGGCCGCTGGCCCCCTCGCCGGCGATGGCACAGGTCAAGAGCATGGCGGATGTGAAGTCGCTGCTCAAGCCCGAGCTCCCCGCAGGAGCGCTGGAAGTTTCCGCCGCCATGAAGTCCGACAAGGTCGGCGATACGATCACCGTGCGAGGCAATGTTGCGATGTCAAAGGACGCTTTCGTCGAAAAGCAGTCCGTGTTCACACTGGTCGACGAGGCTACCCGCAAGGGCGATATCCCCGCTGCCGATAAACTACCTGAGACGAGCGATGACATCCCAGCGGCCTCCAAAGCAACTGTCCAGGTGGTTGACGCGAGCGGTAAACCTCTCAGTGCCGCACTGAACGGGCAACACGCGCTCAAATCTGGCGCTGAGGTGTTTGTCACGGGCACGGTAGAGACTGCGAACGGCACAGATGTGCTGGTGCTCACCGTCGTCTTCATGCACGTGCCCAGGGCCCCGCTTCCGAACGGCTTCTTTATCGAGAAGCGGCCCGACAATGCAAGGGATGTGTCAGACGTGCGCAAGGCGGGCATCCTCAAGGTGGGCGACGAGGTCGTCCTCCGCGGGCGGGTCGGCGGGAGCAAGGAGCCATTCGTCAGCGGCCGGGCCGTATTCACGTTGATGGGCCACGGGCTTAAGGCTTGCAATGAGAACCCAGATGACAACTGCGCTAAACCCTGGGACTACTGCTGCGAGACTAAGGCAGACATTCTCGCCAATTCCGTCACAGTGCAGGTGGTGGAGGCGAACGGCCAGATCCTACGAACGGGCATGAAGGGTCGGAATGGGATCAGGGAACTCTCGGAAATGGTTGTTGTCGGCAAGGTGGTTGTGGCTGGCGATAAGACGTTGCTAATTAACGGGACCGCTATCGCGGTTGTCAAGTGAAAACTGGAACCCTGAACGAGAACTGTCGCGTGGCCTCCCGTCATCTCGTTCAGCCCAGAAAGAATCAGCCATGTTAAATCCCTGGGGTGGATCACGGCCGGCTGGTGGAAGCACACCTCACCCAGGACCGAAAAATCTCCAATGTCTTAATTGTCTGTAGAGAATTACTCTGGTGGCAATCGGCAGCATTAGCTTGCAAGCAGCCATTCAGCATAAAGCCCATCCGCCTGCTGCCTCACGATTGGTAGCAGACGATCAGAATTCTCGACTTTGATCCCCTGCATTACGAGGCTTTACGAGCAGCGTACCGCCAAACGGACCGCGGCTTCACAAACTCGCGGTGGCTCGCTCCCGCTTCTTGTCAAGATTGCTTCCTCACACCAAGACTGAATTGAGCGCTCACTGTCTGAGTTTTAGCTCGCTGTTAGCGGCTCCCTTCCAAAGGGTCGTCTCGTGCAATGATGGGCTCGCTATACTCATCACTAGGTATGCTACAGCGTCGCGAGCCAATCCGGCTTCTCCTCACCATCTTATTGGCAATCATTGTGCCCTTCTGCTGTTGTGATTTTCACGCATGGCTCGACTCCTGCGATTCTTGCGATAGCCCGGCCTTAAGCGAACCATTCACAATCAAAGCGGCAACTCACGCCGGGTGTTCTGGCCATCCCGTTGGTGAACTCCAAACTCACGAACTACTTAATAAAGCGTCGATTTCAGACAAAAAGCAGAGTCAGGACAGCTCATCTCAGCAAGACGAAAATCAGGAATGCACGTGCGCGAAACATGATGCAAAAATGATTTCGGGTGTCAAGCCGACGGTGGAATTCTCTGCCCCCGTGATACTGGCGATTCTGCCTTGGGTGGAGTCGGCGACTTTTGAAAATGCTGGTCTGTCAATCAAGAGCGATCCTTTTGCACAGGTCTTTGTACGACCGTCCACATCGCTTCTGCGCCTGCACTGCGCGCTCATCGTGTAGCACTTTTGCTTGGTTTCACGCCGCCGCTGAGGGCTGATCGCCGCGTTTGCGCGCTCAGACTCGACAGTGCGTGGCAATACCGCGATTTCTCGCCTTTTGACGCGAGGCATCGGTCCAGATATCCCTGCATCTCTTTTGCCCAAATACTTGGAGGTCTCACATGGCACGCTCTTTCGCGGCTGTGGCGGCGGGCGCACTGGCGCTTGCAACTGCGGCATTCCTGATTCCGGTATACGCACACGAAGGGCATAACAAGTCAGCGGGTGCGAGCTTCGATCCCAATGCACCTAAGAAAGTGTCGCAGGCAACCGTGCTGGCAGTCGGTCTAAAGACGGCCGAGGTTGATTTTGGACAGGTTGAGGATGTGGTGCGACTCACTGGCGTTGTGCGGGCACGCCCCGATTCTCTTTATGCGGTCGCGCCCGCGTATGCGGGTGTGGTTCGATCAATCTCGGTGCAGCCCGGCGACCGGGTCACCAAGGGAACGATCGTTGCGGAAATTGATTCGCCTGATATTGCCAAACTCGTGCTAGATCTCAAGCGGGCCGGGTCGCAAGTCGCCTCGCTTCAGATTGAAGTGCCCGCCTTAACCAAGAATGCCGAGCTGTCCGAGGCAGAGGTACAGCGACTGGTATCCGCTGGCGAGAGTGTGTCGGCAAACTTGCTGGCGCAGCGAAAAGCGGAAGCGTTCAAGATGCGTGCCGATGCGGAGCTGCGTGCGGTCGCCCTGGTACAGGCTCAAGCTGATGTCGAGTCTTTGGAACAACAGGTTGGGACCAAGAATGCCCTTGGCGATCCGACACGGCCGGGGCTAGTACGTTTCGCTGCGCCGATCGATGGGGTAGTGATCACGCGCAGCGCGTTGTCTGGCGAGGGTGTCAGCGCGGGTACTTCCATCCTCACCATTGGCGACTTCAGCGCGATACAGATCGAAGGCGAACTGCCGGAGGGACTTCTTGACAGGGTCTCCTCGGCCCAGAACGCCAAAGTGCGCGTGCGCCGAGGTGTGGGCAACAGCACAGAAGTAATTGCAGAAGGCATGGTGCGGTTTATCAGCCCGGTCATCGATGCGACCAAACGGACAGCCCATCTTATCGTCGATGTAGACAATGCGCCAGGACTGCTTCGGCAAGGACAATTTGTTGATCTCGCGGTGGTCTTGCGCAGCAACGACAGCGCCGTAGTCATACCGGCATCCGCGATCGTGAAGGAAGGACCTTTGCAGTACGTGTTTATCAAAGATGGCAAAGGCGAGAACGAGTTTTACCAGAAGCGCGACATTGCCACTGGCGTCAGAGACGACAGAGTCGTCGAGATCACAAGCGGACTCGTACCCGGTGATGTTATTGCGGTAAACGGGGCATTCAGTATTTCGCAGCTGCGCGGATTTGTGCCTGGAGCCCCCGAGCCTGCGCCGACGACACCAGCGGCCGGCACAAGCGGCGACGGTCACGGTCACACTCACTAACGAATATCGGGGCACTCGCGCTCGATCAAGAAGGACTTTCGCTTGCTCAACTGGATCATCCAATCATCACTGAACAACCGCGTGCTTGTGCTGATATTTGCACTGCTGGTATCGCTATACGGCATGTATGTCACGATCAAGACTCCGACCGATGTGCTGCCCGATCTGAACCGGCCGGTTGTAACAATCTTCGGTGAGGCCGCGGGTCTCGCGCCCGAAGAGGTCGAAGCTCAGGTTACCTATCCGATCGAAACCGCCGTGAACGGTGCTCCTGGAGTGGAGCGGGTACGAAGTCGCAGCGCTCTTGGTCTATCGATCGTCTACGTTGAGTTCGCGTGGGGTACTGATCCCAAATTCAACAGACAGGTCGTCACCGAGCGGCTGGGCACGATCATTGAAAAATTGCCGCCGGGGATTGTGCCCGTCATGACGCCGGCTTCGAGCATCATGGGCGAAATCGCGCTGATCAGCGCCTCAAGCAAAACGCTCTCACCGATGGATGTAAGAACGCAGGCCGAGTTTGTGCTGCGCCCTGCCATCCTCTCGATCCCCGGCATCGCCCAGGTCACTGTAATGGGCGGAGATTTGAAGCAATTTCGCGTACAGGCCGATCCGGACAAGTTGCGCCTATTCGATCTCACACTGGAGGACATCGAAAAAGCGCTGGCGGCGTCAAACCAGAATACCGGCGGCGGCTTCCTGATCAGCGGCGCGCAGGAACTCGTCGTCCGCAATCTCGGGCGCTTGCAGACCACCGACGACATCGGTTCTTCCCTCATTGTAAACAGAGCGGGTGATCACCAGTCCCCGCCGCAGCCCGTTCTCATTCGCGATGTCGCCACAATCACTGAAGCAGGGCCAACTATAAAGCGCGGCGATGGATCGGAAAACGGGGCTCCGGCAGTGATTCTTGCGATCCAGAAGCAACCGGGCGCGGATACCTTGACGCTCACCCGCGCTATGGACGCCACACTGGCTCAGCTCAAACCCGCACTACCAGCGGGCCTGGATGTAAACGCGGAAGTGTTCCGGCAGGAGCACTTCATTCGATCGTCGATCGGGAACGTGGTGGAAGCGCTGCGCGATGGTGCGATTCTGGTAGTGATAATCCTGATCATGTTCCTTATGAACGTGCGGACAACGATCGTCACGCTCACCGCGTTGCCGCTATCCATCATTGCAACGTTCCTGGTCTTCCACTGGCTGGGGATGAGTGTGAACACCATGACGCTGGGCGGCTTGGCAGTTGCCATCGGCGAACTGGTAGATGATGCCGTGGTGGATGTTGAAAATGTGTACCGGCGACTGGGAGAAAACCGCCGCGCTACGAATCCCAAGCCCATCCTTGAAGTTGTGTTTGAAGCGTCAAAAGAGATCCGAAACCCGATCATTCTTGGTACGGTCATTGTCAACCTGGTGTTCCTGCCCACATTCTTCCTGCCCGGCATCGAAGGCAGGCTCTTTGCACCGTTGGCGACTGCGTACATCGTCAGTATCTTCGCATCACTGCTGGTTGCGTTGACCGTCACACCTGTGCTCGCGTATTACCTCTTGCCGGGCATCAAACGCATGACCCATGGCAATGATGGCTTGTTGCTTCGCATCTGCAAACGGATTGCGCTCAGGTCCTATTCGATCTCGATGCCCCGTCCAGTGGCGGTACTCAGCACGCTTGGCGTACTGGTCGCAGTCGCACTCTTTGTGGTGACACGTCTGGGCTCGGAATTTCTTCCACCTTTCAACGAGGGAACAGCAACCGTCTCGTTCATGCTCACGCCCGGGGTCTCCCTGGAAGAATCTAACCGCATTGCAACCAGGGCCGAAGAAGCGATTCTTTCCATCCCGCAGGTCAAGAACGTAGCCCGCCGCACGGGCAGGGCTGAACAGGATGAACACGCCGAGGGCGTTCACTCTTCGGAAATCGATGTCGATCTGTGGAACCTGGAGGAAGCCAAAACTCCAGAGAAGTTCCCCATGGCTAGCGGCAGAAAGCCGCCGCCATTGCGGGATATTCTTCCGCGTGAAGACGTTTTCGCCCAGATCGAAGAAAAACTTTCGGTGTTCCCCGGCGTCAATGTCGGCGTCGGGCAGCCGATCAGCCATCGCATCGAGCATCTGCTCTCCGGTGTTCGCGCGCAGGTGGCGATCAAAATCTTTGGCGACGACTTAGGCACATTGCGAGCACTCGGAGAGCAAACCAAGGCCGCGATGGAAGGCATTCCAGGCGTCGTGGACCTTCAGGTCGAGCAGCAGGTGTTGGTGCCGCAATTGCACATCATTGTGGATCGCGATGCTGCGGCCCGCGTGGGTTTTTCGCCCGCCGCGCTCACCGATGCGATGGAGACGGCTACCAAGGGCAAGGTCGTGGGCCAGGTGCTTGAGGGGCTCAAGTCCTTTGACATCACGCTGACATTGGACGACCGCCTCCGCACTGATCCCACAGCGCTCCAAGAAGTGCGACTGGTCTCGCCCACGAGCGCGATCGTGCTGCTGCGTGATGTGGCCGAGGTTGTCGAAAAGCTCGGGCCCAATGAAGTCGCGCGCGAAAATCTCCGCCGCCGCATCGTGGTCCAGTGCAACGTCCGCGGCCGCGATCTGGGCTCGACAGTCAAGGAACTGCAAGACTCGATCGCGATGGATGTGAAGCTGCCACAGGGCTACACGATCCAGTACGGCGGCCTCTACGAGGCGCAGCAGGAATCGACCCGGCTCCTACTCATCCTGGGCTTTGGCTCGCTGATCGCCATCTTTGTCATTCTGTACACCCATTACCGCTCAAGCATGGTTGCCGCACAGATCATGCTCAACGTCCCTTTCGCACTCATCGGGAGCGTGACGGCGCTGGCCATTGCCCGCGAGCCGTTCAGCGTCGCCTCGCTGGTTGGCTTCATCTCGCTCACCGGCATCGCCACACGCAACGGCGTGCTCATGGTCAGTCACTACATCCATTTGATGACTCACGAAGGCAAACCCTGGAGCAAGGAACTCATCATTCAAGGGAGCCAGGAGCGCGTCGCGCCGGTGCTGATGACCGCTATGACAGCGGGTCTTGCGCTCATCCCGCTTGTTCTGAGTAAGGGTGAACCTGGAAAAGAGATCCTGTATCCAGTTGCGATCGTCATATTGGGCGGCCTCATCACTAGCACCCTGCTGGACTTCTTTGTGACCCCAGCGGTGTTCTATCGCTTCGGGAAAAACGCCGCTGAGCGACTGGCTCGCGAGCACACCGTCAAATATTCCCGCGAAAACGTCCAAGCAGGTACAACGCATCTTCGAGACACCCGACCGCAGGCAGAGGAGGGCACAGCATGATCTCTCGCGCTCATTGTGTCACAGCACTATTCCACCAATGCGGCCTTCAACTTGCGTGCTATTTCAGCGGCATCGGGCACGCCGCCGGGATACAGCCGGCACCCCATGCTCGGAGCATGTGGGACCGGCAATCCATACAGGTCCCGTTCGTTCACAAGAATTGTCGGCGTCGGATAACCGCGCCTTTTGTCGGCTTTGGGCAACTTCTCTTGATCCCTCTCCTCGAAGGTCCAACCGGTTCCGAGCAACGCAAATGCCGCCTGCAAGTTGGCTCGCAACACCGGGGTGTCAGGACAATCCCCCAAGCCCAGGAGTTCAATCCTGGGTTGAATATTGCTGGCGGCGGCGTTTCTAGTGCGTTGAGCAGATTGTCCATCGCAGCCTGCGAGCAGTCCGATGACTGCAAGAACCACACACATTGCGCT
This sequence comes from uncultured Phycisphaeraceae bacterium, assembly GCA_964484185.1. Lineage (GTDB taxonomy): Bacteria > Planctomycetota > Phycisphaerae > Phycisphaerales > UBA1924 > F1-120-MAGs238. Next base: position 12,411 of record CAZAEQ010000040.1, read on the forward strand.
CCGATCGAACTGTTTCATGATGCATGGTACGGCCTCGCTCATCGCGGGCAAAACACCGATGTAAGCCACGGCACACTAGTCACAAACGTTCTGAGGCGAACTGGACGCCGCCACTGTGGAAAGGCGAGCCGTCCGATGACACCCCGCGGGTGGACTCGCAACTTTTCCTTATCACATCGCCTATGGGTATCCCGCCGAAGTGTCCACATTGTGTCACCTACTTCTCTGCGCGGGCGCTGGTGCTTGGGCGAGAAATTTTGCAACCTTTCCGCATTCGCGGAATTTTTAGGAGATTTGAAATGAAGAAACGTCAGATACTGTCCACACTGTTGGGCGTCGGAACGGCGCTGTCGTTTATCGCGCCTGGAGCCTTTGCACAGCACGAACATGGCAAGGAGAACCAACCAGCGCACAAAGACGATGGTCATTCGCACGGCGAAGTGAAGGCCGCCACCGACTACGCCGCGGCTGTACGCGAAATCGGCGAACGCATGTCCGCACTCGATGGCTTGATCGCCAAGGGTGATCTTGATGCAGCCCACGAGCAGTCCGATGTCATCAGCGCGTTGGCTAAGTCACTGGGAGCGCTCGCGCTCAAGGCTGACTCGGGTGTGGCCAAAGACAAAGTGAAGGACATCAACAAGGCGGGCAAGGCGCTGTCCGAGGCTTCCGACGGTGTACACGAGGCGGGTGAAAAGAAAGACCTGGCAGCAGCTAAGACCGCGTATGCGCAGATGAAGTCGCAGTACGATGCGCTCACAGCGTTCGCTCCTGCCAAATACTTTTGCCCCATGCACTGCGAGGAGGCCAAGACGTATGACAAGCCCGGAAAGTGCCCGGTCTGCTCAATGAACCTCAAGAAGCAGACCTCCGACAAGTTCACTATGGATGTGAAGCCCTTGGGCGGCACGATCTCTGTCGGCAAGCCCACAACGATGGTCTTCACCATCAAAGACCCCACTGGCCTGCCCGTCAAGAAGGTCGAGGTCGTGCACGAGAAACTTCTCCACCTCCTGATGGTCAGCAAGGATCTTTCGTGGTACGCCCACGAGCACCCCGAGATTCAGCCCGATGGCACGTTCACATTCACCTACACCTTCCCCGAGGCTGGCGAGTTCTTCTTCTACAACGACTTCACGCCCCCCAACGTCGGCCAGCAGGTCGTGACCGTGCCAGTGACGGTCGCCGGGACAGCCCCCGCCGCCAAAGCACTCAAAGTTGACGCGGGCACGCCCAAGACCATCGACGGGTACACCGTGTCGCTCGACACGGGCGGGCCAGTGAAGAGCGGTGGCTCTACGCACATGGCGTACACCGTAACCAAGGACGGCAAGCCCGTGACGACGCTCCTGCCGTATCTGGGCGCGATGGGCCATCTGGTCATTATCAGCGAAGACCGCAGCCAGTTCGTCCACTCGCACCCGCACGAGGGCGGCGAGCACTCCAGCGGAAACATGGGAGGACCCAAGGTGGACTTCGAGGCCCACTTCACCGTCCCCGGCACCTACAAAGGCTGGGCCCAGTTCAACGTCGGCACAGCAACCAAGGAGCGAGTCATCACCGTCCCGTTTACGTTTAGCGTTTCTAAGGGTGACGGGCACGATGAGTCCAAGCCGCACGACCACGGCGGCGAAAAGAAGGAAGGCGGCCACGACCACAAGTAAACCGCATGGACTGATTCACCGTCCCGCCCCGCGAGAGCGGCGCGGGCCGATTCAGCGCTCCCCAGCCCGCCGAAGCGTTCGGCGGGAGGAGCGCGGGCCCTTCCCGGAGTTTCACCAATGAAAATGATCCACTCGATGTTTTTGCTCGCCATCGGTTCCGTGCTGCTTGCTACTGGCTGTACCACGGACAAGCACGATATGACCAAAGCTCAGGCCGGGCAGGTCTCGGTCTGCACCAAATGCTACGACCAGATCCGCAAAGCCCGCAGCACCGGCGGCCCCCGCGGCGGCCTGTCTACCAACCGCACCATCATTACACATACGTGCGAGGACTGCAAGAACGAGATGACCATCTACGAGAAGGACGGCGTGTTGAAGGTCCGCTGCCCGGCGTGCGCCCCCGAGGGTGTGGACTGCGACCGGTGTGTGCCCAAGCCCGCCGCCAAGTAATCGCTTCCAAGGTCCGGCGCCGCGAAACCGGCGCAGGCCGCTTGCCTTGTGGAGACTTTCGACATGACGCATCGAACCAACGCCAACTTCGCCCCATCGACCTCCCAGCTGACTGCCTCGCTCATGCTGCTTGTCGGCGGTTTGGGCGGCTGCGCTTCGCTCGACCCCAGGCCAGACCTCGACCGCGCCGCCGCAACCGTTGCCGAACGCTCAGGCGTGCTGCCGACGTGGACCGAGCCGTGGGAGGCATCGCTCACATCGTGGGACGGCCGCACGCCGCTCAAGGTCGAGCAGGCCCTCGCGATGGCGCTCCGCAACAACCGCGAGATCAGGTCGCAGGTCGAGAGGATCGCGGCGTCGCGTGCCGACCTCGTGCAGGCAGGGCTGTTGCCGAACCCTGTGCTCGGACTGACGCTGCGGTTCCCCTTTGACCCGGTGAGCGGTGGGACGTTCGTCGGGGCGCAGGTCGCGCAGTCGTTCACAGCCATCTGGCTACGCGGCGGCAAGATCAGGGCCGCGGACGCACGGCTGAACCAGACCGTACTCGACATCTCAGACAAGGCCCTGCGTTTGGTTGCGGAGTTGAAGACCACCCATGCGCGAATTGCGTTCGGTCAACTTGCGGTCCACCACGCCGACCACAACCTTGCAACGATCCAACGATCTATTGACTCGCTTGAAGCACGAGTGCGAGGCGGAGAGGGAACATCGCTGGATGTCAACCGCGCACACCAGCAGTTCGCTAAGGCGCAGTCTGAACGAGCGAGCATTGGCCGCGACCTCGCCAAAGACCAACGAATCATGCTGGAACTGATCGGCTTCGCCAGTGAAAGCGCGGAATGGAAGGTAGAGGAAAACGCTTCCCTTGTCGAAGCGATTTCTCTCGATGAGGCGGACGCAATCACGCTCGCGGGGTCGCAGCGTCTGGATGTTGCTGCGGCTCGCGCCATTGTCGAAGCGCAGAAGGCGGACTTATCTGTCGAGGAAAGAAGCCGCTTGAAGGACTTCGGTCTTGGCGCGGACTTCGAGCGGGACGTGGACGGCAAGAAAACTATCGGCCCTGTGGTCGAGATCGGCATCCCGATTTTTGACACCAACGCAGCACAGATCGCCAAGGCAGGCTCGCTCGCTCGAGCAACTCTCGCCAATTACGAGGCCGTCGCGCAACGAGCTATCCGCGAGGCTCGCGTCGCGTGGGTCGAATATGACAGCGCTACACAACTTGCCGACCAGTACCGGTCCACGGTGCTCCCATTATCAGAACGAAACTTGTCCCTCGCGGAAGCCTCGCTCAAAGCGGGGCAGACGGATGTGACTGTGCTCCTCGAAGCCCAAGGTGAAGTGATCGAAGCGCGGACGCGGCTCAACGACCTTGAGCGGCAGGCGGCCATTGCCCGCATCGAACTTGAGTACGCGGTCGGCGGGAGACTTGTGGCGCCTCCACCACCCGCCCGTGATGCGTCAAATCAAGACCCATCAACCAACAAACCGTCAGCGACCCCACTCGATAGCCAAGTGAAACAACCGGCTGGAGCACAATCATGAATAGTTACTTGCGCGTCACCCAGATCGCGATCATCGTCCTTCTTGCAGGGTTCGGCGGCTGCACTGGTACTCCGACTACCTCCGAACGACAAGCACGCTCTGATGTAGACACAGTTCGTTCGATGTATCGCCCTGGTGACGCCAAGCCGGTACTCCCCAAGTTGTCGGAGGACTCGCCGCTCTCCGACTATCTGCGTTTCGCAATGCTCAACAACCCAAGGGTTGAAGCCGAGTACTACGCCTGGGCAGCGTCGGTGGAGCGAATCACAGGGGCGAGGTCCCTACCCGACCCACGCATTACTTTCCAAGCGGACATCACGAGCATGATCGAATCTCTCATGCCCGGCCTCATGATCGACCTTCCTGGCCCTGGCAAACTGCGCGCTGCAGGCGATGTCGCGGCGGGTGAATCCCGCGCCTCATATTTCAGATTCGAAGCTGAGGTTCTCAGAACCGCGATGACGCTCAAGTCAGCCTACTTCCGTTTGCATTTCTTCGAGGACACTCTGCGCGTTCAACAAAATACCAAATTGCTGCTTGGCGAACTGGAGAGCCAGGCACAACAGCAGGTCGCGGCCGGCCGGAGCGGCATTCAGGATGTGCTCCGTGCCCAGATCGACCAGGAGCAGATCACAACGCAGATCGCTAATCTGCAGGACTCCCGCGGCGTTCTGCTCGCACAGTTCCGCGCGGCATTGGGTTTACTTCCCGATGATCCACCAATAGCGATTCCAAGTCTTTTTGAGGCATCACCACCTCCTCCATCCGCCGATCAGATCCTCGCGCTCGCTGCAGCGCACAATCCGCAACTCCGCCAAATGGAAGCGGAGGTGCGGCGCGGCGAAGCGATGATTGACTTGGCGAGAACCAGCCGCGTTCCGGACTTTTCGATCGGCATCGAAGCTGATGTGAAAGCAAACCCGCTGATGTGGCGGCCCACAGGGAGCGTTACGCTCCCAATCTGGCGCGACAAAATCGCTGCTGAAATCGCCGCCGCGAAGTACGAGAAGCGGTCGTCAGAAGCACGGCTCACTGCCGAGCAGATCGGACTCGCCGCCGAAGTAGCCTCAATGCTCTACATGTACCGTGAAAGTACACGTAACGCAGACTTGTTTGCCTCAACTCTGGCACCCAAGGCTCGCCAGTCACTCGATGCCGCTCGTTCGGGTTACGCGGCCGGGCGCTCATCGTTCCTCGATGTCATCGACGCAGAGCGCCAACTGCTGGTCTTTGACCTTTCACTTGTCGAAGCTCGCACCCAGCGAGAGCTATCGCTTGCATCGCTTTCACTGCTCATTGCGGGAACAGCGCCTCAAGGCGCTCCCATTCTGCCAAGCACTTCGGAACCGTTAAAGGAGACACATCCATGAAGCGCGTCACCACCATCATCATTGTCTCAATTCTTGTGATCATCGCCGCGGGTGCGGGGTACTTCCTGGGAAACTCCCGCGCACAACCAATTGTGCAAACCTCCAACTCTGCAGGAGCCCCAGCCCCGACCAAGCAGGTTTACACATGCTCTATGCATCCACAGGTCCGGCTCGACCAGCCGGGCAACTGTCCGATCTGCGAGATGCCGCTCATTCCCGCGGCATCGGCCACCACGGCAGCCGGCGAGGCGCCAATGCTCCAACTCTCTGAGCACGCCATCTCTATGGCCAGTGTCGAAACTGTCGCCATCGAGCGCCGGCCACTCTCCCGTGATCTTCGCGCTGTCGGTCGCATTGAGTACAACGAATCATCGCTCGCAACTATCACGCCGCGTGTCGACGGCTTCGCCGAACGTCTGTTCGTGAGCTTCACTGGGGTAGAGATCCGCAAGGGCGATCACCTCGCGGAGGTCTACAGCCCCGAGTTGCTGGTCGCGCAGCAGGAACTTCTCATCGCCATGCAGTCTGGAACCGGTAATTCGCTCGCCGAGGTGGCCAAGACCAAGCTGCGACTGCTCGGTTTGACCGACCAGCAGGTCGCGGACCTTGTCGAGAAGAAACAGACCACTGACCGGGTGACGCTCTACTCGCCCATCAGCGGCACCGTGATCGAGAAGAGCATCGTTGAAAAGGCCTCGTTCAAGGCGGGCGATGCGCTCTACCGCATCGCCAACCTCGACAGTGTGTGGATATATCTCGACATATACGAGTACGACCTCCCGTGGGTGCGTTACGGTCAGACGGTCCGGATCACTGCGCAGGCAGTTCCCGGACGGACGTTCGATGGAGTCGTGACATTCGTCCAGCCAGTTGTCAACGAGCAGTCCCGCACTGTTCGCGTGCCGGTCTATGTGGACAACAAGGACCACACTCTCAAGCCGGGCATGTTTGTGACAGCGCTCATCGCCGCGGAACTCACGAGCGAAGGACGCGCCGCTCCGACGGGTGTCGAGGGACGCTACTCGTGTCCGATGCACCCCCAGGTCCTCATCGATGCGGCGGGGCCGTGTCCAATCTGCCAGATGCCGCTGGAGAAGATCCCCGATGGCGCAGCCGTCGCAATTTTGGATCAGCACGCTGGACACGGCATCCCCACGCAACCAGCGACTACTCCAGCCGCTGCCAAGTACTACTGCCCCATGAAGTGCGAGGGCGAGAAGACCTATGACCAACCTGGTCGTTGCCCTGTCTGCAACATGAAACTCAAGGAAGTATCGGCCAAGCCCGCCGCGGTCGCCGAGGGATCGGGCGTACTCGCTGTCCCTGCGACAGCAGTGCTCGACAGCGGCACGCGGCAGATCGTCTATATCGAGAAGTCGCGTGGCCTCTTTGAGCCGCGAGAACTGACGCTTGGACCCCGTGCAGGCGAATACTTCGCGGTGCTCGCGGGCCTGTCCGTCGGAGAGCGCGTGGTCACACGCGGGAATTTCCTGATTGACAGCCAGTTCCAGGTCACCGGGCATCCAAGTCTCTTTTATCCTGGCGGACTGAATGCATCTATGGGCCACCAACACGGTGGCAAGGCCGCACCCAGCGGCACAGGAACACAAGCACCAGTTACCCCACCAGCTCCAGCAGGCGACAAATCAATTCCAACTCCCAAGCCAGCCGCTGAGCACAAGCACTAAACGGAGATTGTCATGGTCGATCCCATTATTCGTTGGTGCATGAAGAACACATTCCTGATGCTCCTCATCATCATGGGTATCTGTGCGGCGGGCTTCTGGGCGGTCACCCGCACGCCGGTCGATGCGATCCCCGACATCGGCGAAAAGCAGGTCATTGTCTACGCTGATTGGGAAGGTCGCAGCCCACAGGATGTAGACGACCAAGTCTCGTACCCGCTCACCACGAGTCTGACGGGCACGCCCGGTGTCAAGTCGATCCGATCCATGTCCGGCTTTGGCTTCTCGATGGTCTTTGTGATCTTCGAAGACAGCGCCGACTATTACTGGGCCCGTTCCCGAGTGCTCGAGCGCATGAATGTAGCTCAGCAGCGGTTGCCCGCCGGCGTAACACCCGTGCTCGGCCCGGATGCCACAGCCCTTGGCCAAGTGTACTGGTACACCGTCGAGGGAGAGGGGTTTGATCTCGCGGAGCTTCGCTCCATTCAAGACTGGTACGTGCGCTACCAGATGCAGTCGGTTCCCGGCATCAGCGAGGTCGCCAGCATCGGCGGCTTCGTCAAGCAATACCAGATCGACATGCACCCCGATAAGATGCGTGCCCATCGCGTCACTATGATGGACGTGTACGACGCCGTGCGCAAGAGCAACATCGATGTCGGCGCAAAAGTCATCGAGAAGAGCGGCGTGGAATTCTTCATTCGCGGCCTCGGGTTCATCAAGTCGATCGAAGACCTGGAGAGGGTCGTCATTCGCCAGGAGGGCGGCACGCCGCTGTACCTCAAAAGCGTCGCGACCGTGCAACTCGGCCCGGACTTCCGGCGCGGAGCACTGGACAAGGGCGGTGTTGAGGCGGTTGGCGGCGTCGTTCTCATGCGCTATGGCGAAAATCCTCGCGAGGTAGTCGCGCGAGTCAAGGAGAAAATCGTCCAGTTGGAGGCCGGCCTTCCCACCAAGAAACTGGCTGACGGACGAATCTCCAAAGTTCGACTGGTCCCGTTTTACGACCGCACCACCATTGTGCAGGAAACTATCGGCACGCTCAAAACGGCCCTCTTTGAAGAGGCGATCATCGCAAGCCTGGTAGTCCTGTTCTTTTTGATGCACCTCCGGACAACGGTGGCCGTGCTGCCGACACTTCCGCTTGCGCTCGCTGGTTCGTTCATCCTGATGTACGCCTTCGGCATCGATAGCAACATCATGTCCCTCGCCGGCCTGGCCATCGCTATTGGCGATGTGGCCGACATGGGCATCATCATGGCGGAGAACATTTACCGCCGCCTCGCCGCGGCCACAGATGAAGAGAAAAAAGAGAAAGGGCACTTTGGTATCGTCTATGAAGGCGCGGTCGAAGTTGGCGGCGCGATCATCACCGCCGTCACCAACACCATCGTTTCCTTCATTCCCGTCTTCTTCCTCACCGGCCAGGAAGGAAAACTCTTTGGACCACTCGCCTACGCCAAGACCTTCGCCATTGGCTCATCGGTCGTGCTGGCTATCACCGTCGTGCCATTCCTTTGCTACCTGCTCTTCCGCCCCGTGAAGTGGAAGGCGGGGTTAACTCTCGCGGTCGCCGCGGCCATCGGCGTTCTGGCGATGCTCGCGACACACCTCGTATTCATGTGGGGGCTCGCGGCCGGCCACGACCGCGGATGGCTGATCGCGATCGCTGTGGGAGTGGGTGTGGCGTTCTGCGTAGTCCGCATGACCCGCGAAAAATTTGTTCCGCTTGAGCAGAACCCCGTGTCGCGCGTGATCGCCCGCGCATACACCCCGACTCTCCGCTGGGTGCTCTACAACAAGCGAACTTTCATGATCGCGCCGCTATTAATTCTCTTCACTGGCCTCACGGTGTGGCTGGGCATTCATCGCACGCTGTTCCCGGTGGAATGGGCCGTCAACATCTTTGCCAGCGCGAAGGCATCGCCCGAACTCAAGAAAGCGATGTACGCCGACGAGAAGTCGGAGTTGACACGCCCACTCCTCGAACTCGATCAACTCCGCTGGCAGGCCGTCCGCGACTCCGGCGGCAAGCAACACACGCGCCTCTTGTGGCGGAGACAAGATCCCGCCGAGCGCACGAGCGAAACCGCTGGGGGCGTTGCCGTCCTCAAAGAAGGCCGCATCCTCCCCGGCCTGGGTCGCGAGTTCATGCCGCCACTTGATGAGGGCTCGCTGCTCTACATGCCCTCGCTCCTGCCGCAGGCTTCTCTGTCGCAGGCCGTGGAAGTCAATAGCAAACAGGACCTGGCAATCGCCACCGTCCCCGAAGTCGAGAGCGTGGTGGGCAAGATCGGCCGCGCGGAGTCCGCCCTCGACCCCGCGCCCATCGGCATGATGGAGTCGATCGTGATCCTGAAGCCCGAGAGCCAGTGGCGCAAGAAGAAAGTCGATCGATTCTTCTCCGATTGGCCCCGCTTCCTTCGTACACCGCTGTCGTGGATCTGGTCCGAGGAACGCCGCTTCACCAAACAGGAAATCCTTGCCGAACTCCAGGAACGCACCGCCATCCCCGGCGTGCTGCCGACATGGCTCCAGCCGATCCAGACCCGCCTGGTCATGCTCCAAACCGGCTTCCGCGCCATGATGGGAGTCAAGATCTACGGCAGCGATCTCCGAGAGATCGAAAAGATCGGCCTCCAGATCGAGCAATTCCTTCGCGAAGTACCGGGCGCAACCGACATCGTCGCCGACCGCATTGTCGGCAAGCCGTACATCCAGATCGACATCGACCGCGAGCGCATCGGCCGCTACGGCGTCAACATCCGCGATGTGCAGGATGTCATCGAAATGTCCCTGGGCGGCATGAACCTCATGGAGTCGGTCGAGGGCCGCGAGCGCTACCCCATCCGCATCCGTCTCGCCCGCGATTTCCGCGAAGACATCGAGGCTATTCAGCGGATCAACGTTCCATCCTCGACCGGGGCTCAGGTGCCGCTAGCCCAGCTCGCCGATATCTCCACTGTGCTTGGCCCGCAGGAAATCAAGGGCGAGCGCGGCCTGCTCGTCGGCTATGTCACCATGAACACGCGCGACCGTGATGAGGTCTCGGTCGTGCAGGACGCCGAGCGCGTGCTGCAACAAGCGCTGAAGGACGGACAGCTCATACTTCCACCCGGCTATTACTGGGAGTGGTCCGGCCAGTTTGAGAACCAAGTCCGCGCCACCAAGCGAATGCAGGTACTGGTCCCGATCACCCTGGGCATCATGTTCGTGATGCTCTACATCGGCTTCAAGCGCTGGTGGATCGCTCCCGTGATCTTCTTTGGCGTGCTGGTCTCGGCCTCGGGTGGCTTCATCATGCTCGCTCTATGGGGCGTGAACCTCTCGGTGGCGGTATGGGTGGGCTTCCTGGTGCTCTTCGGCGTAGTTGATGACGACGGCGTGGTGATCGGCACCTATCTCGAAGGCGTTTTTAAGGACCGAACGTTCGCCTCAAAGGCGGAGATCCGCGAGGCAGTGATCGACGCGGGTCTCAAGCGCATACGCCCGTGCCTGATGACCATCGCAACGACAGTCCTGGCCCTCATGCCCATCTTCTGGGCCACTGGCCGCGGCGCGGATGTGATGATGCCGATGGCAATTCCATCGGTGGGCGGCATGGCCATCAGCCTGATCACACTCTTCATCGTGCCGTGCGTGTTCTCTGCGGTAGAGGAGTGGAAGTGGAATCGGACGCAGGGCAAGTCCGCTGCGCGGGCAGAATGAAAAACGCCCCCGGTCATCACCGGGGCGGAACGGGTCACTTGAACTGACAAGCCCGCCGAGTTGTGGGCAACAACGCCTACCCTTGCCGAGCATCTGCCCCTCGTGTTGTTTCCACGTTGGCGCAACCCGATGGGCGCACCTGTGCGAAAGGGCGTAGCAATGGCAAAGGGAAGCGGCGGCGGCGGTGGTGGTGGCAAGGGCGGCAGCGGTGGCGGTGGTAAGAGCGGCGGAGGTGGAGGCGGCAGCGGTGGTGGCAAGGGTCCGGGCGGATGGCCGAGCGGTAATCCCGGTCAATCATCGGGAGGCGGCAGAACAAACGCCCCGCCGTCCAAGTGAACTAATAGAAGCGAACCCAGTTAAGAAAACGGCCCCAGCATCTGCCGGGGCCGTTGTTCATTCCAGTTAGGTTGTCGGCGATGCAGCGCTTACGCCGCAATAGTCGCTTGCGACTGCTCGCCCCACGGTCCGCGTTCGCCGGTGGGATTGACCCAGCGCAGCCAGTAGTACGCGGTCTTGCCGCCGTCGGTGCTCTGATAGTTCAGGACATAGGGCGCGTTGGTGTCCACAGCCACGAAACGTAAATCGCCCTCGCCCGCTGGGGGCGCAACGCCGACGTGGTTCCAGATTTCAACGCCCAGCACGCCCGCGGGCTTGGCCTTGCGGGTCGGCGTGGTTTCATCAACGAAGCTCAGCGTGTGCTGCAAGCGTGCGCCGCACGAGATGTTGCAGAGGGGCGCGGTGGTGGGCGGGCCGATTGGTCCGGGCTGCGCTGCAACAGTGATTCCAAGCGATGCCTTCTCGGCATCGTTGACGACCGCCGACGCCTGCAGGCGGCGCACGAGCGGGCGAATGGCGGCGGACAGGCCGCCGCGCGCCTCGTCCTTAGCTTGCTTGGCGGCTTGCGCTGCGGCCTTGGCCGCGACGTGTGCGGCGAAGCCGGAGTTAAAAAGCGTCTGGTTGGTGGTGATGGGCGTCATGTCTCCCGCAACCAGGCCCAGTGCGGCCAAGTTCGCGTTGGCATACGTGACGAAATTCGTCACCCACGCTTGATAGTCTGCATCCGGTCCGGGCAAATAGTCAGCCATGTTCTTCTACCTTTACTGCTGGATTCGTCGGCTCTCTCGGAACAAATCCCACCCGCTACCAGAGCCGTCGATCGGCACGCGGGGGGTACTCCCAGCGGCATCGGCGGTTAGACAGGGCGACTTGACGAAGTTTCTACAGATATGGAATAAAGCGGCTCGTTACTTCAATCTTCCCATGTAAGGAGTCGCGCTGTAACCGCTGCCCAACACCTGTTCGCCCCACACGCCGTCGAGTTCGCCGTTCTTAAACATGAACACATATGGCTTGTAGCCGTTGTAGCCTCCGAAACTATTCCTGGCGTTGATCTTCGCTTCAAGGCGATAGCCCCAGATGAGTTTGCCGCCCTCAATCGGCGCCTTCCGTGCCCAGCCCGATTGGACCGTTCCCCAATCATATTGAGCCGAGGACGGGTCTTTGAGCACGCCCTTCAGCCATGATTGCGCTTTGTCCTGCGCGGCCTGTTGCGTGATCGGGGTTCCGTAGTCCGCCTTGGCGAACTCCTCCGCCGTAGGCGGACCCGAAGCGCAGCCGACGAGGAATAGCGAGAGCACGAGCGAGAGAGCCACGAGAATACGGTTCATGCGAAACATCTCCATTTTGCGGTAGCGTAACAGATCTCGCAGAACGCGGCGTGCGGTGGTGATTTGTACCTGCTCATGCACGCACGAACGTCCCGGTATGTTGCCCTACATGGCCATCAAAATGCCTGGTACGGCAAAGTAACCAACGATAGAGAGGATCAGGATGGCGGCCATCGCCAGCCTCGCATGTCGGAGCCCAACGCGTTGCTTTTGAGCGCCAGGCGGCTTCCCGCATTCTGGACAGAGGATGGGGGCGGACGCTGCCGCATCATCTGCACTGCTAGTCGGCAAGGCTCTGGGATACCCGCAAGAAAAACACCATCCGGCGATCATTGCTTTGTCCCGCATCAAACGGTCGCGCGCGGTCACTATGACGCTTCCCGCTGCGAGCAGGAATGAACCAAGGAGAAGCCATGCGGCGTCGGGCCACGCCAGTAATGCAAAGATGGGGCGTATCGGTTCTGGGTCCGGAGCATTGTTCGCCAACGCGATTCTGCCAGCAGCGCCATCAAAGACAAGTGCAAATGACTCTCCAAAGATTGCCGCAGAGAATCCGAGAATCGCGCCAGCGGAAAGGAAGAGACTCTTCTGTTTTGGCGGCGGAAGCGTTTGAAGTTTTTCACGCCAGATACGGCGAGACACAACGGAAGACTGGCCGCGCCCCAGTCCGCCGGGAGCAAACCAAATCGGCGCGAGCCGACCGACCACGATGCCAGCGAAAACCACCGGCGCGATGACGAGCAGTGCTTGCAGCCATGGGAGCGGGCTGAAATGGATTGTCTCATTGCCTCCGTACAGATAGTTCGGGTATCGGCTGAGTTCCAGTCCCGGGCCGTACGAAAGATCGTGAAACGTTGTTTGACACCGCATCCAGAGTGCGTTCACGATGGGCGATTGTGGGTATTCCTTGCCGTCCTGCCGAGACCAGGATGCCGCCGTGTAATAGGTGGAGGTGGCCTGTATTCGATAGAGTACCAGGAATAGTCCTATGGAGTATCCAAAGAAAATCTCCGCTGACAAAAGCCCCGCACGGCGAAGCCGTGCGAGGCTTTTTGGGGCAATCTCTGGGCATTTCGCGTTTAGAGAACTCGACATAAGACGCCACTAGTTATAGTCAACATCACATTGTGCCCCGGCCGCTGGCGGACCATTGGGCGCACAGGCTGGCCCGGTTGCCCTGCAAGTTTCCTTCTCCTCAATATAGTGCGGCTGGATGCAGAAGAACGTGCAATTGGGTTCGGTCTCCCACCGTCCCCAAACCCGGATACGCGTGCACTTGCATTCAGATCCGCCCCCAAATATCTGTGTAAGAACACAGTAATAATTCGGTGTTGGCGGCGTGCCAGGCTGCGTTGGCCAAGGTCCGGGCAACCACGCCGGAGTAACAGGGATGGTCGGATCGGTGTTTGGCGGACTCCAGGCCGGGGCAGTTCCGGGTTTCGGAGGGAGAACTGGCGGATCGCCGCGTGGGGTACCACCGATCGCCTCGCAATCCAAGTCCTCGCCGATAGTCAGAATGCCGATGTCCCCCGCAGCGATCAGCCAGGAGAACCGACCCGCTACTCCCTCAAGCATCGCATCAACTGTGCAATCTGGACCCGGATCAATTGGTACAACAGCCGCAGGATACCCGATCGTTGTCAGGTTTCCGACGAGGGTCGCGGGATCGGATGACGCGGCCAAATACTCTGACAGCGGGTCCGAAACCAGCAAACCAGCTGCGTATTCCTCCGGTATCTCTACGGGGTCCCCGATGACTGGATAGCCCTGGGCGCTCCAAATGCCGTCCTCGCTGTTGCTGATCCCAAGCTGCAACTTTACGTAAGCGATTGCTGGCCACGGGTTGGTGGCGGTTTAAGACATCGTTGCCCACCCGCCGCCGCTCTTGTGATACCACACTGCGACCAAATTGTTTCCTACAACGGCGCCAGCATCGGCAATTGCAACAACGTCGTTAACAACCGTGACGCCACCGCTCGTCGAGTACACCGCATTCATGGTCCACGTACCGGCCTGAATCTTTGACCCCGCAACGTGATTGGTCTGGGCATTGGCAGTTGCGGCACACGCGCCGCCCATACCAATCGCCACGACAATGCCCGCAAGCAAATTCCTCTTCGTCAATCGCTACATTTCGAGACCTCCGGCGTTTTGGGGCGCAGCGCGCACAGACAAACCGTGTGTCAGCCGGCCCTCTCGCGCCAAACTAGTCGATGCCAAGGCCGACACCTCCGCGGTGAGAAAGGATTGCAGTTGAAACACCAGAAAGAGTAGAATACCCCACACGAAATTTGCGCCCCGCTCTTGCCGAGCGGGGTTCGCGAGAGTGTTAGCAGAGTGCGCCGTGGAGCGGTGGTCCCAGAAATTGGCCACAAAGGCTGCTCAATATCAGGCAGGGTGCTTCGCCGCTCTTACGGCACCGCGCTTGCCGGGGTCGCCGATGAACCGGCGAACCAAAACGTGAGTCACCACCACCTTGCCGTCGGCGGTCTTGACCGAATCATCCCAAGCGTTCGCCAAGATGGTCTTGGCTTCGCCGTAAAAGCACTTGTTGTAGTTGTCGTAGGTGACATTGTGCGCCCCTTCAATGTGCTTCTTCAATCCCCCGCCCTTGCCGCAGTTGCGCCCGCAAATGTTGCACGTCGCACCGTGACCTGGCCGAACCGCGCCCTTCTTCCTTCGTGCCATAGCTGATATCTCCGTGCTCATCCCGTTAGCTTGGGGTTTGATACTCGCCGCATTAGACTCGAATGGTTGCAACTGTTACGCTTGTAACATCTTGATCGCGCGCTTGGCCTCTTTCTCGATTTCATGGACCAGCACCTTGCGCTTGGCCTGCTCGCCTTCGTTGATTAGCTTCTTCGCAATCCGGGTGATGATGTTCAGTGCGCCTTGAACCGTTCTGTTATGCGCAAGATACTCGTCCACATCCCGCGACTTTGCTTTGTGATTGCCTACCAACTCGTCGCTGATGTCGGGCTTGCTCTCGCCCGCGGCAATCATCTCGTCGATCTTTTCCGACTGGGTCTTGTTCAGCGCCATGTAAAACGTCTCCGGGGGTTGACCCGAAGTGTATCACGCTGCAACCGTCGCCGCGCACACCTCCGACCACGGCCCCTTTTCCCCGCGTGTGCTGACCCAGCGCGAGGCGTAGTACGCCGTCTTGCCCGCGTCCTCGCTCGCAAAGTCGGTTTGCAGGTTGCCGAGTCCGTTTCAGCGCGTCATCGCCGCCTTGACCTTGCCCGCGATTGTCTCCGCGCCGGGTACACCGCCCGGGTACATCCGGCACCCCATGCTCGGCGCGGCGGGGGCGGGCAGGCCGAAGAGGTCGTGGCCGTTCACGAGGACCGTGGGCGTGGGGTAGCCGCGCCGGATGTCCCCTTCTGGCAACTTCTCCTGGTTGATGTCCGCAAAGGTCCAGCCTTTGCCGATGGCCGCGAGCGCGGCCGCGAGGTTTTCGCGCAGCGCCGGCGTATTCGGGCAATCGGGGAATCCGAGCAATTCGATCTTGGGTGAAGTTGAGTTCATGGCGGTGTTCCCAGCGGGCACTGTCGGTGCCGCCGCGCAGCCCACCAGCAGACCAAGAGGCACGAGCGCGAACCACGCGAAGCGGCGTCTGATGCTGTTCATCCGCCATTCTACGCCCGGGCGCATCCGATGGTTTTACGCCGCCACCGTCGCGCTTGCAACCTCCGACCACGGCCCCTTCTCCCCGCGCGTGCTCACCCACCGCAGGGCGTAATACGCCGTCTTGCCCGCTTGGTTGCTCGGAAAATCCGTTTGCAGGTTGCCGCGTGCACCGATCGAGTGAAGCGGGTGCGACTCGCCGCGCCCCGTTCAGTTCGGCCGGTCCGGCGGGGCCTTGTCGGTTCCATCGCCGCCGAACAGGCGGTTGGTCGCGGGATTCTCCGGCGTCCCGGTGTCAGAGAACGAGCCGTCCCCATTCAAGCGGTAGCCCAGCGCCTCGACCGAGAACACCCCGGCGTGCCCGTCCAGGAATATCGCGTTGACGCGCTTCTGATGGCGCGGCTCGACGGCGGACCTGGGGCTACCGGAGCCTCCGGTGCCCCGGTCGCTGGTGGACAAGAGGCGCGGCGGATCCATCGGATAGCCCTCGTTGCCGATGGCGTTCACATCGCTGCCGCGTAGTTGATACGGGACGCGGTTCACGGCGGGGACGCCCGCGGCGGTGCCCATGCTGTCGGCGCCCAGGACCGTATCGCTGAAGGTCTGGATGCGCGACCGCGTGAGCGGGTAATTGTGATACCGGCCCGCGGTGATGCGAGAGTTGCCGAGGAACTGGTAGTTGTACCCGTAACAGTGGTTCCGCTCGTCGGTGCGCTCGGCGGCGGCGGGACACTGGAAGACTTTGCCTGTGTAGTCTTGCCGCTGGTCAGTGGTGCTGGGCTCGGTGAAGGGATAGAGGCCGACAAAGGAGCCCATGATGGCAATCCAGCGGGGCCGGTACTTGAGGCCGTTGCCCGCCTCGTAGTAGTTGGCCGGGTTGCCCGTGCCTCCGCCTAGGTCGGCGGGGCGCAGCGGGAGCATGGTGTCCTTGTTCTCGTCGGCGTACATGGTCCAGCCCAGCGCGAGCTGGCGGAAGTTGGACAGGCACACCGTGCCGCGGGCCGTGTTGCGGGCCGTGCTGAGGGCGGGCAACAGGAGGCCGATGAGCAGCGCGATCACTGCAATGACGACGAGCAGTTCGATGAGCGTGAAGGCGCGGCGCGGGGCCGCGTCCGGAGGCAGTACGGGCATGGATGGGTCTCCAAGGCGGGCCGGATGTTGAACCGGTCCTTGGGGATGTCACGTTTGGGCTCGGTCAAGCGGTCCTGGGCAAGAATGGCCCAAAGCCCGTCCGTTGCCCGAACAAACCACCCTTCCAACGTCGAAACCCGGAGGCCCGTCGGAAGTAGTTGAGACTGTGTCGCAACTATGAGGAGGTTAGTCGACTCTCGAATGGAAGTCAAGTACGTGCACCGTGTGGCTACGAACGACGCCATCCCGAGCGCGGAACCACGCGATGACTTACGCCGCGACAGTGGCGCTCGCGACCTCCGACCACGGCCCCTTTTCCCCGCGTGTGCTCACCCAGCGCAAGGCGTAGTACGCCGTCTTGCCCGCTTGGTTGCTGGGGAAATCCGTTTGCAGATTGCCGCGTGAACTCACGGAGAGAAACTTGTACGAATCGGCTACTCCCGCCGCTGCGCTGTTGAGCGGCGGCGCGGGCTGGCCCACAGCGGTGAGCGCGAGCCAGACTTCGGCCCCGATCGTCCCCGGCGGTTTTCCTCGTCTTGTGGGTGCGGCAGCGTCGGTGAACTTCAAACGGTGCGTCAAACGCTGTCCGCTTTCGACTTGCACTGCGGGCGCGCTGGTCGGCGTGGGCGCGGGGGTCTTGCCAGTGTCGCGCACCGTGATCCCGATCGTCGCGCGGTCGGCATCGGTCGTCTTGGTGTATCCCTGCACGAAGTTAGTGACGGGGCGAATCTGCTTCTCCAGCGCAGCACGCGCGTCGTCCTTGGCGGCCCGCGCTCCCTCAGCTGTCTGCTGCGCCGCGACGTGCGCGGGGTACATCTCGTTCCATAGCTCCAGCGCGGTCTTGAGGTCGAGCAGGTCATTGATATCCAATCCCTGCACCGCCCAGAAGTTCTCGACCGCCTGATAGTAGTGGTTCGAGAACGTAGAGAAATCACCATCGGGCCGGGGAATGTAGTTTGAACCTCCGCGTGGCATGGGCAATCCTCCGAATTTCCACGCCAAGCGGGAGAGCGGTGACGCCGCTTCATTCCCATGCGCGCGGGACACATTCCCATCGACCGGGAATGCACGCCACTTCAATCCGAATCCATTCCCAGTAACGAGAAGTTCATTCCACGCAGGGGGGAACCGATTCCCGATCGTCCGAAACAGATTCCCGGTGAGTTGGAATGTGCTCCTTGCAATGCGGAATGTGGCGAGAGCGGCCATCGCGTGACTGAGCAACCGTCGTGGCATGTGGGC
Source organism: uncultured Phycisphaeraceae bacterium (assembly GCA_964484185.1). GTDB lineage: Bacteria > Planctomycetota > Phycisphaerae > Phycisphaerales > UBA1924 > F1-120-MAGs238. The sequence goes on from CAZAEQ010000040.1 coordinate 30,500, forward strand.
CGGGCTGGCAGCTACTACCATTGCCTGCGTGGATGAACCTGACACAATCCACTGGCACACCAAGTCCGCCGAAGATGTTTTTCGCGCGCAGGGGTCCGATGCGCGGACCGGATTGTCCGCGGCCGAAGCTGCGGTGCGATTACAACGTGTCGGCCCCAACACGCTCACAGCGCGCGAAGGGCGGTCGTGGCTGGCGGCGTTTGGTTCGCAGTTCGTGGCGGTCTTGGTGTGGCTGCTGGTGGTCGCGGCAGGCGTGTCGGCGGTGCTGGGAGAGTGGGTCGATGCGGGCGCGATCGCCGCGATCATTGTCATCAACGCCGTCATCGGGGCCTCTCAGGAGTTCAGCGCTGAGCGTTCCATCGCGGCTTTGCGCAGCATGACCGCCCCCAAGGCTCGCGTGCTGCGCGATGGCGTTGTGACGGTCGTTCTTGGCGCCAATATCGTGCCCGGTGATGTTCTGGTGCTGGAAGCCGGCGACCTGGTGGCAGCCGATGCGCGGCTCATCGAGTCGGCCTCGCTCGCGGCCATCGAGAAGTCGCTGACGGGCGAGAGTGAGCCCGCTGAAAAAGATGCCGGTGCAATTTCGCCGTCAGCGCCCGCCCCCCCCAACGCCACGCCGCTCGCCGAGCGAAGCAACATGGTGTATTCGGGCACTGCTATCGCCACAGGCATGGCCCGCGCCGTCGTGGTCGCCACGGGCATGCAGACCGAAATGGGGCGCATCGCTGCGCTCATCGCCAACGCCGACAGCGATGGGCCCACGCCGCTGCAAACGCGGCTGGCCCGCGTGGGTCGAATACTCGTGGTTGCGGCGATCATCATTGTCGCGGCGTTGTTCGGAATCGGCCTCATGCGCGGCGAGCCGCTGCTCTCGCTCTCCATGACCGCCGTCAGCATGGCCGTCGCCGCGGTGCCCGAAGGATTGCCGGCGATCGTGACCGTGGCCCTCGCGCTGGGCGTGCGCCGCATGGCCAAGCGAAGAGCGTTGATCCGACACTTGCCCGCAGTCGAAACGCTGGGCGCGACCAGCGTGATCTGCACCGACAAGACCGGCACGCTGACGGTCGGGCAGATGACAGCGCGGGCGCTGGTGGTGCCCGTGGGGGGCGTGGGCAGCTTGGGGGTCGTGGATGCGGTGATCACGACGATTGATGTGTCCGGCGAGGGATACGCGCCGCAAGGTGCGGTGTCGTGTGCGGGGAATGAATTGATCGAAGAAGTGCGGGCTGCGGCGATCCGGCTGGCACGCAACCTCGCGGGCGTAAACAACGCAACGGTGATGGAAGAGAAGGGACGTTGGGAGGCGAGCGGCGACCCGACCGAGGCGGCCATGCTCATCGCGGCGGCAAAGGTCGGCCTGACGCGCGAGGCGCTGGATGCGAATTCCCCCCGGCTGGCCGAAGCGCCTTTCGATTCCGACCGCAAGCGCGCCGCCGTGGTGCGCAGAACGGATGCAGGCGCGGATGTGCTCGTCAATGGCTCACCCGAGAGCGTGCTTGCGCTATGTACGCAGATCGCCGAGGGCGATGGCGCGCGGAGCATGACTGAAGCAGACCGCGCCGCGATTGATGCGGCCAACGCCGACCTGGCTTCCAAGGGCTTGCGCGTGCTGGCGTGTGCAGCGCGGCTCGTGCTGCGGGATCACGTTGCCGCGACGGTCGCCGATCCAAATCCCGCCGTGCTCGAATGCGACCTGACCTTTGTCGGCCTTGTCGGCCTGCTTGACCCGCCGCGTGCCGAGGCCCGCGAGGCGGTCGCCAAATGCAAGGCCGCGGGCATCCGCGTGGTGATGATCACCGGCGACCAGCCCAAGACCGCGCTGGCGATTGCCAGAGACCTTGGAATTGCGGGAGATGCAGACACAGCTCTCTCCGGCGCCGAACTCGCGGCGATCGACGATGCCGCCTTGCCGGAGCGTGTGGCGCAAACGACCGTGTACGCGCGTGTTACCGCCGCCGACAAACTTTGCATTGTGCGGGCATGGCGCGAGCAGGGTGCGGTCGTCGCCATGACAGGTGACGGTGTGAACGATGCACCGGCGCTCAAGGGCGCGGATGTGGGTATCGCGATGGGGGCATCGGGCACCGAGGTCGCGCGTCAAGCCTCCGACATGGTCATCACCGACGATAACTTCGCTTCCATCGTCGCGGCCGTCGAGGAAGGCCGCGGCGTCTACGACAACATCAAGAAGTCCATGCAGTTTCTGCTGGGCGGCAATTCCGCAGAACTGCTGTTCATGGGTGCGGCGCTCGTGGCGGGATTGCCCACGCCGCTGCTGCCGATCCAGATCCTCTGGATTAACCTTGTAACTGACGGGCTTCCCGCGCTCTTCCTCGCCGCCGACCCGGCTCCACCGGGCGTCATGGAGCGGTCGCCCCGACCACGTAACGCCGCATTCATCGACCGCGAATTCCTATTCACAATGGTCCTGACCGCGTTCCTCACCGCTGGCGTCGTGATGGGCGTCTACCTCTACGCCCTCAAGCACCACGACGAGACGATGGCCCGCACGCACGCCTTTGCGGCGCTGGTCTTTGCGGAACTGCTCCGATCATTTGGTGCCCGCAGCGAGACCGTGCCGATCTGGCGGATGGGATGGCGCGACAACGCATTGCTGCTTGCCGTCGTCGCCGCATCATTCGCCCTGCAAATCTGGACCCACCACAGTCACGCGCTCTCGTCGCTCATGAAGACTGCTCCGATGGGATGGGAAGAGTGCATCCCGCTCATAGCCGTTTCGTGCATTCCACTGGCGGTGCTCGAACTGGTCAAAGTCATTCGGACAACTCGAAAGGACCGTGCCTAATGGACAACGCAGTCGCAATTGTTCAGGCGTTCTTGCGGCTCCACGGGTATCTCACTGTGACAGAGTTCCCCATTTTGCGCGCTGTCCACGGCGGTGGACAGGAGTCCGTCACTGACCTGGACATCTTGGCATTTCGCTTTGGCCAGCCGGGCGGCGGGATCGGCCCTATGCATCACCCCGACGAAGGCGCGGCAAACGCATTGCTCGGAAGCGTTGCAGGCGTTTCCGACATGATCATCGGCGAGGTCAAGGAGGGACGGGCCGAACTCAATGCCGCCGCCACCAGACACGATGTACTCACCGCCGCGCTCGCACGGTTTGGCTGTTGCCGTCGCGGAGATATCGCCCCCTTGGTGCAAGAACTTCTTCATCGAGGTCGAGCCAATACCTTGCATGGGCACTCTGTGCGCCTTGTCGCTTTCGGGACGCTGCCGCCGAGTCACCGTGATGAACGATGCCATGTCATTCTTCTGGGCGATATCGTCGCCCACTTGCGCGCGGATATTCGACGCCACTGGGAAGCATGGCAGGCCGCTGCTTCAAAGGAGCCGGGCCTGGGCATGCTCATCACCCTCGAAAAGGCAGAGCGTGGACAATCTCGTTCCGTTCAAGGCGCACGGTTACATCCCGAACATCAGGCAGACCGCGAAAAGGATTCGCCAGGAGAGTAACAGCATGGATGAAGAGCACCGGTACCACCTGCGTTGGATCACTATTTGGGCGACAGTCATCACAATTGGCCACTTTGCTATTCCTTCGACAAGTCATTCCTGGCATTGGCTCCACACGGCCCTTGCGGCGCTGTACCTGCCTCTGATTTTCCGAGCTGCAGTGTGGTCCGGCCTCCGAGGTGGCCTGCTCGCGGGCGGTGGATGCGCTGTGCTGTATCTTGCGTACTTGGGTCTGCGGTGGGCAGTTGGGGGCCCGCTCAACCATGACCAATTCGCATTCCCCGCGATTTTCTTGTTCGTCGGATGGTCGTCGGGCATCGTTGTTAAGGATGCACGCCGTAAGCGATGGGAAAGGGACGAAGTGATTCGCCGAGCTTACGAGGCCGAACAGCGTGCCAAACGCCAGCCGCCCGAGTGACATCGGGATGATTTACGCTGTCCCGAAATATGCTGAAACCCTTTGGTCCGACCCGGCATCTATACCCCTGGGGGGTATCAAGTCTCATCGTGAGTCACCTGCCCCCACAGTCCGACCCCCATGGAACACCCATATGAACACTGCCACCACAACCACCCCATCCACCCTGAATATCACCATTGATGGCATGTCCTGCGGCCACTGCGTCGCCAATATAACCAACGCCTTGAAAGCGGTCACCGGCGTCGTGATCAATCGCGTCACCGTCGGTAGCGCTTCGGTGGCCGTTTCCGATCCCAAAGCCGCCATTGCTGCGATTTCCGCAATTCAAGCGGCGGGCTACACGGTTCGAGCATCTGAGTCTGCGGCGACTACGCCCAGGATTGGCGGTTGTTGCGGCGGCAAAGGCCGTTCATCATCCTGCTGCGGTTAATCGTTACAAGCACACTTCCCAATTTCGGAGACTTCGATGCCGCGCGACATTCCATCCAAGAAGTCAGCCTTAAGCAAACGTCCGACGCCTCGCCTGGACACAGCCCCGTGTCCGTGTGATTCCTCACTCACCGAGCGCAAGGCACTCGCCGTTGAACCTGACCTCAAAACCGCAAACATCACTCGCCTCAAGCGGGCCGAGGGGCAGGTCCGAGGCATCATCAAGATGATTGAAGCAGACCGCTATTGCCCGGATGTCATGATACAAATCTCCGCGGCCCAGGAGTCGCTGCGCGCAATCTCCAAGAACCTGCTTAAAAATCATCTCAAACACTGCGCCCGCGCTGCAATAAAAGCGGGCGCCGCAGATGCCGACGCGATGTGCGATGAACTGATGGATGTGATGGCCAAACTCACCAAATAAGCCGGGAGTGAAAACGATGGACAACAAGCACGATCATCACAATCACGAAGCGGATTCTTCCGTATTACCGGGGGCACCAGCAACGCCCGCCTTGGCAACAGCTTCGACCGCAAATACAGCCTCAGACGAACGCTGTGATCTGCCCATCTCGGGAATGACGTGCGCATCATGCGCAAACACCGTAGAAAAAGCCCTGCGCATAACGCCGGGGGTAAACAAAGCGACTGTCAATTTCCTGACGAAAACAGCGACCGTGCTTTACGACACGGCGAAGACAGACCCTTCAGCTCTCGCCGCGGCGGTGCGTGAAACCGGATATGGCGCGACGGTGCCCGAGCTTGCGGCACCTCAACACAACCATCGCGATAGTCATGATGTGCACAACTCCAAAGGGGGTGTTGCACACATGGAGGGCATGACTGATGACGAGCACGCCGCCCACATGCATGTGAATAAAGGCGAGCAGACGATCTTGCTCCGCAAAGTGATCATCGGCGCTGCGCTCTCTCTACCAGTGCTGGCCATCGCGATGTCTCACGGTAAAATTGCTCTCTTCAACCAGCCCTGGATCAACTGGCTGCAATTTGCACTTACCACTCCCGTAGTACTTTGGTGTGGTGCCCAGTTCTACCGCATGGCGTGGATGGGCTTGAAACACTTCCGCGCCAATATGGATTCGCTCGTCGCGTTAGGCACGGGCACGGCGTACCTCTACTCCATCGCCGCGACCATCTGGCCTGCGTTCTTCGCAGTCAACCAGAGTTCAGTTTCGGGAAGCATGCACGCTATGAACAGCATGGTCCCCGTGTACTACGAAGCCGCGGCGGTCATCATCGTGCTCGTGCTCCTGGGCAAACTCTTTGAGGCCCGCGCAACGGGCAACACCAGCGCAGCGATCCGTAAATTGATTGGGCTACAAGCCAAGACCGCCCGCGTACTCCGCCATGGAACCGAGCAGGACATCGCCGTTGAGCAAGTTGTTGTGGGCGATATCGTGATTGTTCGCCCCGGCGAAAAAATCCCCGTGGACGGCACTGTTGAAAGCGGGGATTCGGCAATCGACGAATCCATGTTGACGGGCGAAAGTGTGCCTGTTGACAAAAAGCCCAGCGACACGGTATTTGGCTCAACCATAAACACGACTGGTACACTCACAATCCGCACGACAAAAATCGGTATGGACACCGCTCTCCAGCAGATCGTGCGGCTGGTGCAGGAAGCTCAAGGCAGCAAAGCCCCGATCGCCAGACTCGCCGACACAATCGCCGGCTACTTCACCCCTGCAGTACTGGGCATTGCAGCCGTCACATTCATCACCTGGTATTTCGTAGCGCCCGTCGATTCGCGATTGAGCATGGCGTTGCTCACATTCGTTTCTGTTCTCATCATCGCCTGCCCCTGCGCACTGGGACTCGCCACACCCACAGCGATTATGGTCGGAACAGGTCGCGGAGCCGAACATGGAATCCTCATAAAAGGCGGCGAGGCCCTCGAAACCGCGCACAAACTCACCGCCATCATTCTCGACAAAACCGGCACCATTACCCAGGGCAAGCCCGCGCTCAC
>CAZAEQ010000041.1:0-36753 GCA_964484185.1 uncultured Phycisphaeraceae bacterium
GACTGCTTGAGTCTGTCGGCGAGTTCGCGGACGGCGTTGTAGTTGGTGCCGAAGGCCTCGTGGCACGCAGAAACGCGGCCGCGGTCTGTCGGTTCGGTAGCGCTGTTGACGAACTGTTGAAGCTGCACATCGCCCGAGGCTTTGCCCGCGGCGGGGCTCATGTCGTACGGAAGTTTTGGAGACAGGACATCGCTCATCGAGCGGGCTCCTGTCGTTCGAGCAGGCCGAGTCCTTCAGCGATAATTTCGGGGAGCGAAGTAAAGCGGACGCCGGAGTTGCCATGAGCGCGATGGTGTGCGCCGCTGATGTTCATGCAGCAGCCAGCTTCATTACAAACGGCGGTCGGGCACTTGGTTGCTTCGATACAGGCGAGTTTTTCTTCGACCATGCCTTTGGAGATCTGCGGGTATTTGACGGCGAACGTGCCGCCGAAGCCGCAGCATTGCTCGGATTTGGGAAGCGGTGTGAACTGGACTCCGGGGATGGATTGCAGGAGTCCTTCGGCGACACCGGCGAGACCGAGGCCACGGAGATGGCAGGCGACGTGGTATGTGACGCTGCCTTCCCAGCGAACACCCGCGGCCGCGAGGTCGACTTTGAGGACCTTGGCGAGGAACTCAGAGAATTCGTAGGTCTTGGCGGCGAAGGATTTTGCACGAGCGAGCATAATGGGGTCGTGGGAAAAGAGCGCGGGGTAGTGTTCGCGGATCATGGCCGCGCAGGAGCCCGAGGGCGTGACGACGGTGTCAAAGGGCTCGAAGACCGCGATCAATTGCTTGGCGAGGTCGCGAGCATCATCGTGGAAGCCGTTGTTGAACATGGGCTGGCCGCAGCAGGTCTGCTGGACGGGGAATTCGACAGTGTGGCCGAAGTGTTCGAGAATCTTGACGGCAGCTATCCCGGAGCGCGGGTAGTAGAGATCAGTGAGACATGTGATGAAGAAGGCGATTTTCATGCTTTCAACTTGTTCCTGACTCGTGGCGAGTGGCCCGCCGTTTCTACTCGTACGCCGCTCTTTTCCAGTTTGCTGCGCATTGCAGTGTTGATTCCCGTATCGGTGATGATCGAATCCAAATCTTCGATCTTCGCGAAGAAGATGGCGGCCTTGGTGCCGAACTTGCTGCTGTCAGCGAGGAGGACGGCGTTATCCGCAAGATCGATCATTCGCCGCTTGATGCCGGCGTGCTCATCGACGGAGACGCTCAGGCCGCGGATCAGGTCGATTCCCTGGCATGAGATGAAAGCGCGGTTGAAGTGGAAGCGGTCGAGCATCTGGATGGCCATCTCGCCGACGAAGGAGTGGGAGGGACCGTGGAGAAGGCCGCCGGTGACGAGGACGCGGATTTTGGAGCGAGACGTGAGCGTGAGGGCGATGGGGAGCGAGTTGGTGATGACGGTCAGCGGGATGTCGGGGAGGAGGCGGGCGAGTTCGCGGGCGGTGGAACTGGCATCGAGGGCGATGGTTTCGCCTTCCTGGATTGTTGCGGCGGCGCGAGTGGCGATAGCGCGCTTGGCATCGATGTTGAGCGTTTCGCGGATGTCGAGGGGGAGTTCAGCGCGGCCGGTATCTACTGGGACCGCGCCGCCGTGTGTGCGGATGAGGACGCCCTGTTGCTCAAGTTGTTCAAGATCGCGGCGGATGGTTTCGGGTGTAACGCCGAGGTCGGGGGCGAGGGTTGCGACGCGGATTCCGCCACTGGATTGCAGGGAATCGAGGATAGCGCGGTGGCGCTGGGGCCCGAGCAGGAGCGGGGTGGCGTTATCGGAGATGTTTGATTTTCTTTGTTTCGACACTTGATTGTGTTTGATTATACCCGTTATGATTGGTTTCGCAAGTCCTTCTTTTGGAAATCCCATGGCCAACACATCCAAGACATCATCATCGTTTCAACACGTCAACTACTCCTGGGATGATGCCAAGGCGGCATCGCTCGATCCGGTGGCCCGGTTGATCTACCGGTCGAACCTTCTGGGGAGCGACCAACGAATCACCAACACCGGCGGCGGCAATACCTCGGCCAAACTCACTGAGAAAGACCCGATCACCGGCGACACCGTGGGGGTGTTGTGGGTAAAGGGAAGCGGCGGCGATTTGCGTACTGCAACCAAGGCGAACTTTGCTTCGCTGGATCAGGGCAAGGTGATCGGCTTGCAGGGCGTATACGCCAAGGCTCCGGTGAAGGGTGTGAAGTCGCCTGCCGAAGATGCGATGGTGGCGAGCTATCTGCATTGCACGTACAACCTGAATCCGTGTGCGCCCTCAATTGATACGCCTCTGCACTCGTTCATTCCGGCCAGGCATGTCGACCACATGCACCCCAACGCGGTGATCGCGGTGGCGGCATCGAAGCGCAGCAAGGAACTGACGCAGGAGATTTATGGGAAGGATGTGGTGTGGACGGCGTGGCAGCGACCTGGATTCGATCTTGGGCTGGTCTTGCAGGATGTGTGCCGCACGAATCCCGCGCTCAAAGGCGCGGTGATGGGTCAGCACGGGCTGATTAACTGGGCGGATGATGAGAAGGCGTGCTACGAATTGACGTTAACGCTGATTGAGAAGGCGGCAAAGTTCATTGCATCCAAGGACAAGGGCGCGAAGACCTTTGGCGGCCAGAAATATCAGGCGATGGCTGATGCGGACCGCGATACGTTGCTGGCTGCTCTGCTTCCGTGGCTGCGTGGCAAGTTGTCAGCGAACAAGAGAGTGTTTGGAACGATTCAGTCGACGCCGGCTCTGCTACAGTTTGTGAACAGCATTGATGCAACGCGCCTGGCCGAACTGGGAACCAGTTGCCCGGATCACTTCCTGCGCACGAAGATCAAGCCGCTGCTGGTGGATTGGAATCCGCAGGCGGAAGATCTGGCGAGTTTGAAGAAGAAGCTCGAAGCCGGATTGGCTCAGTATCGCGAGGATTACGCCGCGTATTACCAGCGGTGCAAGCGGCCGGATTCGCCTGCGATGCGCGACCCCAATCCGACTGTGATTCTGATTCCGGGCATCGGCATGATTGCGTGGGGAAAGACTAAGAGTGAGTCACGGACGACGGCGGAGTTTTACACCTGTGCGGTGGAAGTGATGCGCGGGGCGGAGGCCATCGACGAATATATAGCCCTGCCACAGCAGGAGGCGTTTGATATTGAGTACTGGCTGCTGGAAGAGGCGAAACTAAAGCGCATGCCGGCTGAGAAGGAAATGGCACGGAGTGTGGTCTTGGTAGTCGGGGCGGGGAACGGGATCGGCAAGTCGACGGCGTTCCGCGTCGCAAAGGAAGGTGCGCATGTGATCTGCGCCGATGTGTCGCTCGAAGCAGCACAGGCGACGGCGAAGGAATTGACCGCGATTTACGGCGCGGGGATCGGCGTTGCGGGTACGGGCATCTCCGGATGCGGTCCCGCAATCGGTCTGGGCGTTGATATCACTAAGCGGGAGAGTGTGAAGGAACTGCTCAAGCAGGCAACGCTCGCGTATGGCGGCATCGACAGCATCATTGTGACCGCGGGCGTGTATGTGCCGCCGGATGCGGCGGGGAATCTCGCGGATGACAAGTGGAAGTTCACGTTTGATGTGAACGTGATGGGCTTGTATCTGGTGGCAGATGAGGCCAAGGCGTTGTTTGCTTCGCAGGGTCTCCGCGGCAGCATGGTGTTGACGACCAGCGTCAACGGAGTCGTGAGCAAGCGCGGCAGCCTGGCCTATGACACCAGCAAGGCCGCGGCGAATCACCTGATCCGCGAACTGGCGATTGATCTCGCGCCGCTGGTGAGAGTCAACGGCGTTGCTCCTGCCACGGTCGTTGCGGGCTCGACGATGTTCCCGCGCGATCGCGTGATTGCCTCGCTGGCGAAGTACAAGATCGCCTACAGCGAGAGTGAGAGCACAGAGTCGCTGCGCGATTCGCTCGCGAAGTTCTATGCGGAGCGGACCCTGACCAAGTCACCGATCACGCCGGAGGATCAGGCGGAGGCGATTTACTTCCTGGCCTCGGATCGGGCGGCGAAGACGACGGGGCAGGTGATCAGTGTGGATGGCGGGTTGGCGGAAGCGTTCATGAGATAGGAAGAAGGTCTACAAGGCTCTTTTTAGCCCGTGAAACCCGATTTTGGTCGCTGTGAGGGCGGCGTGCTACTAGGCGCAACCCTCTACTTGTGTTACACTTAACGCAGTTCCACGGAAGACCAGCATTTTTAAAGGGTCAACATGAATCGCCTTCCCGTCGCTTCCGCCATCGCGCTCCAATCTCTGGCGTTCGCAACCGCTCACGCCCAGTGGTCGCAAGATCATGTAATCTCTGAACGAGTTGGTCTGTACAGCGCAGCACACACCGGAAGCGCGGGGTTGCAAACTTCTTCGGCGGTCTACTTTAAGACCCCAGCACTCGTAGCCGGATATTCGAACAGATTCTCTGGCGTGAACTTGGACAATGGCAACAACGCCTGGGTCTGGAATGGCACCACGACCAGTCAGATCGGCCTCACCGGCGGTGCAAACACCGGCAGCGCAGGATTTCAGTTCAGCACGCTGCTTTTCCAGAATGATGTTGGGAATGTAGTTGGTGTATCGAAGCGCTTCTTTGATCTGCACACCGACAACGGGCAAAACGCATGGGTGTGGAATGGGAACACCACTCATCAGATCGGCCTCACCGCGGCGGCTCACACCGGAAGCGAAGGCCGCCAGTTCAGCGATCCGCGCTTGTTGAACGCCGACGGGCAGGTGGCGGGCCATTCGCTGCGCTTCAGTGGCGTGAACACAGACAACGGTCGCGATGCATGGGTGTGGAATGGGTCGACCACCGTTCAGATCGGCTTCACCGGCGGCGTGTACACCGGCAGCGCGGGATATCAGTTCAGCATCGTTCGATTCCAGGACGACGATGGACGCGTGGTGGGATACTCCAACCACTATACAGGTGTAAATACCGTGAACGGCGTCGATGCATGGATGTGGGACGGAGTGAACACCACATTGATCGGTCTCACTGGCGATGACTATGTCGGCAGCGCGGGATATCGCTACAGCTTCCTGCATCTCCACAACCAGACCGGGCAGATCGTCGGGCACTCGAATCGATACATTGGCGTGAACACCGACAATGGCCAGGACGCGTGGGTGCGAAACGATTCGATGACCACGCAAATTGGACTCATAGCGGCGGCCAATACTGGCAGCGCGGGGTATCGATTCAGTGATCCGCTCTACCAGAACGATGCCGGGATTGTCGCGGGATTCTCTGGCCGCTACACCGGTGTGAATACCAACAACGGTCGCGATGCCTGGGTGTGGAACGGCACAACGAGCGTGCAGGTTGGTCTTACTGGGGCAGGTTACACAGGCAGCTTCGGGTATCAGTACAGTTCGCCGCAGTTTCTGAATCAGATCGGGCAGGCAGTTGGAATCTCCAGCCGCTATACAGGCATAAACACCGCCAACGGCGGCGACACCTGGGTGTGGAACGGGACGGCGACCACGCAGATCGGCCTCATCGGCGGCGTGTACACCGGCAGCGCGGGATATCAGTTCAGCGCGCCCTGGTTTCAGAATGCAGATGGACAGGTCGCGGGATATTCAAACCGCTACACAGGCGTGAACACGGCCAATGGCCGCAACGCGTGGGTGTGGGATGGAAGCAGTACTGCGCAGATTGGTCTGACCGCTGCTGCCAACACGGGCAGCGCGGGATATCAATACAGCACGATTGCGGCACAGAATGATGCGGGACAGATTGCCGGGTCTTCCAATCGCTACACCGGCGTGAACACAAGCAACGGTCAAGAGGCGTGGGTGTGGAACGGGACTGCGACAATCCAGGTTGGCCTGACGGCCAGCGCGAACATTGGCAGCTCTGGGTTCCAGTCGAGCACGCCGCAGTTTCAGAACACTGCGGGGATTGTGGCGGGCATCTCAAGGCGCTACACCGGCGTGAACACTGAAAACGGGCAGGATGCGTGGTACTTTGATCCGGCGACCGGGATCACCAGCCCGATGATCGGCAGCGTCCGCACCATCGACAGCTACGCGTTCTCCAGCCCGACAATTCTCACCGAAGATGGGTTTGTGCTGGGGACCTATACGTATTTCGCCGGTGGACTCGGCACGGGCGAGGCGCGGGCTTTTGCGTTCCGTCCTGATCGGGGCTTCACTGACCTTGGCGATCTGGTGAATGGCGGTCTGGTCGCCAATGGCTGGAGCACGCTGCAGAGCGTGCAGGTGTCTGATGGGTTGAACACGATCGTTGGCTACGGGCTTGTCAACGGGCAGAGCAGCGGCGGCCGCAGCGTGTTTGTCCTGAAGCTCAGTCCGAACCTGTGCGATGCGGACTTCAATCACGATCTGGTCGTCGACTTCTTTGACTATCTCGATTTCGTCGATGCGTTCGCGGCTGGCGCGGCATCCGCAGATTACAACGGCGACAGCGTGATTGACTTCTTTGACTATCTTGACTTTGTTGATGGTTTCAGCGCGGGGTGCTGATCGAGAAAGCTGGTACTGTGTCGGGTTTTTTATAGGGAGAGTGAGTCATGGTCGGTTCTACGAATCTTCGGCGCGTTTCTGCTGCGCCCGTCGCGTGCGCACTGCTCGCCTTGGCAGTGCTGAGCGCAGGTGTCCATGCACAACAGGTCACCTTTACCCCTTCGAGGGCGGCGTGGACTGCTGCCGCAAGCAACACCGCGCTGGTCGCGACTTTCTCGGAGTCGCTCTGGCCTGTGAATGCTCTCTTGAGCGGGAGCTGGACTCTGAACGGCGTGAGCTACAGCGGACACGCGGGCACTCCCGGTCCCAATATTTATGTCATCAATCCTTCGCCGCTTTCGGGCAACGCGCTGACTGCTAACGGCGATGAGGACATCGATCTTGTACTCAGCCCGCTGCGAACTGCGATTGCGTTTGACATCGCGGTCAATCCGTTTGGACCAGTGTCCCTGAGAGTCTTTGACGCGACTGGGGTATTGATCGGCGAGACAACGGTCCCCGCCAACACGATCGGGTTCATCGGCTGCCTGTCACGCGTCCCGATCGGCCGCGTGAACTTCCGCTCGGTGCTGGGGGCCCAGGTGAACAGCCTGATGGATAACGTGCAGCTGGGCGATGCTCCGTGCAGCGCGGACTTTAACCTCGATGGCGCGATCGATTTCTTTGACTACCTCGACTTCGTCGATGCATTCAGCGCGCTCGCGCCCGAGTCCGACTTCAACCACGATGGCAGCATCGACTTCTTCGACTATCTCGATTTCGTGGATGCGTTCAGCGCGGGGTGCTGAAACTTCGCTGGGCGCGGCGGCAGGAAATCGGTGCCGAACCGGACGGTGATGGCCTATGGGGTCGCCGCGATGGCCCTCAACGATGTACTGCGGTCTCGCGCCAGCGGCGGCTCTCTCAGGAAGAACAGAAGTGATTTGCAGGACTGGTAATAGAGGGCAACTGAAGGCAATTTGGCTGACTTGGCTCCTGGTCGGGGGCGGGCGAACATGTGAGAAACATTTGTAAATTACCGAGAAGTTCGTTATGCTGGGCGACTGTGTTCCAACTGTGGATCAATCTCACACGACAGATCGGCAGAAATGAACAGAATTTGATCAGCGTGATGACAGAGCTTGCTCGAAGGAGAGATGACCATGATCCAGAGTCGACGCACCGTGTTCGCCATGATGTCTGTGCTTGCGTGTGCCTTGACCACTTCGATGGCACAGGGGCAATGCGCGCCAGCCTGGGTGCCGGGGCTCGGCACGCCCGGTGTGAGTGACGAAGTTCGAGCCATGCTGGTCCTCCCCTTTGGCGATGTCATCATCGGCGGGCACGTCTTCATGGCCGGCGGCGAACCCGTCAGCAATATTGCGTTCCATGATCAAGTGGACAATTCATGGTCGGCGCTGGGGGGCGGGACCAACGGCCCGGTCAACGCGCTGGCGAGAGTCGCGGGAGGCAGCGTGATCGTCGGCGGCCAGTTCAACATCGCCGGGGGTGTGTCTGGCTGCAACAACATCGCGCGGCTGAACCCCGCAACGGGCCAGTGGCAATCTCTGGGTGGCGGCACGAACGGACCGGTCAATATGATTGCCGAGATTCCGTGGGCTGGCAACAGCATCATTGTCGGCGGGAGCTTCACAATGGCTGGGGGCGCGCCAGCGAGCAGCGTGGCCCGGTACGACCTTTCAACCGGCGCATGGACTCCGCTTTCGATGCAAGTCGACGGGGATATTCACTGCGGGATCGTGCTGCCGTTTGGCGATGTCATCATCGGCGGGCATGTTCTGACCGCGGGCGGCGCACCGGCGGGCAACATCATCCGCTACAACCTGCTTAACGACACGTGGTCCACGCTGGGCGCAGGGACCAACGGCGACGTCAACGGCCTCACGCTGCTGCCCGATGGCGATGTGCTCGTCCTGGGCAACTTCACCAGCGCTGGCGGGATGGCCGCCAGGAGCATCGCCCGCTACAGCCCCGGGAGCAACGCGTGGTCGCAGGTGCCGATCCAGACCGTCGACAGCGACTTGCACCTCGGACTGGTACTCCCCTTTGGAGACGTCATCATCGGCGGCCACGTCCGCATCACAGCGGGCGGGCCTGTGAGCAATATCGTCCGCTTCGACCCCATCACCAACGCGTTGTCGACGCTGGGAGCGGGGACCAACGGCGATGTGAACGCGCTGGCGCTCCTGCCCGATGGCAATGTCCTCGTCGGCGGCGCATTTACCGCAGCTGGCGGAGTCGCGTCGAATCGGCTCGCACACTACTTCCCCGGAGCGACGCCTGCGGCGATCGAGTTGCACCCGGTGACGAGCATGGTGTGCCGGTCGCAGAACGCCACGTTCTCTGTCACTGCTGCGGGCACGGGCCCATTGACGTATCAATGGCAATGGCGCTCGGCCCCAGGTCGTGCATGGATTGGCCTTGAAGAGGGGCTGAATCAGGACCCGGGGTTTGGTCAGGTCCAGGTGCAAGGGACGAACACGATCCCTCTGACGGTCCACGCGCACGGGACGGGCGGAAATTTCAGGGTCGTCGTCACCAACATCTGCAACAGCGTGACCAGCAACCCCGCCAATCTCTCGATCTGCGCTGCCGACTTCAACTGCGATCAAGGCGTTGACTTCTTTGACTACCTCGATTTCGTGGATGAGTTCAGTTCGCAGTCGCCCGCCGCTGATTTCAATGGCGATAGCTCGATCGACTTCTTTGATTACCTCGATTTCGTGGATGAGTTCAGCATTGGGTGCTGAAGACTTCGCTGCGCGAGGAAGAGGGAAGCAGAAAAGAAGAGTTTGCCACAGATTGCACAGATGGAACACAGATAAAGGCTTCTGGAGTTTTCTTATCTGTGTCATATCTGTGTAATCTGTGGCTTGTCTTTGCTGCCCTGGTATTCTCGCAAAACAAAAAGACCCCGGATGTACATCCGGGGTGTTTTCTTTCTTCTGCTCAGCAATCAGTGCTTGCCTTACGCCGCGATCGGCATCATGCCGCGATCTTGAACGAACCGGCGTTGACGCCTCCGGTGAAGCTGCCGCCATCAGTGCCGAACTGCACGGTGATGGCGTCACTGGGTTCGCCGATGCGTGTGCCGCGCTGGCCGGTGACGATGTACTGCGCGCCTGCGCCCGCAGCGGAGGTGGGGATGCTGGTGTCGGTGAATGTCATGCGGCGTGATTCGCTGGTTGAGCCGCTGGTGCCGCCGAGCTGGGTGAACGCGGCTTGGCCCGGGAGTTTGCGCATGATGTTGAAGAACGCGCCGCTGCTGGCGGATGAATCGGTCGCGTCCCAGGTGAGCGAGATCGAGCCATCGGGCTGCAGGGTGATATTGAAGTTCGAAGGCTTGCCGGGCGCCTGCGCCGGGACGGGCGTTGCTGGCGGCGGGATTTGTGCGAGCGCGTACACGCTGTTGGGATCGCTCGTGAGTTCGGCAAAACCCTTGATGACGCGGATGAGGTCTTGCCCGTTGGATGTTGCATCTGAGAGCGCGGAATTCTGCGCGGTCACAGCAGCGCGATACGCCTGCTTGGCGTCCTGTGCGGCGTTATACGCAGCGCGGGCGGCCTCGGTCTTGGTCTTGAAAAGTCCGGTCTGCGTGGTTGTGAGACCGATCGTGGTAGGGGCATCGTTCCACACTGGCCAATGACTCTCACACCACTGCAACGCTTCAACCTTCGGAGTCGGGATGATTCCCATAGATCACTTCCTTCTTTATACATAGTTACTAATAAAACTCCTGTGTGCAGGGCAGGAACATCCTGTCACACACGCAGTTATTTCTGCAATCGTCGCAGCGGATATGGGACTTTATTCGCTCCGCGAAAAAGCATGTAAGTTTTTGATCATTGCCCGGAACAAGGGGTCGAAATATGTAAAAAGAGCTGGCTATTGCGTCGCAATGAGTGGCAATAGCGTCGCGATGAGCCGTCATAGAGACGCGATGAGTGGCAATGGAGAGGCAATGAGTGGCAATAGAGACGGAATAACTGGCAATCGGGACGCAATGAGTCGTAATAGCGACGCAACAGCTGGCAATCGGGACGCGATGACCGGCTCTTGCAAGAAATGATAAAGGTCACTTGGCGCAAGGATTGTCATTTGTTACACTCAAGCGTGCCCCCGCCACGCCACAAAAGGGGATCGCTAGAAAATGGCAGGGTTTTGGGACCCCAGAGTGTGCTTAGTGGAGACATGAACGTGATCCAGATTCGAAAGACAATCCGAAACCCCGTTACCGCAGCGCTGTTTGCGCTCGCGTGTGTCGCGCTGGCCCCGGCCGCGCACGCGCAGTGGACCGTCACCATCCTCAACCCGGCGGGCGCGACGGACTCCTTTGCCGCTGCCGTCAGCGGCGGGCAACAGGCGGGGAGGGCCTACGTGAGCGGGGTCGCCCGCGCGAGCCTGTGGAGCGGCACGGCGGCTTCGTGGGTCGATCTGAGTCCGGCGGGCGCGACGGAGTCCAATGCCTATGCCGCCAGCGGCGGGCAGCAGGCGGGATTTGCCACCGTTGGCGGGGTGGGCCGCGCGAGCCTGTGGAGCGGCACCGCCGCGTCGTGGGTCGATCTCAACCCGGCGGGCTCGACGGTGTCGGTTGCCGTTGCCGTCAGCGGCGGGCAGCAGTCGGGGTATGCCATCGTGGGCGGTGTGTTCCGCGCGAGCCTGTGGGGCGGCACTGCCGCTTCGTGGGTCGATTTGAGCCCGGCGGGCTCGACCCAGTCCCTGGTCCGTGCCATCAGCGGTGGGCAGCAGGCTGGGTATGCCCGCGTGGACGGGGAGTTCCACGCGAGCCTGTGGAGCGGTACCGCCGCCTCGTGGGTCGATCTCCAACCGGCGGGCGCGTTGGAGTCCTATGCCTGGGCCATCAGCGCCGGGCAGCAGGCGGGGTATGCCTTTGTGGCCGGTGCGTACCGCGCGAGCCTGTGGAGAGGCACCGCCGCTTCGTGGGTCGATCTCAATCCGGCAGGCGCAACGGAGTCGAAGGCTTTTGGGGCGAGCAGCGGGCTGCAATCGGGGTATTCACGCGTGGGAGGCGTGTACCGAGCTGGCTTGTGGAGCGGCACTGCAGCGTCATGGGTTGACCTGTCGCCATTCCTGCCTTCCGGATTTACGAGCAGTTACGCGCACGCCGTCTCCAACGATGGCGAGAATCTATACGTCGCGGGTTGGGGCCGCAACTCGCTTACCCAACGTGATGAGGCTCTACTTTGGACGCGGCCGCTGCCGTGCCATGCCGACTTCAACAACGACACCGTCGTCGACTTCTTCGACTACCTCGACTTCGTGGCTGCATTCGCGGAGAACTCGCCCTCCGCCGACTTCAACCACGATGCCGTGGTCGACTTCTTCGACTATCTCGATTTCGTGCAGGCGTTCAGCATCGGGTGCTGAAACTTCGTACACGAAAAACAAGAAGAGGCGGCTTTGACGCCGCCTCTCTTCCAAAAATGCCCAGGAGAGGACTTGAACCTCCATGCCCTTTCGGGCGCTACCACCTCAAGGTAGTGCGTCTGCCAATTTCGCCACCTGGGCTTCTGAATTTGGGAGGGAAATATACGCGACACTTTGGCGAAGACCAAATCAATTGAACGATTGTTCTCAATCGCCCTAGTAGATTCCTCACATAGCGGAGTTTTGCCGCGCTCTTGCCTATGCTTGGCGCCAATCTCGGACCTTTCAGGCGTTTTGAGATTGTTCAAGGATTCTCTATGATGGCGGCACAACATACTTCGGCAACTTCGCCGCCAGATGCAGTTAAAAAGCTCTTTGTTCGGGTCGCGGAGAATGCACGGACTTCGGGCGTTTTCGCCTCGGTGTCGTTGAATGCGGTGAATGGGCACGTTGAGTGCGCTGCGCTCGAGTCGGCCGCTCCCGCGAAGTACAGCGTCGAGTTCGATCACGCCAAAGCGGCGGTATATGTCGGCCTGACCATGGCGGATCGCTGGCTGAGCGAGTCGATCGAGTCGCAACTGGTTGAACATGGCGACAAGATGGAAGAACTGCTCGAAGATGAACTGGTCGAGCTGGATTACTTTGTCGCCGGTGGCACACCGATTACCAAGATCGAGCACTTTCGGTCGGAAACAAAGCTGTTTACGTTCCGGGCGATCGTCGGGCTTGAGGGCGATGCGGACACAAACACGGTGATATTGACGCGGGCCCTGCTCGCATTTGAAGCATGTTTCCGCCAGCTCGGGGACATGCAAGGCGGCGAATGATCGGGCGGTGGTTGTTGGCGGCAAGCTTGTGAAAGAAAGATGCTCTTGAGAATTGATACGAAACACACTCGCGAAGCGAACCTCCTGACGGCATTGGCCGCGATGGAGGCTGCATGCGCGTCCTGATGCTCGGCTGGGAATTTCCTCCGTTTATCGCTGGTGGCCTTGGCGTCGCGTGCTTTGGTTTGACCAAGGCGATCGATAAGCTCGGGCACACTGTTGTGTTCACGCTGCCCAAGGCAGTTGATCGTTCGCATTCGTCGCATGTGCGATTGCTCAGCCCGGCGAGCACGGTGTCGCAGGAAGTGGCAGCGCGGGCCCTTGCCATGCAGGAGTCGGGACTCAATCCAGTAGAAGCGGCGGCGATGGCAGTGGGGCTCGGGAATGCCGCACAGGTCGCGGGTGCGTATCGATTCGCTCACGCGGAATTCCGTTCGGTCGATGCAGCGTTCTCACACCCATACCCGGGCTTTGATGCGCCGGCCGCAGGATCGTTGACGGCCGCGATTGGCTCGCAAGGTTCCATCGATCCATTGTCGCCGGCTGCGATTGATCCTTCGATGCCCGAAGCAGAACGCACAGTCGTCAACGCTTCGTTCGCGGCGGTCTTGCCGCAAATCGGCGGCGGATCCAAAGCTGGCCCGATGTACGGCTCTGACCTCATAGGCGATGCTGAGCGCTACGCGCGGCTGGTTGTCGCCCTCGCACGCGGCGAAGAGTTTGATGTCATTCACGCCCACGACTGGCTGACCTATCCCGCCGGCCTCGCAGTCTCTCGCATCGCCCGCAAGCCGCTGGTGGTGCATGTGCATTCAACCGAATTCGATCGCGCGGGCAGCAATGTGAATCAGGCGGTCTACGACATCGAGCGCGCGGGCATGCACGGCGCGGATCGTGTGCTTGCGGTGAGCCAATTGACCAAGACGATTTGCGCGAGCCGCTATGGCGTGAAACCCGAGCGGATTCATGTAGTGCACAATGGAGTTGATCGCGAGAATGCACAGCCTGATGCAGGCACGAAGATTGAATCAGGCGACAAGCTGGTGCTGTTCCTTGGCCGCATTACCATGCAAAAAGGCCCTGAATACTTCATCGCGGCGGCGAAGCGCGTGCTGGAAAAGGTGCCGCACACCAAGTTCGTTTTGGCAGGTTCCGGCGACATGGCCGAACGCATGATTGAACTGGCGGCCAACCTTGGAATCGGTCACAAAGTGATCTTCACCGGGTTCCTCAAGGGCGGCGATGTGCAGCGCGTGTTTGATATGGCGGACTGCTATGTCATGCCCAGCGTGAGCGAGCCCTTTGGGCTGGCAGCGCTCGAAGCGATCCATCACGATGTTCCCGTGATCTTGAGCAAGCAGTCGGGCGCGGCAGAAGTGTTGACGCACGTGCTCAAAGTCGACTTCTGGGACATCGATGAAATGGCCAACAAGATCATCGCGGTCTTGCGGCATCCGCCATTGAGCCAGACCATGCGTGAGCACGGCGAGTTTGAACTGCGGCGGTTGACGTGGGATGGCGCTGCGAAGAAATGCGTGCAGGCCTATGAAGAAGCAATCGCTGCACACGCCTGATCTTGTTTGATCAGGCACGAGCAGCGATTGCGTGGACTTTCACCTGGCTGGAAAACTTAAGCGCGAACTTACGAGCCGACTGGTTCGCCGTTTTCTTCTTTGTTTTTCTCGTTGGCTTCTTTGTACTTGCGCTCGTTCTCCCTGAACTCTTCGATCTGTTCAGGAGGCACCGGCTTGCCATCGACGATCGGGACATTCGGATCGGGCTTGCTTTGGAGCATCGAATCAAAGAGGCCCAGATAGTGACAGATCCACAGGCCGCCAACAACGAGAATAACCACGGCAGCGACAAGTTTGATTTTGTCGTTCTTGGTCATAGTGTCGCCGCCGCCGCCGCGTGCGGCAGGGGCCGTATTGGCCGATTTTGAACTGATATCAACTCGTGAAGACATATGTATTCTCCTGTCTATTTCCAACACTCAATCATAGGGACCTTGGCGGATGTGGGCGAGCAGCGGTTATCCAACATCCCTGGTCTGGAACAGCGCAACTCCCAAAGCCAGGAAAGCGCCGATTTGCAGAATGCCGTAGATGAGAATGAGGCCGATATGCGGGATCGGTATCGGCTGGTTTTGTGTGATTGCATCAAGCAGCCAGAAATGCTGCATATTGGGAACAGCGGCCCAGAGCGCAAAAGCAATCGGTCGAACCTCAGTTGGTTTCAAGAATACGTAGTCATCCTGGACGATCGGATCGCGGATGATCAGTGGCGACACCCCGACCTGGCGCACCATGAGCACATCTGCCTTGACGCTGGTGATGACAAACGCCGGTGATGGAGCGTTGACAATGTCACGTTCAGACAGCGAGCCTTGGTAAGGTTCAAAGTCGTTATGGGAAAGCGGGAAACCATTGGGTGAAGCGCTGTAGTAGAACGCCATTCCAGGTTTCACATCGATCATCGGCGGGCCATTGAGAACTACCACGACATTGTCATTAAGAGTCGTAAATGGCAGCTTATTGGCTTCAACCAGGCTCTGTGCGCCGGTGACTTTTCCCACCAGCGTGTTCCTGAACATCGAGCCGCCCAGGAAGTGATTCGAGAGCAATGAGAAGACGAATATTCCCACGCAGACAACGATGGTCATCACCTGGCTGAGGCGAGTTGAAACGGCTGTCGCAATCGCGGCGAATACCAGGATCGCAACCGACAACGAGATGCACGCCATGGCGATCTGAATCTTCAGATCCACATAGAAAGGCTGCACTTCCCACTTCTTATTGAAAAACAGGACTGTGATGTATGCGATCAGCATGAATGGGAGCAGCAGCAGCGTCATCGTCTGCGGGAAGCTCCAGCGATAGAAGTAGTTGCACCACGCCGCCAGGCCAATGCTGAGGAACACGGCAATGGCTGAGAACACCAGCACCGGCTGATCGAGTTCATCAGAGGCCGTGCTCATGACGCCGTGGCGAATCGCCAGCAGCAGGAAAATGAGCATGGTGGAGGTTGCAATAAGAAGTGAACCCGCAACCCCGAGGTATTTTCCGAAGATCAGCGTTGAACGGCTCACGGGCTTCGAAACAACGGTGAGCACCGTCTTATTCTCGATCTCGCGGCTCAAAACCGAAGTGGCAATGAACGAAGCCAAGATCGTGCCGAGGCCAAAAACTGCCGAGAGGCCGATGTCAAACAGCAGTTTGTCATCCGATTTGACCTCGCCGCTCTCCTGAAGGCCCATGGAAAAGCCGGTCATGGCGGTGTTGAGAATCTGCGTAATCCCGCTGACGAGCACCAGAATCGCAACGATTGGCTGCCGCACGGATTCAACAAATGCGTTTTTGGCGATTGAGAGAGTTTGGGTAATCATCGTGCAAAGCTGGCAGAGAGTATCCCGAACGGGAATAAAACAAACAAAGAGAGTTGTCGGAAGATAGCACAATCCGACAACGAACGACCGAAAGTATCGAACCGGGCAGTTTCGGTGGCGTAGTCATACGCGTTCCGATTCGCGCCCTTGGTGCGCTTCTATTGTGAAGCGTACCCACGCGACGGCCCTCTGGCCGATGCGACTGCTAGGGTACGACACTCGGAGTGGATTGGTTCGCGTCGTTTCTGCGCATCGTTGTATAGAACTACGGCGATGGGTGGACAGCGGTGCTGAGGCAGTCCAGAATAGGTCCTCGGGTTCAGAATTCACTTTCTGCGTTCCGAGGGCCGGCGTCTGGGGTTCTCTCAAGCACGCCGGACCGATTTGTGCGAAGATAGGAACTTGTAGCGACGAGCCGACCGTGTTCGGCCCCGCCGCACGGGTTTTGCATACGGGAAGCTGGATGAACGTAGATTACACTAGTTTCAGGCGTGCAACTTCCGTCAGCATCATCGGCCTCATTATTCAGGTCTTGCTGGCCATTGGCCTGGCGGCGTACGGCATCTATGCGCGCGATTACGCGTCGGTCGCCGGCGGCTTTCTAGTCGCCCTTGGCGTCCTGGCGTGGTTGGCTCTGGCGATTGCGTTCGACCAGCATCGACGCGAACGCATCGAAGCGATGGAGCACGA
The DNA here is from genome assembly GCA_964484185.1 of uncultured Phycisphaeraceae bacterium. Classification (GTDB taxonomy): domain Bacteria; phylum Planctomycetota; class Phycisphaerae; order Phycisphaerales; family UBA1924; genus F1-120-MAGs238. Next base: position 16,763 of record CAZAEQ010000041.1, read on the forward strand.
TGCCCTTGGCTCAGCAGGCGTCGGATCAGTCTTTGAAAAGGGGGCTGACGAGTTCCGCCCCGCCGCAAGCAGGCTCGTCGGCATCTATAAGTACTTCATTCCCGTCGTCAGCCTCATCATGGCTGCTGGGTATATCGGTCTAGGTATCTGGCGATTCCGAGCAGCCTTTGGCGCTGATGTGAACCGTCTGTCTACCCCGATCAACGCGATCCATCTAGAACTCGGCCTCACAATGGCCGTCATTGTCGCGGTCGTCGGCTTCTTCATGGCACGCTACGCCGCGGGAATGTCCCGGCAGAAGGTTTGGGCCAATCTCCGCGGGGGTGCGGCAGTCGCCGGTGGCGCGGCGGTCGTCGGTCTGGCTATTGCAGTCGGCCTGGTCGTTGATATCTTCGGCCCCGAAATCATCAGCCGCATGCTGCAGGTCATCATCCCTGGCCTGATGGTGGTGCTGGGCGCTGAGATTGTCATTAACTTCCTGCTCAATCTCTATCGTCCCCGCAAGTCCGGCGAAGTGCCGCGTCCGGCGTTTGATTCCCGACTCCTGAGCCTGGTCGCCGCGCCCGACACCGTTGTGAAGTCGATCGGCGATGCGATCAGTTATCAGCTCGGTTACGACGTCACCGGAAACTGGTTCTATCAGCTTATAAGCAAACTCGTCGGACCGATGGTGGCACTGGGTCTCATCATTCTGGTTGTGCTTTCAAGTATTGCTATTGTGCAGCCGCACCAGGCCGGCCTGATCACACGGTTTGGCCGCAACGTTCGCACAGTCGGACCGGGTGCACATTTCAAACTTCCGTGGCCGATTGAGTCGCTCGAAGTGCCCGCATATTTCAAGCTCAATGAAAAGGGACGCCTGGAAGAAGTTGGCCGCACAACAACCGGTTTGCGCGTGATCGAGCTCGGATCGACTCCCTCCATCAAGCCCGGCCCAATCCTCTGGACAACCGAGCACGCTGGTAACGAAGTTTTCTTCATTGTTCAACCGCCAACCTCAAGTCACGATGGCGGCTCGTCCTCAGATCTAGCGCAGACCGCGGTCGAGTGCAGTCTTGCATATGAAGTGAGCGATGTCACTGCATTTGAAATGCTTGCTCCAATTACGCAGCGCGATGAGCTTCTGCGTGCGGTAGCGCAGCGCGAACTTGTTCATTACTTCTCGCATGTTTCAATTGACCAGCTTCTTGGGCCTGAGCGCGGAAGCCTGGGCGGCAGGCTTAAACAGCAGATTTCCGCCGCATTTGCAAATCTCAATCCCGATGCCAGCGGCAAGCCCATCGGCGCGGGCGTCAATATTGTCTCGCTCAACGTTGCCAAACTGCATCCGCACAAAGATGTCGCCTCGGCATATGAATCGGTCGTCGAAGCAGATCAGAAAGCAACCGCCAAATTTGAAGGGGCCAACGCTGCGAAAATCCGGAGACTTTCGGCTGTCGCAGGAACGGTTGAACGCGCGGAGATCATTCTCGCTGAGATCGCTGCCGCCGCGGAACTTGACCCCAAAGACGAAGCTGCTGTCCTGGCTCAGGATCTCAAAATCCGCAAGCTGATGGAAAGCGCTACTGGCACAGTTGCCGAACAATTGGCCAAGGCCAGCGCTGAGCGTTGGACCAAATACATGTCAGAACGCGGCCTCGCGGCCCGTTACTCTGGCCTGCTCGAAAGCTACAACGCATCTCCCGCGCTCTTCCGCGCTTCGCTCTTCTTTGATTCATGGAAAGAAGCAATGAGCAAGAGCATCGTTTATATCACCAGCGATGAAGTCCCCAACCTGCGTATTGATGCGGATGTAAAGATCAAAGACACCGGCGTGGATGTGTTCCGCGCCGATACCACATCAGGCGGGAAATAACTCAGTTCACCCTCACCGCGGCGGGGTTTCCCGTCGCGATTCAATGGAGCATCGATCGATGCAGCGGACCCTCTGGATTGTTCTCAGCGTGTTATTTGTGGTTGTTCTCCTGAGCTTCACGGTGACCTACACCGTGCGATTCACGGAGAAAGCAGTCCTCACGACCTTTGGAAAGGCCGCCGACGGAACCGCGATCAAAGATGATCCAGGTCTCCATTTCAAACTTCCTTTCCCGATTCAAGCGGTGACAACCTATGACACGCGATTGCGCTTCACGCAGTCACGCTCGCAGACGCAGCTCACAAAAGATGAGCGTCAGATTGTGGTAGAGGCCTATTGCAACTGGCACGTCTCTGACCCGCTCGTTTTCTTCCAGCGTTTCAGTAACGCCGGCGCATCGAGCGATGATCACTTCCGCAAAGCCGATGAGGCGATCAAGTCGGCCCTGTCATCGGCGATGAGCGAAATGGGCAAGTACCGCATGGATGAACTCTTCAACAGAGACCCCAAGGCCTCACGCCTGGAAGAACTGGAAAAGGTAGTTCTTGCCACGCTTTCAAAGGGCTCCGAGAGCGGTCTCTCCCTTGGCGACTATGGCATCGAAGCTAAAGATGTTGGCATCAGCAAGATCATCCTGCCGCAGAACACCAGCCAGGCCGTCAACGAACGGCTGGTTGCAAACCGCAAGCGCATCGCTGATGAAATTACCAGCAAGGCCTCCGCAGATGAGACCGGCATCAAGAGCAAAGCAGACTCCGACGCTATCACTATTACAGAATTCGCCGCGCGTTACGCCCAGGAAATTCGCACCAAAGGCGATCGCGATGCTGCTCCCTTCATCCGCGATATGAACGTCAACGCCGAACTCGCGGTCTTCCTCAAGAACATGGACATGCTCCGCGAAGCTGTCACCAAACAAGCCACTCTTGTTGTCCCCTTCAGCGCACCTGGAATGGGCGGCCTGAATCCCAACTATCTCGACGGCCTGAAAAAAGGCGGCATTCCTTCATCGAACCTTTCTTCTGAGTTCTTCCAGAGCGCAGGCGCCGTCACCAAGCCGGAGGGCGCGAAGTGAATTCGTGGAACTCTCACCCGCTTCTTAGTCCTGATGGCGACACGCCCGCTCCATCGCGTCGCGATGGCAAAAGCGTGGCGCTGTCTTCAACATCGCGCATCATGAAGGATGAAGGTCCATCGCTTGACGCTGCAAATCAGTCCTTGGCTGATGCACTCAAGCTCATCTTTGTCCTTCTGAATTTCGCCCTCGTTGTCATCGCCGGTTTCTATCTCTTGTCCGGCTTTCAACAGGTCAAAGAAGGCGAGAGCGGCATTCGTCTGCTCTTTGGAAAAATCAATAAGTCCGGTCTTGAACCAGGTTTCCATTTCGCGATGCCCTATCCAATCGGTGTGCTCGAAAAAATCCAGACCGGCAATGAAACGATCGAACTTCGTTCAGAGTTCTGGCCCAATGCAGAGGGCTCAGAGTCAAGCAAGAAGATCGAAGAGCTTCCTCCTAACCCACAACTTACTCCTGGAAAAGACGGTTCGCTGATTACCGCGGATCTCAACCTTGCCCACACCCGCGTCACTGTGACCTACGTTCGCGCCAATCCCGCGAACTACGCCGCGAATATCTATCCAGGCCTCTCCGAAGTCGGTGGCGAATCTGGTGCTAAAAAGGCGCCGCTCAACGAGCAGAATATCGTCAGAAGCTCCGTCTCTCGCGGCGTAGTGCAAGCCACCGCCGGCATCGACCTGGATTCGTTTATCAAGCAACCCGACAAAGATGCTGGCTCGGTCGCCATCCGCGCCAAGCAAATCGCTCAAGCCGCCCTGGATCGCATCCAATCAGGAATTCGAATTGAAAGCCTGACGCTTGAGTCAAAGTCCCCACCAACCCACGCCCTTAGAGAGTTTCAGGTTGTTCAAACCGCAGAACAGAACGCCAGCAAACAGCGCGAAGTTGCGATGGAGTATCGCAATCGCAAGCTGAATACTGCCGCAGGAGCAGCTGCTGTTCCGCTGCTTGAACTTATTGACAAGTACGACCGCGCCACCGAACTCAAAGACAAAGCTGGTCAGGATGCCGCCATTGCAATGATTGATGCGATTCTGATTCGCGAGGCAAAGGGCTCCGCCGCCGGACGCATCGAAGCCGAGAAAGCTCGCGCGGCGATGAGCGATGAAGAGCGGGCCAAACTTCCGAGCATCGATCAGGACTATCGAGTCGTTATGGCGACCGGCGAAGTCGGTCGACTCATTGACAGCGCTCAGCAATACAGCCGCAACCGCGTCGCTATCACGCAGCGCGAACGCGACCGCTTCCGCGCCAAACTTGAACAGTTCGGCTACAACCCCACGCTCACCGTTCATCGCGAATGGTCCGAAGCCTTCGCGGCGTTCATGGGTCGCGACAATGTCTTCAAAATGTACATGCCCCGCGGCGTAGAAACTCTCAACCTCATGGTCAATCCTGATCCAGATATTCTCCGCAATATCGTCAAGGCACGCCAGGCCAAAGAGGTGAGCGCGGCCGAAGCCAAGCGCTGGGAAGAACTCGAGAAGACCAAGTCCGAAGAGCTCAAGGGACTTCAGAAAACGCCTGACAAGCAATAACCAGGCCCACCAGCTTCAAAGGAGTCTGCATGCCTTCTCTACAAAGTGCTCGGCTGGAAAATCCAGATTCGAAATCAAACCCGGCTCTCACCGGCACTCCCATCGTCGCAGTCCAGAAGGTCTCAAAGCTCTTTAAGGACTTCTGGCTCCGTGATCGCGCTCGCGCTGTCGACGGTGTCAGCTTTGAAATTTTCCCCGGCGAAATCTTCGGGTTGCTCGGCCCCAACGGTTCCGGCAAGAGCACAACCATCAAGATGATCTTGGGTCTGCTAAAGCCGACAGCAGGCCGCATCGCGCTCTTTTCGAAGGCTCCCACCGAAGTCGATATCAAACGCCGCATCGGCTATCTGCCCGAAGAGTCCTACCTCTACGGCTTCCTCAACGCTCGCGAAACCCTCGAGTACTACGCCAAGCTCTTCGAGATCGATTATCGCACGCGCACCAAGCGCATCGATGAACTGCTCGACATGGTGGGCCTCTCCGGAGCCCAATACCGCTCAGTCCGTGAATATTCCAAAGGCATGCAGCGCCGCATCGGTCTCGCCCAGGCACTCATCAACGACCCCGACTTCCTCATCCTCGATGAACCAACCACAGGCCTCGATCCAATCGGCACGCGTCAGGTCAAAGACCTGATCTTGGAACTCGGCCGTCGTGGCAAGACCGTCCTGCTCTCAAGCCACTTGCTCGCCGATGTCGAAGACTGCGTCAGCCGCATGGTCATCCTCTACGGCGGTAAGGTCCGCGCTGAAGGAACCTGCGATGAACTCCTCACCAAGCACGATCGCACGCAGATCGAACTCGATCCGCTCGACGACTCGACAATCTCTGAAATAGATGAGGTCATCCGCCGCCGCAGTTCGGGCGAACGGGCAATCCTCCGCGTGTCCAAACCGCGCCAGAGCCTCGAGTCCCTCTTCCTTGAAATCGTCGAACGCGCCAAATCCGAGAACGCCTCGACCAGCGGCGCTCAAAACGGTGGCGAAACCGCAGCGTTCCTCAAGTCCGCCGAAGGGGATGCTCTCGTTTCTGAACTCCTCGCCAACAAGAACGAGGTCATTGCCGTCGAGGCCCCAGTCGCAGTCGCCAAACCAACCGGCCCCGACACCTCCGTGCTTGATTCGCTTCTGGCCGCCAAACCAGCTTCGCCGACTCCGCCCTCCACCCAAAGCGGACCAACTTCCTCAATCGGAGCCCCATCTGGCAAGCCTGTTGCTGATGTCGATTCCTCCATCATTGATTCGCTGCTCGGCGGCGATTCAAAGGACAAGAAAGCCTGACCATGTATAGCTGGGTCCTCAAACAATGGCAGGCGCTCGATCGGCTGGCGCAGACGAAGATGTTCAAAATCGTCGCTTCGGCAGTGGTGATTCTCGCCGCGATTTCAGTCGTTGGTGTCTACACCCTGCGGCAGAAGTCAGACCCGTCGTACAAGATTGACAATCCGGAGCCTGCAACCGCGCCAACTGCCACGACATCAACCCCTGCCGCCGACCCGGCGAAAGTGGGGGACGTCGGTGAAGGCGGCAAGCCCTCAATCGATCTTGGACTCCAAAGCTCCGTTCGCGCAGTCAACGACATCCTCAAGTCAAAGAACGATCCCACACGTGTCGCCGTACTGGTCGCCGAAGTCGCGGGGATCGCGCTCGTCATCATCTGGCTTGGCCTTACGTTTGTCTACCTGCTTCTGGCACTCATTGGCGTGATTGCGTTTTACATTACCGGCTGGCTTGATATCCCCGCTGCTGGCCAGTTAATTGCAGGTTGCATCATTCTCTCGGCCGCGTTCACTGCTCTTTTGGCTGGCATGCGCATGCTGCTTTCGGGGTCACACCCTGTCATCGCAATTGCCCGCAACATCATGACCGAAGCGATTCGTATGAAGGCGTCACTTGTCTTCATGGTGCTTTTGGTCCTCATGCTCTGCCTCCTGCCTCAGTGGCTCGACTCTCACTCACCCCTGCGTTACCGCGTTCAGACAGTCCTGCAGTTCGGCACCGGCATCTCGTTCTGGATCATCGCTCTTCTCGTACTCCTGCTCACCATGTCGAGCATTTGCTTCGAACAGCGCGACAAGGTCATCTGGCAGACCATGACCAAGCCCGTCAAGGCTTGGCAGTATCTGCTCGGAAAGTGGATCGGAGTCGTTGGTTTAGCGGCGGTCCTTCTCACAGTCTGTGCCTCCGGCGTCTTCCTGTTCACCGAATACCTCCGCAGCCAGCCAGCCCTTAACGAGTCAGCTGCGTACGTCAGCTCCGATGGAACCCCGGTTTCAGAAGACCGCAAGATTCTCGAAACTCAAATCCTGGTGGCCCGCGAGTCCGTCCGCGCTGCTCCTCCTGATTTTGATGAAAACAAACTCAACAACACTATCATCGAAGTTATCCGCCGCGAGCGCCTGAGCAATGCCGAATTCGGCAGAGATCCGCGCAGCCCAAATGATCCTGAAGCGGTCGACCCGCTGGTTCGCGCGAATATTCGCTCGGACCTCATGAAGGTCTACACCGAACTGTTCCGCACCCTTGAGCCCGGCGAATCTGAGACGTATGTATTTGCTGGGCTGCAGGAGGCGAAGCGCATTGGCCTGCCGCTGGTGCTCAAGTACCGCGTCGACTCAGGGTCCAATCGCCCCGATGCCGTCTTCAAACTCACCTTCGCTTTCAGCCGCACTGAACCTTTTGTCAAAGAGTGCGTGCTCGGTCAGGACCTGATTCTGCTTCTTCCCCCGGACATCATCGAAGACAGCGGCGAGGCCAGCGTCACGGTCTTTAACGGCGATGCCCTTTACACCCGCACTGCGAACGAAGCATCGTTTATGTTCCCCAAGGGCGGCCTGGAACTTTCGTACCCGGTCGCCAGCTACCGCAGCAACTACATCCGCGTGATGTTCGTCCTCTGGGTCAAGCTCGCATTCCTGGCCATGGTCGCGATCTTCTGCTCTACATTCATGAGCTTCCCGGTTGCCTGTCTGGTAACTCTCGGCGTCTTCTTCTCCGCCGAGACAACCACCTTCCTTTTCAACGCCCTCGACTATTACGACGCCACCGATGAACAGGGCAAACTCAGCATCATCCGTTTCATCATTCGCAACATCTCCCTGGGTGTTGCTTACATGTTTAAGGCCTATGCCGACCTCAAGCCTGTTGAGCGACTGGTGCAGGGCGAACTCATCCCCATCGTCGACGTAGCACTTGGTGTGCTTGGTCTGGGTCTTGCCTCTTTGGGATTATTTGCTTTCGCAAGCTTTATCTTCCAACGCCGCGAATTGGCGACGTATTCGGGCCAGTGATTTTGGGCCGGTAATGCAGCTTCTGGAGAACTTCCGTGTCGCGTGACAGACTGACACAACTCGTCGCCCTGATCGTCATGGCTGTCCTCCTATTCGCTTCTGGCGGCGTGGGTCTCCTGCTTACAGCTTCAGCCGGTCGCCATAAATTGGTCTACACCGATGTCGCTGAAAAAGGTCAACCGCCGCAAGTCGCCCTCGGCATCGCCATGGGCGCATTCCGCGGCGTATTTGTCAACTTCCTCTGGATCCGCGCCAATCATCTCAAAGAAGAAGGCAAGTACCACGAAGCTATCGAACTTGCTCGCGCAATTACCAAGCTTCAACCCCGCTTCCCCCGCGTCTGGGTCTTCCACGCTTGGAACATGGCCTACAACATTTCTGTCACCACTCAGACTCCCGAAGAACGCTGGAACTGGGTGAGCGCTGGCATCAACATCCTTCGCAACGAAGGCATCCCTGCCAATACCAATGACACCTTGATTCACAAAGAACTTGCCTGGATCTTCCTGCACAAGATTCAGGGCTATACCGACGATGTAAACAAGTACTACAAATCACAACTTGCCGCCGAGTGGCAGGTGGTCATGGGTGATCCCCCGAAGGTTGACCCCAAGAACCGCAACCGCGATGTAGTCATCAAGCAGTATGGTGACTGGCTCCGCACCTTCAATGAAGCTGCCACCAGCATGGAAGAGCTGCGCGAAAAAAATCCTGATGCAGCTGCGCTCGCTGATGAAATCAAGGCTCTCTGGCCAGATCGCGGCGCGTTCCAGATGCTCCAGTTGTACGAGCTTGATCGATCACTGCTCCGTTCCCCCATCCGCCCCGCGATCGAAAAGAAGATGGGCGAGAAAAACGTCAAGTTCCTGGCGATGGTTGCGGACCCCAAGCGCAAAGATGCGTGGGTAGCTCTCACAAAATATGTCCGCAGACGCCTGATCACAATTGATTACCACATGGAAATCCCCAAGATGATCCAGTACACCGAAAAATTCGGTCCGCTGGATTGGAGACATCCTGCCTCACACGGTCTCTACTGGTCCACGCTTGGCGTTGAACGTGGCCTGCGTCGTTACAACGATGCCAATCGCCTCGACTTCGATTTCCTCAACACCGACCGCGTCGCCATTCACTCCATCCAGGAACTCTGGCGCTCAGGCGAAGTCTACTTTGACTTCATGGCCGCCGCCAATAAGCAGGATGGCACCTACCTCTCGATTCCCAATGCCTACTTCGCCGAGAGCTACGGCGAATACGTCGGCGAACTCATGGATCGCTCCTGGGCCGACAACACCAAAACCCGCGTCTACACCTCCTACGGCGCAGGCTACGAAAACTTCCTCAAAGATGTCGTGCGTTTCTTCTATCGCCGCGGCCAACTCGATGTCGCCGAACGCTTCTACCAGCGACTGCGCACCTACGAACGACGCAATCTCAACGATCCGGTTGGTAATCTTGTACTCTACAGCTTGCCAATGGAAGAGTTCGTCGAATCAGAACTCAAGGATCGCGAAACATCTCCCGATGTGGCCCTTCAGGAAATCACCGCCTCGCTCATGGACGGTTTCCAGAAAGGTCTGCTTGGCGAAGACGGTGAGGCATATCGCCGCTGCGTCGAATACGCAAAACGCTTTCACCGGTACTACATGGAAAGGCAGTACAGAGAGCTGGCCACTGGCACGGTTCGTACTGAGAAATTCCCCAGCGACTTCAATGAGGTCGCCGGTGTTACCTTTATGCAGTTCCTGGAAGTCGTCCCGGCCGAAGATGTCGAACGCGTGTACCGCGCAGTCGATGAAGAACTGCAACGCTGGGCCTATGACAAGATTTACGCAAGTCACTTTGAAGACTACAAGCAAATCGAGCAAGCTGGCGGCAAGAGTTTTGCCGTCGCATTCCCCGAACCCCCCGGACTCGCAGAATTCCGAGCTAAACGCCAGGCCATCATGGAGCAACGCACCAATTTGCGTGAAGGTGTGAAGCAGAAGTAGTCAGGCTCAGCTTGTAAGTATCTTCAGCGCTTCGGCATACTTCCCAACCGTCGCTTTCACCACTGACTCTGGCAACGCCGGCCCCGGTGCCTGCTTGTTCCACTTTCCACCGGCAACCAGTCCTTCGAGATATTCCCGCAAGAACTGCTTGTCATAGCTCTTCTGTGCCCGTCCCGGCTGATAGTCATCGGCGGGCCAAAATCTCGAACTATCCGGTGTCAGCGCCTCATCCACCAGCATCGGTTCCCCGCCATCTAAGGGCACTCCAAACTCAAACTTGGTATCCGCAATAATGATCCCGCGTGCCCGTGCGTGTTCCGCCGCGATCGAATAGATCGCCAGCGTCTTGGCCCGCAAATTCTCCATCAGCCCGCGACCAACCAATTCGCACGCGCGCTCAAACGAAATATTCTCATCATGCGTCCCGACTTCCTCCTTGGTCGCAGGTGTAAATATCGGTTCGGGCAACTTGTCGCACTGCTTCAAGCCCGGCGGCAGTTTCACGCCGCAGACTGAGCCAGTTGCAAGGTATTCCTTGAGCCCCGACCCTTCGATATATCCGCGCACCACGCACTCAATCTGCACTACCTTGGCCCGCTTACAGGTCATGATCCGCCCGCGCAATTGCTCTCGTGTGGTGGTCCCACTTCCAGCAAACGCGATCTCCGGAATGTCATTCGCATCAGTCGAGACCAGATGTGTGGCGCAAATGCCCTTGGCGGCGATCAGTTTCAACCAGAAGGTCGATAACTCCGTGAGCAACCGCCCCTTCCCCGCGATCGGTGTCGGCATCACGACATCAAACGCCGAAATCCGGTCTGTCGCCACAATGAGCAGTTCTCCCCGCCCCGGAAGTTCGTAGACATCGCGTACCTTTCCACGCCGGGCGAGCGGCAGGTTGAGCGAGGACTCAAGGAGCGCGTCCTTTCCTCCCTCAATTGAGTGTGCGGAGGAGTCAAAATGTGGCATTGACGATGTTGGAGGGGGCTTCACACCCAAGAATACGCCCCAGCCCGACCTTTCGGGGCTAAGGTTGCCCCCGAACCCTCTTGGCCCACCCCTCGATGGCCCAAAGCAGGTGTAAGGGGTATGGAGTTTTTAGAGGTCGTATGCTCGCTTTTGTCGTTCTTGAACCCGGTGGTCAACCCGCACAGTCATTCGACCTGTCTCAGGCGTTTGTTCTTGGCTCGGAAGATGTTCCCGTCGCGGCATCCCTGCGATTCGCCCAAGGCACCCTTCAGGTCGAACGCACCAATGACGATGCCGCTGGAATCTCCGTCCAGTTCCAGGTTACCGATGGTCAAACCGCGCTCGGTCACCTCGTCCTTCAAACGTGCCTTCTACCCGAACGCGATGAGCCGTACCTCCTCTCGATGGAACTTGCCCGCCATCGCATCATGCTCTTTCTCAACAAACTCGAAGACTGGGATCTCTTTGATCTCCCTCCTGACGACCCGGTCATGCTCCAGTTTGAATCCGGCCGCGCTGAGTTCACGCTCGGCCTCGTCTGCGCCAGTGGCCATAAGCCCGACCTCAAGAAAGCCGATGTTCACGCTCGCAACGTTCTCTTAAAAATAATCGATGCCGGTGAAAAGCTCGCGCTTATCAATGCCGCTCGCACGCTGCCCCTTCGTCAAAGTGGCACGCTCTACTCCCGTGCCGCCGCACGCTACGAAAGTGTCACACAAGAACCCCCGCCGCCCGGCTCGGCAATTAACCTGCCTGGCGATGGGCTCCTGGTCCTCCCCGGTGTCGCCACGGTCGGCATCGCGCTCTCGCCGCAACCAATCACCGAGATCCTGCAAAAATCTCTCGTCGCCGCCGCCGACTTTGTCACCATGCCCATGCGCTGGATCGACCTTGAGCCAAACGAAGGCGAATACGCCTTTGGTCCCACCGATCGCTGGATCGAATGGGCCATCAAAACCGCGAAAATCCCTGTAGTTGGCGGCCCGCTCATCGACTTCCGCCCGACTTGCATCCCCGAATGGCTCTACATCTGGGAACACGACTACGAAACCCTCCGCGAACTCGTGCACGATCATGTGCAGGCAGTTGTTACTCGCTATCGCCGCACCATCTCGCGCTGGACCGCAATCTCCGGTGTGCACGCAAACACCCACTTCAAGCTCTCGCCAGAACAAGTTATGGACCTGACGCGCATCTGTGTGCTGGTCATCAAAAAGCTCCACCCGCAATCGCGCGTGCAGGTCGAGGTTGCACAGCCCTGGGGCGAATATTTCTCAAGCAATCGCCGCAGTATCCCGCCACTGCTGTACGCTGAAACACTTGTGCAGGCCGCGGTCCCATTCGACATCCTCGGTGTCAGGCTTCAGATATCCCAGCCTCAGCCCGGTCAAGCCACACGCGACCTCATGGCGCTCTCGGCACTCCTCGACAAATACGCCCAGATCGAGCGCCCACTTGCAATCACAGCGCTGGGTGCCCCAAGCGAACCCATTGCTCCTGCCGCGATCCCGGGCAAGCCCAGCAGCAATCCATTTGCTGAGGATGCCAGTGACGAGCCCGCTGGCCCAATGCTCGAGCCAGGCTCATGGCGTAAGCCCTGGTCGCCGCCGGTCCAGTCAGACTGGATTGCCCAGGTCCTCGCCATGTGTGCTGCCAAGCCCTTTGTGACCAACGTCTGCTGGCAGGAACTCGCCGACCCGATTGCAGGCGATGATGTCCCCGAAATGGCCGGTGGCGGCCTGATCGCATCAAACGGTCAGCCAAAGCCCGGTCTCACCAAATTCATCGCTTTCAGGCAAGCCATGCGCGAGGGCCGCCCCGCGCCGATTCCGCCATTGCCCTGATGATTGCTGGTTGCCCTTACTGCCAGATTCTTGGTAAGCTCTTCTCAAGTGAATCTCAAGCAGGTTTCCAATCTCTCCCGGCCCGGTCGATATGCGGCCGCCATCGTGCTTGCGGCGTGCGGTCTCGCATCGGTGTATTGGGCCGCCAGGTCGGGCTCGCAGCCTGCTTCTGTGCAAGGTTCGGCAAACACTGAATTGCGCGCCTCGTCTTCAACGCCCGCCACGCCGATCGCCAGTCCGGGGATCCTCGACCTCAATACAGCGACTTCCGCCGAACTCGAATTGTTGCCCGGCGTGGGCCCTTCACTGGCAGCTCGAATTGTTGAATACCGCGAGAAAAACGGCCCTTTCAAGAATTTCGATGACCTCGACAAGGTCTACGGATTCGGCCCCAAAATGCTCGAAAAGATTCGACCATTGGTCGAGGTAAAAGCACTTCAGCTGGATAGCCTTCCCCCGTCATCCAAGTAGTTTGCCCCCGCGGATATACGTTTATCCTCGTGGGCCTGCGCGCATTCCGGCTTTTTTCTGGTGATAGAACCCTGACCGACCTTATTCAAATTCTCGCGCTTGAGCCGCAATTGCAGTCGTTCGCAGATGCTCTGTCCAAGCGCGTCCGCGCAGTTGCAACCGGTGCCGCCGGTTCATCAACCTCGCTCTGCGCAGCCGCCGTCGCCAAGCTCGCCAAACGCCCTGTGATTCTTGTTGTTGCCCACATCGACGATGCGGATGATTCCGCCGATGAACTCGCCGGCTTGGGCGTCAACGTTCGGCGCCTGCCTGCAGTCGAAGTCCTTCCCGGCGAATCCAATGTCAGCATCGATCTCTTCGCCGAACGTGTCAGCGTCCTCCGCGAAATCGTGACCGGTGCAATTACTCCCGGCTCAGTCCTCATCGCACCCATTCAATCACTCATGCAATCAGTCCCAATGCCCAGTCGCATGGACCGTCTGCTTCGCATTGTGAAGCTCGGCGAGACTATTCCACCCGGCAACCTCGCCCGCTGGCTCGACGAAGCCGGTTACCGCCGCGTTGAAATCATCGAAGAGCCCGGCGACTTCGCAATCCGCGGCGGCATCCTCGATGTGTTTTCCCCCGGCACACCCACCGCGCTCGCCGATGGCCCCGAGATCGTCTGCGGCATCCCCGTCCGCCTCGACTTCTTCGGCGACACACTCGACCGCATCACCGAGATCGACCTGGAAACCATGGGCTCCGACCGCAAACTCGCGCCGGGCTCCGGCGTGCAACTTGTCTGCGCTGATCTCAAAACTATCCAGAGCGATGAAGGCACATGCTCAGCCCTCGAAGTCTTCCCGCGCGAAGCGATCGTCATCCTCGCCGAGACCATGGAAATTGTCGAACAGGGCCGCGGCTACTTCGAAAGAATCATCGACTCCCGCGGCATATTCGGCCCTCCCGCAGTCCTCAAAAAACTCGAATCCGACTTCCACGCCCTCGGCGAAATCAACCATTTCTCCGCTGGCGCAACCTCTGCTGAACATCGCGTCGAACTTCCCGTTCGCCAGCTCCAACCCTTCAGCAAAGATCTCGCCGAAGCATTCAAAGAACTAGTCGCGCCGCTCACGCTTCCGACGCCCGAGCGAGTCATAGCATTCTGCCAGAACCCCGGCGAACAACAACGACTGGGCGAACTGCTTCAAACCCACGCACCCGCTGAAGCAGCAAGAGTCGATTCAATCGTCGCCTACATCCACCGCGGCTTCGTCTGGGGCGATGGCACGCATGCTCCAATACACATCGTCCCCTATCACGAACTCATCGGTCGCTTCACCACCCGCCGCGCCACCAGAAAACTCCGCGCTGGCCGCGCCATGGACACGTTTTTAGATGTCCAGCCCGGCGACTACGTAGTCCACACCGACCACGGCATCTCCCGTTTCGTCGGCCTCACACAAATGCCACCGCGCGACCTCCCCGGTCGCAAAGTGAAGCCCGGCGAAACAGAGGAATACCTCACGCTCGAGTTTGCTAACTCCAGCAAACTCCACGTTCCCGCCGTCCAGATTGACAAAGTCCAGAAATACGTAGGCGGATTCAAAGGCAAGCCGCCGCTCTCCACGCTCGGCGGCCAGAAATGGCAAAATCAAAAAGAGAAGGCCCAGGAATCTGCAAAAGATCTCGCCGCGGAAATGCTGCGAATTCGCGCTGCCCGCGAACACCTTCCTGGTATCGCCTTTCCGCCTGACACTCCGTGGCAGACTGAGTTCGAAGAAGAATTCCCATACGACGAGACCGAAGATCAACTGGCAGCACTCGCCGAAATCCGCAAAGACATGGGCAAATCCCGCCCCATGGATCGCCTGATCTGCGGCGATGTAGGCTTCGGCAAAACCGAGCTCGCCATCCGCGCAGCTTTCAAAGCCTGCGAATTCGGCAAACAAGTTGCCGTGCTCGTTCCGACAACGGTCCTCGCCGAACAACACGAACGCACCTTCCGCTCCCGCTTCGCCGGCTACCCCTTTCGCATCGAATCCCTCTCGCGATTCAAAACCGACCAGGAACAGCGCGAGATTCTCAAAGACCTCAAGAAAGGCTCAGTCGATCTCGTCATCGGCACGCACCGCATTCTCTCCAAGGATGTCCACTTCGCCGATCTTGGTCTGGTCGTAGTCGATGAAGAACAACGCTTCGGTGTAGAACACAAAGAATCTCTCCTACGCCTTCGCCTCACCGTCGACGTCCTCACGCTCTCCGCCACGCCCATCCCGCGCACCTTGCACATGGCCCTGCTCGGCCTCCGCGACATCTCCTCACTCACAACGGCACCATCCGACCGCCGCGCCATCGTCACCGAAGTCATGGGTTGGAACGACCGTCGCCTCGCCCAGGCAATCAGCCGCGAACTCGCCCGCGATGGCCAGATCTATTTCGTCCACAATCGCGTCCACGACATCCAGTCCATGGCCGACAACGTCCGCCGTCTCGCCCCCGATGCCCGCATCGTCATCGGCCACGGCCAGATGCCCCCCGAAGAACTTGAACAAGTCATCCTCAAATTCGTCCGACACGAGGCCGACATTCTCGTGTCCACAACGATTATCGAATCCGGTATCGATATTTCCAACGCCAACACCATGATCATCAACGACGCCGACCGCTTCGGCCTCGCCGATCTCCACCAGCTCCGCGGCCGCGTAGGCCGCAGTAAACACCGCGCTTACTGCTACCTCGTTCTCCCCGGCGATCGCCCCGTCAATGAAATTGCCCGCAAGCGCCTCGTCGCCATCGAACAATTTTCCATGCTCGGCGCCGGATTCAAAATCGCTATGCGCGACTTGGAGATCCGCGGCGCAGGTAATTTGCTCGGCGCCGAACAATCCGGCCACATCGCCACGGTCGGCTACGAAATGTACTGCCGCCTCCTCGAAGATTCTGTCCGCGAAATGGGCAGCAACAAACCCAAGCAAACTTCCGCTACGACCTCTATCGAAATCGGCGTCATCGCCACCATTCCGCGTCCCTATATCCCCAGCGATCTCCGTCGTCTCGAAGCCTACCGCCGTCTTGCCATCGCCGAATCCTTCGAGTCCCTGGAAAAATTCCGCCTCGATCTCATCGCCGCATACGGCACACCGCCACGCCAGGTTGAGCGCCTCCTCGAAATGGCCCAGGTTCGGGTGGCGTGCGCTTCCATGCACATCCACACCCTGACAGTGCGAGAAAAAGATGTCATTTTCATGTGCAAGGATGAAAAGCTCGTCGCCGCGACATTGCTTAAAAACGCCAGTGGAAACGCCACTCAAGCCTCAGTCCGCGCTTTGCCACCCAAACAACCCGGCGGCTCCGCGGAGGTCTATTTCCGCCCGCCCGATGCCTATCTCGAACCCGACACCTTACTCGCGGTTCTGCGAAAAAGACTGGGAGTCCCAGTTGCCGAAGCTGCCCCAGTCGTGAAACCGCTCCCACCGCTTGACCGCACTCGCAAAAAGCCTCGCCGCAATCAATGACGTGGCCGCTCCGATATGTTAGAATCACCTCAGGTCGCGCAAGCCGACCAACGCGGTGTACTTAGAAAAGCAGGATGCCGATGCCCGAATCCGGTGTGAATACGCAATTGACAATTGAACGCCGCCTCGCCTCCTTGCGACGCCGATTGGTGCGCGAATCAACTCTCGCTATCGAAATGCTCGAACGCGCCCTCGATGCCCTTCAGCGCATGGATGTCGAACTCGCCCGCGAAGTCCGTCGCTCTGATGATCGCGTCGATCGCGAAGAAGTCGCTATCGAAGCCGAGTGCTTTGAAATCCTGACGCTCTTTCATCCATTCGCCAAAGACTTCCGCCGTCTCACGTTCGTTCTCAAGGTCAACGCCGACATCGAACGCGCTGCCGATCACGCCGCATCTATTGCAAAAATTGTCGTTCGCCTGAACGAATCTCTCCCGCCCGGCGCTGTCCATCCGGCATTACCCACCGCACTCGTCGACCTCTGCCAGCGCGTCCCACTCACTTGCCACCGTCTACTCCGCGCAGTCCTCGATGAGAACGAGTCTGCTGCACGCGAGATCATGCTCCAGGACGACTCCATCGACAAGCTCGAACGCCAGCTCTTCCGCGAAGTCCTCGACTACATGAAGACTGGCGAGCAATACCACGCCGCCGGCCTGCTGCTTTCGCGTTGTGGCCGCGAACTCGAACGCGTCGGCGACCTGATGTGCAACGTCGCCGAAGACGTTGTCTACCTCTCCAGCGGCCAGATCATCCGCCACGAAGGCAAGCAGCGACCCGCAAATCCATAATGCAGTTGAAAGCGGATTTCCCCATTTACCAATCCCATAGCTAGTGGCCTCGGGAGAATTCGTATGGGTGGATCCGGTCTTACATTTGTCTCATTGTTCGTGATCCTGTTGCTGCTCTGCTTTCCGCTCGGGCTGTTTTTGTTGTTCTTAGGTTGGCGCGGGAAGTATCACGGAACGTTCCCATCCTGCGGCAATTGCGGATTCGATGTGACTGGAATCCCCTCCGATAACCCATCTAAGTGCCCCGAATGCGGCAGCGGTCTCGCCGGAAAAACCAAAATCGGCCGGCATCGCCGTCGCTTCGTGCCGCTTATTGCTGGCAGCGTTCTCCTGCTCATTTCCTTTACTGCATTCTCAATCATGCTCTTGCGAATGCTCTGACGCTCTCGATACACCTGGCAGACCTTCGCGGATATTTCATGATTTGCGTGCAAAATAAAGCTATGCATTCGCACTTTTTTGGTACATTACTGACGCCCGCTGCCGCCGTGCGGGCAAAATGGAAGCGTTTGTAAACTTCCATTGATCAACAGGCGGTCCATTTGGAAAGGGAGATCAGAATGAAGAATGTAAGTCGAGCAGCCGCTTCTGCAGCGGCCGTGCTTCTGGCATCGGTCGCATGCGCCCAGCCATCAAACGATGAATGTCATCTATCAGATGAGGTATTCGTCGGCGACAATCCATTTACAAATGTCGGTGCCACGACTGATACAGATCCGGATTGCGTCTTCAGCGGCAGCGATGTGTGGTTCATCTTCACTCCGCCAGCCACAGGTTCATACACCATCGATCTGTGCAACTCGGACTTCGATACCACACTCACTGTCTATCTCGATTGCGGCGCATTTCCCCAGGAATGCAACGATGACTTCTGCGGACTTGGATCCCAGGTAACCGTGAACGCCTTTGAAGGAAGTTCATTCTTCATTCGCGTCGCAGGCTTTGGCGGCGACCAGGGCACCGGTGTCATGCACATCAATTCCAACGGCGGTGGGGGCACAGCCCAATGGGATGAATTCGTCAATGGCGGCGGCGATGCCGGCGATTCCATCGCGACCGCCCAGATTCCTGTTGGCACCGGGCAGTTGAACGATATTGGCGGCAGTCTCCAAACCGCAGATACCGCGGACATTTACAAAATCACAATCTGCGATCCGGCAAACTTCACCGCAACCACCGCAGTCCCGGCAACAGCGTTCGAAGATACCCAGCTCTTCCTTTTCGACGCTTCCGGAAATGCCGTCGAAATGAATGACGATGATCCATCTGGAAACGGCGGCCTGGCTTCAGCGCTGGATAACTCATTTGTGACCACTGCCGGTGATTACTACATCGCTGTCACGCATTACGACATCGATCCCAACAATTCCATCCCGGAATCAATTTGGGAAGACACTCCGTTCAACGCAGTCCGCGCCCCAGATGGCTTGCTGAACGGTGGCGATATCACGCTTGCCTCATGGGACGACACAACTTTCTCGACCTTTGGCTATGGCATCGCGTTTACCGGCGTTTGCTTCCCGGGCGGCGGCGGCTGTGCAGCCGACTTCAATGGCGACACTGTCGTTGACTTCTTTGATTATCTGGACTTTGTGGATGCCTTCTCGGCGCAGGAGCCAAGCGCTGACTTCAACGGTGACACCGTGATTGACTTCTTTGATTACCTCGACTTCGTCGATGCGTTCTCAACCGGTTGCTGAACCCAACTTTCCAGTTCATTAAGACCTGAGTCCCATCCGCCTGCCGCGGGTGGGACTCTTTCTTTTTGGGCGCTGGAAGCCTCTGTAAGTCCACCACGCCAAGTTTGCTGGCATTGAACGTGAAATGGGTGGCGATTGGCCGTCTCGCGTGCCTGGTGCTCACCTGACGTCCAACACAGGGGCAGCAGTGGGGGAAGGCCTGGCTTTTTGGAACGGCAACCCCCCGGGCAAACGAGGTGTTTTTGGCCGCGAAAAAGCAGGCAAAACGTCTTGCAGCAAAAAAGCGTGTAAAAACACAAACACCCGGAAGTACCGGGTGTTTTGCATGCCAAATGGCGTTTGCACAAGTGAATAGGAAGCAGACCGCGTTCACCAGATATTGCTACCTGGTTGCCCAACCGGAGTTGGACGAGAAAGTTCTTACGATCCGAGGTGCAGATCTCTCTGCACACAAGGCTAACGTATCCGTTAGAAAGGAGGTGATCCAGCCGCAGGTTCTCCTACGGCTACCTTGTTACGACTTCGTCCCAGTCACCGATACCGCCGTAGGCACCACAGTAGTGTGGCGACTTCGGGCGTTACCGGCTCCCATGACGTGACGGGCGGTGTGTACAAGGCTCAGGAACTTATTCACCGGGGCGTAGCTGATCCCCGATTACTAGCGATTCCGACTTCATGCGGGCGGGTTGCAGCCCGCAATCCGAACTGGGGTGCACTTTTTGCGATTTGCTCCAGCTTGCGCTCTTGCATCGCTCTGTATGCACCATTGTAGCACGTTTGCAACCCTGGATGTAAGGGCCATGAGGACTTGACGTCATCCCCACCTTCCTCCGTCTTACAACGGCAGTCTCGCTAGAGTCCCCGGCATTACCCGCTGGCAACTAGCGATAGGGGTTGCGCTCGTTAGAGGACTTAACCCGACACTTCACAGCACGAGCTGACGACAGCCATGCAGCACCTGTGCA
>CAZAEQ010000042.1:0-36652 GCA_964484185.1 uncultured Phycisphaeraceae bacterium
GCGGGGTCGGTTGGGGGGTCGGTGACGAAAGGGGGGGGGTAATCGCGCCATCGGGTGGATTTACGTATTGCATCGCTACCGACGACGTATGGGGAACGGATTGTGATTCGGTTGCTGGGTACAGATCGATCGGGCTATCTACTGAACTTCAAGTCGCGGGGGATGCCGGAGGATGTGCAGCG
This sequence comes from uncultured Phycisphaeraceae bacterium, assembly GCA_964484185.1. GTDB lineage: Bacteria > Planctomycetota > Phycisphaerae > Phycisphaerales > UBA1924 > F1-120-MAGs238. The sequence continues at coordinate 183 of CAZAEQ010000042.1, forward strand.
GCGGTTTTTGGGGCAGGTGTCGCGGACGAGTGGGATCGTGCTGGTGACGGGACCGACGGGGTCGGGCAAGACGACGACGTTGTATACGACGCTGTCGTGGATCACAAGCAATGCGAGCCCGGTGGTGATGGGTGGGAGCAATGGGTGCGAACTGAACATCATGACGATCGAGGACCCGGTGGAGTATGACCTTTCCACGGCGGGGCTTGCGATCAGTCAGACGCAGTTGAACGCGAAGAAGGGCGTGACGTTCGCGGCGGGCCTTCGCCATATTCTGCGGCAGGATCCTGATGTGATCATGGTCGGTGAGATTCGTGATGAGGAGACAGCGAGGATTGCGGTGCAGGCGAGTTTGACGGGACACCTTGTACTGTCCACGTTGCACACGATTGATGCGACCAGCGCTGTGGCGCGGTTGCTGGACCTTGGCGTGGAGCCGTTCCTGGTATCGTCGTCGTTGGCGGCGGTGCTGGCGCAGCGGTTGTTGCGGACGTTCCACGGTGCGTGCGGCGGAGCGGGTTGCGATGAGTGTTTCAAGACCGGGTTCAGAGGTAGAACGGGTGTGTTTGAATTGCTGGTGCTGGACGAGGCGATGCGGACTGAAGTGAATCGCCGGTCGCCGACATCTGCGATTGCTGCGCTGGCGAGAAATAATGGCATGGTGACGCTGCTTGAAGCTGGACAAGCGCTGGTTGCTCGAGGGATGACGAATTCCGCTGAAGTCGCTCGCGTGATTGCTGGAATTGATGAAGAAACGATGGAGGTATCCGTGTGAGTATCGCATCGAATCCAGTACGCGAACTGCAAACGTCTAGCACCACTGGGACAGCGGTGACACAACTACAACCGGTGGCCGTCCAGCGAGATATTCAGCGCACGCGGCGATGGATGTTGACTGCAGGTTGTGCGGTAGTCGTGGTCGGACTGTGGACCTTCTGGCCGCAGCAACGGTCAGTTGCGCCGATTGAAATCGCGAAGGTGACAGGCACCAAAGAGTCAATTGCGCCGCTGGAACTCAAGGCGTTTGATGCGCCTGTGTGGACGCTTGCGGCACTCCCTCCGCCGCCACTGCCTCCACCAGCGCCTCCGCCGGCGTTGGCCGAACAGTTACTCGCGGTCTCGATGGCTGATGCGGATTCGCCGACGGCGATGTTCTACCGACCCAGCGAAGACCGGATTGTGACCATGCACATCGGCGATTCAATCGGTGGGAGGACCATCAAAGCGATCGCAGCAGACAAGGTCACGCTAGTTTGGAAAGCTGGGACCGCGAAAGAACATGTAGAAGTGCTGCACACTGATCCACGGAACGCACCGGGAGGGGCGCCGTGAACTACCACACGCATTCCTGGTCAGAAGAACGATTCTATTGGGCGGTCCTTGAGACCGAGCAGTCAGGCGGTCAAGTTGATTCCAAACATGCCCGCTTGCGACTGGATGGGTTGCTCGAGACTCACTTGCCCGTGCCAGCAGAATCAGTGCACGCGGTTTATGCGTCTCTTGGTGATGGCCGAGTCATGGCGTGTGCGATTGAGCGAACGGATCTGGCATCGGTTCCCACGGAGTGGATTGCACTTACTCCCAAGTCACTTCCCCCGTTCTTGAGCGACCTTCAACTTGATCCTTCTGTCCTGAACGTATTGGTGCGGGACTTTGAACCGCGAGTATACCGCCACGCCGCGCGGCGGAGAACTTTGATTGCCTGCAGCGCGATGATACTTTGCACGCTACTCATTTGCGTGGGCTGGATGCGGCGAGTTCAGGCTGCCGCGGACTTGGATCAATCAATTGAACACGAGGTAGTTCAAGCCGCGAATCACACGCTGGGCGGTGGCGACCATTCATCGGGTAGCGAAGCACAGGCCGCAATTGATCGGGCACTCGATCGCTCCACTATGCTCGCTTCGTCTGGTCGAGACTTGGCGACTTTCGATGCGGCGACGGCCTTGCAAGACTTGCTGGCACAATGGCCTCACAACGACGAGGTGACAGTGCAGAACCTCTCTGTGACGCAAGTCTCTGTGAGTGTAAATATCGATATACGCGGCGATGCGCAGGCATTCCTGAAGTCGATCACGCTGCCCACAAACTGGAAGTTGGAAGAGCCTCGGCTGTCAACATCCAACGGAACGTCGCGCGTCTCACTAGTGTTCCGTCCAGGCCAGAAGGGTGGTGTGAAATGAATCACTCACTCATCTTGGGCGCTACTGGTGTCTGCTGTCTGATTGCGATCTCGATTGTGACCGCGTCGGGTCTTCGGTCGCTGAACTCGACTACTCAAAGTTCCAGTCGCTACCGAAGCGTTCAACATTCGATAGCGAACCTCCAGAAACCCGACGCGGAACGACCCTCCCCACTGGGCACCCGAGAACCGGGGAAGGGTCTGAGTTCGCAGGTGAGTGATTCGCTGATGCGAGCCGGGCTTCCTGTGGCCACGATGTCATCGCTCACGCCTGACTCTGAAACTTCCCTGAACTCAACGCTTCGGAAACGCACGTTCCGGCTCACGCTGCAGCCGATTAGATTGCCGGAGCTTGGTCGATTCCTCAGCGACTGGCGAACACATCAGCCGGAGTGGCGGGCCGTGTCTATGCAATGCACGCCAATCGCAATCGATGCCAAGCAGGTCATTGATCGCACCTCAGCGATCCCCGCCCTAATCTCCGTCTTGATCGTATTTGAAACCGTGTTCGCCCCCGGAGCCGAAGTCTCAAGCTCTACCAGTGTTCAGAACCCTTCCCCAGTTCCCGCCAACTCGGCACCATTGCTTCGGTAAATCACTTATGCACATCACCCGATCCACCATCTCCATCATCGTCCTTGCTTGCCTCACTGCGTGTTCATCGTCGCAGAAGTCATCTAGCCCATATGCGACGCCATCCGCCGAATCGCGCGATCCACGAAAGGCTGATCAGCTTAACGCCAGGGCCGCCGATCTGCTGCAAACCAAGCCGCTCGAGGCTGAACGGATCCTCCGCGAAGCACTGGCTGCAGACCTATACCACGGCCCTGCTCACAACAACCTGGGTGTCCTATATCTCGGACAGGGAAAGCTCTACGAGGCTGCGAGCGAATTCGAATGGGCACGACGGTTGCTGCCAGGTCACCCTGACCCCCGAATCAACCTCGGTGCGGTATACGAACGCGCTGGGCGCAATGACGAGGCTCTTGCCTCATATGAGTCCGCACTTGAGGTGTATCCGGAGCATTTGCAAGCGATGGAGTCGCTCGTGAAACTCCAGCTCCGAGTCTCCAAGACAGATGAGCTGACGGGCCGACGGCTCTCCGAAATCGCATTGCGTGGGGAGACCGAGCAGTGGAGGGAGTGGGCGAGGATGCAAAAGGCTCGCATGACCAAGTAGGTCGATCTCTGCGCTGGCTCTTAGTCCTCTGATTGCTGCAACGTATCAATCCACCGGCGGGTGAGTTCATCAAGTATCCGGGCTCTCTTGGCGTTGATTTCCATGAGCGGAGCTGCGTTGGCTCGCAGTCGCTCGAATTGGTCATCGAAATACTGAGCCCATGGCTTATATCCAGGATCGTCCGACGACACCAATATCGCCGGGAGCGAATCGCCACACATTGCCGAGTTCTTCGATGTGACTCCATCAGGGCTTTGATACGCCCCAACGGCCACGCCAATACCGGGAACATGAAAACCACGAAATGGTGCTTTATAACGCTCGTACCCAGACACCGAAATTCTGGCTGCCACCGACGATCTCCCGATGGCTTCTCTCCAAACATCTCGAGCCAGAAAGCTCGCACTGGTTCGCACCTTGTGGCCCAGTTCATTTGTCCCGCGATAACTCAGCGGCTGGGAAATAAGCAATTCAACACTGCATCCCGACTCCAAAAGACATTTGATCATGATCTTGGAGGTCTCGCAACTCCAAACCAAGACCCGCGCTTCCCTGGCCCTGGCGTAAAGCGCTCGATCTCTCAGGACCTCAAAGGCACGTTGCCCATCAGGTAGAGCGATGGCAGTGGGACCGTATCGCATGGATTTGCGGACGCGCCTTGTTTCCGTGAAGACAGAGAGAGACACACCCAAACCCCGGAAGGCGGCCGTGAGCCAATAAACCGCGCTGGGTGCCAGAGGCTGAAGCCCATTGCCTCGGAGTGCCTTGGAGAGATTGCCGGGATCGCACGCGCAGCGCTTGGGGTCTGCGAGCCAGAGTTGCTGACCCTTGCGGGGCCAGCCTTTGAGTCTGGAGCAGGTTTCGAGAAGTCCTTGTGGATCTTTGACAAAGATGGACATTTGGCGGTCCTCAAAACTGGGCAACTTGGGGTAAACAAGTATCCCTGGTTAGCGTACGGCGCATACAACCAAAATGCTCACTCGACTCGTGGTGGATAGCTCCTAGTTCGGCAGAGTCAATGCCGCAGAATGCTTCGACCTATGCCAAAAGCTAACGCTGCAAGTGCGGCGCGGGTCGCCAGAACCGCATAAAGCGTATTCGTCGCTGTAAATTCGATGACTTGCGATCGACATTGAAGCTCTGACTTGAACTGGGAGACTCCCCGGTCTTGTCCCATCTGACACATGCTTGATTCTAATTTGGTCGAATTGGCATTGACTCAGCAGAACCACTACGAATAAGGGAATCGTCCAAGCATGCACACCTCTCGGTTCTTTCGAGACACTTCCCAAATCACGAGTTCGTCGATTCCGCCTATCAGAAATAAAAGCGAATCGCCTTCGAACACTGCGTTTCGAATGATTCCTTTCCAATTGCAAATATCCAACCGCGAAGGCGTAGGTGAGGGCTCGGGGTGGGTATGCCATTCACCCAGATAGTTCACCTCTCCCCTGCTTCCTTTCCAAGCGGCGTTTACGGCTACTTGGGCGGGCTCACGGGCACGCAAGAAACGGAACCGCGACTTCTTGTCGGCGGGCGAAGGCTCGGTAGCTCGGTCAATCCAAATATCGCCGGATTCCATGCGACGACCAAGTAACATTCCGCCGGCTTCGGGCATCCATCGCTCCACTTGACGATACCGCTGAATGCAGTCGAGTACCTCAGTGCCCACCCTCAATTCTCCACTTGATGCTCTGAAAATATTCATGAGGCTGCCGCCTGACAAACGGTGCATTGTGAATTTGAAATCGATTCTTGCAATAGACCAGCCCTACATGCCTCTTCGCCGCGTATAGATAATTTCAGACCCGCATGCTGAAACAACGTGGGATCGCCACGCCAAGACAACAACGTGGTTGAACCAATCTCCCCATTAATGACACGACGCACAATTCTACAGCATTCCAGAGCGGCCTGCGTCGCATCAAGATCTCCAAATGGAGTAAAGGTCCCCGGGCATCCGGCGACGCTGCGTTGGAAATTCTGGCCGGGAAGGGCGAGCGAAGCCATATTGAAAAATCCCCTCTCGGCGTCATGGGCAAAAAGACACCGATAGCAGCCGGGCACGCCTTTGGGAATCGCGAGTACATGCCAGCCCAACCCGAGCGGCTCGATCCACACATGCAGGCGATTAACACCTCTGCCGATCTTATCATTCGCGGCGAGCTCGCTAGTTTCCGCGCCGGTCGCGAAGATAAGGGCTTCTACTCCCATCACCCAATCGGGATTTTCGGTGAGCGTGTTTTCGACTCGTTCAGCTCTTGTCTGAACCAATAGCTCTGGATAGGTCGAGCCTAATAGTGATTTAAGAGCGTCGACCTTGTTCTTGAGTAGTCCAAAATACCCCAGTTCATGCCGCATTGCGTTGTCTGGGCTTAGCACGTCATCGTCTATCAGCCTAAGTTCACCAGCGCCAGCGCGTGCCAACATGGCCGGAAGGTGACCGCCAATGGCGCCCAAGCCCACGATGGCAATTCTTCTGTTTAGCAGTGTCGTGTCTCCTCCTACGCGAGAAAGGGCGAATTCACGGTCAAGCCTAAGACAACGTGGTCGCCCGATGGGGAGCTTTTTAATCGCACGCAATGCGAGTTCAAATGGAATGGCCGAGCCTTGCCTAAAACCCTTAGTAATTCCGGTAGCTGGTCCATCGTGTGGGCTTGGCAGGCGTGCGCATGCCAAGATTGATCCTGTCTCAATGGCGGGCATAGACATCACGACATAGGAGGGAAATCCGACATTTTGAAGCCACTGCCAAAAATGGGCAAAATCAACCGCAGCGGCTCGTGATTCAAGAATGTCGAGAAGCCATTCGACCGTGGGTTTGTCTCCTCCATCCAGCGGTGGAAATGACGCTTGGAGTTTAAGACAGTACACATTTAGCTGGCTCCCACGGTCGATACCGAATCGGGTGGCAAGCCACTGACATTCCTCTCGTCGCTCGGCCACGAAAATCTCAGAGGTCTTATTATTTACGCCCCCAAGGGCAATCAGAGGGCGAGACTTACAGGCGAGCATTCCATTGAGAAACAGGTGTCCTTGATTAGCCTTATCCCAATATGCAGAAAACTCTTCGTGAAACGCACGACGTATCGACTCTCGATTTTCTTCAGACAGGATTACAACGGCTCGCGCAACAGCATCACGTACGATTCTTCCAGGCCGCGAGGCATCAAGCAAAATACCGCTTGTGGGAGCAAGACAAACTTTACCACTTAGTTCCACGTGGGGCAGTGGTTCAGCGAGGTCCTTCCGCGGAACCTTTATGATTGGAAGCGCTGAAGGAAACTCACGGGGCAGTTCCACATCCATCCTAAAGGTTCGCTCGCCGCACAACAGCCCCGCATGGGTCCACACCTGGCCCGTCTGTGTGAATCCCAAGTCTGTCAAGGCGGCGTCGGCGCTCTCGGACATTGCTGCTGACAAGTGTTAACCCGACGCGCTACTGGTAACAATGGCGGGCTTTTCTGTTACCTTCACCTTATCACCGGCGGGCGGCCCCTTAAAATCCTCGCCAAATAGTTTCCGAAGAATGTCGCACGCCTTAGATTCGTCGGCCTCATTACCCGCCGAAGTAAGGGCATCCTTAAGCGCAGAGAACTTATCCTTGAGCGTTTTCATCTGCTCGCCGGAACATCCTCCAAAGAGGTCTTCATATTCCGGCGTGGGCTTTCTTGCCGATATCGCCGCAAATCCCGCGCATTGAGTCGCCAACACTTCAAGTGCTCTTCGATCATCGGGAGTGCGGTCCAGATTGCCGGTTGGTTGAAGGCCTTGTTTGCACAAGAGGACCATACCAAGTCCGGAGGGTTTTCCTGGAACATCGCCGCGGTATTGCTCGTCGATCCACCTGCGAAGGCAACGCACCAAACGACGGAACTGGTCCGTGTTTGTAGGTTTGTCCTTGTAAATCTCAAATGGCTCCCGGGCCTTTGCCACAAATTCCTTGAGCTTTGGCGGATCGGCGGAACGCCAGCCGTTTTCCTTATGCGCCATGCGGAACTGCTCAATACCGAGGGTGTCGGACCAACGCGCGTACGAAACCAAATCGACATGAAACCCTTCATTTTGATAGGTCACTCGCACGCAGGGGCCGCGATCCTCGACTTTGGCGGTATGATTCTTCACTGCTTCCCAGACCCATTTTCTAACATCCTTTACTGAATAGTCAGACTCCCTGATCGGAAACATGAGTCCGACATCTATGTCATATTCTCGATGCGCGGGGACAACGCCCGTACCCATCGAATAGCTTCCTTGCCCGTATTGCTCACAGAGCGGGAGGCTATTCAATTTCAGATACGCGCGAATCTTCGCAACGAGGATGTCGCGCTTTTCGCGGAGATCGCCTTTTAGATCTTCATCGACCATGATTTCGGAGTGAAATTTCTCGAACCAGCGCTGAACGTTTGCCATGGGTCACTCTCCTTCAAAGAACCGCTTCATTCTATCACGCGTTAGACCGGACTGCCCCTCGGTGGAACCAATTGTCAACAATTGCTGCGTGGCTTTACCACTGGAATCATCCATTTCCAGGCAGTGTTCGTTCTTGAGCTCGATTCGTTCATAGACCGGCTCTCCTTGGATTACCTTTACCAATCGCCTCAATGTTTCATGAGAAATCATGGAATTCGAGTCGATAAGCGTACCCGCCAAATCATCGCCCCATCCCCATAGTCCCCGGCGCAGCGACTTTTGATGCACCGCTTGCGAACTTAAGCTCTTACGTGGGGTAGATACCGACAGCAAGCGAATCTTCCCGGAGTCGACTTTGAGCGTGTGCAGTGCTTCGATCAATCCGAGCATTGCGGGATGATTGGCCAGAACCCCGCCGTCGCAAAACGTCTCTATTGCGGTAGAAACTGGATTGGGAATATTTACAAGCGGCAAGACGATCGGAGCCGCCGAACTTGCCATAGCTATGTCAACGAGTCGATACTTGCTGTGCGCCGTGAGGCCGGCGGCGTGGTCGGTCTTAAACACGCGCGGCCGCCCGGTAGTAAGGCAGAATGCCGGTACCATCACGTACTTGCCTCTGGCACTAAGGTCCCCCAGTGTCGTCTCACCGAAGAGTTCGAACAAACACCTGTATAACTCCTCGTTCCCGTAAGTCGAGCGCGCAAGACTCCAGGCAATTTTCGGCCATTTCCACAATCGGCTTATTGACGAGGGAAATACCTGAGCGCCAAGCAACTTGTAGAGCTCAACAACCTCACTCGCGCTCTTGCCGCTCGCCAACGCCAGCGCGATAATCGATCCGGTACTCGTCCCACAAAACATTTCAAACCGATCGCTACATTTAGCATTGAAGTGACGCTCCATTTCATGAAGAAATGCTGCCGTCGCCAATCCGAGATACCCGCCGCCATCAAGGCTGAGAATTCGCATTAATACATGGCCCTCGCGCTATAGATCGATTCTACTCTCCGCCGTTAGCGGTAAACCGTTGTTTGATTGCTACCGATCACCATTCGATGCCCAGCAATCCGAACAAATAGTGACCAGTTCACGGCCGACATGCACAGGGTGTTTACCCTTTGAACCGGCGTAGAACGCGATAAACTTATCACTTTTCGCATTTAATGAAAACGCAAATACTCAATTTGTCGTTAGACTGTGCCTCAACCCCATGAGGAACGTCTGTGAATAAGCTAACGGCCTTGGTGCTTGGCGACTGGCATTACGATTCTTACCGCGTGGGCAAACGCGGGCGAACTGTCGCAAATGTCGTATCTGGCGCAAATTTTTTGACGCATCTACTGCAGTCACTGGCCAAAGATGGCCCCTTGTCGCACTGGGGCATTGAATCATGGCTACCAAGTGACCCAACTGATAACCCGCGAGTTTGGGGACTTGAGGAATTCAATCGCAATGAAGGATCTCCCGCCTACAGAATCCGAGGAGATCAATTTAGTGGCAGCATCGACCTGAAGTCCCCTAAATCGCGTGTAGTCGCGGCATATCGGGCGGCGCCCATCAACGACACTTCCGCGCTCGATACCATGATAATTCATGATTCAAGCAACGGCCATGCGTGGTGCACTGAAACTACGACTCAAGTTCTGACCAGCTTTATCACCGACAAATGCAAGGTACCGCTAAATGCCAACCGCAATCAATTGCCGTGTATTTGGTTCATGCCAAAGTCGCTGCCGACAGTACGCTTGCATGCGTATCGCTCGCCCGTTCCGTGCGACAACTCAATTTGGAAACTCCTCGCCGATCCAAACATTGCCGGCCGCACTTGTGTAATCACAAGCGCAAACGAGCTGAGACGATGCGATTCCGCAGTCAGTACCAGGTTGTCATGGGAGCAAAGCGTCGAGGACTTCATGACGGATCTGCACACCTTTCCGCCAATGCAGTGCCTATCTCGCTTTGCACACTTGATCGTTCGGTTTGGTCATACAGGAATATTGCATATTCGAAATGTAGATGGACGACAACTGGTACGATTTACATTGGCTCCTACCGCCAAACACAGCATCTTTAGAGACCCTGTAGACGAGGGACGCGTGATTGGCAAGTCCACAGTAATTCTTGCTTCACTCCTGAGTCTTTTTGGGTCACGCAATGACCATCCCAACGGCGCCGATATTGAGTCCGCTCTACGGCACGGATTGTACGCCACTATGCATCTTTTCAAACAGGGTTTTCCAGATCCTCGAGCGTACAGAACTTCTAAAGTTTTTCTTGCCCGCTATTTCGCGCCTCTTTTGTCTAAATCGCTGTTCGACGCAAAGCAGATCACTTCTGATCCAGACGAGGCATGTCATACCATCACAATTCCCACCAGAGTGGTTGAACGCCCCGCCGGTCGAATGACAGATCCGTCTTCAGATTGGGAAATACTCCGCGAACAATTGAATATTGGCGATGATGATGCTCGAAGCGGGAATGGCTTGTCACGCATCAATATTGCACTTGCAATGGTTCGCTACGGCTACAAGTTCGTCCTCAATCGTGACTTTCCAGATACAGTCGTCAGCGACCTCATCAAACCACCAAAGACATCCACCGATATTTTGCTGAACGTCAAATACTTGCTTCAACGCCCGTCCTGTAGTGTTGCCGCAGAAGAAGTACTCGATCACATCACACTTGCACCCGGCAGAAGCCCTCTCTTTCCGCAGCCTGGCATGACGCTACTTGGACAACCTCACGCAGCACGTAAGTTAGTGGTCCCAATCGGTGCTTTTCAAAACCTTGTCACCGCCGAACGCGCCGAAATGGAGAGCTTCAGGAGTATCCGCAATCTGTTGAAGCGGCATTTTGATTATTGGAGTCAGCGACTTGATTGGAAGGACGCCACTCCGATCTCGGTTGCCGTCTTTGGTCCGCCAGGATCGGGTAAGTCATTTGCCGCAAAACAAATTGCCAAGAGCATTCCAAAGGTCGAACAACAGCTTCGAATCCACGAACTAAATCTCTCACAATTTTCTAAGATCGAAGATTTGCATTCCGAACTCGTAAAGCTCTTAAAAGAGTACCCGCCGCTTACACGAACACGCAAAGCAGTAAGTTCTTTGACCATTCCACTCATATTTGTTGATGAGTTTGATTGTCGTCTGGGCAGCGAGCCATTGGGATGGCTTAAGTACTTCTTGGCCGCTATGCAGGAAGGCACAATGCATACCGCGAAGAAAGTTCTCAAGTTCGGTCCAACCATTTTCGTATTTGCGGGTGGAATCACTTCAAAATTTGCCAGCTTCGATCCGTCATCTCGCGCGGAGATCCAAGAGGACTCCCTCGATCCACAGGAGCTTCGGCGATCAATGGACGTATTTAGGAATGCCAAAGGAACAGATTTTGTGAGCCGTCTTCGTGGGCATGTCGATATCAAATCTGTGTCACGCGCGGCAGGAATGTCCAAGCCGATGATTCGTCGAGCTCTCATACTTCGGGGCTTGGTTGAAAAAGACGACCGTCTCATGAACTCCCTAGAGGTACCGTTAAATGGCGACAAGAAAAAGCTTGTAAGGGAGTGTGCAGTTCACGAGGACATAATCTATGCGTTGCTTACCGCAGATCGGTTCCGCCATGGAGCGCGTTCTATGGAGGCTATTTTGTCAATGTGCAATCCGTTTGACGAGTTCATTCGCCATGCGTCTCTTCCATCAAGGGTCCAGCTCGGCATGCACGTTGATCCAGATGAATTCTTGACGCGAGTACATCGCAGTAGGTTTCGCAGGTGTGCCGCAAAGGCAATGATTTCCGGTTCCGACGAAGAGGTGACGCCCAGTACAAAGTCCGCGCCGGAACAGTTGCCTTCAGCCAAAGTTGTTCCGGACGATTTAAATAAAATTGCTACAGTGAAGAAACCCAAGAAGAAACGAACAAAGGCCCGCGTGCGATGACAGAATTTAGGACTTCGCAGCCTCGGGGCGCTACTTGTTGCTGGCTCGACTGACCGATTCCATTTCGCCCCGCATGTACATCCGTAGAAAAGACGATGGCATATTGTCCAAGCTTCCTTCGGCGGCAGCTTCCCTCATGGCTTCTCTGATAAAATCTTGCACAAATGTCGGGAGACCGTCGAAGTACCGCTTTGGTTCCGCTTTCATGAGAAACTCTTGCTCATCCGAAGTAAGCATAGACGTATAATGTCTTGTAATATCTATCGGCCCATTCTTAATTTCCCATTCAATACGAAAATCTTCGAGCTTCCTCCGAAGCTGACGTGTGGCAAAATAACACACCAGTTCGGCGATTGTTTTCTCGCCTTTGCTACGTTTGGGTCCGTCCATCTTACTTGCATGTCCACTCATGGCATCGGCATCGGCAGAATCCGCTTTCCCCTTGCCGTCCAATCTTGGGTCCCCGCTCGATTCCTTTCAACGAAGTCCGACAATTGTTCTGAACAACGCATCACAACCTCGTATTTTGATGATTCTAACGACTAATACGGCGCACCCCCAAATATGGGCATGCCTCGTCAGCTTTGTCAACCAGAGATTTTCCTCGCAAACATTTGGAATTCTCTCACGAACACTTGAAAGTTTGGACTCACTTCAGAGTCGACTGTACGTCCAAATGACTTTTCTGACGTTCCGCCGTGATGCGTTCCTGGAACGTCAAAGGCAGCGTGGCGGTTGAAGTCTGATTTGGTTCTGGTGCGACGTCGCGCTCAACCGCCTGATCTGACGTTCGGGGTGCGGTGGTCCGGCGGCGGATACGTGTGGTGACCGGTTCCTCAGCGGAAGAGTGCTTTTGCCGGATGCGTTGCGGCGTGACGTCGATATTGTTCGCGGCCTTGAGTGCTTTAATGCGGTCGGCGAGCTCGGGAATACTCGGCCCATCCCGTTTGCTTGGTTCATGGCGTGTACCGGAAAGACCGGTCTTGAGCTGGTGACGCAAGTCGGTGAGTTCGGCCAGGTAAGCATCAAGAGTAAAGGGCTTGCCGAGCCGTGCCCGATTGTCCCGAAGCTGGCCTTCCGCAATGGTAATCTTTTGTTTCGCCCGCTCGCATTCAGAACCGTATTCGCTTGCCAGACGTTCCACTGCGTTCAGGACAGCACGCGGCCCCTGATGTTCTCGCGATAACATTATCTCCCGTGTGGTTGCGCCTTCCAGATACACCTCGGGCGGGAACTGCGTGTGCAGCACGATGCCAAAACGCAGCCCGCGATAGCTGCCAAGCGCCACACGGCTCGCCTCGCCGACATTCTTCGGCAAGGCATCGAGCTTGACGCCGAGAATTGCGGCCAAGCCTTCACGTGGATAAGTACGCCCACCGATGGCGATGGGATCGGCGGCATGAGCGCTCGCGGTCGCCTCGTCTGCCGAAAGTTTGGACAACCATTCGGATTGGCCAGTGATGACCTCCGGCAAGTCGCGGACGCTGCGACGGGCGACGTATTGCTCATCGAGGTGGTTTTTCTTGAGAAGCGCGAGTCGTTGCAATTCAGCGTCGGCCTCGGCAAGCGTGAGGACGGCGGGATTGCCTGATGCAATCGCCTTGACCTCGGCATAGGAGAGTTCCTGACCGCCGATATCCTCGGCGCGCCGGGCGGCATTGTCGCCGGTTATGACCTGACCGATGAACCGGGCCTTGGTCTCAAGCGCTTGCCACATATAGGCATCGAAGGAACCTTCGGTGACATAGCGGTAGATCGCCACTTCCTTGTTCTCGTTTCCCTGGCGAAGAATGCGGCCATCGCGTTGTTCGACTTCGGCGGGCTTCCACGGCGCATCAAGATGATGTAGCGCAACCAGGCGTTTCTGGACGTTGGTGCCGGTGCCCATTTTCTGTGTGCTGCCGAGCAGGATGCGGACGGAACCCTGGCGCACTTTTTCAAAGAGCGCCTGCTTTTTGGCGTCCGTTTCGGCATCGCCGATGGCAGCGATCTGCTCGCGGGGGATTCCGTGGGCCACGAGCTTGCGAACGATTTCCTCGTAAGGCGAGTAACCCCAATTGGTCGGATTGACTCCCATGTCGGAAAAGATCATCTGCGTACCGCGCGTAGCGCTCGTCCGCTCCCAAATCGCCGCGACGTTTTCGACAAGGCGATTTACTTTCGAGCCGGAAAAATCCGGTGCGGTGGACGACAACATGCGTGCATCTGTGGCCAGCTTGCGTCCATCGGTGGTGATGGCGAGGGCATTGTCTTCGCGTGGGTCTACCTTCTGTGATCGTAAGCGTTCGTAACGTTCAACCAGTTCGTCCTGGAGCAGTCGCTGTTCCTCGGACATCGGGCAGGCAACGATGATCGGCTTACCGGTTTCCAACCGTGGCCGCGGCAGGTTGAGCATCTCGGCGGTCTGCACATCGGAGAATGCTCGAAACATCTGCTGGAGTTCGGGGAGGTTGGTGAACCGGGCGAAGCGGCTTCGGGGACGCAGACCCTTGCCGTCCGGGGAAATTTCCATCGTGTCAACGACTTCGCCGAACGTGGCTGCCCAGGCGTCGAAATGTTCCAGTCCCCGGCTTTTAAGTCCCTCGGGGTCAAGGAATCGCTGCATCGTGTACATCTCAACCATCGTGTTGGAAATCGGCGTGCCTGTGGCGAACGTCACACCGTGCCCGGCATGTTGCTCGCTCAGGTAACGAGCTTTCATGTACACGTCGAATGCCCGCTCCGAACCGCCGGTCTGGATTCCCGCGACGCGGTCCATCTTGGTTGGGGTCTCCAGGTTCTTAAAGTAATGGGCCTCGTCGATGAAGACGTGATCGACGCCGAGTTCGTCGAACTCCAGCCCGTCATCCTTCTTGTCCGTGGCAAGCAAGTCCTCCAGGCGCTCGGCGCGTGCGGCTTTCTGTTTTTCAATAGTCTTGATGATATTGCGGTTGCCACCTTTTGCTCCCGCGTGCTCGATGAGCAGCGCGTCATATTCCGCGATCTGCTCCAGCAGGAATCGTTTCTGATAGTCGCGCGACATGCCGATGCGTTCAAAGCTGCTGTGGGTGACGATAATGCCGTCCCACTCGCCGCTGGCGATCTTGGCCGTGAGAAATTTGCGACGCTCGCGGGTCAGATCTTCCTTGGCGGCGACGAGCAGCTTGGCATTGGGATAAAGCTGTATGAACTCGCGGGAGAACTGCTCCAGCAGGTGGTTGGGGACCACGTACATTGGTTTTTTGATAAGCCCGGCCTGTTTCATCTTCATGCCGGTCGCGGCCATCGTGAACGTCTTGCCGGCACCGACCGTGTGGGCAAGCAGTGTGTTGCCGGAACTCATGCCGCGCCACACCGCGTCGTTCTGGTGTGGCCGGAGCTTCAGAGCCTGATTCATGCCGGGGAAATCGAGATGGGAACCGTCAAAGAGGCGGGGACGCAGGTTGTTGTAGATGTAGTTGTAATCACGCACCAACCGCTCGGTGCGGTCGGGATCAGCAAACACCCAGGAGCGAAAGCGTTCCTTGATGAGCTTCTGTTTTTCCCGAGCGGCGAGCGTTTCTTCCTGGTTTACTACGCGCTCCTCGCCGTCGCCGCGGTCAATGGTGTCATAAATCGTCGGTGCCTTCATGTTGAGTGCCAGTTCCAGCAGCCATGCGCCGTTGGCACGGGCGGTTCCGAACTCCGACGATGCCCCCACCGATGCCCTGGCGGAGTAGTTGGCCTCCATGCTCCAGACAGCGTCCTTCTTCAGATGGGCAACCGGAACGTCGGACGGATTGACACGGAATAGTTCGGCCGTAAAGGCGGCGATGTCATGGGCTGGTATCCAAGGCGCACCAAGATTGGCGTCGATGTCTCCGGGCAGCACGTCCTCGGGTTGGACAGCGCGGAGTGCGTCGGCGTTGTGGGAATATTCCGGCCCGGCGCGTTCGGCGGCGGCGAGTTTGTCCCGGACATTGCCGGAGAGATACGCATCGGCGGTCTGCCAGCTTTTCGATTCCGGGTCACAAAAGATCAGGTCGCCGAGTTCGGCGATGACCTGTTGTTCAGATGTGTGATAGAGAGCAGCGATGAACGGCATGTCCACGGTGCCGCGTTGGTTCAGCGAGACGAGCAATCCTTCCTCGGCGCTTTTGACGTGGGTGACAGGCGGCGTCTTGCCAACCACGTCCTTGAGCATGATGGCCGCCTTGGTCGCCTTGCCCGTCACTTCGTCGTAGTCCTCCAGAGACATCACCAGCATGGCGTCGGGGTCTTCGCGGAACTTCACGAGATTGGGC
This sequence comes from uncultured Phycisphaeraceae bacterium, assembly GCA_964484185.1. GTDB lineage: Bacteria > Planctomycetota > Phycisphaerae > Phycisphaerales > UBA1924 > F1-120-MAGs238. The sequence goes on from CAZAEQ010000042.1 coordinate 16,161, forward strand.
ATCCGCCGGATGATGCTGCCGTCGCCGGTTTCGCCAAACGTCGTCTTATTGACCGGGCCATAGGCGACAACAAACTGGTCGTAGGCACGAGACAACGCGCGGCGCGCCTCATCGCGACTCGCTTCCGGCCAGCCCTCGTTCTGTGATTGCAGCACGCGGCGGGCGCGGTCGCGCAAGCCCACGAGAGCGGCAAGGCGTTTGCCAACCAGCGAGCCATCAGACTTGAGCGTCGTGGCGCCGTAGACGACAGGCACTCCCTGGCCGTCCTGCAATTGATGAATGACCTTGTTGTCGCCGATGAACAAGCTTCCCTCGTTGATGTGGCGTTCGGGCGGCGGTGGCGTGAAGGCGGGAGTTGACGGTTCATGATCCTGTGATGCCCGCCCCGTCTCGAACCGCGGGAGGCGTTGGATGGCTCGTTTCAATTTCGCGGCGAGATCGCCATTGCCGGTGACGCTGCAACCTTCAGCGCCATAGGGGGTGTCTTTCCGAGTCCAAGTGCCAAGCACCATTTCGGGATGGTTCAGAAAGTAGCGGTTGACGGGAACCTTGGTGCCATCGATCTCCAGCGGTGCGACGCCCAGCCAGTCTGGATCGACGTGGTGGGCGGGTGGAGGGGGTTCGCCCCGATCACGCTTGCGAAAAAAGACGATGTCGGTCACCACCGCGGTTCCTTCCCGCTTGAACGCATCCGAAGGCAGTCGGATCGCTCCTACGAAATCAGCTTTGTCGGCGAGGTACTCGCGAATGGCCGCGTTCTGCTTGTCGAGCGTGAAACGGCTGGTCACCAGCGCCATGACGCCACCGGGTTTGAGTGCGTCGATGGACTTGGCGAAGAAATAATCGTGGAGTGAGAGCCGCAAACCTTGATAGTCGAGTTTGAGGTCGGCGAACGGCACGTTGCCCACGACGGCGTCGATGCGTCCCGCGGGCAATCGCGTGTCGCGGAAATTCTCGATGCGGATGTCCTGGTCGGGGTGGAGCGCTTTGGCAATCCGTCCCGAGATGGAATCCATTTCAATGCCGATGTAGTGGGCGCCGGCTTGGCCGTAGCTCATGAAGTTGCCGGTGCCGCAGCCGGGTTCAAGGATCGTCGCACCCTCTGGTACTCCGAGCTGGCCGATGGCTTCGTGGATTGCTGTGATGATGGTCGGCGACGTATAAAAAGCGTTAAAGGTGGTTCGCTTGGCGCTGTCATATTCCCATTTTGGGAGGAGCGATTTCAGTTCCTCGCCGAGTGATTGCCATCCTGCATCCTTATATGTACCGCTGACTGGATCGGGAAAGATGGAAAGGGCAACCGGACCAAAACCTGAGAAACGCGCGAGGGTCTGTTTTTCTTCTTCGGTTGCTGGCCGCGCTTCTTGCTCAATGGTCTGGAGGGTGCGAATGGCGGCGATGATGTCGCGGGCCTTGGTCTTCTCCCCGCTCGCCATGCCGTTGTGGCGGATCGGCTCGTGGTTAGCTGGTGCAGCGTTGCGTTCGGTGGCGGTCGGTTCGGGCGGTGGACCTGTGTCGGTTGGCGGCTGCTCTGGAGGAAGGTCGAAAAGGCCGGGCCGGCTTTGTGACGCCCTTAGTTTCCCGACGTGCGACCGGTGACGGACGCCATTGCCTGGTCGAGTGAGAGTGATTCCGTTTCGTCTGTTTGAGAAACGCCCGGCAAACGAGCTTTCAGTTCCTTGATCGCTAGTTCCATTGCCTCGCTCTTGATTTGGCTCGGACGACTGTCGGGGTTCGACTGGGACAGCGTCTTCTTCCAAGTCTCGTGACTCGCCTTCAGTTCGCGTGAGCAGGTTTCCAATGTCGGCAGGAGCCTGCGCGTCAGCCGAAGCTGTTCGTGCAACTCCGTCCGTTCTCTCAGAAGTTCGAGAACTATGGTCTTGTACTGCATGGTCGTCTCCATTGGATTTAGAGTTTTCGGGATGGGTCGGATGGGTCGGTTCAGTGGAATCGGCGGAAGGGATTGGAAATAAGGTGGGCTGGTCCCACGAAGGCGGCCTCTTTCGCATACGTCAGGGGTATGCCTCCGTCCCAAGTCTGAAGTTCCGGGCCTGCCATCTGTTCTGATGTGATTGGTGCTGACCCGACATGTTTCACCTCGATCTACCCCGTCCGCGTGGACGGTCAGACGACCCGAACATGTCTTGAAGCAACTGGGTGGCGGCAACCCCGGCCATGATGATCATGGAGCCAACGGCAACTGTGTGAAGGATCATCGCCATGCGTTCGTTGTTACAGTTCTTCGACATCATCTGGGCCTGGGGGCCGAGGTCGTGAAGGTGATATTTTGGGGGCATAGACATTCAGAATTGTATCACTATTTAATTCTTTGCGCAAGAGGCTCAGTGCGGGTTACAGCTTGCCATACATGTTAACACCCGCAGCAATACAGGAGTTTTCGACGACGACACTTGGGAAACTGGCGGAAACACTGGCATGATCGAACGCGACGAAGTGACCGCGCGGTATAGCTGCTCGTTGGGGTAGAGGGTGAGGTTTGGAGCGGGAGAGGGGGCGCGTCTCCCGCGCCATCAACACGGTGAACTTCGCCTCGGAATAGAAAGACAGCCCGGCGGTCTCCCGCCGGGGTGTCGATGGAGTCAGGCTGCGATCACCTGCTCGTTGGGGCATTGGATGACCGCGATGATGTCCGCGGCGACGTGCTGGATTCGATCCAGAGACGCGGCAAGCGTCTCGCTCTTGCCGTCGTAGAGCTGGATGTAGTCGCTCGCGGCCGAGCCTGTCTCCAGCCCGATCGCCTGGCAGACGACGAAAGCGACGGCTTCGGCTTCGGTCTCCCGCACGGTCTTGCTGGTGGGGCGCTGATCGCCACGATGCAGAAGCTCGTGGGCGAGTTCATGGACGATGACTGAGAACTCATTGGCCGGTTCCAAGCCGGGACGAATGCTGATCCGTCCGCCGCGTGAAACGCCGTCGGCTCCGGGCGGCAGCTCGTCGTAGTCGAGCTTGATGCCTCGCTCCGCGATCTGCTCTTTGATCTTGGTGAGGTGATGCTGAGGATCGCCACTGACTCGCGCCGGCTCCGGCAGCGGCTGGCCGTCGGTCTGGGTCACGTCAAAGACGTACACGCCGCGGAAACGGAGGATGGGCTTGGCTCGGTCGGACTGCTCCTGGCCTTCGGGCTTGTCTTCCTTCGGGCGGATGCTCATCGGGGCGATGATCACGATCCCTTTCTCGCCCTTCTTGACGAAGCGGCCCAATTGCTTCCAAGTTCCGAACCCGGCAACATTGGTTGCTTCGGGCATCTGCGAGAGGATGAGGAGGACGTTCCCGAAACTGTACCGGTGGAACTTGGCGAGCATCGCAAGGTATTTTATGATTTGCTCGCTCTTTCCGCTCTTGAGAGCATCGGCAAGGTTCTTGAGGGCTTGATCGGCGATCTTCTTGGCTTCTTCGGCTTTCATTTTCTTTGCTCCTTTGCGGGACCTGCGACGTGCGGCCCCTTCGCAAGCAACGGGGCCACTCGCGGGTGCAATGGAGCGAGCGCAGCGGAGCCGGCATGAGGTCGGAGGGCCAGCGAAGCTGCACAAACGAATGACAGACCAAACCCGCAGCCTTTCAAAGTGCGGGCGCTTCGGGCGGGTCTGGCGTGAGATGTGCTAGGCCCGGAGACTGAAAGCGCAGCGGTGACGGCGGGAGCGGAGCGTTTGAAAGCCGAATGCCTTTGTGAGCCGACAGTGCCTTCAAGAACCGACGCATTTCACGAGAGCGAGCACGCGCTTTCTTGCGATGTCTCCATGTGCCACCCTTCGGCGCATCGCTCACCTCTCGCGGAGCAGACGGATATTTGGTGTGGAAAACGAATGGGCGTTCTCGGGGCTGACAGCGTGTCGAGGCCCGTTTCGCCCGAAAGTCGCTCTGGCGGCGCAGTCTGTGCCGAGCCGGCCCGTCCTTCGTGGCGGTGTTAATATTAACAAACCAATGGCCGTTCCGGAATTGGTGTGGCGTCCGAAGATCAGTTCACTCGGAATGCTCGGTCGCGGTCAAGGCTCGACTATGACGAGTGCCTGCTTTAAAGGCGTCCATGCGGAGGCGGTCGTTTGGGATTGCTCAGCCGGTCATTCGACGTGGTTCATCGTCCTGAATGCCCACAGCACGCTCAGTCATCGCAATACTCATTGTCGCTGGCCTGTCGGTGTGTTCTTCGCAACCGAAGTCGGCGAGCCCGAATACGCCACACTGTCTGCTGAATCGCGCAACCCGCGCAAGGCGGATCTTCCAGACGGTCGGCGGTATCCCGCTCCAGTTCGATGAAATCCGGGTTTGAACTTGGAAGGGTGTCCAATCTACCAATCGAAGAACTCGCTATACTACAGATAGTAGTGGCCGCCCACCCCCACGCGATAGATATGGGGTACGCTCGCAACCGACACTTCTGAGAGTCGGGAACTAGGACATCGCTATACTACCTGGATGATCGCAACCGATCCCATCCAGGCGCAAGTTTTTTCGGGCCACGAGAGCTTTCCAATTCGCTTTACGTGGCTCACGAAAGCTGTTCGACGCTGTACCAAAACAGGAGATCTTTTTTCGCGGCCAGATGCAATGGTCACACTTGGGGTCGGAAAGAACATGGTACGTTCTATGCGGTCGTGGGCGCTCGCGACCGGAATGATTGAACCCGAACGAGACACAGGACGAATCACGCGTCATTGCCCCACCGCCCTAGGGACACTTCTATTTGGAGAAGATGGCCTTGATCCGTTCATGGAAGACCCCGCCACCGTGTGGCTGCTTCATTGGTCACTTGCTTCGAATCGAAGACTCGCGACGTGGTTCTGGATTTTCAATGAACTTCGAGAAACTGAATTCGAGCGCAGCCGCTTAGTGTCAGATCTCCTGCAATCGAGCCGACGGTCTGCGGGACGTGAGATCGCCGAAGACACGGTTGAACGCGACGTAGATTGTTTCCTTCGAACTTACGTTCCTTCACCCCCTGACAAGCGATTGTCTCGTGAAGAGTTGCTCGATTGCCCGCTAACTGAACTCGGTCTTATCCGCCGAAGCGGCGCACAAAACACTTTCACGTTTTTACGAGGCTCGCACGAGTCTCTGCCGAATGCCGTCCTTATGTATTGTTTGCTTGAGTATTGGGAGCGTCATCACAAATCGCATTCGTCGCTAAGATTCGAACAAATTGCCTACGAACCCGGGAGTCCGGGCCAGGTGTTTAAGCTGTCTGAGAATGCGCTTGTGGAACGATTGTATGTGCTCGACTCGCTGACCAAGGGAGCGTTCCGCTTTGACGAGACATCCGGCTCGCGGCAAGTATTTCGAACCCGCGAGTTTGATCGACTGAAGCTCCTTCATCACCAGTACGACATTAAAAAGAAGGAGGTGAAACGTGCCAAGCGCTAAGCAACGTCGACAGAAATCACATACTTCACCGTTCAAACGATCGATTAGTCTTGAACATGACCATTCGGCTAAGGAAAGCAGCCACTCGTTCATCTTGACCGCCTGCGCACGTAAAGCCATCGAGCGAATTATGGACGGCTTGTCTCGCGAAGGAAACCCGCGAGTTTGGACTCTCACCGGCCCGTTCGGAACAGGGAAGTCGTCGTTCTGCTTGTTTCTATCCCACCTTTTGTCTCCACCAAGTAGTGCTGCTTCCATCTCTGCCCGCGACCTGTTAGAACAGACAGACGCTCGATTGGCTGCGACATTGCGAGGAACGATCGGCCCCCGAAAGGGCCTCGTTCCGATTGTTGTTACAGGCGCGAGGGAATCTCTGGTTGGTGCGGTGCTTAGGAGCTTTGCAAGGGCGTTGGAAGTGAGCAAGGCGGCGGGCGCCAAGCGACTTGCTAAAGAAGTGATTGATGGTAGTGAAGACGCACGCCGCGATCCGATCAAAATAGTTGAAAGGGCTGTCACATGCCTCGCTTCGGCTGACGGTGTGCACGGTGTTCTAGTTATCATGGACGAGCTCGGTAAGCTCCTTGAATTTGCCGCGTCGAACCCATCTAAATCCGATGTATATTTCCTTCAGCGTCTTGCCGAGCATGCGGCGCGAGCGAAGATCCCCACTGTTGTGGTAGGCGTGCTTCACCAGGATTTTGTGGGCTACGCGAAGCATCTTTCAGAGAATGATCGGCAGGAATGGGACAAAGTTCGCGGCCGATTTGAGGACATCATCTTCGAACAGTCCGCAGATGACATGCTCCACTTGCTAGCGGAATCAATGCGACTAGCAAAAGCACCGAATTCAAGCGATGGAAGCAGCGATCATTCGAAGTTCAAGAAACTATGTCGCGACGCCTGGTCTGTGGGGATCGCTCCACCGAACGTGGACGTCGAGCGAGGCGCTCCGATCCTTGCGGCGTGCTATCCCATCCATCCGAGTGTGACCCTACTACTTGGTCCTGTTTTCAAACGATTCGGCCAGAACGAACGCTCCGCGTTTTCGTTTCTTAGTTCAGGTGAGCCTCACGCAGTATCCGATTTTTGTGCAAGAAACGAAACGGGTGCTTATTACGGGGTGGCTGATTTACATCAGTATCTCATTGCCGTCTTCGGTGACTCGCTGCTGTCGAGCAAGGATGGAAAACGATGGGCCGAGGCTTTTAACGTAGAAGCCCAACACCCGGGACTCAGCAAAGTTGAGTCCGATGTGCTTCGAACAGTCGCTCTGCTGGGAATTGTTGGACGGTGGCACGGTGTCGCAGCGATGCCGCAAGTTTTGAAATTCTCGCTCTCTCCGACCTGGAGCGCTTCGGATGTAGACGCAGCCATCAAAGTTCTATTAGGCAAATCTGCGATTGTTCATCGTCGCTTCAACGATACCTTTAGTCTTTGGGAAGGCAGTGACATTGATATTGAGGCTCGCATCGTGGATGCCCGTTCTAGATTAACGGGAGATACATCGACCACTTCGTTGCTCAAGACTCATTTCACCCCTCGGCCGGTGGTTGCTCGTCGTCATTCGTTTGAGAAGGGGACGCTCAGATTCTTCGACGTCCTATTTTCTACGCCTGCATCCCTAGAGGATTCATTGGCGACGATCGACAAGCTAGAGGTGGGCAAGTCTGCGGACGGCCATATCGTCGTGTTGCTTCCGGATTCTCAGAGCGGCACCGTGGCGACAACAAGTGCAACCATACTGGGCATGACGGCACGGCGAGATATTCTGCTGTGTGTACCGGGAAATGCTCAAGATATTGATTCGTTTGCCAGAGAGTTGGCAGCGATCCAGGTGGTCACCAAGGCTGCGAATGATTTGCAGAGCGATGCGACTGCGCGACGGGAACTCTCTGGGCGAGAGGGAGAGGTCCGCCGCGGGCTTGAGCAGGTCGTCGCAAATATGCTCGGTCCAACTATGCCGGGCAGTTTGCCGACCCGCTGGATTCGTGCAGGCGTGGAGGAAAATGTTCCAACCGCCAGACTCTTGAATGAACTCTTGTCGCGCATCTGCGATGAGCTGTTCCCGCAAGCACCCAGTATCGACAATGAAATCATTAATCGTCGAGACCTCTCCTCTTCAGCCGCAGCAGCACAAGGGAATCTGATTGACCACATGCTCAGGTTTGCGTCCGTGGACGGTCTCAATATCGAAGGAAATCCGCCGGAAAAAAGCATTTATTTGTCAGTGTTGCGAGGGCTGAAGCTCCATCAAGAACGCCTCGGTCAATGGGGCTTTGCTTCATCGACGAAGGGGATACGGGAGGACGCACAGCCTGCGTGGCGTGCAGTTAGGGAATTCTTCGAATCCGCAGAGGGAGCACCCAGAGGGCTAGATGAGCTATTCAGGATTCTTCGACGTCCTCCTTTTGGAATGCGGGATGGGGTCATTCCTATCTTCGTTTGCGCGGCACTGATCAGCAATGACGCGGATGTAGCGGTCTATGAGGGTGGCGGTTTCATAACTCAATTGACTGACGCCATTTTCGAAAAACTCGTGAAAGAACCCTCTCGGTACACCGTTCGACGGTGGCATGTGAGTGGCGTTCGGGCCGTGGTATTCGAGCAACTTGGCAAAATGCTCGGGCAGACCCCAATCTCGGGCCGAGTTGAGGCTCGGGATCTACTAGATGTGGTTAAGCCGCTGGTTCGGTTTATTCGCGACTTGAACGTATTCACTCGTCAAACGCGAACATTTGCGCCAATTACCGTGGCAGTTCGAGAAACCATCGCGAACGCCTCTGAGCCAGATCAATTGTTGTTCAAGGAATTGCCCAAGGCTTGTGGCATGGAGCCTTTTGCTGGATCTCGAAAGCAGCGCCCGGAAGATGTCGATGCCTTCCTTCGGATACTCCAGAATTCCTTAAATGAACTCCAGAAGGGATATGACACATTACTGCAAAGCCTAACAGAGGAACTTGGGAAAAGCCTTGATGTGCCCATTGAGAACAGTGAGAGTCGCCTAGACATCATCAAGCGCGCGAGTCGTGTGACAACTGTAGCTCTTAATCCCGAGATAAAAGTATTTACGACACGGCTTGCGGATTCCGCGGCGGATCCCGTCAAGTGGATCGAGCAAGTTGCCGCGTTCTTGGCGAGTAAGCATCCAACACTTTGGCATGATGACGATCGCGGGCGATTTGGAGTCCGCTTGAGACAGATGACAGAGGCGTTCAAGGGCCTTGAGTCACTCGTACTGGCACGAAAGCCCGGAGTGCCGGAGAGCGAGGGGGAGGAATCAATCCGTGTTGCCGTGGTCGGGTCTCGATTTGCACAGGCTGAACACGTGGTCCATTTGAAGGGTAGAGATGCGGTTCGCGTTCAATCCCTCGAAGACGAAATAGCAAAGCTTTTCAAGCCATACTCTCACAACGGGGACAGAAGACTGGTTCTCGCGGCACTCGCCAAAATTACTCGCACGATCCTACTTCACGATTCAAACACAACCGCCCAGGAGCAAATGACATGAGCAAGCCAATTCGACATATCGTTGGATTATCGGGAGGTAAAGACAGCGCGGCGCTCGCGATATATCTTCGTGACCGTCTTCCGGACCTCGACTATGTGTTTAGTGACACTGATAAGGAGTTGCCCGAGACATATTCGTATTTAGCACGAATTGAAGCCTTTCTCGGCAAGAAAATCATAACGCTTCGCGCGGAACGTGGATTTGATCATTGGCTTCAGGTCTACGGCGGTTATCTTCCATCTCCTCGCATGCGGTGGTGTACCAAAATGCTGAAGATACGACCGTTTGAAAGTTACGTTGAGTCGCTTGGCGACGTTGATGTCCGGATGTATGTTGGAATTCGTGCCGATGAGAATCGTGGTGGATACAAACCTACCAAATCAAACATCCAACCTGTCTATCCATTCATTGAAGCAGGTTTTGGACTCGAAGATATTCATCGAATTCTAGAAGAAAGCGGCGTTGGAGTACCTCCGTACTATTCGTGGCGAACTCGCTCTGGCTGTTTTTTCTGTTTTTATCAGCGAAAACACGAATGGGTTGGATTGAAAGAAAACCATCCGGACCTATTTGAAAAGGCAAAGGAATATGAGAAGACCGACGCTAAAACTGGCCAACGATATACGTGGAGTGAACGTGAGTCGTTGGTTGAACTTGGGCTGCCGGAGCGAGTAGCCGAAATCAAAGCTAAGCACGCAAAACTCAGGCCGCAAGCTACAGAGAAGAGCACTAAGTTATTGCATATTCTCGGCCAAGACGACGAGGATGGTGATCAGTTGCCATGTTCCTTCTGCCATGTTTGAAATTGGAGTGGACTTCTAATGGCGAGACGGCACTTTCGATTTGCGGCCCGAGTTTTGGAGCACCTTGGTGCTGAGTTGATAAGCTCGGACGATGTTGCGCTTTACGAACTCGTCAAAAATGGCTTCGACGCCGCCCCTAACCGTGGTGAGCCAACCACCGTGAAAGTGCTGGTCGATTTCTGGCTTGAGATCGAAACTGTGCGACGGATTCGATCTTATCTCATGACGGAGTTTCCTGAGCCTGCGCGGAGAGTTAACAAGACGGACATTCTCGGAGTTCTCAAAGTCGCGAATCAGTCTGATTCGTTTGGGGCATACTTAAATGACGAACAGATGGCATCGCTAGATGCAGTATTTCCCGCCAAGGGCGTAGTGGAAGATTTTTGTCGCGCGGTAGGTGATGTGAATTCAATAACTGTCGCCGATCAGGGCGTTGGCATGTCGGCAGAAGAGCTTGATCGGTATTTCTTGACCATCGGTACGAGCCATCGACTAAACGAGCATCGTCGTCATGCAAATTCTGGCGACCCATATGAGAGAGGTGGCCCCCCAACCGGCGAGAAGGGTATTGGCCGACTGTCGATGATGCGTCTCGGTCATGAAGCGGTTGTCCGCACGTGCCAGTTGAACGAAACTCGAATGCATGTATTGACGATAGATTGGCGCCGCTTCGTCGATAATAGTGAAGCGGAAGCGCAGGATATCGACGTAGACATCGAAGATGAACCAAAGACGAGCGAGTTTCCACCTCATGGCACCTCAATAGTTATTCGCGATCTCACTTCCGATTGGTCTCTCATTAAAACGGAAGAAGTTGGTGCCAGATTCCTTTCGAAATTCCTTGACCCATTTAGAGTGCAAAGAAAGCGTCAAGTAGCTTTAATGTGGAATGGCAGTCACATAACAGTGCCAAAAATTGGTGCTGCTTATCTTGCTGCTGCGCCAAACGGGCTAAAGGCGACGATTCGAATTGGCCGAGCTGGCCAATTCTCGGTATTGGTTGAATATTGGTTCACCACCGAGTCTGGGGTCCGCAAAACTATTAGTCGCAGCTATTCTTCGCTCGATTTCGGTGGAGTAAACGCTAGAGATGTTGCAAAGGCCGGCCCATTTGAGGTAGAACTCTATCATTACAATCGACGGCGTCTAGCCGCGATTCCCGGGATAGCAACGCGTGAAGAATTCAAAGAGTGGTTAGACGAATGGTGCGGCGGCCTAAAGCTGTACCGTGATGGCGTACGAGTGATGCCTTATGGTCAAGGTGACACAAAATCCGCGATTAGCCGAACCTATGACGACTGGCTTGGGCTAGATAGCAAGGCACTGCGCGGTAAAGGATACAGTGTAAATAGAATTCAGATTGTCGGCTGTGTGCGTATTTCCCGTGGTACAAATCCCCAACTTCGCGACCAGTCTAATCGTGAGGGGCTCGTGGACAACGACGCATCTCGCACATTTATCACCTTGCTTCAGGAGATTGTGCGCAATTTTACTACAGAGATCAATCAGCAGAGCCGTCCAAGTGAAGGAGATCTATCTGAGCTGCATGATGCGGCGGTTCGCGTTCAGGACGCCTTTGAGGTCGCCGTGGGAGAACTCATTGAGGCGGCGGCCGAAGGCGATAGCACTGCTGTGAGAACTTCACGCGAGCAGCTTCAACAAGCGGTGGCGGATGTGAGGGTTGTTCTTGATGATACTCAGCGGGCATTGGAAGATCGACAGCTAAATCGAATAGAGGTTCTTGAACTCGCGGCGACGGGTGTTGCGGCGGAAGCATTTGCTCATGACCTTGAAGCGAGTCTAGACCAGGCATTGGCAGATACATCCGTCGCATTGTCACATCGCGGTCGCTCAGAAAGCTTGGATGCAACTCTTGTTCATCTTCGGTCAGTATTTAAGTCTTTGCGAGTTCAAATTTCGAGTATCAAACCGGGGCCTGCAAAGCATCGACGTCGTCGAAGCTCATTTGATCTGGTCACGCTTCTCACACAAATCGGTCACTTCTATGATGGACGATTGGAACGCCACCAAGTCAAATGGCAGGTAATTGTAAAACCGAAGGAAGCCCAGTGTCTTGTCTATGCCGTTGAAGGTCATATTCGTCAGGTATTGGATAACTTGGTTCGAAATTCTATTTACTGGCTCAAAGAGACTCGCCACAAAGAGCCTAGCAGTTCACCTGCGTTAATCACCGTAACCGTGGATGCTCGCACTCGTACAGTTCAATTTTCCGACTCTGGAATAGGAATTGCGCCTGACGACTCAGAATGGATTTTTGGCCGCTTCCACTCTCGTCGACATGGTGGTAGGGGTCTTGGACTTTATTTGAGCAAGGAGCTCTGCGAATTCAATGGCGTTGGCTTGGCCTTGGACGGACGCCACAAGAACCGTTGGGGGCGCCTGGCGAGCTTCGTTTTAGACTTCAGCAGTTGTATTCAAGGAGAGGGTAGGTAAGTAGAAGCAAACATGGAAACCACTACTCAGACAATAGCTCCTTCGCAACCAAAGACTATTAAGCAGTTAGTATTGGAACAGTTATCCGCATTGCAAGTAAAAGAGGCAGTAATCCTAGATGACGCTTTCAGTCCTGATATCAACATAAATCAGTGGACGTCATTGGTAGAACTTCTTAGAACCACGGAAACCGAGTTATTTGCTCGCGTAGAGAATGTTGTAGCACGAGGAACCGGCAATATAGATGTGCCCCCAAATCAAGCCGACATGCTCATTATTCGTAGAATTCTGGCGAAGGCGAATAAAGACGTACTCAATCACTTTCTTGTCCCTGCGCCGAGAGAGATCGAACTCGATGCTCTCATTACCTGCTTGACCGATCTTAATCTCAAAGTTACGCCCTTTTGGCAGGTGGACGACGCACCAAAGGATGCAGACCTCTATTTTGTGGATTATCGTCTGCAACCTGAGGATGAAGAGACCTATGGCCGCGATGCCTCGCAGTTGATCAACGAGGCTTTGGAGAATACGGGCCACCTGGGCCGAGCGCCTGGTGCCGTGTTGATGTCCCGGTCGGAGGGCAACCCCAGCCATCCGAACAACGCCGAGCAGGAGGCGGTCGCGCGCAATGGCAAGGGATTTGTACGCTGCAATTTTCGATATATCGAAAAAGCGGACCTCGTAGATACGGATCGGTTGCTTTTCTTGCTTCATGATCTACTAAATTCCATGCCTGTAGGCCGTGACTATTTTCAGCAAGTGACTGCGTTGCGGGACGCCGCAAAGGAAACAGTCGAGAGAGTCGCAAGCGAGACCTGCTCTCTGTTACCAGTGGATTTTCGAGTATTCGCTACGCGCTTAGCCGGACTCCCCCCAGATGCGAATCGCGTGGCGGATCATCTTCTTGCGATTTTTAGTGGTCTGTTGGTTTCAGAACTTCGAAACAATACTAAGATCGAGACAACTCTAAAGGCCTTCAGGGAACTGCTGCAACGACCTGGCATGATGGCGCCTGAGGGTGTTCATAGTCACTCTCTACACCGAATTCACTCCAAGCTCATCTATGATCAATCACGAGCAACAATTGATGGACCATTAACGTTCGGAGATATCCTTGTTAAAGCTCTCGATCCGTCCACCCTTTACTTGTTGTTGACACCGGAATGTGATCTGGAACCTCGTGTTCTTGAAGGTGGCGAGCGCGGCCCCAAAGTTGAACGTGTGTTAGTCATACCAGGTACACCGGGACCTAAGTCGTTGCCGAACGATGAAACACTGACGAGCACCCCCTTGTTTATTGACAAGCCTGATGGGTCCGCGAGCTGGATTAGATGGAACTTGCGTAAACCTAGTTATATTCCTTGGAGGAAGCTGTTTGGAAAGTCCAATGGCTTTGTGAAATGGGGACGACTCCGGGCAGCGGAAGCTGAGGCGATCCAACAGCGAATGGCCGCAGATATGCTTGCTGTCGGGACGGATGACGTTTCTGATGGGGTAGAATTACGAATTGTACATTTATGGAAGGTTGGAAAGAAAAACGAACCGTGCCAGAAACTTGGGGAGTTCGGACTTACGGAGATCGCGTCGGCATCGCCAGGCAAACTTCTGTGGGCATTAGTTGCGAACTGTCAACGAGAGTTATGTTCTACTGCCAACAATGTTCTCACTGCAGAGACATTTTGCATGCTTCGTCAATATACACCTAAAGCACAATTCATCCAGAAGCTGCTCCAGCTAAGCGTGGGCACGCACGAAGTGGACGACATTATTAATCTTGGTTGGTTCGTAACGGATTACAAACCAAACAAATGGCCGGGACCACTTCTTCCAAAAGTGGAAGTACAAGCAAGTGCCGCAATCGAATCAAAAGCGACAACTGCAACGTCTACAGGAGATGATGTTACCAAAAGCGACGCGTGACTTTTCAGTCAAACGTCGCCGACAATCACTGTGTCTTGCGCCAGTGATTCACAAGGGTTCGGAGCTCCAAGCCCCAGTTTGTTCGAAGATTCTCGAAGAGTTCGAGAGTGCTATCTTCAAATTGTCCCTCTGCACGAGCAAAGCTGGCAATAAGGAGGTCGATCCCAAGCCTCGTTGTTTGGGCAAGTTCTTTCGCGAGAGGATCGCGATCCTGAGTCTCAGCCGCAAGTAACTTTCCATAAACCTCGGTATAGAAAGGATGCTGCATATTCAACTTCACGATCGTAGTTGAGCCGAGATGATCAATTACAAACAACTCGCGTCCGTTCCAAGTTTCGCAAACGACGTTGTAGGGCTGGGATCGAACCCGCTCCTTCAACTGTTTCTTCTTTTGCGGTTTGAGTTCCTCGGGAACTTCCTTGACCATTGCTTCGACGGCTGCTTCGACTTTCTGTTCGACAACTTCGGGAGGTGTATTTTTCCCCGCAACGGGCTTTCGTGCTGTCCGCTGTGTTTCCGCTACGATGCGCTCAGATTCCGAGTGTTTACCTTCCTCTTGCATTGTCTTGGCTGCGACATCGTCCCAGTGTCGCTTTACCTCTTCACGAAGAGTCTCAATAGATTTGAAAACAAGCTGGCTCAGCCGGTCACGGAGGCCTTCAATGGGTTCTGCGCCTTTCTTTACATTTCGAACGTGAAAGCACTCGTCCAGGTCGGGCTCGAAGCGGATTTCCTTTCCGATAAAGCGATCGAGTTCCTTTTTCGGCGGTTGAACACCTTCAAGCTGACCATGGAAGATTTCCCTGTCTGCTCGCAAGATCGAAAACGCCTCGCTTTCTGAAATGCGGCGATCCTTGGCAAATTCATCGCCACCCTTGTAGCGTTGACGCCGCAATTCTCTGGGCAGCAGAGTAAGGGTCACCCAGACACGAGAGGTCCGCGAGGGATCACTTGGGACTGGAAAGTCAATGTGCTCATTAACCTTGATCTCTGAAACCGGATCTGCATCTTTGCTTTGGTGGAAACGCGTTGATTTCATTAGAAAAAGCGGATCATGTGCCAAGACTGACTCGCCATTAACCTCGATCACGATCCCGCGGTCAAGGAACTTGCGGAACGTTCGAGCAATGTAGCGTACAAGGTCCACTCTTACGGTGTCGGCACGCCTTCCGCCCCCTGCTTCATTTTCTTCTAACCTGTCAGTTTTTGACCAGACAACAAGCGTGCCCTTGTTGCCCATAAGCTCAAGGAATTCCTCAGGCAGCCCCCCATCATCTGGCGCGGGGATGTGTTGCATTTGGCGCTTCTCAATTTCATCAAGGTCGATATACGTGTGTAACCATGCTTCGCGAACAGCTTGCCGGCTGTATACGTCGATTCGCTTGGCTTGTGAGATGCCGCCAAGCTTCGCACCGACGCCGAATCTTCCCATTCCTTTTCGATCGTCATACCGCGAGGAGTAGCCGAGTTTGAGAGCGCTGTGCAGCGTCGCGCGATCCATTCCTTCACCGTCATCCGAAACTGCGAGCCGTTCAACCACCTCGGTCATCTTTGTGTTACTTCCAATTTTCTTCTTGGAGGTGAACACTCTGAGCCGTACGGTGTTGGCCCCTGCTTGAAGGCTGTTGTCGATGATCTCGCCAACGGCGCTGCAATAATCGTGACCGGATGAACGAAGCGACATGAGTGCTTTGTCCGCCGCAATCAACTCCACCTGTTCCGAACCCACAACCGACTTTTCCAATACTGCCATGACACTGCTCCTTCTTAACCCGGTGCTATGACCGAGAGGAGGTGTTGCGCACTGAACCATTGAGCATGTCCACCCGTGCGCGTGAGGCGAACAAGCAAAAAACGCTGGTTAAGGTCTATTCAATTGTCATGGACTGGGGGGAGGAGAAGAGGGAAACTCTGGCTCAACCCGACTTGTCCGAGTCGCCTAACGGTCAACCCAGGACGAGGAACCGGCCCATCTGAGCAGCATGTTCCGCAGGGCGAAGCACTAAGTCAAGCATGATATTCATAATTTTCTCTAAATAAACAGCATTGGCGTTCATTTTCAAGCGGTCAGCTATGTGACTCAGGTCAAAGTCGACGGGCACGGCCAATACGGACCCATACGCCGCGCGCTGGAGCGAATCCAATACGGCGATGAAGTCGCCCCGGTCACAGGTGCAGCTTTTTCGTGGAGGGGCGGGACGACTCCCAGAGAGGTGCCCCTTAGGAACACAGTCAAGGAGGTTTGTACAACCGGGTGAGCATACCAATTCGTTGCCATCTCAGGTGATGGCGGCCCTGGCCCGAAGCGGTGATGCCGGGAGCGTTGCAATATCTGCGCTCCAATCCAGCCAGTTTCAGGAGTCGGAATCAAGTGAAAGCACGCAGACGCTTATTCGCCGAAGCGTTCCTTGTGGTTCGAGACATCCGAAGTTCATTCGCGAATACTCGGTTTCGGTGGGTGGCCGAGTATGAGCTACAGGCGGTGGAACCGTTCCACCGGTCCTATGCAACGCATAGGGAAGACGCCTGTACACAATTATGGATTTGAAAGCTATCGAACAGCAGTCCGCTACACAGGTGCCGAAGCTGTGAAAGTTGAGTGCCTTGTATCCTCGGTGACGAGGAACATACGGCTGAATGATGCAGCCAGCGTCGGTATAACCGAGGCTGGGATCTTTGATTTAGTCCGCGCGCGGAGCGACACGACCGGGCACTCGCGACAGGACCTTAGCGGTGCAAGAGAGATTTCGACGGCGAAGAACTATTCCGCGATCAGCCCGAACGAAGAGGAAAGCTCCCGGAATAGTGATATCGATGTGCGGCGAGCGCGGTGCCTATTCCATATTATTCAGGCAGTCCGCTCGAAGACCATGCAGGTATCGTGCAGGCCGGGCATGAACGATGACCTGTAGACCTTTTTACCGCTGCTCGCGCCGTGGCTGAAACGGATGATGTCGGTGCAACACTGCCGCAGCCCCGTGGCAAAGGCGAGCTGTTTGGTGTGGAAGGTGAGGGGAACGAATCCCGCCTCACGATCGAGATAGTCGCCCATGAGTATTACGAGCTTTCCGCCGACCCGGAGAGCATGGGAGCAGTTGTGGATGAACTGGCCATATCGGCGTAGGAAATCTTCGAGCGTCGGGGACTGCGAAAGGTCACGCGGATCGTCGGCGTAGATTTTCTGTCGCCAATATGGCGGGTGCGCCCAGATGAAGTCGAAGCTGCACTCGGAAGGAAACGTCTCGGGATCACACGCGTCGAACCCTTGATGAATATCGAAAGTAGAGCACGGGATACCCAGTTCCTGGCAGACATCCCGGGCAGTACCGCTGCCCGTCATCGGGTCAAACACAAGGCCCGGTTGGAAGTAGCGGAGCAGATCCTTAATCAGGTTGCCGCCGCAGTTGCCCGGCCAAGCGCGATCGCCATAGTCGCCAGCGCGGTGGAAATGAGATAGGCTGGTCAAATGCGGAACCGGGCTGCCATTTTTCGGCGCTCGCGGAAGTCGAGCGTAAACGGGTCGGTCACGCTCCTCCGTTGGAGTTGCGACCCGTTTGAAGTGTTCGGAGTAGAAGGGATTGATCGTTGTGGTAGCAGTCATGGGATTTTGCTCCTTGATTTGTGCATGGTGTACCTCTGAAAAGGGTGGGCGAGCCTTGCGGCCCGCCCGAGTGAGTTGCTGAATTAGTCCTTCTTCTCCGAAGCGACGCGAAGGGAGATGCGTCCGTCCAGGGGCACAGTGTCGATCTGGATGTTGAAACCGTTTCCATCGGCGTGGGGCCATGCGGAACCAATTCGGGTCCAGAAGGCCTTGCCGTTCTTGCTGTCGCGAACTTGATAGGCGACGTGGGTCGGGGATTTGGAAGGCGATGTGTTGGTGGTGTCAGTCATAGTCATTCTCCTTTGTAGTGTTTCCGGCTGCGACCATCGCGGCCTGATGGCACGTCCTGCAATCCGACGAATCCGGGGCGACCGCTTGGAGCGCACCGGTCAAGCTGAAAACGGGAAGGGATCGCGCAGCGAAGGAACCGGTTTTCTGCTTGACCGGCCCGGTGGCGGATTGATAGTGCCAATCAGATAGGCCGCGTTCGCAGCCGGAACTTCCATAGCAGAGACTCTTGAGGCACCTCTGCCAACAGCCCTTCGCAGAGAGCGACTAGTTCGCCGTAACTGGTAGATTGGAATAGCCTAGTAATGGCCCTCGATTCCTCAACTGGCCGTCGTCAACGAGCGCATTCACAGAAAAATCGGCTGACGGACAGTCGAACGGTCCGGGAATTGTGAGAATCGGCAACAATTCAACCGATCGGGCCTGCACGACGTTCAATAGAAGTGATCCTCAGGAGCGTGGGCACGATATCTGCAAGCGCCGACAAGTCAAAGTGGTCCAGCTCATCGGTGAAATGAGCTTGACCGTGATCTTTGTCCCATTCGACGTGACTGATCTGAATGCGGATGCGTGGCTGACCGGGAGAAGAATCCGTATCGACATGGATTCGGACGGAAAGACTTCCGAGGCTGTAGTAGGTACGTCGCGTGGCGCTGCTCTCCTGAATCACCTTGGGAACAAATCCGCAGGCAATCAGTTCATTGATGGCATTCTGAGAGATCGGGTTCATCGACATAGGAACGCGTCTAGCACGACCTCAGGGGTCTAGTCAAGAGCAGGTTGTTCGCCGCGAGAGTCGGATGAACAGTACCATTTGCGAGAGTGGAGCTGCCCCGACGCCAATCTCCAGGCTGCACCCCTGCAAAAATTCTTTCACGCGAGAAAATTCCTGTGCCCTCGCGTCCGTGCGGTTACTTCAACGCCCAGTTGGTTCTACCTCTCCACACTATCCACCATGGCAATCGACAGACCGAATCGCCCGCCCAATCAATTCTGGAATCTGCGGCACTATGGCGTTTCCGAGGGCTTGGGTTCGCTCCATCCTGAAGGGAATCCCATGATCGCCTCGACAAGTGAAGGGTGCGGGTAGGTCCCACCGAAGCGACGCGGGAGGTAATTGCGGAGCAGATTGTCCTCCTTCCGGCCCCACTGCCCGCGGCAGTCGGAGGCTAGCGGTGTGGGCAACAATCCATACGCGGTCCCGCCGATGAGGCGCCCCGACGGCACAAGCTGGAATAACAAACGGCGTTGCGGTGTAGCCTGCATTCTCCAGGTTATCGAGTACGGTGTCGAGACCGAGTTCAATATGTCCAGCAACGTTCTCGCAAACGACCCATCGTGGCCGGAGTTCTCGTATGAGGCGATACATTTCTGGCCAGAGGTGACGCGGATCATGCTCTCCGCGTTGCTTTCCGGCGATACTGAATGGCTGGCAGGGATAGCCACCGCAGATGAGGTCGATGTGGGAAATGCCGTCATGATTAAGTCTCCTTGCTGAAAGTGTTTTGATATCGTGATAAATGGGTGTTTTGGGCCAGTGGCGAGCCAGCACACTTCGGCAGAATGGGTCGATTTCGCAGAAGGCCGCAGTATGCATACCGGCTCGTTCCAAGCCGAGAGAAAAGCCGCCGATGCCGGAGAACAAGTCGAGCACCTGCATCCTGGAAACGGGAGTACCGAGTGGACGAACCGGCATTCGCTTGGCGTAGAAGGGATTGACGATCTGCATAGATAATTCCTTTCTGGCGAAGGCGGGCGGGAACGATGTCCCGCCCGCTTGCCGCGGCCATTAATCGCGTTTGTCGCTGATGACGCGAAGGACGATGCGGCCATCGAGCGGCACGCAGTCGATCTGGATGTTGAATCCTTCGCCGTCGCTATGTGGCCAAGCGGAGCCGATGCGAGTCCAGATCGCCTTCTTGTCCTTGCGGTTGGGAAGTTCCCGCACCTGATAGGCGCTGTGGGTCGGTGGCTTGCCGCCTCTGGCTTGTCCGTTTGCGGACGGATTGGGATTGCTGGATGGATTGGATTGCGTTGCGTTTCTGCCGTTCATTTCTTTGCTCCTTTGTTTGGACCCGCGACGTGCGGTTCCTTCGCAAGCTCAGGAACCCACTCGCGAGTCTTTAAAGGAGCTGGGGAGCGCAAAGCGTCATCACGCCGTAAGAGCCCCGGCATGCCGGGCAGACGCAGTGACAGAAGGCTTCTGATGGCACGAGGAGGCGAGGCTCTGGAGGCGGGAAGGCGTTAGCCGGTGACGCTTGGAGCGAAGCCCATGAACGGCGACTACGACTACGCAGATTCCATCACAGAAATACCGACTCAAACTGCAAGACTGGAATAGAAGAATGCCCGACTTGCAACGAGTAGCAAGGGTACCCATACGCGATGATGGCGATTCCGTAGCAGTGGGCCGCAGGTTGAGATGGCGATAGCGTCATGTACGCCCGAGACGAAGGGGCCGGGAGAGGCGAGTGTTGTCCTAGAAATCGATTTCTAGCGGATGGCGGGACCGGGTGCTCATAGCCATCGCAGATATTTG
>CAZAEQ010000043.1:0-35381 GCA_964484185.1 uncultured Phycisphaeraceae bacterium
CAGCATCGGTTGGGGAAGGGCATTTACGAGCAGAACAGGCTCTCGAAACATCCTTCCCCCAGCACGGCGCCACCGTTCGCAACATCGTTGTTCTTACGTTGACAAGCGACATCTTCAAGAAGGCCTACTCCAAAACCTACATGGAGCTCGTCAACCGCGCGCCTCACGTTGTGGGTTACTTCTACGACCTCACCGACAAACCCGCCAACCCCGGCAAAAATGGGCTCCGCGCGCTCGTCCAGAAAATTAATCTCAAGCCCGTGCAGACCATCATCGCCAGCCAGCCCTGGGACTGCATTGTCAGCACGCACTTCCTCCCCGCTGATCTCATCGCCACCATGCGGCGCGCAAAGAAATCAACGCAAAAGCATGTCACCGTCGTCACTGATTTCGACGCTCACGCGCTTTGGGTCAATCAACCCTGCGATCGTTACTACGTTGCCACAGAAGATGCCGCCGCCAGCCTCCATCACTGGGGCGTCCCCATTGGCGACATAAGCACCACCGGCATTCCCATCATGCCCGCCTTCTCTAACGGCATGACCCGCGATGCCGCGAAAAAGAAGCTCGAGTACGCACCAGCCCGCCCCGTCATCCTCCTCCTCGGAGGCGGCTTCGGCCTCGGCCCCATCGAACGCGCCTACAACCAACTCCTCACCATGCAGACTCCGGTGCAAATCACCGTGATCTGCGGCAAGAGTGTCGAGCTCAAAGAGAAGCTCGAAAAGATCATCGTCCCGCCGCGGCTCAAGGCAAATATCGTCGGCTTCACGCCGCACATCGATGAGTACATGCGTTCGGCCGATATTGTCGTCACCAAACCGGGCGGTCTCACCTCTGCCGAAAGCCTTGCGTGCGGCGCAGCCGTAGCAATTATGAATCCCATCCCGGGGCAAGAAAGCCGCAACAGCGACTACCTGCTTGAGAACGGCGCGGCAATCAAGATCAACTCCATCGCCACCATGGCCACCAAAATCGAACGCCTGCTCAAAGACCAGGACAAGTTGAACAACCTTCGCAAGAACGCATTGATGCTTGCTAAGCCCAAGGCGGCAACTGAAATTTGCGAGTCGGTTCTGTCTATGTGTAAATAACCCGCAACATCGGAGTTGCCATGAGCGAGTACGAAGACGAGGAATTATCCGACTCAAAAAGTGATCTACTCACATCCGCCTTCGCCATGCTCGCCCTGGGCGCAATCATTTTCGCAGTCGGCGCCTGGTGCGCTGTTGGCTTCGCTGGCCTGATGGAGGGAACTGGCTCAAGTGGTACTCGCACCAGCCATGGCCGCACCAGCGGTCTCGCAACTCTCTTTCTCGGCGGCGGCACTCTCGTTGGAATTGGTGTTGGCCTCTGGCTCGCCTATAGCGGACTTCGCGTCATATTCAAGATGCTGCTCGGCAAGAAGAAGTTCGACTGAAGCATCTCATTTTTTGACAACTGGAAATGCCGAGATCCGCAATCTCGCCCCACCCATCGGAACCAGCGTCAACTCAACCACAGGCTCGTCAGTTTCCACCGGGCTCTGCGGCAGCACCGCCGCCAGACCGTGCTCATCAATCCCCCATGTCGTAATCAGTCTCCCCTTCGCCCGAATTTCAATCGGCGCATCCGCGTTTGTGAACGGCCGGTTGTTCGCAGGCCAAGTTCGGCGAACAACCTCAAACGACTTCGCTGGCTCCTTCGCATCGATCTGCAACCCATAATTCCACGGCGACCGCGGCAATATCTCATGCGAAAGCCACGCCTTCGCATCGGCCCCCGGCTGCCACCCTGAATCGCCAATCGCCGTCTTGTCGCTGGGAACCGCGTTGTACTTCTCTTCGATCTTGAGCGAAAACGTCAGCGGACCGTAATCCACGCTCACGCTGTTCTTGTTCGCGGCCCAGGTGCGAACACTGACCGTCATCGGCAACCGCAGACTCACCGTATCTCCGCCTTTCCAGCTGCGGGCGATCTTCACATATTCGCCGTTTACGACACGCTGCTCACTATTTTTGCCATTGATTTGAATCTCTGCACCCTTTGCCCAGGACGGAATTCTCAGATACAACGGAAACTCGACGCCGGGCGAATTTGCAACCGTGATAGTCACGGTTTCTTCAAATGGATAATTGGTCTTAGTTGCAATTGTCACGCTCTTACCCGCGGCACCCACCTTCGCCGAAACTGTACCATCGCTATACAGGACTGCCGCCAACCCATTGTCGTTGGTGGCCATCCAGCAGTGCTCCGCATAGTTCACCCATGCACTTGAATGATTGTGCTGACAGCACCGACTGCTGAACGGATTCATCAGCATGAACGGCCCGGAGTTTGCAACTCCCGGCGCATGATTCTTGCTGTCGCTGATCACTTGATTCGGCGCCGTCAAATATCGCAATGCTCGATAGTCCGGTGTGAACGCCGCCGGCATCGAGTTAAACGCAACATCCTCCGAATTCGCCGCCCACATCGGATCACCCGTGATCTCACTCATCATCAGGTTCGAACCAATCTGCTCCACAAAACTGCACGTTTCCGCGGCTTGACGCGGATCGACATATCCCTTGCGGGCATTTTCATCTGCGCCAAACATCCCCCCTGGAACCTGCCCGTAGCGCTCCCGCGCAATCCGAAAGTTCCGGTACGAAGCTTCGACATCTGACTTCTCACCACTCTGCAGTGAGAAGATCGCCGGCGCCCTGAAACACTCTGCAATGTTCACCACGTGCCAGTTGGGAAGATTGTCAGTCTGCCGCCAGTTAGCCGTGTTCTTGTCAATCTTCTTTGCCAGTTCGAGCAGGAACGCATCTCCGGTGATGTTGTACAGCCAGTAGACGCTTGCGAGATTATCGCCGCCGCGTGAGTTCTCCCAGTAATCCTTGAGAAACTGCGCATCCGGAATCGCCAACTGCCATTTGAAGTACTTCGTCATGAACGGCACAACTCGCTCATCGCGAGTATGTTCATGAAACGACTGCAAGACCTGAAGCATCAGCATCTGCGCCCACAAGTCTCGCTTCCCATTCCGCATCTGGATCGGTCCAAAATCTCCATCTTCGCGCTGGCTCGAGAGCGTCCCCTCAATCCACACCTTGGTCTCCGCCTGCATCGCGGGATCATTCAACACATACGCCATGCGTGAATACCCACGCAACCAGTACGGAACCTCTTCCCAGCCATACTCGCCTTTGCCATCAGTCCTCAGCCACGCGTTGTCTTTCTTGGTCAGCCAGATCGATATCTCTCCCAGATGCCCAGTCAACCCATCCCGCTGGAGCCTGAGCGACTCTCCCAGCCAGCCCGATGGCTTGAACGACCCAATCGGCAGTTTGATCAGCGAACCAGCTTGAAGCGGCGCTTTGTTCGATGTGTACGAGACATTTGCACCAGTCCTGGGCAACTGCTCTTGCCCCCGCGCACCTGCACTGAAGACAACACACCCCGCGACTACTGCACGTACATATCTGGAAGTTGAAAGCAACTGAAGCCTCCGCGATTTCGTGTTCGATACTCAGCATCAGTGTACGAGCAAAGTAGCCCGAGTATCATCTGCCATTCTTCCCTGGATATCATCGAGGATTCCCATGCCTTCACCGTTTCAATCTCAAGCATTCCTGATCAACATCTCCATCGCAACAGCAGCGATACTCCTCCAGGGATGCAGTTCCACCTCCTCCACAGCGCCCACCGCCGCCCGCTCCGGCAACCCAATCATCCAAGGCTGGTACGCCGACCCAGAAGCCATCGTCTTCAACAACACCTACTTCATCTACCCAACCTATTCCGCACCCTACGACCAGCAAACCTTTCTCGATGCCTTCTCATCTCCCGACTTGGTCCACTGGACCAAACACCCGCGCATCCTCGACACCGCCGCCATCACCTGGGCCAAGCGTGCCATGTGGGCCCCCGCAATCGTCGAACACAACAACCAGTACTTCCTCTTCTTCGCCGCCAACGACATTCAAAATAACTCCCAAAACGGCGGCATAGGAATCGCAGTCTCCTCCTCCCCCACCGGCCCCTTCAAAGACTACCTCGGCAAGCCACTCATCAACGCATTTCACAACGGCGCACAACCCATCGACCAATCCATCTTCCGCGACCACGATGGCACACACTACATCATCTATGGCGGCTGGCGTCACTGCAACATCGCCCAGCTCGCCCCCGATTTCAGATCTCTCACTCCATTCCCCGATGGCACCACCTACAAAGAAATCACGCCCGACAAATACGTCGAAGGCCCATTCATGCTCCTCCGCAACGGCAAGTACTACTTGATGTGGTCCGAAGGCGGCTGGACCGGCCCCGACTACTGCGTCGCGTATGCAATAGGCGATTCTCCCCTCGGCCCCTTCAATCGCATCGGCAAGATCCTTCAACAAGACCAGTCAGTTGCAACCGGCGCAGGCCACCACAGCGTCATCCAAATCCCCAACACCGAAAACTACCTCATCGCATACCACCGCCGCCCAATAGGCGAAACTGATGGCAATCATCGCGTGGTCTGCCTCGACAAATTGGAATTCGACAGCAACGGTCTTATCAAACCAGTCAAAATCACGTTTGAAGGGGTCCCATCACAAACGATCGCCAAGTGATCCGAAACTCCCCGCCCAGCGGCCCGAATTCATCCTACCCTCCCACCACGGCCTCATAGCTCAGCGGTTAGAGCAGGCGACTCATAATCGCTTGGTCCTGGGTTCGAATCCCGGTGGGGCCATTTCTTGACAGATATTGATGGATCCTGAACACCCAACCCCAGACTCTTTCACATCGATGAATCCCGATGTGCGGCCAATGCCGGAGCAACCACCCGACACTGCGACGCCGCCAACTGTTCAGCCCTCCAACATTCACGGTTCAGGAAAAGTCTCCGGCGGGCTCTTGTGCGAGAAATGCGGCTACGCACTCACCGGGCTTACCACCGATGGAAAGTGTCCAGAGTGTGCAACCTCATACACCTCCCCAGACATTCGCACTTCGCAAAAAGTCCCCGCGGGCTTTCTCTGTTACAAATGCAGCTACCCGCTCACCGGCCTCGATGCCGACAGCACATGTCCCGAGTGCTCCACGCCATACTCCCTCGCCCTCGCGTTCCGCGGCAAGCCACACCCCGGCCAGGCCTCACTTGCCACCAGAATCATCTGGCCCGTGGCGCTCGGTGTGTTCACGCTCGTCGCCGCTCTCATCCTGAATCTTGGACGCAACACCGGACGCGATCTCGCCGGCATGCTCGGTTGCACATCAGCGCTCTGCGCCGTCATCAACCTCATCAATATCCTCGTAGTCAGCGGCACACTCTCAAGCCGCTACGTACCGCCGCACCGCCGCCGAAACTGGATGCACAACATGTTCTTCCTGGGCCAATGGGTCGGCGTCGCGTGGGTGATGGCAGTACTGGTCGCGCTCTTCTGCATCGCAGCGCCGTTCATCATGATCGCCATCGCCATGTACCCATGGTGATGCAGTTCCTCCAACAAAACTCAGCGATGCGCCCGATACCCGCGCTCAACATCTCCAACAACATGCACCGCAATTGTGTTCGTCGCCTTCGCCTTGCCCAATGGCCGGCCCGCGACCAGCACAATCGGGTCGCCGCGTTTGGCCATGCCGCTGGATAGCAGGAACGCATCAACCCAGTCGTTCCATTCCGCCAGACCCGCAGGCGCTTCCATGTGTACCGGCGTCACCCCAAGCAAGATCGACATGCGCCGAGTCGCCCGCTCGCTCGATGAACACGCAAGTATCGGAATCCGAAATCCGGTCTGCGACAAATAGCGAGCCGTGCCGCCGTTTTCAGACCAGCAGACGATAATCTTCGCGCCAATATCTTGTGCGATGTGCCAAGCCCCGTGCGCCAGCGCTGCGGTTGAATAGTGTCTTTCAATGATCTTCTGCGGCGGACTCGGCACCTGCGGCAACGAAGCAATCCGCTCTTCCGCGGCCATAATTATCCGCTTCATCGTCTCGACGACGAGCAGCGGGTGCTTGCCGGTTGCGCTCTCAGCCGAGAGCATGACAGCATCAGCCTGATCAAAAATCGCGTTGGCAACATCGCTGGCCTCAGCACGCGTGGGCAGAGAACTTTCGATCATCGATTCCAGCATCTGCGTCGCGACAATGACCGGCCGCCCCCACTGCTGAGCAACTTCGATGATGCGCTTCTGAGCAACGGGTACGCGTGCGACATCCATCTCAACGCCCAGATCGCCGCGGGCAACCATCAGGCCATCCGATGCTTCCACAATCGCTTCGAGATTCGTCAGCGACTGCGGCGTTTCGATTTTGGCAATGACCGGAATCAGCGAACCTTCGCCGCGCGGGTCGTTGGCCTTGTCGATCGGGCACATCGTGGCAAGGCGATCTTTGAGCTCCAGCACTTCACGTGCTTCACGAACAAAGCTCAGCGCAAGAAAGTCGAGCCCATTGGCAACCGCCCAGTCGACGCATTTCCAGTCTTGATCGGTAATTGCCGGCGCGCTCAAGTGAGTCTGCGGAACATTGATCCCCTTCTTGCTCGTCACCAATCCACCCACCATCACGCGGCAGCGAAGTTCGCCCTTGGAAGTGTTCTTCTCCGTCGCAATCATGCGAATGTTGCCATCGTTGATCAACACCTTGTGGCCGACTTCCACTTCATCAACCAGCTTCTCGTACGCAAGCGGGAACACTGGAGTCGGATGTTCCGCGTCACTCATGTCGACATAAGCAAGTTCGATTCCCTTCTTCAGAATCACATCGCAACCAGCGGTAGTCATAATCCCCGGATCGGGGACCTTACCAACGCGAATCTTGGGACCTTGAAGATCTCCAAGCACCGCCGTCGGACGATTCAGTTCTTTCGCAACCGCGCGAATGGTCTTGAGACGCTTGCCATGGCTCTCAAGATCACCATGCGAAAAGTTCAAGCGAAATATGCTCACACCCGAGCGAATCAGGCGCCGAACCATGTCAGGCGTATCGCTTGCCGGCCCGATCGTCGCAACGATCGTCGCCAACGTGGGCAAAAGTTCATCGGTCTGTGTGGGAATCTGTATCGGAGTGCCAGTCATAGATACACATTATCGGTTATCTGGACAGTTCACTGATACCGTTTATTGTGCCATTTCCCGAGTTCCTAGCTCACTTACGCGCCGATACGTGTTCCTGAAATACTCCACGTACCCAATCTGCCACCGCGTAATCTGCCCCGGGTCTTTCTTCGCCGCATCCTTCCACGATTCCAGCACCTTCTTGATATTCGCCTCGTTGAACTCAATTTCCGTCCCATCCGCAAGCCTGTGCATCGGCCACGAATAAAACAACTGCTCCATCTCCGCAAGCACTGCCTTCGAAAATCCAAGATCCTTCCGCGCCTCACACAGACTCCGCCACGCATCACGCTGCTCATCCGCAGTATCAATCGCAAACGCCGCCATCATCGGCGCAATCGCATCGCGCCAGCCCTTGGGCTTGTTCGTCGTCGCCAGCTCATATGGATTCACATGATCAGTCAAGTTGTCCCAATACTTCGTATACATCTCGCGCCGCACCGGAAGCCGCCGCAGATTGTTCTCTAGCGGCCCCATCACGCGGCCATCTGCCGTCTTGGGATTCGTCTTACTCCGCGGGTCCTTCTGATGCGGAAAATTCCACAGCGCCTGCCCCTCATCCGAAAGCGTGTATCGAATGAACTCACGCGCCAGCTCCGGATTCGGCCCGCCGCGAAGCAGCGATGCCGGATCCGCATCTATATATACAGTCCCCTTAGGGTCGCAATACCCAACCCGCGAAGTCGCCGGGTCCTGCCCCGGAAGCGAAATCGACTCCGCCTGATTCCGCCCATAGAAATCAATCGCCAAACCCATCGCCGCCTCGCCAGCTCCGACATCAATCGGCGGCTTGGTCGACGAATTCGTGAAATACCGCGTATTGGCGGCCATATCCCGCAACGCCTTCCACCCGCGCTCCCAGCCATACGCTGACAAGATCGCATCAAACGTCGTCGCCACCGAACCTGACTGCCGCGGATCAGCAAGCGCCACCATCCCCGCAAGTTCCGGCCGCCCCAAATCATCAAAACTCGTCGGCTCAGGTATCCCCATCTTCCTGCATATATCGCGGCTGTACACAATCCCAAAACTCGAAAGCGCCGTCCCGATCCAGCATTGCTCCGGGTCATACAGCGTCTGAGCGCCGATCACGTTCTCGCCATACCACCCATCAAGTTCCTGCTTGGTAAACCCAGCCGAGATAGACATCGACATGTTGATATCAGGCTGCCCCTCCGCCATCTTCACCGTCACACCTTTCTTGATGCGACCATGATCAAAGCTGCCGCCGCCAAGGGCAAGGTCAATCGGAATCACACCGGGCTTGCACGACCCATCAGGCTTGATATCCCCATTCTTAATCGCCGCGGTGTACTGAGCCTGCAGCGACTTCAGGATCTCGCTGGTGCCGCCGGGCGTGTTCCAGATAATGCGAGCCCGCTTGCCCGTCTGTGCAAAATACCAGCCTTCAAACCCCGCACTGAATTCATTGCGAATCTGCATCACGTGCGGCGACACAATCACCAGAATCTCAGCATCGCTGTGCACCTTGCTCTGCGCCGGGCGCATGAGAAAAGGAACGCCCAAAATGAGCAACATCGCGGCCACGATGAATATGCGGATCGGCGTCATGCCGGGCAGTGTATTCTTCCCTTATGCCAAAGCACAACAACCGTCCAGTTGCACTTGTAACCGGTGCCGGCTCCGGAATCGGCCTCGCCTGCGTGAAATTGCTCGCCGCCCGCGACTATGACCTGTGCCTGGTAGGCCGAAACGTCGACCGCCTGCGTGAGGCCGCCCCACAACTGGGAACCGAATGCCTGGTAGTCGGCGCCGATGTCGCAAACGATGAACAAGTCGCCCGCCTGGCGGCATCAGTCCAAAGTCACTTCGGCCGCCTCGATGCACTGGTAAACGGCGCAGGCAACGCCCCAATGGTCCCAATCGAAAAGCACACACCCAAAATGGTTCGAGAGACGTTTGATGTCAATGCGATCGGGCCGGCGAATTTGATCAGTGCGTTTTGGCCGCTCTTGCGCGAGACCGCTGGAGTTAGCAAGCGCGCGACAATCGTGAATATTTCAAGCATGTCAACAATCGACCCATTCCCAGGCTTCCTGGCATACGCCGGCGCAAAGGCGGCGGTGAACTTGATGGTCCAAGTCGCAGCCAAAGAAGGTGAGCGACTCGGCATCCGCGCCTTCGCCGTCGCCCCGGGCGCGGTTGAGACGCAGATGCTGCGATCGCTCTTTGATGTGATCGCGTTGCCAAAGTCCAAAGCGCTTTCGCCGGAAGCGGTGGCGCAAGTGATTGTCGCGTGCATTGTGGGCGAACGCGACAGCGAAAACGGCAAAGTAATCCCGATGCCAAGTCCGAACTGATGCGCTTCAAATGGTCATTACAGCGTCAAGAAGAATGTGTATCGGGGTGTGCGAATGACAGCAGAAGTCTATGAGCTTGGCTGGCCGAACCCGTTCGTTGGTTGCACGACTACTGCATATTCGATGCGACATTCATACTTGGCCGAACTCAGGTGCCCGACGTGCAAGTGTTTCTGGCCGCATCTATTCAAGGAGCCATTGAACTGTACCATCGAAAAAAGTGATTCTGTTGACTATGACCGTGGCCCACTACTGATTCTCCCAGCGCCCACACTGGGTTGGCGCCTTGACATGGTCGAGGCGCTCTTCGTCGGCAGACCTGGCTTTATGCTTGGCGATTTGTACGAAGGGAACACTCGAGTACCTAATTACCGAACCGTACTTCCACTTGAAAACGTCTGTCGTCCGGTTTACTACAGAAACGTACTTCAAACCAATCCCGATTGTGCCGGCTGTGCAAGATCGAAATCTCTCGTAGAAATGACGTCCGACCGCTATATGTCACATTCGGATTTGACCCTTGATGTATTTTCAGATGAATACTCGTCTTCAATATTCGTGCGTCGATCGTTCTTTGAATCGCTCCATTCATCCATCCAATGTGCTGTGGAGGTTAGAAGAGTGATTGCCGTGACCAGATAATCCACCAGCGGTACCCACAGCGCCCACCTCCGCACCCAATATCCCCTCAACGCACCCACTCATCACGCTGGTGCCCCGCACGTAAGTGCGGCGGTAACCACCTCAATCCTGACCAAGCACCGCAACACGCGCCATTCGACTTCACGCGACTCCCCCTCGCATTAAACACCCCTTGGGGTGATCGCTAGTAGCCGTGCGGTGAAGGCCGTGCTTTGGCGGCCGCCACCCACGGTAGCGATGGGTTTCTGATTTTCACCCTTCGCGGGTGATCGTGATCCGCGATACCTCACCCAAGCCCCATCCACTTCTTAATCCGGCCGAATCCACCCTTGCCGCCAGACGAACTCCGATTTCGCTCCCCCGCCGCGAACTCCTCTCCCGCATCAACATCAATAACAATCCTCTTCGGCCCAATCATCGCCATTTCATGCTGACAGCGCCATTTCTGGTCCTCCGCCAAACCCTGCACAGTGTGCCCATCTTCGATGCAGTCTCCATGCTGAAAGATGTAGTGCCCGAGATTGTAAAGAAACGTAGCAATCTCGTTGGTATCCAAATCCTGAAAATGAATCTGCAGATCCGGAAGTCCAAGCGTCGCCAGACCACATGTATCCATGACAAACGTATTCGGTCTAGCATCGCCGATTCTGAACATCCGAATATTGAATACCAGCGTCAAATCTGGTGTGTTAAAGAAGTCGTCGCAATGCTTGATCGTCTGAGGATTGATGAGACAATGCGAGTGCATACATTGAATGGCTATTGGTGGGGCCGTCGTTACAAGAGTCGCAACCACGTTATGAAATATCCGAGCGCGAGCCTGCGGCGCAAGGGTCCGTGCCATGAGTTCAGTAGTCAAGAACTCATGCGTACACCGCCTTGCAACCTCTTCTGCTTCGCCCCATCGATAGGTCTGCATGAGCGATGGGCTGAGCAAGTCACGCTTGGGCTTGTCCAAAGTCAAAAGCAATGCAGTCTGCGCGGGCACCTTTCCATCAGAAAACTCGGAAACGCAATCGTGATGCGCAATGAGCAACGTTTGCTTCCCGGTCCCAAGCAACTCTGACTGAGGCATGGAGGTGCGGAGATTAGCACGCAGTGCCCCCTCGGATACCTCTGGTTTGTGATCGAAAAGAAACCGAACCATGAGCGTTTCAGATAACGGAGAGTCTGCATTGAACACATCCGGCAACATACTCAGTTTCCTCCTGGACTATTTAGACGACTCTATCTTCTCCGCAATCACCTTGAGCTTGCCCCGAAGCATCGAAGCAAACACCTCCTCATCCGACGCTTTACATGTATATCCCCAAGCCCAATCAACATAGACAAGCGGGTGAAGTGCACCCAGAGCCGCGACGGCTTTTGACGCCGCGAGAATAGACGCTTCGTCATACTCGAAGAACTCAGTCCATACATTAACAATGACGCCATCGTCGTTCCAATCAGCATACAACACACACTGTTCTGACCTGCCCCAAGCCGCGGCATTTCGACATTGTTGACGGTGTGAACCGAAACCAGTGTAAATCATATCGAAACGCGGCAGAACCTCCGAAACAATTTCCCCGAACCGCTCCCGCTGAATCCCAAGTATGCCGAGCTCTACTGGAGCTTGCTGTCCCGCGTACATCGCCGTCCACCCCAATCCCCCTGGTGCGCGATGCGCATCCGCGAACTCCGCAATCTTTCTCAGTTCCACTTCAGCAAATTCAGTAGCAGCAGCAGGAAGTAGCTGCTGCCGGCAGTAGTCATCCTCATGAAAGAACTTCTCTCGTCGACCCATCATTCGTCTGAAAAATCGCATCATGGTGGCAGGTAGTGAAACAACCAACTCGCAAACTAAGTCCACCCAATGTACTAGGATGGGCTGAGTCCGTCAGGTCGATTGCAATCACGCACACCTACTCGCCCAGCATCCGCCCGCGCCACTATTCCACGCGCTAGTACCCCGCACATAAGTGCGGCGGCAACCACCTCAATCCTCACCAACCACCGCAAACCCCACATTAAACTTCGCACAAACTCCGCCGCCCCCAAAGCGGGGCGGCTGGGCTGTTGCCACCAGCAGAGCGCCGCCGCTTCGGCGTCGCGCCGCTGGTGGAAAGCACTGTAAATCTTCCCGCCCCGAAGCGGGCGGAGGAATCGTCTCCATTCAAAGAAAGCGCGACAGGCGTCAGCAGTGAATTCTGTTATACTGCCGAAATGTCTGTACAGATAAAAAAGGAGACTGCGGAAAACACATCAACAGCCGCGCCAGCCGCCAACGATCTTGCAAACAAGAAACGCACTCAACGCGTAATTGGAACTGAGTTACTGGTTGTCGCGTTTGCGATGCCGCCCTTACTTGCAATCTGTCTTGAGTGGTTGGGACAGAAGTTTGGACCCGAGGGGCCAATTATCGCTCTGTGCACGCTCGTGCTAGTTGGCTTGGCGCTGAGTATCGCTGGAGCACTCTTGCTCAAGCGCGTTTGGTGGACGCCATTGCTTTCCGGAATTCTGTTCGCGGCTGAATTGGCGGCAACCTCACTGTGGTGGTTCCTTCACAACCTTCGTATGTAGCCAGGAGGCATGGCCGAATGGCAGACGGCTCTTGATCCTAACGTACCCTTGTCTTTAGTCGGGCAGAGTATTGCGAGCCGACCCTTATAGATTAAGTATCAGGAGCGAAACCGCATGCCAGATTACGAACTGACAGGCTGGCGAACGAAATCGCTCCTGGAAATTGTCCCAAGCATTCAGATGCTGTTGGCCAGACTCGGGCCCGTGCCAGCAAAGGGGTGTATTTGGGGAAACATCTCGAATTGGAAGTTGGCATCGATCATTGCAGCACACGCAAGCCCCGATATCCGGTTTTCATCATGCTACAGGAAAGCTGCGACAACGCTCGAGTGGCTGGAAGATCCATCGCTTAGCTTGATTGGGGATGCCAAGCTTTCAAGTGACAACGTCTCACTCAGCTTGACCCGGCAAACCTGGCACGTTCCCGAAGTCGATCATGACGGATTGCCCGAGTCCCGATCAATAATCAGCTTGGAATTCCAGCTACCTTCAGCGACACCCCGTCCGGAAGCTGATAAGCAAATTAGTGACCTTTTCCAGGAGTTTATTGACCTCCACCGGTCCGACGATGCGCCCATGGAATATCACGTGACGGGGCATCCGGCATTCAGGAATCCAGAGGCATTTCAGATGAGTTATCTCCTATGGATCCCCGTGAGACTCGGCCTGACCGCATTGCGATGGTTCGCGCATCGGCAATTTACCGATCAATTCGATGTCAACTGGGAAGTACTGGGTCCGGTTGAAGTCGTAGGAAACGCGATGAAGCGATTGAAGGGTGTCACACAGATTCATCCCCGATTCGTTTCGTATTCTGGAACACCGCCGCCTCCGCGAGGTGCAAAGTTCGGAGTCGAACCGGGCTCAATTCTGTATGGAATTAACAACCTTGAACTCGCTAATCTCGATCGACTTGCGGCGGCCATCGACAAACATGCCACCTCCCGCGATTTGCTCTATGTGAAATTTCAGCCACTCGCGTGGCCTTGTGCGGCCGGAAGAACGCCTGCGGTTTCCGAAAACTCGCTCGAGATTTCTAATAGTGAAGATGAGTGGGAAGTACTTGTGAAACTCTGGGAGCATCCGAGAGAAGGAACCGTTCACAAGCCAGAACCGCCGACCCTCATCAATCACTTGCTTCCAATCGTGCGAACGATTCGCGAAACCGATGCGGTACATCCTGAGACATCTTTCCCTAGCAAGCCAAATCCCTAATTCGGCGCACGCGCTTTTCAGAAAAATCCCCCATCTTTCCTACCGGACGCCCCGCGCCCTATTTTTGTCCGATACAGATTTTTCCCGCAACTACCCTTGACCTTAACCGTACAACCCAGTAAGGTACCACCATGAAAACCAACCCCCACACAACCCCCGTTCCCGCCGCGGCATCCGCGTCATCAAAGCCCTCAATGTCCGGAACACTCCCTTCCAACCTCAGCACTCAGAGCTCAGAACTCGGTACTCTGGCCCGACCCCACCCGCGTTTTCAGACCAAAAACATAAGGCGGCCAACTAAATTGGCCTCCTTAGAAACACTTGGCCACCTTAGAAATCCATTCAAATCTGTCTCCTGCTCAACTGCTCCCCTTGCTCAACTTTCTCGTCGCCTCGGCAACACCCTCGTTTTTGACCTGAAAACAAAAGGGGATCAGGGGATCATGATCCCCTTAGAAAAATTTCGTTGATCCCCTTTCGTTTCTGACTCAAAATCAACGATTCGCTCAGCCACCCATCTCCTGTTCAACTGCTCCGCTGCTCTACTCTCTTCCTCTCCCATGCCCAACCCCCCCACAAAAATCTCCCTCAAAACCCTCCGCCAAATGGCGCAGCGTTCTGAACCATTCGCCTGCCTCACGTGCTACGACGCCACCACCGCCAAGTGGCTCGAAAAATCCGGCGTACATGTCCTCCTCGTTGGCGACACCGCCGCCGAAGTCATCCTCGGTTTCGATCGCACGATCGACATGCCCGTCGACATCCTCCTCGCCCTCACCGCCGCAGTAAAACGCGGCGCCCCGAACACCGTCGTCATGGCCGACATGCCCTTCATGTCCTATCACGCCGGTGAACACGAAGCTCTCACCAACGCAGGCCGCTTCCTCACCGAAGGTCACGCAGACATCGTCAAAGTTGAAGTCACCAAAGACTTCGCCCCGCTCGTCGCAAAAATGGTCCGCGCAGGCATCCCCATCTGCGCCCACGTTGGCAGCCGCCCACAAACTTCCGCCCTCACCAGCGGCTACACCGGCGCAGGCCGCACACCCGAAGCTGCTCAATCAATCCTCGAAGATGCCATCGCGATGGAAGCTGCAGGCGCAACACTCCTACTCGCCGAAGCAATTCCCGAAGACCTCACTCAACGCATCTTGGCCGCGACAAAAATCCCAACCATCGGCATCGGCGCGGGCAACGCCCCGCACGGCCAGGTACTTGTCCTGCAAGACCTCCTGGGCCTTTCCGAAAAACCACCAATCTTCGCCCCCGCCCTCGCCAATTTCGGCGAAGCCCTCACCCTCGCCGGCCAGGAATGGGTCAAGCGCGTCCGCGACCGAAACATCAAACCTGATACAAAATCGATACAAGAAGTGGCGATTCGCCCTCAAATTCACACTCAAGCCTGAATCCTTCACGATTCTTGAAACCAAAGAACGCCGATACGTATCTACTTATATAGGGGACACCTTTTCCCCGAAGGGCATCTATGCGAAAACTGCTCACATTCACTCCCGCGTTCGCCGTCCTGCTTGCCAGCCTCATCGCGCTGCTGCTCGCGCCCGAACTCGTTCACCGCGTCAGCTCCGCCAATCAGGCCGCCAAGCTCACACTCGTGCGTCAAGCCGCCGCCGAAGATGATGTGCTCGAACGCCTCGATCGCGCCACACGCAACATCGCCAAAATCGTCGAACCCTCCGTCGTTCACATCGATGTCATGGATGCACCATCAGGCCGCCGAATCCTCGGAATGTCCTCCGGCAGCGGCTGGATCTTCGACAACAGCGGCAACATCGTCACCAACAACCACGTGGTCAGTGGCTCCACCGATCTCGCGGTCCAGTTCGCCGATGGTCGCCGCCAATCCGCCAAAGTAGTCGGCAGCGATCCGTACACTGATGTCGCAGTCATTCAAGTAGGCGATTCAAACGGCCTGGCCCCGGCCGAACGCGCAACCGGCGATCGCCCCGAAAAAGGCCAACGTGTCTACGCCTTCGGCTCTCCCTTCGGCTACAAGTTCTCAATGTCTGAAGGCATCATCTCCGGCCTCGGCCGCACCGCTCGCCCCGGAATCGACCTGCAATTCTCAAACTTCATCCAGCATGATGCAGCAATGAACCCCGGCAACAGCGGCGGACCTCTCGTAGACATCCACGGTCGCGTCGTCGGCATGAACGTCGCCATCGCCACAGCCCGCGACACCCAGGGCTCAACTGCGCCAGAAGATGTTGGCCAGTCCGCAGGCGTCTCATTCGCAATCCCGCTCGCAACGATTGAATCCGTCGCCAAACAACTCATCGCTAACGGCAAAGTCCAACGCGGCT
Source organism: uncultured Phycisphaeraceae bacterium (assembly GCA_964484185.1). Taxonomy (GTDB): domain Bacteria; phylum Planctomycetota; class Phycisphaerae; order Phycisphaerales; family UBA1924; genus F1-120-MAGs238. The sequence goes on from CAZAEQ010000043.1 coordinate 16,144, forward strand.
TCCTCGGCGTTTCCTTCCAATCCGGCGGCGACACATTCAGAAAAGATGGCACCTTCCTCGGCCGCGGCGTACTCATCCGCACCGTCGAGCCCGACCTGCCCGCCGAAAAAGCTGGCATGAAAGTCGGCGACATCATCACTCACATCAACGGCGAACGCATCGTCGATGGCGACATCATGCGTGCGGTGATCTCCTCAACCGCCCCCGGCACCGAACTCAAACTCAAAGTCTGGCGTGAAGAACAGAACGTAGATCTCACGCTCACACTCGGCGCAATGCCCGAAAGCGTCCTGGCTCGCCCGCGCCAACAGATGCTCGCAAACCTCCGCGATGCACTCGGCCTTTCACTCACCGAGCAGAACAAACTAGTAGGCGTAGAAGAAGTTGCCCCCGAATCCCCCGCTGAGAAATTCGGGGTCAAAAAGGGCCACATCATCCGTTCCGTGAACGGCAGAGAAGTTGAGTCAGCCGACGACTTCACAAAAGCCCTCATCGACGGCGGCATCTTGAGGCTCCGCGAAGTCGAAGTAGTAGTCGAGTTTGAAGGCGTCTCAGAAAATCTGAAGTTTAACTTGAAAGACTGACCTTTTCACCTTTCGCACTTCAAGTGGTGAATGCCCCTGGGCTCTGCGTCGAGTATCCAAGATGCATCGCTCCATTTGGCGAGAGGCAGTTTGGGTTGTAGAACTCCGCAGATGCTCTGAATGGGGCTCCAAACACTGTTCTGGCAACATCGAATAGGACCGGTAAGCGGCGTGCTCCCTGGATCGGAGCGGCAACGGCGAGCATGAGCTCAGATACCACTCGCTTTCAGGAAAAATTGCTTCGCATTTATGACGCCCCATGGTAAAGTGCTGGCAGCGGCCGCGCGTCATATTTATCCAAAGGACTTGAATTATGCAATACTCTCAACCCCTGCTGGCGTTGGCAATCACAGCTCTCCTCGGTCACGCTGCCGTCGCACAATCCACCGCGTTTGTTTACCAGGGCGAACTCAAGAGCGGCGGAGCTGCCGCGAGCGGCGTACATGATTTGCGATTCCGCCTATACGATTCTCCGATCGGAGGAACGCAGATCGGAACGACACTTTGTTTCGACAACGTGGCCATCACAAACGGTGTATTTTCCACGACCGTTGACTTTGGATCGCAATTTTCCAGCACCGCATCGCGATACCTTGAAATCGAGGTTCGTTCAGACACAGGGCTTTCCTGCGGCAATACAACTGGCTATACCGTACTCTCGCCGCGCCAGCCGCTTGCACCTGCGCCGCGGGCGACGGCAGCGACTACTGCGAATTCACTCGCGCTTCCTAACGGCTCATCGGTGCTTGTGAATCTGACGAACACGGGCAATGTTGGTATCGGCACGAATGCTCCCGCGAGCCAGCTCCACCTCAATGGCGCACAAGACGCGTTCAAGATTACCGCAAATCAGCCCTTCATGACCATGACTGACTCGAACGCTTCTGGAAGTCCTCGCGTCCAACTTCAGAATTTCCAGGGCAACTACTTCGTGCTCAGCGAGAGCTTTTTGAACGGTACCAATACCGCCGGATACACAATGGTGGACAGGCAGGGGCGACTCTCAGTAGGCAATCTTAATCCAGTAGGCCCCTTCGAGGTATGGTCTGGAGGTCAATCGTACTTTCGAATCGATGCGTTGAACGGCGACATGCACATCAACGGCGGGGCCGATGGCTTTGGTGGAATCCACAATGATGGGCCTGCCTCGGGAGGCACAGGGATATTCTCCAGCCACGGCGCGATCTTTCAAGTGGCCAACACTGGAAATGTCGGTATCGGCACCAATACTCCTTCGGCCAAGCTCGATGTCAACGGCAGTATCAAAGTCGCGCCCGCAATTCGCTGGAGGTCGCTCCACGGTTCAGCGTTCGTGCCGGCGTACCTCAATGACCCCGTCTTTGGCACCACCGGCGGGATGCACGTCCTGGATTCCTTCGGTACCACCACCTCTGGTACCGTTGGCTTTTACAACGGATCATCGCCGGCCTTCTACTTTGCGCCGCTGGAGTTGCCTGACGGCGCGACGCTGCTTGATGTGTGTCTCGATGCCCGTGACACACTCGCAACGAGCGACATGTCCATCTCCCTGGGCAGAATCACGCTTTCAACCGGCCTCGTCACTGAGGTCATCACATCTTTCACCAGTGGATCCGGCAACTTCATTCAGCACATTTGCAGCGGCCCTCCGGCGGGCGAACCTCTAGTTGATAACAGCAACTACGTCTACTTCCTCCGCGCCAGGATGCAGTCCAACGGCTCGATGAACCATGAGCTTCTTGCCGCTCGCGTGAAATTCAGCGTGACTTCGCCCCTGCCATAGATCTGCAATCAACAATGCTCTCTGGCTTTCTCACGAAACCTCAAAGACAGGCGACTTTCACGCGACTGTCAGGAATGCCTTCAGGATGAAGAACTGGCGGCTGCGGGCTGAGGCGCCGGAGTACCAGGCGACCTCTTCGGTGGATCGGGCACCTGGAGCGTGTAAGCATTGCCGATGCGGAATAGTCCGGCCAGACCACTACGCGTTTTGCAAGGTCGGGCTGTCAATGTCGCGACCCTTCCTTATACGTTCTCGAAAGGAACACAAGGGCTAAGGACACTTCGCCGAGAAGTCAGGACATTTCTACAGACTGTTCATTGGCTGGCTGAGCGACAGTTGAAAGTTGAATCGTGGGATTACGACCGACAAACTGCCGGAAGGCGTACTCATCTGCGAACAAGATGACAGAGTTGTTGTCGCTGTCAAGCGCGAATGCCGCATCAAACGGAAGTTCGGGTTTCCAGTCCGGATCAGCGCCAGGTTTCTTCCACCAGCGGATGATGTTCCATCGCGCGGTTTCGAGTCGGGACTCTGCACCGTATTCCGCCTTGAGGCGATACTGAAGAACTTCAAACTGGAGTGGACCAACGGCCGCGAGAAGCTGAGTCTTGACCTGGCCTTCACCGATCAGAAAACTCTGCACAACGCCTTCCTGCAAAAGCTGTTCGACACCAAGTCGGAACTTCTTCGAATTCGCCGGTTGCGGGTTCTGCAGATATGCGAAACACTCAGGCGCAAATCGCGGGATTGAGTTAAACACGATCGAGCGGTCTTCGGTGAGTGTGTCGCCGATGCGGAGAACCGCGTGACCGACGATACCAACAACATCGCCCGCCCGACCTTCTTCAACCGTTTCGCGGACCTGGCCGAACAGCTTCTGAGCATTCGAAAGTCGAATCTTCTTTTCGCTCTGTGCGTGCAGGACCGTCATTTCGCGAGTGAAAGACCCGGAAACGATTCGAACAAATGCGATGCGGTCGCGATGGCGCGGATCCATGTTGGCCTGGATCTTGAAGACAAAACCGCTGAAGGTGGGCTCATCTGGTTGAACGACTCGCCCCACTGCTTTGACCGGTCCGGGGCCCGCGGAGTGTGCAAGGAAACCATCAAGCAGAAGCTGCACGCCAAAGTTGTTCATCGCGCTGCCAAAGTAGACAGGGGTGACTTTCCCGGCGAGCACTTTCTCCTGGTCGTAACTTTCCCCAGCGCCCGAGAGCATTTCGATTTCTTCGTGGGCCTGCTTGTAAACCTGCTCATCCATCTTGTCGCGAATAGCCGGGTCGTCGATGCCCATGGTTTGCAAAGGTGCGACGAATGCGCCGTGCGGAGTGCGTTCAAAGAGGTGGGCCTGGTGGGTGAGACGGTCGTACACGCCGCGGAATGAGGGACCGGAGCCAAGCGGCCAGTTGACGGGGAATGCGCCGATGCCAAGGACCTTTTCGAGTTCATCCAAGAGTTCGATAGGCTCGCGGGTCGGGCGATCGCACTTGTTCATGAATGTGAAGATGGGGATGCCTCGAAGACGGCACACTTCGAAGAGTTTGCGGGTCTGCGGTTCAATGCCCTTGGCGGCATCGATCACCATGATGGCGGCATCGACAGCGGTCAGCACGCGATACGTATCTTCAGAGAAATCTTTGTGGCCGGGTGTGTCGAGAAGGTTGATGCGGTAGCCGTCGTAGTCGAACTGCAGAACGGTTGACGAGATAGAAATACCGCGTTGCTTTTCAAGTTCCATCCAGTCGCTGGCGGTGGCTCGTTGGTCCTTGCGCGCGGTGACTGAACCAGCCAGTCCGATGGCACCGCCGTAGAGCAACAGCTTTTCGGTGAGCGTGGTCTTACCTGCGTCAGGGTGGGAAATAATCGCAAACGTGCGGCGGGGGAGTATCTTTTCGTTAGACATTGGTGAGTTCCAGAATGGGCGTGAGAGAAAGTGCGGCCAGTTTGAAGAACGCTGAAAGGGGGCGGGCACTATGTTGGATTCACGCTGCGATACATTGGAACTCCGGTATATGCCCCACTATTTGTGGGACCCGGAAGTGTAGGCGGTTTCTCGCGGTATTTGTGGTGAAGAGCAGTCAGGGCTTGCGGGCGATGGTGTACCAGGCGAAGATGTCCTTGGCGGTGTCTTCTCTGGACTTTCCTTCGTTATAGCCAAGGGCGAGCCAGTAGTCGAGGATCGCCGCCTGATCATCGACATCGAATGCGAGAACTTTGAAACCGGCGGCGGTCAACTGATCTTGCGTGAAGGGAGATTTGCCATCGGCGTGTGGCAGGTAGGGTTTGTCGAGTGGGGCTTGGGCTGGGCAGATGTTGTAGATGATGAACGTGCCGCCGGAATTGAGGGATTTGAAAGTGGCGGCGAGAAACTCTTCATCGGAGACGCCGAGCTTGACGAGGAAGCGTTCATCAACGGGGCGAGCGGGATGGATGTAGCCGGCTTTGAGAGTGTTCTTGCTGGTGATGATGTCGTAGTTGTCGCCGATGGCGGAGACGAGGGATGTTTCGGCGGGCCAGCGGCCGGTGAAGATATTGACAGCGCCGCTACGGACAACTTTGTCGGTGCGAACCTTTGAAATGACAGGACCAGTATCGCCAGGCTGGCTGTAGAGTGCCGCGAACATGGGCTCGACATCTACGCCGCGGACATCGGCGCCACATGCGCCGAGGAGTTTGAGATGGCCAATGGTGCCATAGCCGAAGTCGAGGATTTTGGCATCTTGGAGGGCCGAGCTGAACTTGGGAGGAAGCGTTGGCGCAAGGACTTCGAGGACGCGCGAATAGACTAATGGTGAGCCGAAGCCGGTGTTGTAGTAGAACTGGGGGGAGCAGACGCGCGGTGTGAACGCTGTTTGTTCTGCGGCGGGAAGTTTGGCAAATTCCTGAGCGTTGAGCGCGACCGAGCGATCTTTGTTGCGGTAGACGGTGCGTTCCTCGGGGAGAGGAAGCGCGAGGACCGCATCGAGAAACTCGTTGGCGATCTTGGATTTTACGAAGTTTTTGAGGGCCTCTGCCTGGTGAAGGAGCAATTGCGTAATAAGAGGCTCTTGTGCGGGAGCCTCTGCAGGCAGGGGATATGGCTCAGATTTGGCTGGCTGAAGCGTGCACAGTACTGATGCGACAAGGGCTGCGAGCATGAAGATCTCCGGGGCTGAGCCATACTGGATGCGCAAGTGCTGAGGCTACGTCATGTTCCTGGAGGCGAAAACGGGGGCTGTTGCTACTGCATCTGCGAAGTTCGCCTGGTTACAGGCCTTTTGCACGAGCGGGCTTTTGCAGATTAGACCAGGCCAGGAGAATGGCTTGCTTCAGCACCTGCTTTTTTGCGAGTGCTATGTTGACTCGCGTACAGCCTCGGAGTCCCCAGGTACCTTTGATCGGGCAGAAGGTGTCTGGGTACTTTGCCACCAATTCATGCTGCTGATCAGGTGTGAGCTTGACCATTCCGCAATCTTCATCCAATACATCCTTTGTTGAACAAAGGAGAGATGCGAAGATTTTGCCCTTTGGTCCGCCGCTGCGAAAGTCAGGATGGCCCATATGAGAGCGTTCGACTGCGCCCGGCATGCTCAGGGCCACGGAACGAAATGTGTCAACGGGATCCGTGTTACTTCTCTTTGCAGCTTTTTTCTTCATTGTCGTGGTCTGTTTCAACTTTGTGGCCGGGCAGATCGTTCCATTTCTTCCCATTCATCGACTGTTCGTGGCCAGTCATCGCCCAGGAGTTTTGACATGCTTCGATCGGCGAGGATTTTTCCGTTGGTCTGGCAGGTAGGACAGTAGTTGGTTTCGTGGTCGCCGCGGATGATGCGTTGAACGCGGGTTTTGCAGATTGGGCATGGTTGTCCGAATTTGCCGTGGACACGGAATTCGGGGCGGAAGGCGGTGATCTCGCCGGCTTTGGGAAAGCGGCCGGGGCCATCGCCATCGAGTTCGAATTCCTGCAAGAGGGCGACGATCCAGTGTGAGAGAATGACGCGGGTGGCATAGTGCAGTTGTGAGTGTTCTTCGGGAGACAGGGAGTGCGTGAGTTTGAGCGGGCTGAGTCTGGCGGCGTTTAGGATCTCATCGCTGTAGGCGTTGCCGATGCCGCTGAATATGGTGGGATCAGTGAGTGCACGTTTGAGGGTGCGGTTCTGGCGGGAGAGAGCGGATTTGAAATCGGATTCGGAGCAGGTCATGGGGTCGATGCCGCCGGGGTCGAGTGCGGCGAGGGAATCGCGGCCGCGGAGGATGTGAAGGGAAGCGCGTTTTTGTTTTGAGGCTTCAGTGAGCATGAGTGTGCCGGATTGGAATTCGATGGCGGCAAGGTCGATCTTGCCGGTTGGGCGTGCGCCGGGCGGTTTCCACAGGAGGCGACCGGCGATCATGAGGTGGATAACGAGAAAAAGGTTGTCTTCGGTTTCGATGACGATTCGCTTGCCGAGGCGTAAGACACTGGTGACGAGTTTGTTGTGGGTCGATTCGATTGGAGGGTCGAAGGTGCGCAGGAGAGACGGGCTCTTGATGCGTGTGGTAATAAGCCGCTGATTGAGGATGCGGCGGGAGAGGGCCTCGACGTAGACGTTAATGTCGGGGAGTTCGGGCACGGAAGATAGTATGTGCGAGTTTCTTGAAATCTGATATCATCCGCTGCACATGAGCGACAATGGAAACACGACGAATGGTGGGCCTGCTCCCGCACGGGTGCTTGGGTTGTTTGATGCAACCTGCATCGTGATCGGGGCGATTGTCGGGGTTGGAATATTTTTCAGCCCGGGCAAGGTTGCAGCGCTGTGCGAGACACCGCAGCTTGCGCTCGGTGCGTGGATGCTTGCAGGCGGACTTGCTTTGTGTGGAGCTCTGGCGTTTGCGGAACTCGGAAGACGATTTGGCACGAGCGGGGCGCAGTATCAAATCTTGACCGCTGCCTGGGGCAGATTGCCGGCGTTTGTCTTTGTGTTCTGCAATGCGACGGCGGTACAGGCAGGGGCGATCGGAATTATCGCGATGATCAGCGCAGACAATCTCGCGATTGCCATGGGGGTGACATTCGGAAACACCGCGCAGGTGATGCTTGCCTGCAGCTTGGTCGCAGTTGTGACGATTGCGAATGTGCTGGGTGTGAAATGGGGATCGCGGATTCAGGGATTTACTGTTGTATCTAAAATCGCAGCGCTGGCGCTTGTCATTGGAATCGCGGCGTGGATGAAGGCGACTCAGACCAACCCTCCGCCAGTTGAGACCGCACCACTGCCGGGGAGCTTGTCTGGGATGAATGGTGTGATAGCAGCACTGGTTCCGGCGTTTTTTGCGTATGGAGGGTGGCAGCACGCGTTGTGGATCGCAGGCGAGGTGAAGGAACCACGAAAAAACTTGCCGCGTGCCATTTTGATAGGTGTGGTAATTGTGGTTGTTGTGTATGTGAGCGCGAACTGGGCATATCTGTCGCTGCTTGGACATACCAAGGTTGCGGCGAGCCGGACGTTGGCTGCGGATGCAATGGAGATAGCATTTGGGGAACGAGGACGGAGGCTTATTGCCGCGGCAGTCGCGATTTCTGCGTTTGGTGTGCTCAACGCACAGCTCTTGTCGGGACCGCGGCTGATCTATGCGATGGCGAAGGAAGGGCAGTTTTTCAAGATCTTCGGAGCCCTGGCCGGTCCGAAATCGGTGCCAGTGGCGGCGATTGTAATGCTGGCAGTTCTGGGAGTGAGTTTGTTGCTGATTGTCGGAATGAACGGTGCCGACACTCTCACGACGGGTGTCGTGTTTATTGATGGCGTGTTCTTTGCATTGACAGCGGCAGCGATTTTGAAACCGGGGTTTCTGGTTGGAAACGAGAAGCCCCTGCCGCTGGCAAAGGTCGCTGCGGCGATTTTTGTGATTGGTGAATTGGGCGTGGTGGCTGGCGCGTATATGGATGAGGGCACGCGCAAAGCTGCCTGGATCGGATTGATCTGGATGGCAGCGGCGGCGGTTTTGTTTATGACAATGTTCTGGAAACGGGCGAAGGTGAAAGCTGGTCACCCGTGGGGCACGAAGGTCTCTTCGTAAGGCTGGACGACGACGAAACCCGAGCCCTGAAATTTCATCTGGAAGCTCTCTCCTGAGCCGCGTCCAATGATGGTCTTGAACTGTATGTCGGTCTTGTATTCGGGCTCGAGATTGCCAGACCATGCAACGGTAGCTTGCGGATCCGTGAAGACGGGTTCGCCTGGCTTGACGACAAATGTGAGCGGGCGGTGATGCGTAGTGATAGCGACGACACCCTTTCCAGAGAGGCGGACGTTAAAAAGACCACCGGATGCGATTGCAGAGATCTTTCGCATCATCGTAATTTCGCTTGTGATGCCGTCCTGGAATGCGAGGAGGTCTTCGCCGTTGACCACAATGCTTTGATTGTCGAGATTCAGGATTGTGATTCGTTTGCCTTTGTCAGCGAGGTACAGAGCACCCGTGCCCTTGGCCTTGGTGAGTCGGGCACCTTCGCCGGTGACGGCTTTCTTCAGGAATTCACCGACACCGCGCTCGAGCGCGCCCTCTCGCTCGAATTGAATGTTGCCTTTGTAGGCCACCATCGAACCGACCTTGATCCAGACCATTCCGTTGAGATTGACTTGAAGAAAGTTGTGGGTTTCGAGTTCGAAGAGACCCTGATTGCGAACCTGGTCGGCGGTTTCAGAGATGAATTGGTCGATTGTCTGTGAGGACATTGGGGGCTCCATTTGATGATGAACTATGCAGTCGCTCGTTATTGGGAAACTGGGCTATTCGATTGCGGGGAGGTTGAGCATGCCGCGAATCATGTTGATTTGGCCGAAGTGATAGCAATCGTGCGGTATGAGGTATCCGAGGAGTCTTATATCCTGGATTGAGGGGTCGCCGAATGCGGCGGCGATGCGAGCCTGGGATTCCTGAAAGCGAGTTTTGGTGAGGGCCCATGCCTGTTCGGAGGTGTCAGTCAGTTCGGGGAAGTTGAGGCGTTTGACATCGTCATCGGTCGGCCGCTGATTCAGTGTTGCAGGAGTGACGCGGCGGAGGCAGTTGTCGCGCCAGAAGATCATGTGCAGAACGTATTGCCAGATGGAATGGCGGCGGCCGGTGTGCTGGGGCAGCCAGGAGGCCTGGGCGGCGGTGAGGTCTTCGATGGATTTGCTCCATGATGCGGACCAGAGGCCCTCGGTCCAGGCATCATTCCACCAAGTTTGAAGATGGAGACGTTGGGGTTCAGTTGACATTGGGGGCTCCTGTACTCACCTCTGAAACTGCTGCGCATACTACCATGGGGCGCGTGAGGTTGCAACCGCTTTAAGGGACCAATCGGAATTCATTAAAACAAAACAACCGGCTTGTGAGCCGGTTGTTTTGATGGGAAACTTGGCAGGCGGTCGCCCGCACCACACTTTCAGCAGCCTGCACTGAATGCATCTACGAAATCGAGATAATCGAAGAAGTCGATGACGCCATCATGATTGAAATCCGCAGACATGGATTCTGCAGAGAACGCGTCGACGAAGTCGAGATAGTCGAAGAAGTCAACCACGCCGTCCTGGTTGAAGTCAGCGGGGCAGCGTGGGGTGACTGACTCAGCGCGGAGGAAGACCTGGGTTGGGGTGTAGACGAATGACCATTCAACGATCGTGCCGTTTTGCGTGATGGTCACGGGCGAATTGGTGAATGTGCCGGTGACTCCGAAGCGGGTATCGAGGAAGAGGAAGGTCTGACCGATTGTGGGAAGGAACTGGACATTGTTATTTTCAGTGAGTTCGACGTTGACGACCCCGTTGATAGTTGAGGGTGCGCCGGTGACGCGGAGGACATCGTTGAGAACGCCGGGATTGTCGCCGCCGATCTGGACGTCCCAGGAGCCAGTTGCTGTCTGGGTGAATTTATGGACGCTCGCGTAACTCTCGAAATTACTCACAAACATCGAGCCATCGTTGATCAGTGAAGCCTGGGACAAATTGGACTGAGTGTAAAGGAACATGTTGCCTGAAGGGAGATTGTGAAGCGAACCCTGGCCAGAGAATACGACGTTGTTGACAACGGTTGAGGCGCCAGAGAGTCGCAGTTCAGAAGTTGGCGTCGTGAACGTCAGGGCTGCACCGTTACCAAGCTGTGTGTCGGCTGTGATCTGCACTGAACCGGTAATATTTATCGTGCCCAGGACGTTGAGAGGAGAGCCCTCAATACGTGTCGTGGGGAGATTCAGGACACCCGAGAGATTCAGCACGTTTGACGAATACCAGTAGTCCGGGGTGGTGAGGTTCATCGTGAGCCTTGAAGCAAAGCCGCCAGCGATTGTCATTACGCCATCGAACCCGTTGCCATTCTGCGACTCGTCGACCGTTGTCGCGTTGATGATGAGGCTGTTGCCGATGACCCAATTGGCTCCACCACTATTACCATCCATGTCGAATGCACCAGCGGTGATGATGGTCGGACCGGTCACGGTTGCATCTGCATCCTGGCTTGCTCGGCCGTTGAAGGTCACAGTGCCGTTCCAAGTTGTGGCGCCGCTGAATGACAAGGGAGTCACAACGACTGGGGCCGCGTCAGTAGTAAATGTGCCGCCAAGGACGGTTGTAGGACCATCGAATCGGAATTCGCCATCGAGGTCGATGCTGTAGGTGCCGCCTTCAATTGTCGTCGCGCCATTGATCTCCAGAAGATCTTGCGGACCGACAATGGCGCCGGCGGCGGGCTGCAGCGTCAGGGGGTTATTGATCTGGCCGTGTGCGCCGGTGCCCGACATGCTGATTTCGCCTGAGAAATCAAGCGCCGTTCCGTTGAGCCTTGAGATAACATCAAAGGTTGAGTTGTTAATGAACACGAGTGTCGATGCCGGGCCCATTGCCCAGCCATCGGACATGTTCATTGTGATGTACCCGCCCTCAACGATTCTGAAACCCTCATCGTATGTGTCAGCGAGTTGATCACCATTGATCGTCAGGTGTGCGAAGTCCACACCATTTTCGTGGTACACCGAAGCGGAAATCACTGCATCATCGGCAACGGTGCCATCAAGGTCGATTCTCCCGGTACCCTGTTGAGTGATCGTGAGACCATGGGTCCCGGGCCCGATGCCGCCGTTGTTTCGCAATGCTACTGCAGCATTTGAGGTGAGTCTGACAACGCCGTCGCCTGAAAGCGCTGACGTGTCGTTGATCAGCAGCAGACCCCGCACTTCGAGTCCGCCGCCGGACATATCTATCCATCCGCGATCGCTCACGGTGAGATTGGTCGTGACGTAATCGTACGAGAAATTCGGGCCATCCTGGACCTGAACACGGGAAGGCCATCCGACCATTCCATCGCTGTTGTAACCTGAGATCAACGTGTCGCCATTGACGACCATGCGAGCATTGTCAGTTGTCAAAGCCATGCCATCGGTGATTGTCATCGATGCCACTGTTGAGTTGACGTTCAGGCTGACAAAGGCGTTTTCAGCGATAGCGGTATTACCCAGGAATACGTTGTCCAACACGCCAGGGACGCCGGGGGCAAGCCAATTCGCACCCGTGTTCCAGCTGCCGAACCCGAGGTTCCAGCTCTTATCGACCGCGTGGGCCTGCCCGGAAACCGCGAGAATGGCCGCCGCACACCAGAGAACTTTGCTTGATTTCATGACTATGACTCCTGCTTGCGTCGCGGCGGGAATCGCCATGACTACACCGGGAAAGTGCGGAGCAGGAGTGAATGTGACAACCGTGTAGAACTATTTTTGAATTCGACAATGACGACTGGAGTGAAATGAGGTTCCTGTTATCACTATGCTGCAGGCGGCGACCGGGTCCAATCACCGCTTACGGCGATAGGCAATGCAACCACCAAGCGCAACCGCAACAATTGAACCCGGAGCAGGAACAAGGGTAAGCGAAACGGCATCGATCGCCGCGCCGCGGGCGGAAGTTGCGGTGGTAGCGCGGAAGGCGAGGCGATTGACGCCGGCAATCGCGACCACATCAACATCGCGAATCTGCCAGCCCATGTTGGCGCCGTTGCTGCCACCGTGGATCGACGAGAACGAGGCGACCACCTGATTGTTCCAGAGGACGTTCATCGCAAAGTTGAAGTTTGGACCCCAGACGTTTCCTGCCTGAGCGAACGAGATGTTGTAAATGCTGCCCGCATCGAGATTCTGAACATCCTGATAGATGCCGCTGGGCTGGCCAACGCCGCAGAGATCGATCCAGTACTCACCTTCGTATGCGGAAAGCTGCAGGTTGGGCAAGTTGCCGTTCACTTCGGCCTTGACGTATTCAATGTCGCTTGGACCGGAGCAGGTCCAGTTACCCCAGGTCTGTCCGTTGCCCACCGAGCGGAAGCCCAGAGCCGGCTGTTCGAAATTGCCGTTGATGAGCTGGGCCGAAGAAATGCTTGCGATTGATGCTGCGATGAGCGTGGCGATGTGTCTCATGAGTTTCTCACTTACTTGATTGCACTTGCGAAAGGGTGAGAGTTTACATGCTTTCAAGACACTTTGCGACTCAAACTCAGCGTTAGCGAGAGACTTTTCGCGCACGCCCGCCCGATAATGTCACCACAGAACTCAGACGAGCACGCGTTCGGTCACGAAGCTGTAACCACGATCGCCTGCATGGTGGAAGTGCAGGGACTGCTACCAAACTTTGCAGCCAGAACGCCAGCGAGTTCTTTGCGGATGGGAGTAAAGTCTGTCACGCCCCGCTCCTGCAGCGCAGCGAACAGTGGAGTGCCTTCAAGCCAGGCTCGTGCGGCATCTTCCGCGGCTGGTGCGATCGAGGGAAATCCGATGGTCTCAATAGTGCATTGTGTGAATCCGCCAGCACGAACCACTCGTTCGATTTCAGCGCGATCGAAATAGCCGTACGGAGTTTTTGCCAGAAACTGCGGCGGGTTTTCCGAATACCTCGCGGCAAGACATTCGTGCACAGTCCGCGGTATTGGGTTGTGTGCCAGCGAGTCCCAGACGTTGAGAATGTACCGGCCGCCAGGTTTGAGTACACGGCGGGCCTCCTGCATTGATTTGACTTTGTCAGGAAAGAACATGAGGCCGTATTGGCAGGCGATCGAATCGAAGGATTGGTCTGCGAACGGGAGCGAGCAGGCATCTACCGCCTGGTAGGAAACTCGCGGATCGGCCCCGAGAAACGGTCGGGCAACATTGATCATCGCTTCGTTGAGATCGGTGGCAAGCAGGGTTGCGGCTGGCGGCATGGTTCGAGCGATTTCTTTCGTCACGATTCCGGTGCCGCAGGCGAGTTCGAGGATTCGGTCATTGGCGCGAGTTGTCAGTCGCCTGGCCATGTCGCGGGCATATGCATCAAAAATCATGGGGCCCAGATAGGTGTGATAGGTCTGGGGGACAGAACCGGTAAAGGCAACTGGTGATGACATGGTGCACTCCAAAACTTCAGTGTGAAGTGTACCGGGTCAAGGCGAGGAATCCTATTCTTAACGGCTCATGGTTGTGCCTGGCACAGAGAACATTTCCTCAAGGCTACTCGGCGGAGTCAGACGTGATATGCGTCTGTCAACTGGCGATCTCAATCTCTTAAGGCCGGAGTACGAATCTACGTGCAAGGCTGCGAGGCGACTGGGATGGCTTGTCACCGGGGGACTCAGTCTGGTGTTTGCGATTGCAATTGGTGCGGTCTATTTCTGGCGAGGTGTTCCGCTGAATGCAATAGTAGATGAAACGCAAAACTGCGTGGTTTACGCCACTCTCGTTGCCGTGTTTATTTCAATCGCTGTTGGTTGGGGCATCGTAACACCATTGAAGGCTCGTCTGGATTTCAAAGAAGGTGAAGCGCTCTTTGACGCATGCTGGGCAACAATTCACGGTTGGTTGCCCATGCGGGTGGTGCGTCTCACGGCCGCCGCCACTTTGTATGCACTGGTGCCTGCCAGCATTGCGATCCTGGCGGATGCAGAGCTTGTGGACGATCGAGTGCTATTGGCGGGTCCATTTCGTACACCACACTCTTACGCGGAGATCACCGAATTGAGGCTCGAGCGTGAGGCGACCATGAGAGAGATGGAACCTTGGATCATCATCCGGTTCAACGATGGCGCGAAACTGGAGTTTCATGCAAATCGTTACGGCGCATCTGTCGAGGCAATTGCCGATTTTGTTTCAAAGAGGAGCCCAGTGCCTCTTCAAAAGAGCAAGATGCTGCCGTGAGAATCCTCAATCCCCTGTCACAACAAACCAAAACATCCGCCCCGCTATCGCCGCCGCGGCGAGCAGGAACGCCCATCTCACAAACTTCGCGCCGTTCCTGATGGCCACGTGGCTGCCGCAGTAGCTACCTGCTGCGTTGGCGAGGGCCATGGGGATAGCGATGGGCCAGACGACCAGGCCGCTGATGATGAACGTCCCCAAGGCGCCGATGTTGCTGCCCATGTTCATGGCTTTAGCGTTGCCCGTCCCGGTGACGAAATCGAACCTGAGGAATCGCACCATGATGAAGACCAGGAACGATCCGGTGCCGGGTCCGAAGAAGCCGTCGTAGAAACCTATCACGAGTCCGGCGGCGATGGTGATGGCAATGTTTCGTTTCGTCGGTCCGGCGTAGGCCGATTCGCCGCCGATCTGCGGCTTAAAGAACATGTAGAGAGCCATGCAGATCAGCAGGCCGCCGAAGATTGATTTCGTCAGCGTCTGGTCGAACGTGCCGACTTGCATGAGTACTAGCGCGCCGCAGATGGACCCTGCTACTGCACAGATGCCGCCGATGCTGGCAATCACATAATCGAGTTTGCCGCGCGCGAGGAACGAAATGGTTGCGGTGCTGCTGCCGCAGGATGCGACGAATTTGTTGGTGCCAGCAATGTTTGGAATCGGGAGGCCGAGTGCGGCAATTGCGGGCATGGTGAAGATGCCGCCGCCGCCGGCCATGGCGTCGATGAGGCCGGCGATGAATGCAATTGCGGTGCAAGCGGCGATTTGGGTTGTGGTGAAGTCGTGCAAGGGGGAGAGGTTAGGCGATGGGCATCTGGCCAGACGCTGCTTCCCGTTCCGAGCGGCTTTTGATCGCTTTGTCCCAGAAGTGGCAAATCGTCGCGTAGGTAATCGCAATTACGGCCTCGACACCGGTTGCTGGCCAACGCAAGCTGTCCTGAAGCTCCTCCGGAGACTGGTCCTGATGTGTTATGGCCCAGATGACGCCGAACCCAAAGATGATTGTGAAAGACACGGGGAGAAGCGTCAGGAGAAATCCACCGAGATAGCGATAATGCGGATGGGCGATCGCATCTTTGCCTGTCCCCTTGCCGCGGAAGAGCATGATGCAGCCCCAAATTGTGAGTAAAACTTCAATTGCAAGAATCATGGCACAAATTCCTCAAG
The DNA here is from genome assembly GCA_964484185.1 of uncultured Phycisphaeraceae bacterium. Classification (GTDB taxonomy): domain Bacteria; phylum Planctomycetota; class Phycisphaerae; order Phycisphaerales; family UBA1924; genus F1-120-MAGs238. Next base: position 31,805 of record CAZAEQ010000043.1, read on the forward strand.
AGGTTTTGGAACGCGTTGAGTATACAGAATATCTGATTTGTGTCAAATCGTTGATTTGATCACGAAAACGCGTAGTCTTTGGCGAGAAGTCTCAATGCCACTATGGGAATTCATGTTCCGTATGCAAGGCGTCTTATCCCACGCCGTTTCTGGGCTCAACTCGCATCATGGTCGCTTGCATCATCGCGATGGCGGTGTCCGGCTTGCCTCTGGCGATCGCGATGACTTCGGCTGTGGCCACGCCGATCGTGCGGCCCACGCGGGCAACGCGGCCGCGGGCGATGAATATTTCGCCGACTGCGGGGGCCATGAGGTTGATCTTGAATTCGATGCTGAGGACCGCGGAGCCTTGGGGCATGCGTGTGAGACAGGCGTAACCGCAGGCGGAATCGGCGATGGTCGCGATGGCACCAGCGTGGACGAAGCCGTGCTGCTGCTGGATTGATTCTGACCAGGGAAGTTCGATGTCTACCTCGCCATCGGCCACGTGGGTGAGTGTGGCGCCGAGGGTTGAAAGAAGTCGCTGGCGATTGAAGGATTCGGCGATGCGGGTGTGGAGCGCAGGGTTGGGCATGGGGGAGGGTATCTGTCATCGAGCCTTGAACGTGAGTTCCAGATCATGACTGCCCCGGTGCAGACCATTCAGTGAGAGTGTCGTTTTACAGCCTGCTTCAGCAGGCTTGCCCGCTTGAAGGCCACCGCTTTCAGCGGTGGTACACGGGTCCCCGGAATCTGTCCAGCCCGTTCCACGGGCTTCTCGTCCCGCCTTCAGGCCGGTTTGTTTTGTAGTACAATCGAACGATGCCGCGCCAGACAAAGCGATAAAACAATTCCCAATACACATTACGGAACTTCGCGTTGCGAGTTTTTCATTTCCTTGCGGGAGGAACCCGTTTCCCCACCTGAGGAAACGATTCCCGCGCGGAGAAAAACCGTTTCCTCGCGTGAGAAATTGATTCCCTTGCGAAAGGAGATGATTTCCTTGCGCGAGGAAATGATTTCCTCACGGAGGAAAATCGTTTCCACACGCTGGTTTTTAGCTTCCTTGCAGTCGTGTATCCCCCACCTCCGGGGAGTCTTCGTGTCACATTGGTGAAAATGGTTGGGTTATTCCGTCTGCGGCTGCTCCCGGCGCGTCGAAATTGACCTCTGCGCTGGCGGCGCCAAGAACCTCCGTCGATGGCAAAGTCATAGTCGCTTTTCGCGTGGTGCGCGTACATATCGCTCGCCCCCGATGGCGTCTACCGCTGCTTTGCCGATCAATTGAAACGAACCATGCAGGAGTGCAGACATGTACGTTGTTCCTCAAAAAGATGTTGATGCACTGCAGTTCTTTGAGGACCACTGGGATGTGTGGCAGTCCAATGCTGTTGCTCTGTCAATTCCCGCCGCATTGGCCGCGGATCTGAAGGCCGATGCCATCGATGCCCGCGCCAAACTCTCGGCCCAGGCATTGGCGAAGAATGCTGCCATATCTGCAACCGCCGACTGGAATTCTGCGATGTCGCTGCTGCGTGAGCAGGGTGCGGCGGCGATCGCGGCAATCAAAGCCAAGGCCATCGATAGCGCGAACCCCAACGCGGTCTATTCGCTGGCACAGATTCCCCCGCCCGCTCGCGGAACCCCCCGGCCGCTCCCGGGAACACCCACGCAGTTCTCCAGCGCGATCCAGCCATCGGGTGCGCTTCTCGTCAAGTGGAAGATGCCCGGCGTCCAGCCGGGCAACACGTTCTACCAGGTCGCCCGACGACTCGCGGGGACATCGGAATTTGTCATCATCGGCGGCAGCGGCAACAAAACCTTCCTCGATGAGACGCTCCCGCTTGGCGCTAACGCCGTGGAATATCAGGTAACCGCGGTGCGCGGCAGCGTCTTTGGCAAGACATCAAACACGTTTGTCGTCCAGTTCGGAGTGAGCGGGCCGCGCGCGGCAAAGGTGAAGCTGGCGGCTTAACAAATCTTCGCTTCGCGAGTCTGATTCAATGCGGCCCCGGTTCAGAGATGAGCCGGGGCCGGTTTTGTTCATAAATCGATACTAAAACCAGATCAACTTTGATTTTCCGCGACAAGAAGAACTGCGGCGGCCATCGCGTCAGCATGTGAGTCATAGAGCCCCACAAGCGAGATGCCCCTTGCGGCGACATCGATTGTGTCTTCCTTGAGAGCGAAGATGAAGTGGCGACAATCCTTGAATCGATCTCGCTTGCCATTCATATCATGAAGAGCAGAAAGTTCGGGTATCCAAGGGGAATTCTCGATCTCGTGAACGGTGCCAATTCCTATTCCACGTTTGTAACAAGGGTGCCTTGATCGAGCCTCATCGTTTGGACCGTTGGTGTGAGCATCCAAGCAGTCCCGACAGCGGATGAGGGCGACCTTATGCCTCGGTTCGCGTAGGTCGTAGGCGACATAGGCATCACTGCCCATGCGAAGTACTGAGCCCTCCGATGTACCACCGCAGCACGCGGGATACTCGGTGAGATTCCGACCTTTCGCTGAATTCCCAAACATGCCCGCATTCCCTCGTTGTTCTTGCACCACCTTCGGGGTGCGAAGACATTGGATGCTACCGGGGGTGGCGGTCGCGAAGCGCGACCTTCACGCCCCAGCTACTCAATCTCAGGCCCTCGGCCTGTCAGGACGAATCAGATGACTCGATCTCCCTTGGCGATTCCGAGCGCCGGACGCACATCAAGCTGCACAACCACCGCCCCCTTCTCAACCTGCAACTGCTTCGCAGAATCCGGATCGACGTAGTCGGAGTGACAGCTTGCCTTGTCTTTGTCGGCCCCCACTGCTTTCTTGGTTTTGCTGGCGAGCTTGTGGATTTCGTCGGGCGAGAGGACGCCGCGTTTGTTGAGGATTTCTTGTTGTTCGGTTGTGAGGGCGGCGGATTTGATTGGTGCACCGAGTTTGCCACCGGCGCCGACTCGTTCGTAGCCATCGGCTTTGCCAGACATGAATTCCTGGATCTCTTTGGAGATGCGGACGCTGCACCAGTCGTGGCCGCACATGGCGCAGAAATCGGTGTCGACATCGAGGTCTTCATCGTGATAGGCGCGGGCGGTGTCGGGGTCGAAGGAGAGTTCGAAGTGCTTTTCCCAGTTGAGGGCGGCGCGGGCCTTTGTCAGTTCATCATCGCGGTCGCGTGTGCCGGGGATGCCCAGGGCGATGTCCGCCGCGTGGGCCGCGATTTTGTAGGCGATACAGCCCTGCTTGACGTCATCTTTCTTGGGGAGGCCCAGGTGTTCTTTGGGTGTGACGTAGCAGAGCATCGCCGCGCCGTGATAGGCCATGGCGGTTGCGCCGATGCAACTGGTGATGTGGTCGTAGCCGGGGAAGATGTCCGTCACCAGCGGGCCAAGCACATAAAACGGCGCACCGTGACAAAGCTGGCGTTGCAGCTTCATGTTGAACTCAATCTGATCGAACGGCACATGCCCCGGCCCTTCGATCATGACTTGCACACCTTTCCGCCACGCGCGTTCGGTCAATTCGCCCAGCGTGCAGAGTTCGGCCAGTTGAGCTTGATCAGTCGCATCGGCGAGTCCGCCGGGTCGCAAGCCGTCGCCGATCG
>CAZAEQ010000044.1:0-32448 GCA_964484185.1 uncultured Phycisphaeraceae bacterium
GGAGACGGCAAGCCTCTTCCCGCATCGATGATGCGCCCGCCTACAACTTAAGTACTTCAGTGTCGGCTGCTATACCCGCACCATTGTACCACTGCTCTCCTGGCTGAGCCCAGGCTCACGTAGCGCCTAACGCGCGGCCAATTGTTCCGCCCGTTTCTTATTCGGTGCCCATGTCGAATTGAATTTCCTGCCCCCGATTTCGACCCCCACGCGAAAACACTTCGCGTGGTCCGGTCCCTGTTCATCCAGCGTGCGATAGATTGGCACCGAATTGAATTTCTGTTGCGCATGCTGCTGCAACACAGATTTGAAATTCTCATGATGCCCGCTCATCGCTGCCGCTTCAATCATCGGCCCGAAGTTCCGCTTGATGAAAACACTCGCAGCTTCAAATCCGCCATCTATGTATATCGCCGCCATCACCGACTCAAGCACGCCCGCGGCAAGCGAACTGGGCACATCTTGAGTCGTCGATTTCATTCCCTTTCCCAGTACCAGCAACTTATCGAGCCCAAGTCCAAATGCAATCGTCGCGCACGTCTGCCGCGACACCGCCGCCGACTTGATCTTCGTCATTTCGCCTTCGAGCAGATCTGGGAACCGATCAAACAACTCGCGGCAGATCACCAGCCCCAGAACCGCATCGCCCAGAAACTCAAGCCGCTCGTTGCTCGCCAATCTTGAATCAGAAACCGAAGCGTGCGTCAGCGCAAGCGAAAGGATCTTTGGGTCTTTGAATTCATACTCGATCGCGCTTTGTGCGTGCTGCAACTCTCCAGGATCCATACTGCACCTGACTGCTCGCGCAAAAATGCCAACGGCATTGCTCAAGCATCTAGAAGGTGAGGGATCGAGGCCCGAACTCCCGAAGACCAGACTTGGGGGGAACGCGTCGCGACCCTTCGACTTAAAACCGTAGGCAACGCGTTTCACACACGCCTGGAAGGGTAACGTTCGGCCCAGTACTGTGAAAACTGGCAATCCGCGGTCGAGCAACCTACCATCTCGACCCATGCAGGACGGACTTGGTGGCCGGCCCTGCGATTGTGATTCTGAAAGCTACGAGTTATGCATTATCCACACAAAGTCAGCCGTCGTCGTCGCAAGCGTGCCCTCGGTTTCCGTGCTCGCATGGAAACCAAAGATGGTCGCAAGATGATGAATCGCAAGCGTCGCGTTGGTCGTTCATTGAACGTTGCCGACAAGTAAATAGCCGACTGCTCGAAAATTCTTGACCCTTTCACGCGACGTGATCACCTCACGCCGCGTGTTCTTTTTTATCCAAATAGCCCCGGCTGCTCGTCCCGAGGCTTTTCTTTCTTTGGCCGCGGAGGCTGCTCGCCAATAAATGGTTCGATGAGTCCCGCCCCGTCTGCGGTCGCTTTGCCGATTTCCTTCCCGACCGCAAACGCCTCAAGTTCCATCACCGCTGTCCGCTCAATCGCCCGTTGCAACACATCCTCAACCGCTTTTCCATCGCGCGTTGGATCCAGCCATGCATCGAAATCTTCAGGCTCCATACACAGTGGCATCCGCTCATGAATCCCCTTCACCGGCCCCGCGCTCGCCCGCGTCATAATCGCCGCCGCTCGCTGTGTTGGGTCCGCCCCAGGATCAGAAACTCCAACCAGCACCATCAACCTCTTCCGCTTTGGCGGCTGAATGACATGCGGTACCTTCGTCTTTTCACTCGTCGCCAGCCACTCAAAAAATCCGCTCGCCGGAATCAGGCAACGCCCAATGTTCATCGCACGCCGAAACGTCGGCTTCTCTAGCGCAGTCTCAGATCGAACATTGATCAATGGCTTGATAGCTTCTCCGCCGCGAGATGCCCATGCAGGAACCATGCCCCAGATCGCTGGAGTGATCACACGCCGACCCGCGCCGACTCCGGTCACCGTTAAGATAGTTTGAATCGGTGTGATGTTGTACCGCGGCTGCAACCCCGCCAATCCAGGATCTGAACTCGACAACCCAAGCGCATCAATCACTTGAACAGCAGGGGCAACAAGAAAGAAGCGGCCACACATATCGCAAGTGTAACCGATCAGGGTTTGGAAGCCATCTCAATAATCGCCTTGATAGTCGAATCGTCGTCCGCGCCCGGGCCGCGGAATCGCCCAACTTTCTTGCCATTCACAAAGATCGTCGGCAGTTCCGCGACTTTCGCGGCCATTGCCGCATCAATGTCCTGCTTCACAATGTCGCCCGTTGCCGCCGCGGTCCGGTCTACTAACACCTTTGCATAATCAAGCTTGAACTCTGTGCAGATATCCCGGAGATTGGCATCAGTAAAGTCCTGCCCCTTCCCATTGAGCAGCCCTTGGAAAATGCGGTCGTGCGTCTTCCAATAGGCCTCATCGCCGCCAGCAAGCGCCACCGCCTCGGCAGTCTTTGCAAATCGACACGCCAAGGGATGCATGCGCTTGGTCACATTCGGATTGCACGATGGGTCTGCCGGAAACTGTCTAAACGAATACCGCGTATCGGCGCGGTCTTTCACAATCGCCCTGATCCACGCATCCGCCTGTGCAGTCCCACGTTCCTGAAAATCTCCAAAGAGCACAACCTCAACTTTCGCGGCGTCCTTCGCAGCACCAACCCAGCGATGCGCGTTCTCGCTCGCGGCCGGTGTCGCCGCTTGCTGCGACCATTCCTTCGTCCATCGCTCCACCGGCGTAAGCACCGCGGCGGTCTTTCCCGCAGCTTTGGCGGCGAGCGCTACTTCACACGCCCGATCAAGTGCACCAGCGACTTTCCAATCCTGAACCTGCTCGCCGTTTATCAAAATCATCGGCGTGGTATGCAGTCCAATTGCTAGCGAAGTCTGGATATCGCTCTTCACATTCTGCAGCGCCGCGCCATCGTTCATCGTTTTCGTGAATTGCGCAGCATCAAGTCCGAGTGTCAGCACCTGCGCCTCAAGCAACTTCTCGTCAAACTGTCCGCCGATTGCAAACAACCAATCGTGCATCCGTTCGAACGCGACAGGTCCACCCAGAATCCCCGCTGCCTCAGCCGCGAGCGCCGCCTTGCATGCGTTGGGGTGAATAACCGTCGGCACCGCCGAGTTGCAATCTGGGCAAAGCGGAAAGTGCCGCATTGAAACCACGACATCTTTCCGGCGACTCCTGAGCTCGCGAAGCTGCACTTCAAGAGCCTGGCAATCGCTGCATTGGAAGTCCGCAAAAACGACTATCTGGAGTGGGGCGCTCATGTCGCCCATCGGGTACCGGCCTGGGAGCAACGCCGCGGAAATGGCGGTTGGTGCAGTTTCCGGAGGGGCCGCGGCGACAAATTGGGCGAATTGGACGCAAACCAGCGTGAAGCAGGCGAGGGTTTGGAACCGAACGGCAGCGGGCATCGAAAGCTCCTATGGGCCAATACTGGCTGTATTGATGCGCAGAAGAGGATAACGGTCTCGATGAAAGAAGAGTTTTGGTGCAAATGAGTCGATAGTGAAGAGTCCGAGAAGGTAGAAGCGTTTGCCCTTTACAAGGACTGGACGCATCTGATAGTCTGTTGGCTGATTCAAGGAGGGACTTGCATGTTTGACAGCGTTTCACGTCTCACACGCCACGCGCGTGTTTTGGCCGCCTGTACAGCGGCGGTTGTCGCATCTACTGGGCTTGCTCAGGTCTCCAGAGTTGATCTGGAAACGCCCGTTCAACTAAATGAAATTCCAGTTTTGAAAGCAACTCCGCGCGGGTTTGCCGGCGGTGTCAGTCCGGCGGCATGCAACGGTGTCGCCTCGCACACCGATGCAAATTTCGGTGGCGGTAGTTTCAACATTCAAGCTGGCTTTGCACAAACCGAAATGTTCGCGGCAACCTACACGCTGCTTCCATCAGAGTTCCCGATCCGAATCGATCTCACGGAAGTGATTCTCGCAACCAGCAACGCGAATCAATTAACAGTCACGCAGTGGTCACTTCTGTTTTATGATGGCCTGCCAACAACCGGTACTCTCATCGATACGTTCTCATCCAACGACATCGATTTGCCACACGCGCGGGTGGGGCCCGGCACCGCGGGCGTCAACATTCAATTCGGCGTCGATCCCGGCGATCCGGAACAGTTGATCATCTACAACGCAAACGGGACCAACAAGTTCACCGTCGCGTTCCGGATCGATGATCACCATAACCAGACGGGGAATCCGTGCTCAGTCGCGCCGCCGACATCAAGCAACGCATTTCCGGTGACTGATACCTCAGGTCTTTCGCAGCCCGCGAACAACTGGCTCTTTGGTGTGAACTGTGGTGCGCTCGGGTGTCCATCAAACGGCGGTTGGGGCACATTCGCCAGCCTCTTTTCTTTCTGTCGCCCAACCGGCGACTGGGTCAGCCGCACAACGTGGACCAACATCAACTGCACACCGGGTATCGGCTCCTGCTGTCTGCCCAACGGCTCCTGCCAGGTGCTCACCACCGGCGATTGCGCTGCTCAAGGCGGCACATATCGCGGCGACAATACAACATGTGACAATCCATGCCCCGCCCCGACCGGCGCTTGCTGCCTTTCAAATGGTTTCTGTCTCGGCAATTTGACAGAAGTGAATTGTGGCGGCGCAGGAGGCACCTGGGCCGGCCCCAATGTAGCGTGCGGCGCAAACAACACTTGCCCCAGTGGCCGCTGCTGTTTGCCAAACGGATCTTGCGTAGTTGTTACCAGCGCATCATGCTCTAGCCAGGGCGGCGCATTCGCTGGCCTGGGTACGAATTGCAATGGCTTCACTTGCCCTCCACCAACTGGCGCGTGCTGCCTGTCGAACGGTTTCTGCCTCGCTGATCTGACCCAGGCAAATTGCCAGGGCGCAGGCGGCACATGGGGCGGGATGAATTCCACTTGCGCTGACAACAACAGCAATGGTCAAGCCGACATCTGCGAACCAGATTGCCCTGCCGACTTCAACCAGGATGCCACAGTTGACTTCTTTGACTACCTCGACTTCGTTGATGCCTTCTCAAGCAACCTGCCTTCAGCTGACTTCAACAACGACTCAATCGTCGACTTCTTCGATTACCTCGACTTCGTCGATGCCTTCTCGATCGGTTGCTGAGACCAAGATCCAATTCTGATTGAACAGAGACCCGGTGCAAGCCGGGTCTCTTTGCTTTCTGCATTCACTTTCGTGTATCGCACGCTTCACGTTATCTCTGGACGCACTTTTTTCCTGCATCGGACGTTTCGCGCCCCATTTTTGTCCGGTACCACATTTTCCTGCAATTCAGGTTGACCTCGCCCGTACAACCTTGTAAGGTGTCATTATGAAAATCAAACCCAACGCAATCCCCGCCCAAGCACGCTCCGTCCTATATAGGTCCTATCAGTCCTATTTGCCCTATACGTCCTATCTTCAATCTGCGCACTCGCCGCCCACCATTTCATCAAAGCATTCTCAGAGTGCCACGCTCCGTGGCCCTCTGAAATCTCGTGGCCCCCTGAGATTCTCTTTCCCATCTTCACTTCTACCCAGCTGCGCTACCGCCTCTTTCTCTCGCTGCCGCGGCACCGTCCTCGATTCTGAGCCAAAAACAAAAGATGCTCACATGCTCACCAAAAAAGTGAGCACCTTTGAAAAAAGTGAGCGCCTTTCGTTTTTGAGCTGAAAACGAAAGGTGATCAGGTGATCATCACTTTTGATGATCACCTTTGAATTGGGATGATCACCTTTCGATTCTGACTCAAAATTACCCTTTGGCCCTTCGTCACTTCTCGCCTCCCCCGCATTCTCGGACTCCGTCCCGCCTCATTTCACCTTTGTAAACGGTCCCCTGTCTGCTACGCTGACACTTCAACCAATACATCGAGGTCCCTCATGCACATCGCTCGCCCAACCTGTCTCATCGCTTCCGCCCTCACACTCGCGGCGGTCTCTTCGTCCCATGCTCAATGGTCAACCGACCCATTGGTCAACACGCCGGTCGCCGCCGTCAGTGGCGATCAGGGGGTGCCGCTGATCCGCGCTCGAAGCGACGGCGGAGCCTGGGTCTCATACATGAGCAACGGCGCAGGCAGTGGCTACAAACCCATGATCCAGCGGCTCGATGTCGATGGATTCACCCAGCTCGCCGGCGGCATCCAACTCGCCGATCGCCACAACACCGCAACTTTTGTATACGACATGACGGTTGACAACGAAGGCAACGCTATCGTGGCGTTTGATGATGACTCAACCGGCACCACAGTCGTGACAGTACAAAAAGTCATGGCCGATGGCTCGCTTCCCTGGGGTGCAACCGGCAAACAAATCGCCGGAACTACCGGGGTGCTCGCTCCAAGAGTCGCCGCGTGTGGCGATGGAACGATCGTCGTCGCCTGGGCCTTGAGCAACGTACTGAATTTCCAAAGACTCGATGGCAGCGGATTGCCCGTCGGCGCAGCCTGGACCGTGACCGAGACCGGCCGCTATCAGGCCCTCAGCGATATCAAAGCAACCGGAACTGGCGGCGAGTTCATCAGCATGTGGGTCCGCGGCGAAACCACCAGCGCAACAACTTCTCGCAAAGGTCTCAAGATGCAGAAGTGGAGCAGTTCCAACGCTGCGATGTGGAACGGCGGCACTGCGATCGATATCTACACCAGCGCAGTTGGCAAGAGCATCCAGAACGGCTATTTCCCGTTGATCCACAGCGATTATGCCGGCGGCGCGTTCACCGCGTGGTACGACAACGGCACCGCCCGTAATGCCTGGCTGCAACATATCGAGTCCAATGGCACGATGAAGTTCGCCGCCGAAGGCCTCGGCATGACCACCAACGGAAGCGCGACCGAGTATCGTCTTTCCGCCAGCGTGGCCCGCGATGAATCCAGCGGCGACTACACCGTCGCATGGCAGCGCAGCAACACCCTGCAAAGTCAATTTGGCTTGAACGCACAGCGCGTGAGCAGCACGGGCGATCTGTTGTGGGGAGAGGCTGGCGCAACCGTGGTCCCCATGGGCGGGTTCCAATCCAGCTTCATTCAGTCATTCGATGGCGACGCCGGCGCAGCCTATCTCATCTGGATTCAGTACACCGGCGCCCTCACGCAGGAAATTCAGGCCGCCAAACTCGACGCTGCGGGCGCACTCGCCTGGCCCACACCCATCACCGGAATGGCCACGCGCGTCAGCGGCAAGGGCCGCCTGGGCGCAGTGGGGTCGGCCACTCGAAACATGGCAATCGCAGTCTGGGCCGATGGCAGCGCGGGCTCGAGCGACATCTACGCCCAGAACATCGCTGGGGATGGCTTGCTGGGACCCATCTGCGCCTCCGACTTCAACTTCGATCGCGTCGTCGACTTCTTTGACTACCTCGACTTCGTCGCCGCCTTCGCCGACCAGCAATGGGATGCCGATTTCAATCACGACGATGTCATCGACTTCTTCGATTATCTGGACTTCGTCGCAGCGTTCTCAACTGGGTGCTGAGGAACGGTCGGCTCGATCCGCCTGCCGCACGGGGGTCAACCCCATACCCTGACCCTCATGGCCGATGTTCCTGAAAAACCTCTGCACGTCCCGGTGTTGCTAGACACAGTGACCAACCTGCTCGCGCCGGCAGAGGGGGAGACCTATGTGGATTGCACCGCCGGTTTGGGTGGCCACGCCGCGGCGATCGGAGCGCGACTGGCGGCGGCGGGTATGGGAACGATTGTCCTCAACGACATGGACCCGGCCAATATTGCGCGAGCAACCGCGCATGTGTCGCAGGCCTGCCAATCATGCGCGGGCGTGAAAGTCCTGACGGTGACTGGCGACGGCGGGCGCATCGGCGGGAACTTTGTCGATGTGCCTCGAAAGCTGGCAAGCATGGGATTGGCCGCCGACATGGTGCTGGCTGATCTCGGGTTTGCATCCAACCACGTCGATGACGCCGCGCGCGGGTTCAGTTTCATGCACGATGGGCCACTGGACATGCGGATGGATCCCTCAATTGCACTGAGCGCAGCAGACCTTGTGAACCAACTGAGCGAGGCCGAACTCGGCGACATCATCACCGAGTTGGGGGAAGAAAAGCACGCGCGAAGAATTGCTAAAAAAGTGGTTCAAGAAAGAAGACAATCGCCGATTCTAACAACAGCGCGATTGGCGGCAATCGTGCGCAGCGGCGTCCCCGGAGCAAACGCGAGTCGGATCCATCCGGCCACGCGGACTTTTCAGGCTTTGCGAATCGCGGTCAACGATGAATTGGGGAGTCTCATGGCTCTCCTGGCCGGGATTCAAGAGGGGGCGCGGCTGGTCGCGGCAGGAAAGCCAAGTTGGTTGAAACCTGGCGCGCGGATTGCGATCATTACCTTTCACTCGCTGGAAGACCGGCCCGTGAAAGAGAGTTTTGCGGGGTTGGTCAAGGCAGGGTTGGCGATAGATGTGTCGGGTGGGGCCAAAGGGCCAAGTGAGGCTGAAGAGAACACGAATCCGCGGGCTCGATCAGCGAAAGTACGAGTGATCCAGCTGGCAAAATCGATTGCCGGTTGACTAAGATGGGTCGGGATGGATTGGAAAGCATGGAAGCTTTGCCGCAACTGGTGTTGTTGCACCAGGTGCGGAGTGATGGATGATTCGAGGGGTCGCTTGTAGAAGCGATTCCGCAATTGCAAGGATGCAGCACGTGACGCGCGAACTCAAATTGGCCTTGATCGTCGGTTTCTCGTTGGTTCTGGTAGTCATGGTGCTCGTGAGCGATCACCTCAGCAAGGCTCGCAAGGCAGAATTGGCGCCCCCGGCGAACGAAATCGCCTTGGCAGGCAAGATCGGCACACCGACAACCAGCACCCTGAACCCCAGCGACGGCAGCGCGATCGTCAATCCCAACGCAATCGCCGATCCGCTCGCAAGCAGCACCGGCGGCACCGATGCACTCAGCCAGCCCGTAGTAATCCGCCAGGGCAGTGGCTCAATTGAGAATCAGCAGCTCAGCCTCGAAGAAGCAGCACGGAAACTGGGAATGGCAACCAAAGAGGGGAATGGCAACGCGATGATCGGCGTTGAACCCACCTTGATCAAGAGCAATGAGCTCTATCCGCCTTCACCCATCAGCAACGCACCCAGCGGCGTGACACCAATGGGAGACAGCGGCGCACCCGCACCATTGTCACCAACTAAGTACGCACCCACTGAGGGCGTCAAGCTTGGCGTCACACCAAGTCCAATCGACACCATGAAGCAGGAAGTCGCGGCGGCAACCAACGCGGACAAGATGCACAAGGTCGAGTCAGGCGAGTCGCTCTACGCGATCGCCAAGCACTACTACGGCAACGGCAAGTATTGGAAGCAGTTGCTTGAGTACAACAAGGGCTCGCTGAAGTCAGAGAACGCACTCAAGTTGGGAATGAAGATCAAAGTTCCGGAATTGGCAATCTTGACCGGCAAGCCCAGCGATTCGACAGTGGCCACGCTCGTTGATCCCAAGATTGTTCCCGCCAAGCCAGTCGCTACCAAGACTGCCACCGGTAAGGGCAAAACCTACACCGTTCAGAAGGGCGACACTCCCGGCGCGATCGCTCAAAAGGCTCTGGGAACCAGCAAGCGCGCCCGCGAACTGATGGATCTGAACAAGATCACCAATGACGGCGGCCTGAAGATCGGCATGGTTCTCCAGCTTCCAGAGTAATTGACGTCCCCGGGGTCGGACGCGCGTTGCAGTCGAGGAGGCTCAGGTGTTCGCCAGACTGATATTTACTATCGTCGCATTAGGAGCGTGCTGCTGCACGCTCCTCTTTCTGCGCCAGGGCCGCATTCTCGCCGCCAGCGAAATGGCCAAGGTGCAGACCAAGGTCAGGCAGCAGGATGAAGAGCTCTGGAAGCTGCGTGTGCGGATTGCCGAAAAGGTCGCGCCCCAGCACGTGACGCTGATGGCACAGACTTCTTCAGGGGTCGGGCCACTCCACCCGATCGCCCCCGAGCAACCGCTGCTGGCGTCAGATTACCAGGCGCCGCAGTTGCCGCTGGGGTCGCGAGAAATTGTGACAGTGGGGCAGACCGCAACCGAGGCAAACAAAGCCGAAGTACGCAAGAACACGCCCGCAAAGTCAACCAAATCTGGCAAGCCATCAGTTGCGCCCAGCAAGTCCAAAAAGGGCAAGAGCACAACGCCAGCAATCCCAGGTAAACCGACTGACTCGCGACTAGCCAAGAAAGAACCCGGGAGTGTGCCGCGATGAACAGCATGAATGCAACGCGTGTGCGCCCGGTGACAATTGTGGCGGCGTGCGGCATGTGCGCTGTCATGGTGTGCCTGCTTGGTCGCGTCGTGCAATTGCAGCTCGCGCCATCTGCCAAGCTGGTTGAACAGCAATTGAAGCAATCGCGGATTGCAGTAGTCAATGAACAGGCAATCCGCGGCGATGTGGTCGACCGTCGCGGCAGAGTCTTGAGCGCAACACGCTTGGGATACAAGGCGTTTGTTGATCCGACAATCTTGCCAGAGCCATTAGATGAAGCGATCTTCAAACTCGCGGCGGCGATTGGCGAAGAGAGCGAAGTGCTCGCCAAGCCAGTGCTCGAAGCGGTCGCAAAGAATAAATTGATCCTTGATGAAGAAGCCAGGATCAAAGAGGCAAACAAGCCCAAGGGTTTCAAGGAAATTGTGAAAGTCGCGCTGCGCCTGAACGATCCACCGGATGCACCGGTTGCAGAAGATGAGAAGAAGCCCAAGTTGGTGAAGTATCTGGCGATCGGCAAAGCTGGAAAGCTGCTCAATGATGAGCAGGCTGAGGCGGTTAGAGCCTTGCGCATGCGCGGTGTAGGGCTTGAGCAGCACGAGCGGCGCGAGTATCCCGGCGGCATTGAAATCGCTCCAATCGTCGGACTTGTAGGGTTCGATGAAAAGGGATTGATGGGCGCGGAGTTGCGACTTGAGAAGACGCTCCAAGGTGTCGATGGCACAACCAAGTTTGTGCGCGACTCCGGCGGCCGTCCGCTGTGGATTGAGCCCGGGCATGTGGTCATGCCGCGGCACGGGAACGATGCGCGTTTGACGATCGACCTGGAAATTCAGCGGATCTGCACGCAGGAACTGACGACCGCCGTTGAGGAATACGACGCGGCGGGCGGCCGTTGCGTTGTTGTTGATCCGCTGACCGGCGACATTCTCGCGATGGTCGATTTCATTCGCAAGCCAGCGGATGCGGTGCCGTTTCCATTTGAAGATGCGAGCGTGCCGCGGGAGAAGGGAAAGAAGGGGCCGGAACTGCCGCGGAAACGCTGGCTTTTGACTGAGCAGCGGCCGGGGACTGACACGAATCCTGCGCTGGCGAAGAATCGCTGCGTTGAAGATGTGTATGAGCCGGGTTCGACATTCAAGCCGTTTGTGTGGTCGACGATTACGGAATTGGGTCTGGCACAACCGAGTGAAGTCTTCAATACACATTGGGGCAGCTGGATCACGCCGGTGGGGCGGCCGATCAAGGATGTAAAAGAACTCCCGGACATGACCTGGGCAGAGGTTCTCATCAATTCCTCAAACATCGGGATGATTCAGGGCGGGCAGCGGCTGAATTTCAAGCAGTTGCATGACTTGGCGGATCGTTTCGGATTTGGAAAGAAGACCGGACTGGGATTGCCGGGCGAGACCAATGGTCTATTGACCCCGCTGGCGAAGTGGACAACGTTCTCACAGGTCTCAATGAGCTATGGCCATGAGATTGGTGTAACGCCGGTGCAGATGGTGCGTGCATTCAGCGCGTTCTGTCGACCTGGAGAGTTGTCCGGTACGTTGCCGAAGTTGCGCTTGGTGGATGCAGACAAGGATCCATCGGGTGGGCAGTCTGAGAGCGTGATCTATCGCGTATTGCCGCCGGATGTGGCGGATTACACGCGCGCGGTGATGGGGCAGGTTGCTGAGAACATGGAATCAAAGATCGCGCTGAGCGAGTTGCAGCACCAGCAGGATGTGACTGAGTGGAAGTACATCATGTTTGGCAAGTCGGGAACTGCGAAAGCTTCGCCGCCATCAGCGCCAAAGGGCAAGCGGCGTCCAGCGAGTACGCCTGCGTATCTTGAGCGGCAATACAACTCGAGCTTTATCGCTGGTGCGCCATTGGAAAATCCCAAGCTGGTGTGCATTGTCGTGATTGATGATCCAGGTCCCAAGCGTGTCGCCGCGAACATGTATTACGGAAGCTTGACGGCGGGGCCTGTTGTGCGGCGGATCATGGAGCGGTCGCTGACGTATCTGGGTGTGCCGCCAAGCCCGCCGAAGGACGAGATTTCCCTGCCGCAGGTCCCAATGCGACATCCGCCGAACCGTCCAGAGCCAAAGAAGACCCAAGCTTCAAAGAGCGCCAAGCCTTTGAATCGGTAGCTGATTTTCAAGCAAGAGCTTAAGAAATAGCCTATTCCGGTGTTATAGGTCGCAGTCGCGTCTTATAAAAAGCCATAAAAATCTGGAAAATTGGTGGCACGGGTGTGTTTTTGTTGCATGTTCGGCGTGAGTCGTTAAACTTGTGGCAGCTCAGGGGGAACCTGCGCAATTCGAAGAGAGCCCGGGCAGAACGCTCGGATTTTTAGGAGAGAGAAATGAAAACGTTTGCTTTGATTGCTGGCTTGGCGCTTGGTTCATCGGCGATGGCGAATCCATACATTGATGCTACCAGCGAGCTGTTTGACAATGGTTTTACGCATCTGGACATCGTGAGCGTTTCTGTGAGCCACACGGCTACCCATATGACATTTGATGTGCTCCTCAACGGTAACATCAATGCGACCAACTGGGGCAAATACATGATTGGCATCAACACCGGCGCACCCGGTGCTGACACGACCAACGGCTGGGGTCCTCGCCCTGTCTCCTGGAACGGTCAAGCGATCAACTACTGGGTTGGAACGTGGGCAGATGGCGGTTCAGGTGGCGAAGTCCGCCAGATGTCTGGCGCGAACGACGGATCGAATGCCCTGATTGATGCAACTTATAACGGCGGCACGCAGATGACTGTGACATCCTCTGGGTTTCACCAGATCATTACTTTCAGCCGCGCCTCGATCGGATTCACCGGCAACGGCACCATCTTCTTCGATGTGCTCAGCTCTGGCGGCGGTGGTGGCGATCCAGGCGTCGATCACCTGAGCCGCGCTGATATGTCAACCCCAGGTTGGGGCACGCCCTCAGTCGCTGGCCAGTTCCTTTCATACACGATTCCGACTCCTGGTTCGATCGCCTTGATCGGACTCGGCGGTCTGGCCGCGATTCGTCGCCGCCGCTAAAACTGTCCTTCAGTGACACGCCGCTGATCTCAGCGGATACAACATTCCTTTCTATTTGCAACTGCCCCGCTTTCCACGAGCGGGGTTGTTGTTTTTAGCGGATGGGAGATTCGCCGCGGACGATGTGTTCTTTGGCGCCGACTGCCGTTATCTGGGCGATGAAGGTCTGGTATTCGGCCTCAGCGGCGGCGATGTCTTTGGTGAAGTAGGTCATGAAGATTTCAGGTCCGCGGCGGCGGAGGAGAGAGGATTGGGCTGCTCTGGTGCCGAGCGACTTGGCGACTTTGGCGAAGACTGTGCCGCTGGCGGCGTCTTTGAGCAGTTGTTCGAAGCCAGCGCGGTACTTTCCGTTTTCGCCCTCAGAGAGAAAAAGGGAGAGGGCCCAGACCTGGGAGTAGTAGATGAGCGTTCCATCCTGGCTGACGGTGAGTTCTTCCTGCGGGGTGGTGGCAAAGAGGCGGTGGAGAGAGATGAGACGCTTTGAATTCTGAGCATTGCGGAGCATGTCGAAGCGTTCGAGGTTGGCCCAGGGAAGAAAGACTGGGACATCAGAAAGTGTGTCATCCCAGCGGAAGCCTTCCATGGTGGTGGCGATACCTTCTTCGAGCCAGACGGGAAGTGGATCGCGGAATGTGGATTGGGTGTATTGGTGCCAGCCTTCGTGGGCCATAAGGGCGAAGGTGTCGCGAGGGCCGATGTCGAAGAAGACGCCCTGGCCGTTGTGGGCGAAACCGCCGCGTTGAATGCGGAGGAGGTTTTCGGATTCCTTACCCATGAGGGACTGCGTCATGCGAGCCCATTGAGCGCGAGTAGCTAGGAAATAGGTATCGAGCTGACGGGCCGGGGGTGGGAGCTCGGTGATAGCAGATGAATATCGGGCGAGCGAGGCTTCGGTGAAACTGGGGAGGCGATCGAGAATGTAACCGGAAGGGGCCGTGGTAAAGATGCGGAAGTGGCGAGTGGAGAAAACCTTGCCGCCGGGCTCGATGAAACTCCATGATTCCTGGTTGGTGACGGAGGCAGCGGGTGGTCGAGTGACGATCGGGCGTGATGCACTGGTGGCAGCAGGGCGGACAGAGAGATTGGTCGGGCCGGAATCACAGGCCGTGAGGAACGAGCTGAAGAGGAGTGTAGAAATGGCTGTGCAGGCGGCGGCGATTTTCACTTTGGCAGTTTCTCCAGCGCGTGACGCGCGGCATCGCGCTCGGCGATTGCTTTACTGAGTTCATCGCGGGTTTGTTCGACCATGTGGGGCGGGGCTTTTTGGGAATAGCCGGGGTTATTGAGACGGGCCTCAAGGGTGAGGATCGATTTGTCTTTGTCAGAAATGAGTTTTTCGAGGCGAGCCAGTTCAGCTCCGACATCGATGGTTGCTTCATCGGTCAGATCGCTGAGTTTGAGTTCAACATTGCCGAAGGTAAACGGAACCGCTGATGTTGGTGCGGGATCCGCGGAAAGGGCTGCAAGCTCGGCGAGTGTGATCGCGAGGGGAATGGAGTCTTTAGCCAGGAGTGTCACTCCGGCGGGAATGTGGAGCTTGATCTTGCGCTTGGGTTTGACGTTGTGCTGAGCGCGGACCTCGCGGATGGCACGCACGAGTTCCTGCATGCGTGAGAATTCGGCCTCGGCAGAACCGTCGAGCAGGACTTGCCCGGCGACCGGCCACGGGGTGCGAGCGAGGAGTTGGTCAGCGGTGCCGAGCGTGAGGCCTTCGATGAGTGGGCCGCGGATTGTGCGGATTCGCTCGTGCAGGGCTTCGGTGACGAAGGGCATGATGGGGTGGAGAAGGCGGATAAGGGTGTCGAGGACTGCGCGGAGGACTGCGCGATGGGCTGGGTCTTGAGCGGCGGTTGGTTTGATGGCTTCGAGGTACCAGTCGCAGAAATCGTTCCAGAGGAGTTCGTAGCAAGTTTCGGCGTAGGCGTTGAAGTGGTAACTGGCGAGGGCTTCGTTGGCGCGCTCGATGCCGGAAGCGAGTCGCGCAAGCATCCAGCGATCGGCGAGGGAGAGCTGTTTATGGGTGATGGTGATCGCTGGATCAAGCGGTTCGGCGGCGGAAATGATGCCGAGCGCGAAGCGAGCGGCGTTCCAGAGCTTGTTGGCGAAATTGCGGCCCAGGTCGAATTTGGCGCTGGAGTTTTTGCCGGTCTTGGAGTCTTTGATGACCGGAAGGCGGACATCCTGGGTCTGTGTCGTCATGTGCGCGAGCGTGAAACGCATCGCATCGGCACCGTGGCTGTCGATGATGTCGAGCGGGTCAACGCCGTTGTTCAGTGACTTGGACATCTTGCGGCCTTCGCCATCCTGGATGACCGCGTGAATGAAGACTTCCTTGAAGGGAACGGGGCCTTTGCCCTGACCTTCGCCCATGAAGTAGCGGTTGAACATCACCATGCGGCTGACCCAAAGAGTGATGATTTCACGCGCGGTAGTAAGCGCAGTAGAGGGATTGAAGGCCTTGAGCATGTCGGTGTTCTGCGGCCAGCCCATCGTGGAAAGGGGCCAGAGTGCGGAGGAGAACCAGGTGTCGAGCACATCTTGATCGCGTGTGAATCCGGCAGATTCGTAGTGGCGGATTGCCTCGGTGTCTTTTGGATCCCGAATACAGACGCTGGTGCGGTCGCCGAAAGTGGTTGTCGAAACGCGATCTTCTGCGAATGAGTGCTTCACGGAAGCGGTTGCGCCTTCTGGTGCGACCCAGACCGGAATTTGATGTCCCCACCAAAGCTGGCGCGAGATGCACCAGTCGCGGATGTTGTCGTGCCACTGTTCGAATGTTTTGGCGTAGCGCGCGGGGTGGAATGTGAGCTTGTGGTCGGTGGGCGCGGGGTTGGTGGTGCACGAACCGATGCGCTGTTCGGGGACGAGTGCGTTGTTGGCTGAGTATGCGAGGCGCGGATCGGTGACTTTCACGTACCACTGGTCGCTGAGGTATGGCTCGACCACAGCTTTGCTGCGGTCGCTGAATTTGATTGACTGGCGGTAGGGGATGGTCTTTTCGAGCAGGCCGCGGGCTTCGAATTCTTTGACCACGAGTTTGCGGCCTTCGGCCATGGATTTGCCTAAGAACATCTGGCAATCGCCGGTGTCGGTCCAGCCGTGGCGATCGGAGATGCGACCATCGGGCGACATCATGTTGACGATCGGGAGTTGATGGCGGCGGCCGAGCTCGTAGTCGTTATTGTCGTGCGCAGGTGTGACCTTCAGGAACCCTGAGGCGAATGTGGCCTTGGGATCCTGTGCATCCTCATCGCGACCAAGGCTTTCGGCGATTGCTTTGGGGAGGACCACGTAGTCATCGGTGACGATCGGGATGATGCGGCCGACGAAGGGGAGTTCAATAAAGAGACCCTTGAGCGGCAGCGCACGGGGGTCGTGTGGATTGAGGGCGACCGCAGTGTCAGCGAAGTAGGTTTCAGGGCGGGTGGTGGCGACGGTTATAAACGCCTGGGTTTGGCCATCGAGATCGGATGCACCGGGATAACCGCGGCGGGCGAGTTCATCCCACGTGACTGGCTGTGCATCTTCGAGGTCCTTATCGCGGCCGATCGCGTTGACATGGCTGGCGCGCTTGGCGTGCACGAGCGGATAGCGCATGTAGTAGAACGACGAGTCGATTTCCTCGTCGTAACACTCATCATCAGCGACGGCGGTCTGGAGCGCGGGGTCCCAGTTGACGAGGCGCTTGCCGCGGTAGATGAGGCCATCTTTGAAAAGGCGGAAGAACGCCTCATAGACCGCGGCGGTGCACTGCGGGTCCATGGTGAAGCGCTGACGATCCCAGTCGCAGGAGCAGCCCATCTTCTTGAGTTGGCCGGTGATGACGGCTTCGTACTCGTCTTTGAAGGCCTGAATCTTGGCGACGAACTCTTCGCGCGGGAAATCTTTGCGGCGTTTCTTCTCTTCTTTGAGGACGCGTTTTTCGACGACTGCCTGGGTTGCGATACCAGCGTGGTCGGTGCCGGGCATCCACAGAGTTTCGAATCCGCGCATGCGATGGGCGCGGGTGAGGATGTCTTGAATGGTGTTGTTGAGCGCGTGGCCGAGGTGGAGAGCGGCAGTAACGTTGGGCGGGGGGATGATGATGGCGTAGCGGGGCTTGCCGCCGGAGAGGACGTTTGCAGGGTCGGCGGCGAATGCTTTGTTTGCCAGCCAGGCATCCCAGACGCGGGGCTCATGGTCGCTGGGGACATAGCGCGATGGGAGTTCGGCAGGCGTTGTTGATGAGGATTGTGGGGGTTGTGTGTGTGCAGTAGTCATTGGCGAAGAGTGTAGGAGAGGGGAGGGGAGTTGCCGGTGCTTTTGGGGTACAGTCAGGGGTTGGGTGGATCGCCCAATACGGGAGGCTGCATGGCCGCGGATAGTGGAAAACTGAAGATAGTTGTATTGATTCTGGCATTGGCCACTGCGCTGACACTGGGGCTGGTGGTGCGGCGGATGTGGATTGTGGCGGGCGAGCCGGAAAAGGGTCCGGTGGCAACAGGAGACCCATCGAAAGCGCCCAAGGAAGGCGACAAGTTAGATGCTGTTATTACCGCCGCGGCGGAGTATGGGCAGCGACAGGAGTGGGAAAAAGCGGAAGTCATTCTGAAGGAAGCGGCGAACCAGTATCCGGATGTGCAGCGGGTGAGA
The DNA here is from genome assembly GCA_964484185.1 of uncultured Phycisphaeraceae bacterium. Classification (GTDB taxonomy): domain Bacteria; phylum Planctomycetota; class Phycisphaerae; order Phycisphaerales; family UBA1924; genus F1-120-MAGs238. The sequence goes on from CAZAEQ010000044.1 coordinate 17,819, forward strand.
CTGGCGTACGCGGAGTGTCTGATCAAGCAGAAGAAGCTTGCGGAGGCGTTTGCCGAGTTTGACAGGGCGCTCGCGCTTGGCGAGGTGGATGTCACGACGCGCATCACGATTGGAACATTGGCAAATATGCTGGGGAAGGCCGAGCGTGCCGAAGAGCAGTACGCGGCGGTGATGGTGAAAGACAAGACCAACCCGGATGCGCCGTTGTTTCTTGGACAGATATTGATGAAGCAGGGGCGGCTGGACGAGGCAAAAGGGAACTTGCTGATTGCGGGGAGAATTACGCCGCAGCGGAGTGTGGTGTGGGGGACGCTCGCGGAGATTTCGCTGCGCGAGAACAAACTGGAGATTGCAGCGCAGCATTTGAAGAAAGCGCGGGAGCTTGAGCCAGAGATTGTCGAATGGAAGCTGATTGAGGCGCGACTACTGAATCGTCAGCAGAAGCCGGAGAAGGCACTTGAAGTTTTGCTCGGACTTGACAAGGCTCGCATGATATCGCCCGCGGTTGCGCGGCTGATGGCCGAGAGTTATGGAATGCTGGGGAAAAGGGTCGAGAGTGCCGCAGCGCTGGTCGCCGCGAGTGATGCAGCGCCGAGTGATGGAGAACTGGCGCTTGAGGCGGCCCTTGCGACCGAGAGAGCCGGCGACAAGGCAGCAGCAAAGGCACTCGCGGAGCGAGCGGAAAAGGCCGGGAATTCGGGAGCGAAAGCGATCCTGGAGCGGCTGAAGTGAATTTATTCGCGGATGGAATCCCAGCCGCTGGAGATGGCATCGGCGGGGACATCGCGCATGACGCGGGCGTGACAGCCAGCAACGGGAACAACCAGGCGAACGTGGCCGTCGATGACTTTCTTATCGTGACGCATGCGCAGCAGGAGTTCTGAGTTTGGCGGCAGGCCATCGACTTTGACTGGCAGGTGAAAGGTCTTGAGCAGCTTGACCACTGCCTTGACCTGCTCGGTGGGCAAAAGCCCCAGGCTCGCGGCCGTGTGGCAGGCGGCGACAAGGCCAAGAGATACTGCTTCGCCATGTCGCAGCGGAGCATCAGCGAGTGAGGTCGTGGGAGAGAGCGTCGGAATCGTTTCGATTGAATGCGCGAAGGTGTGGCCCAGATTGAGCAGAGCCCGGCCGCCGGCTGAATCTGGCGCGAGTTCATGCGGGTCGGCGGCCACGACCTTGGCTTTGATTGAAATGTTTCGATCAAGCAATTCGCGAAGTCTGCCCGCATGCCGCGCGAGAATTTCGTCGGCGTGAACGATCATCCACCCAAGCAGCGAAGGATCGAGAAAGTCAGCGGAAATGAGGGCGTGCTTGACGCACTCGGCGAGGCCAGCGTGGAAATCCCGGCTGGGAAGGGTTGTCAGTGTGTTGGCATCGACCAGGACTGCGCGGGGCTGCCAGAAGGCCCCGACGAAGTTCTTTAACAGGCCGATACCCGGGACGGAAAGATTGGCTGCGGTCTTGCCGCCAACGCTGGCGTCGACCATGGAGAGAAGCGTGGTGGGAACTTGAATGACGGGCACGCCGCGGCGATAGGTTGCAGCGGCAAGTCCTCCGAGATCGCCGACGATTCCGCCGCCCAGTGCGATGACCGGGTCGAAACGGTCGAGCCTTGCGGTTGCGATGGCGGCGAGCAAAACCTCCAGGGATTGAAGGGATTTGTCGGATTCAGAAGCGCTTTGACGCGAACAGGAGACTGCGAACTTCGCGCTGGCAAGTGAACCTTGCACCTGGGCGACAATTTCGGAGGGGAGGTTGGCATCTGCGATGACGTGAGCACGTTTTGCGTTTGAATCGACGCATGAACGCGTAATTGCACCAAGCCGACCAAGTGACTCAAGGTGAACCTGATAGGGAAGTGGTGGAATATCCACGCGGATCACTGTTGATTCCTTTGCGAGAAAATCTAGCGTAATGCGAGAACGGAATCAGGAATTGAGACCGGCGTAATCGCGGCTGACCTGATCGGGGCGTTCCCATGCGACGCGCTTGGAATCTCCCCAGAGCATTTCCAGGTCGTAGTGAGCGCGGGTGTTGGGTTCAAAGAGGTGCACGACAACATCGACGAAGTCGGCGAGAATCCAGGTGGCACGCTCGTCGATGGAACGGCGGACGCACTGATTACCAGTCTTGGCACCGTAGTCTTCGACGTTCTGCAGGACTGAGCGCATCTGGCGATCGGATGTGCCCGAGCCGATGACGATGTAGTCGGTGACGGGGCTGCGGCCGCGGACGTCGAGGCAGACGACATCTTCGCACTTGTCATCGCGGAGCAGGCGAGCGACTTCCATCGCGAAGGCGAGCGACTTTTCCGGCGGGACCAGTTTGGCCTGGGAGAGCGTGACGCCGGACTGAGGAGCGACTTCAGCATCAGCAAACGATGCGGGCGTTTGAACCTGCGGGCGTTTGATCTTCTTGGAAGGCGCGAGCGCGGCAGATTTCTTGCCGGGCTTGGTGGTGACTTTGCCGCCGCGGGGTGCGGGCTTATTGAGCTTTTTCTTGACTGCCGCTGCGGGCGCGGATTTCTTTGATGCGGCCTTCTTTGCGGCCGGCTTCACGAACTTCTTTTTCGCTGGTTTGGCGGCAGTGCGAGCGGGCTTTGAGCTCTTCGCAGTGCGGGGAGATGATTTGACGGACTTCTTTGAAACTTTCTTTGACATGAGGCCACAAGCGTAGGGTGGCTTCAAGCTGTTGGAAAGCGGTTTTTCCGCGTGTTTAGAGCTGGATTTGTACTTGGTTTGCGAAAAGCGAGGTTTGAACAGGCGCGGAGAGTTTGCGAGCGGCGGGGCGGATTGGAATCCACCGTGTGGGTTCATCCTGCATCGCGACCGTGAGGGCGTATTCACTGCCGGTGTGGAGGTCGAGCGCGAGCTGGGGGTGATTGCATTCCTGCGAGAGGTGGAGCAGGACGACGTGATCGCGCGGGGCCATTGCCTGAACTGCGTCGAAGGATTGCTGGTTTGAGAGGTGGCCGCTGCCGCTCATGATGCGGTCTTTGAGGAATGCGGGGCGAAGCGAATTGCGTTGAAGGACGGGGCAGTAGTTGCTTTCGATGGCGAGGACATCGACTTCCTTGAAGTGGTCGATCATCGCGAGCGTGACGCGGCCCAGATCGGTGGCGAAACCAAGTTCTGCGGCATTGGGCAGAGAGAAGCGGAAGACGGCGACGCCTTGTTCATCGTGGCTCATCATGAGTGCGCGGACGGTGCCGCCAGCGATCAGCTCGAATTCGTGTTCGAAGGGACGAGTTTTGCGATAGAGAAGGCCGATGCGACCAGCTCTGGTGAGATGTCGTTTGGAAAGGTGGATCGCGGCGTGGTCGGGAAGCGCTTTGTTCCAGCCAGTGTGGATGTGGTCGCTGTCTAAGTGCGTGAGGATGCAATCAGTGACTGACTCGGGAGAGATATCGAGCGTGCGCAAAAGTTCAAAGGTTCGACGCGGAGAGAGGCCAAGATCGATGAGAACGTAACGCGTGTCAACGGAATTAGAAATGCGCAGGACTGAGCAGTTTCCTCTGGAGCCGCTGGCGAGAACGCAGAGTTGGATGTTCCAATTGTCCATGCTGGGATTCAAGCGATCTCGGGTTCGCTGTTGCTTGCGCCGCGTTTGCGTTCACCGACGGCGACGCCGCGTTTGCTGGTTTCGATGAAGTCGGCGATCTCGAGCAGCGGTGCGTGGGCCTTGCCGCGTTCACGCAGGATTTCGACTGCTTCGGTTCTGGGCAGCCCATCGCGGAGGATTTCTTTGTAGGCGGTGCGGACGGCCTGGATATCCGGTTGAGAGTAACCGTTGCGGCGCATGCCGATGATATTGATGCCCGCGAGGGTGTGGCGGCCGTATGCCAGGCAGAAGGGCGGAATATCCATCGTGACGACCGAGCCGCCCGAGACCATCGCGAACTTTCCAACGCGGTTGAACTGATGGATGACGGTGCCGCCGGAGACGATGGCTTTGGTGTGGACCTGCGTGTGGCCGGCGCAGCAGGTGTTGTTGACGAGGATGACATCGTTACTGATGACGGCATCGTGACCGACGTGGGCGTTGACCATCATGAAGACGCGGTCGCCGAGAATGGTGGGGATGTCGGCCTTGGTCGCGGCGTGGATGGTGGCGTGTTCGCGGATGATGCAATTCTCGCCGACTTTGATGCCACCGGTGGGCATGCCAAGTTTGAACTTAAAATCCTGGGCGGGGAAGCCGAGCACGGCGTTGGGATAGACAGTTGTGCCCGCGCCGATTTCTGCGGGACCGTAGAGGCAGACGTGGCTGATGAGGTTGACGCCTGCGTTGAGTCTGCAATGGCCGCTGATGATGCAGAAAGGGCCGATGGTGACGTCGTCAGCGAGCACGGCTTCGGGCGAGACGATGGCGGTGGGATGGATGGTCGGCATGGGGACCAGATAATAGTCTGGCGGAATTGGTGTCTTACTATTGAACGTGGAACTATTGACTGTCAAATTGGGGCGGATGCGGTACGCGGAGGCGTATCTGCGGCAGGTTGCGGCGGTTGAAGAAGTTGTGTCGCGGCGCGAGACCGCGGCGGCGATGATCGGGACGATTTTCTTCGTGGAGCACGAGCCGGTGGTGACGGTGAGTCGGAGGCCGGAGGCGAGGAAGAATCTGGTTGCCAGTGAAGAGATGTTGCGGCTTGCGGGGGTTGAGGTTCAGGAGACCGACCGCGGCGGGGATATCACGTATCACGGGCCGGGGCAGATCGTGTGTTATCCGGTGTTGGATCTCAACGTGCTGAATCTGGGAATCCACGCGTATATGAGGTTGCTCGAGCAGGCGGTGATTGACGCGTGCGCGGAGTTTGGCATCGTGTGCGGACGCGATGCGGGGGCGACGGGTGTGTGGACCCTTGATGGAGAGGGAACTCCAGCATCGAAAATCGCGGCGTGCGGCGTGCGGGTTCGCAAGTGGGTGTCGTTGCATGGGCTTGCGCTGAACGTCGAGCCGGACATGCGGCATTTTCAATTGATCGTGCCGTGCGGGCTTGTGGGGCGGCAAGTGACGAGCGTGAAGTTGGAGTTGAAGGAAAAATCGCCAGCCCTGGACCGGGTGCAGCAGGTACTCGAGGGGGCATTGAGGAGGTTGATTTTGGCTGCGCACGCGGAGGCGATTGAAAAGCGTGCGATCGCGGCGCGATTGATACCTTGAATTGGGGAATTTATCTCCGCTGTCGCGGTTCTGAGTGGCAAAACGGCGATGTATGGGCCGGGATTCACTGACTGAGTGGATGGAAAAACTCGTTTACCGGCCGGAATCACTCTGAAGGTGCCCGGAAAAACTCTTTTTCTCCCCGGGTTTACTCTGAAGGTGGGGACAAAAACTCTTTTTGTGCCCACCTTTGCTCTGAACCCAGGGACAAAAGCTCCCTTTGTCTCCACGTTTGCTCTGAACATCGGGACAAAAACTGCTTATGTAGGCACAAAGATTCCCTCGATTGGGGGAAGGTGCTTTCCCGCTCACTTCTTTGGAGCTTCAGCCGGGGGCGGGAAGCCGGGGGCGGTCTTGGGGAGCCCGGTTGCGCCAGGACTCTTTGGATCTGCTGGCGGAGTCGGAGATGGTGTTGCGGCCTTTGCGGCTTCGGCGGCGGCTGCCGCGGCTTGGGCAGCTTCATCAGCTTTCTTGGCGTCGTATTGCGCCTGCAGATTCATCGCCGTGATGGCACGCTCGGTGAGATCATCAGCGGCGGGGGCGACGATGATCTGACGCGAGAGCAGCTGCTGCACGGTGCCGGCCTGCGTGTCGGCCATGAACGACCGCTCGCGACGAGTGGTGAAGACATGCGTGTAGCCGTACTGGGCCGCGAGTTCATCGAGCTTGGCCGTGACCATGATCCAGGCTTCAGCAGCTTTGTGACTGTTGAACTTGTCAAAGTCGCTGCTGAGAGTCGCCTGCAAATCGTTGAGGTTTTTCTTTTTGACTTCCCAGTCTTTGATGAGTCCTTCGCGAAGCGGATCGTCTTTCGCGCCCATGAGCAGGCGGGCTTCGAGATCCATCAGTTCTTTCTGGGACTTGCGAAAGGTTTCATCGAGCTCTTTGCCTTTGGCCTGCCGCGTGGTCTTGATGGGCTCGGAATCAAGCACCAGATCGACGAGCATGAGTGCATCGACGGTGGCAATGCGCTGGGGAGTCGCGGGAGCTTGCGCGGCGGTGGCCGTCGCGGGTTGTGCAGCGCAGAGACCGGCGCTGGATGCGAGGCAGAACGCGAGGGCAGCGAGGAGAACTGGATGAGACTTCTTGTGCACGATGGATACTCCGAGGTTGAAGAGTGCGGGAGGCGAAGCGCGGGATAATAGGTGCAACTGCGGCGCGGTGGCAGTGCGAACAAGGATCTGATGTACAGCGTGCAATGCCAGGAACGATCTCCCGTACAATGGTCCGATGCTCACGCTCATTGATGTAAAGAAATCCTTTGGTGCTACTGTGGCGGTGGATGGGCTGTCGCTGCAGGTGCAAAAAGGGGAAGTCTTCGGGTTTTTAGGGCCAAACGGGGCGGGAAAGACTACGACGATCAGTATGGCGATGGGGCTATTGGCACCGGATGCAGGGACGGTGGAACTGGAAGGGATTGGCTCGCCGATGGTCGCGTTGAATCGGCAATACCTGGGCGTTGCGCCGCAGACGCTCGCGCTGTACGACGAATTGACGGCGGAAGAGAACCTGAAGTTCTTCGGACGGATCTATGGACTCGCGGCGGCGGTGCTCAAAGCTCGCGTGGACGCGACGCTGGAAATGGTGTCGCTGACCGAGCGTCGTAAGGATCGCGTGAAGACATTTTCGGGGGGCATGAAGCGAAGGCTGAACCTGGCGGCCGCGCTGTTGCATGAGCCAAAGCTGGTGATGCTCGATGAACCCACTGCGGGAGTCGACCCCCAGAGTCGCAACAACATATTAGAATTCGTGCGTGCGCTGAAAGACAAGGGGACGACGGTCATCTATACGACCCATTACATGGATGAAGCACAGAGATTGTGCGATCGAGTCGCGGTGATTGATCACGGGAAACTGCTGGCGATTGGAACCGTTGAAGAACTGATCGCAAAGTATGGCGGGGACAGCGTTGTGCGAGGGACGAGGAAGAACGGGGAAGAGATGCAGGTGCAGACGACCAATCCGCTGGCGGAAATACAGAAGCTGCTGGCCGCCGGGGACATGCAGGAAGTGCGAATTGAGAGGCCTGACATGGAGGCAGTGTTTCTGACGCTGACTGGCCGCTCGTTGAGGGATAAAGCATGAAAAACCCCGGAGCGATTCTCGCGGTGATTCGAAAAGATCTTGTGCTGCTGCTGCGGGACAAGATGAATTTATTTTTCACACTTGTGTTCCCGATCATGATTGGATTGTTGTTTGGGTCGATGTTTTCTACGGGCGGCCAGGAAATGCGGCTGAATGTCGCGGTTGTGGATCTGGATCATTCGAAATCGAGCGAGATGTTCGTCAAGAATCTCAAGGCGACAGAAGGGATCAGTGTTCAGGAAATTGAAGATGTGAATGAGGGCAGCGACCTGGTTCGACATGGCAAGAAGACAGCGGTGATTGTGCTGCCCAAGGGGTTTGGGTCTTCGACTACGGGCATGTTCAGTGGAAATCCGCCCAGGATCGAGGGGTTTGTCGATCCATCGCAGCAGGCGACACAGGGGCTGCTGGTGGGAAGGCTCACGGAGCTTGCGTTCCGCGGGTTGGTGGATCAATTTACCGATCCGGCGATGGCCAGGAACTTCACGCGTCAGACGCGCGAGAGTGTGTTGAAGGCGGAAGATCTGAATCCGCTGCAGAAGGCTGCACTGTCAACGTTGCTGAACTCAGTTGACAGTGTTTCAGATGCGAACAGTGGAGCCGCGGGCGCGGAGAGCAAGGACTCTGTCGCTGGCAGCTTTGTTCCGATCAAAATTGATCTTCAATCGGTTGCAACAGACAGAGACAAGAACTTCAAGGGGCTCAAGAGCTCGTTTCAGCTTTCGTTTCCAAGTGCGATTTCGTGGGCGTTGCTGGGCGCGGTCAGTGCGTTTGCGGCCTCGTTTGTGGCAGAACGCACGCAAGGGACGTACATCCGCCTGGTGACCAGCCCACTTTCTCCATTCGCGGTGTTGATCGGCAAGTGTGGTGCATGCTTCATTACCTCAATCGCCGCGAGCGTGCTGTTGATTCTGGTGATGAGCTTTCGCGGGCTGCCTGGAAATGTGCCGCTGCTCGCGCTCGCCATCATCACAGCGTCGTTTGGTCTTACGGGGATCATGGCACTCATCGCGGTTCTTGTTCGCAGCGAAGAGGGGGCATCTGGAATGGCTCGCGGGGCGTTGATTATGCTGGCCATGATTGGGGGCGGGTCTATGCCGCTGGGGTTCATGCCGGCGTGGATGGTGCAGGCTAGTTCAATCTCGCCATTTAAATGGGCGATTTTCGCGGTGGAAGGTGCAGTCTGGCGTGGATTCACGATTCAGGAAATGATGATGCCGTGTGGCATATTGGTCGGAATCGGGGTTCTTACGTTTGGTGCGGCGTGGGTGATCTTCAGCCGCCAAGTGAGTGCCGGGCGGGCCTGATTGAGATACGATCGGGCATATGCCACTGACCCGCGATCAGATATGTATGCGTGCCGCCAAAGAACTGCGTGACGGCTTTATTGTCAACCTTGGTATCGGTATGCCGACGCTGGTGGCGAATTATGTGCCGCCGGGGATGGATGTTTGGCTGCAGTCTGAAAACGGGCTGCTTGGAATGGGACCGTTTCCGACCGATGATGCGGTGGATGCGGAGTTGATCAATGCGGGAAAGCAGACGATTACCGCGCGGCCAGGAGCGAGCTTTTTTTCGAGCGCGGAGTCTTTTGGCATGATCCGCGGCGGGCATATTGATTTGTGCATCCTGGGCGCGATGGAAGTTTCACAAGATGGAGACCTGGCGAACTGGATGGTGCCGGGAAAGATGGTGAAGGGCATGGGCGGCGCGATGGACCTGGTCGCGGGCGTGAAGCGCGTTGTTGTGACCATGGAGCACACTTCGAAGAATGGAACGAGCAAGATTGTGCCGGCATGTACATTGCCGCTGACAGGCAAGCGCTGTGTGGACATGGTGATTACCGAATTGTGTGTGCTTGAGATGGATCCAAACCGGCGGCGGTTTGTGCTGAAAGAGGTCGCGCCGGGTACGACAGTTGACGAAGTGAAGGCGAAGACTGCGGCACAGATTGTGATTGCTGACAATGTGGCGACGGTCGCAACTACCTAACCCATTGGCTAAACCATTGGCTAGGCCATTGATCAAAAGGGGCGTCAGATGGCATTTACGAGTCAGAATTCACATGGAAGGCTTACGTGCCCCAAGGATCAGGGACAGATGCTGCACGCCGATGCTGGGGGCATTTGGGTCGAGCGATGCGATTGCTGCGGAGGAGTCTGGCTTGATTGTGGCGAACTGGATCGACTCCTGAAAAACAAGACAGCGGTCAAGGAAGTGGATACCGGCTCTGCGCTCACACTTCGGCGATTTTCGCTTTCAGCTGTTGGCACTCGTAAGTGTCCGCGCGATGGTTCGGTTCTTACGACCTTGCGGCATCCAGAACAGGGACATATTGAGATTGATCGGTGTCCTTCGTGTCTTGGCGTATTCCTGGATGCGGGCGAACTCAAAGATCTCGCCGATTTCACGCTCAGTGAACGCATGCGTGCGCTGATTGGATAGGCCTGCCATGAGGTGGCCAATGAAGTGGTTTGATACACATCTTGATCTGGCGTGCATTGCACTTTGTGGGCGTGACATGCGGGCGGTTGATCCCGCTGCGGCTGGCGGGGCAGATGCGCCGGGCGGAATCACTTTTCCTTCGCTCAAGGCTGGAAATGTTCAAGCTTGTCTTGGGACGATCTTTATCGAGCCGGATGGTGCTCCGCCGGTGATTGCCTATTCAAGTGGTGATTCCGGTTCTGCCAATCGAGCAGCGCTGGCGCAGCTCGATCTCTATCACCGCTGGCGAGATCATGGACTGATTCGATTGATGAACGCGCCTGAGGTCGGACGAACCGACTCCCCTCTTCTGGGAATATTGGTTGAGGGAGCGGATGGCATTGTCTCGCCCGATGACCTTGCCTGGTGGGTGGAGCGCGGCGTTGTGGCCATTGGACTGGCATGGGCGAAGCAAACGCGCTATGCAGGCGGCAACACCACGCAGAACGGTCTCACAGACCTGGGGCGGCACATGGTGAAGGAGATGGATCGACTGAAGGTCGTCCACGATGCTTCGCATCTCTCAGATGCTTCGTTGTCGGAGCTCTTTTCGCTGACCGACAAACCCGTTATTGCGAGTCATTCTAATTGTCGAGCGATCGTCGATCTTCCAAGCGAAGAACCTCGGCAGCGGCATCTGACCGATTCGGCAATTCGCGAAATCGCCCGCCGCGGCGGCGTCATTGGCGTCAATCTCTTTAGCATGTTCATTATTCCGGGCGGCAAAAAGGACCGCCGAGCGACGATTGATGAATGGTGTGAGCATGTCGATCACATCTGTGACATTGTCGGAGATCACAAGCACGTTGGACTTGGTTCAGATGCGGATGGCGGTTTTTCGTGCTTGAAGCAGCCCGAGGGGATCAATTGCCCGGCAGATTACAAGCACCTGCTCGAAAGACTTGCGCGACGTGGATGGAAGCAGCCTGAACTCGAAGCCTTGGCGTGGAATAACTGGGCGAACTTCTGGAAAGTGACCAGCTGAAAAAGCAAGCGACCCTGACCACTCCTCTGGTCAGGGTTACTCGCGAGGTGATTAGCTGATTACGCGGCGTTATGCAGCGCGATTCTTGAGCTTTGCTGGCGCTGTGATTTTGGTGGTGGTTGCGGTGACTTTGGTGGGCTTGATTTTCCCAACGGTGCGTTGTTCTGGGATGGCGCGAACTTCTTCGCCCGCCGCGAGCATTTCCACCAGGTCGAGCGGATCAGTTGCCCAGAGGTCGGCGCCGATTTCTTCAGCGAGACCGCTGGCGCGATTAAAGACGCCGCCACCGACGACAATTTGTGTGCCGCCCGCTGCGCCGATTTCGCGGAGATTATCAATAACATGGCGCACGCCGGGGAGATCGCTTGCTGCTGAGCAGAACATCAGAAGCACATCAGGCTTTGATTCCTGGACATGCGATAGGATTTCATCGGGCGAGACGCCGCCGCCCATGAAACGCACCCGGTAGCCTGAGTCTTCAAGAAGATCGACTGCCATCTGGGCGCCCAGTTCTTCTGACTCGCTGGTCCCGCATGCGGCGAGAACAGTGCGTCCGCTCGTGCCATTTGAGAGATTGAGCGAAACGGATGCCTGATCAATCAGCGTTCGAAGGAGTCGAGTTGAGAGGTGATAGCTCATGCTTGTGAGCTGGTCAGCACGCCAGAGCTTCTCAATTGATTCGTATGTTGGCCAGAACAGGTCGGTCATGATGACGCGAGGGTTTACCCCCTGTTCGCGGCATTCATTGAGAATGCCACGGGCTGCGGGGCGATCGCCAGTGACGAGTGATTCAAAGAAGCGTTCCTGAATGATCTGCTGGAGAGTTGCCATTGAATGAGGCTCCAAAGTCTGAGAGTTACTTGCAGCGAAATGCTCCGCGTCTCGCTAGCCTGGATTTCGAATAGGTCTTGCGGGTCCACCACAAGCTCACCAAGATTTCGGTCTCTCCTCCGCCGCTGATATTCCTCGTCGGGCGGCGGAAGCGGGACTGATCCCTTGGTGGTACTGCTATCGGAGTCGACCCTGTTGATTGCAAGAAAGCAAGGGAGGGGTGCAGACGATAGAGCAAATTTGCTTATAGTCCTATAAGTAGTGCGCATTATTTGCTCAAAGTACAAAGTTATAGGACCTTAAGCCTCGCCAGGTATGATGTTATTGGACGTTAGTCATGTTAGGACCTATAATAACGTCGATTTCACACCGAAGTCCTATAACAACTCGCCTCAGTTTTCAGCGCGACTCTCCCCGGTGAAGGGGTGTTCATCCCCTATTGGGAGGGGAAATCATTGCGAAAGCTCGCCCTTGAAGGCGGGAAGATTCCCTGAAGAATCGATGAGAATTGCGCGTGCAGGGACAACTGCCTCAATTAAGCAAGCCCAGTTCGGGGTATTCATTTCTATAACACTGTTAGTTTCATTCTGAGTAATAAAGCGCTGTTGTTCTACTAAGCGCTGCTCAATCCTTCAATATCCTGGAATTTCGGACAACACACATCGAGTGTCTCAGTCTCTCAATCTGCCGCCTCAAACGCCCTCAGGAACTGGCCAAGTTGTCAAGAGTCTGACTTCGCATGACATCCCGTCGAAATTCGCTCAAAATACACCTGATCAGGTGGGTGATCGCAGCCGCGGTTCTGGCCGCGGCGATTGCTGCTACCGGTGCGTTTCGCGCTGGAATCGGGTGGGGCGGCAGACAGATGCTCTCGCTGTGTCACGGCGGCGTGTTTTATGTCGAAACCCCCAAGCCAGACCTGCACATTGGTCTCTATCTGCGGCGTGAAGAGGTATACCTCGACTGGAAATTCGAAGCAGGAAATGTGCCCGGGCTCTCAAAGTACGTGTTTGTTCCTCTCTGGCCACTCGCACTCGTGCCATTGGTCGCCGCGGGGGTAGCGTGCGTGCGGGAACGCATGCATCGAAGTTGGCAATGTCAAACGTGTCGCTATGACTTGCGGGGCATTGCCGCATCGACATGCCCTGAATGTGGGGCTGTGCAGAAGGTTTGAGAACAGCGTGGTTTCGCGTCAGAGCGAGCGGGCTTCAAACTCTGGTTCATCACCTGAAAGTACACGCCAGACATCTCGAACGACCCAGCTCATTTCTCTCTGGGCACTGACAGTGCAGGATGCAAGGTGTGGCAGCAAGCGGGCATTGGGCATTCCCAGTAACGGGTTGGTCGAAGTGATCGGTTCCGGCTCGTGTACATCCAGAATGCCGCGTGCCTGCGGGTGTTCGGATAAGAACTTTGCAAGTGCAACAGCATCGACGACCATACCGCGCGAGGTATTGATAAAGGTTACATCGTTCTTCATGCGACTGAACGCGAACGAATCAAAAATCTGGCGATTGTCATCGCGACCATCAACGTGCACGCTGATCACATCTGCTTGCGCCAACAGCTCCTCGCGAATAACAGGGCGGGCGGCCGATCGCCAGTCTGGCGGCACACTTAACAGGTCGTGGTAAAGCACATGGCCACCCATCGACGAAAGGGCACGCGCTACTCGACGCCCGATTCTTCCGAATCCGTAGATTCCAAACGTTAATTCCGAAATCTGCCGCTGGCCGACATAGGTGCGGCGCAGTGTGTTCCATTCCTGTGGGGAGACGGCCGCTTGAAGATCAATTCGAGGTCGAACGGCATCGCACACAAGGCTGATCACATACTCAGTGACCGCCTGCACATTCGCTTCTGGCGTGTACACCACGCGGATTCCGCGTCGCTCGCACTCAGGGATATCGATGTTGTCCAGCCCAACGCCGCCGCGAGCAACGACTTTGACATTTGGGCACTTGTCAAGCAATTCCGCGTTCACGATGGTGTAGGTACGGACAACCAATCCTTGTGCCCGCGGCAGCAGGTCCTTCGCGGCAGCATCGGTCACAGCAACTTGCACAAGCTCACATCGCTGCGCGAGCCACTGGGCACATTCTGGATCGAGATGCTCGGTTTGCAGTACAAGCGGCTTCATGAGCGACCACCGCAGAAATCCCCGTGTCGTTTCTTCAGCAGTTCCCGGTACTCCGGCGTCGGGGAAATCTTCCGCCGTGACATCGCTGCAGTGGCAACCTCAAAAAACTTGTCGAAGCGATAGAGCTTGAGCCCCGCATCGGTCGCCCAGGTAAACGCCGCAACGGTGCCTGAAACCGCCGCGGTTTGCGCAAACATTGACCCCATGTGCATCACGGCCCCGGTCATGATTTTCGTGCAAATTGCAGATTTCACATGATCACCAATGGTTGCGCCCAGGAATGTTTCGGCCGTGCGTTCGTTGGACGAGTCCGGGGTGGCTCGACAGATGACTTCGCCGTATGTATTAAGTAGATTGGAGTTGGTTGTGCCTGCCCCGAGGTTCACCCATTCACCGAGCCATGAATCTCCAAGATGGCCATCATGCCCCTTGTTTGAAAATCCCTGGATAATTGTGCCGCCAATTTCGCCGGCGACTTTGCAGTGCGGTCCGATTGCGGTGTTGGCCTTGATGAGAGACTTGTCAAGCACATGCGAATCGCGACCGATGTAGCAAGGCCCGATGAGCACCGAGCCGGGTCGAACTGTGGCTCGATCGTCGATCACAATGGGTCCGCCCTCGAGATCAAAGGTAACGCCTGGATATATTTTTGCTGACCCCATGATGTGCAAGGGGTGTGAGCCAAAAGCGATGGTCCCCAGCGGTGGAGAGCTCTGGGCGATCCTTCTTGCCAGCAGTTCGAGATCAGTCGTAATGCATTTGTCGCGAACCCGCCTCCAATGCCAGGGTCGCGTCATCAGTGACACATCGATTGTGCGGCTGAACTTAAATGTTCCGTCCTTGATATAAGTCTGCGCACTTGCACGATCTAACACCGCGTCGATCATTACTTTCCCATGGGATTCGGCAAATGTATCCCCGAGGTTTTATCCCTCATGCGTCATC
>CAZAEQ010000045.1:0-31596 GCA_964484185.1 uncultured Phycisphaeraceae bacterium
CGAAGTCTTCAGGCGGGTCCGATGGATTGCCCATGCCCAGGTCAATCACGTCGTAAGCGGTCTGAGCGGAAGCGGTACTTGCGAGAGAGGCGAGAGTGAAAAGAGCGAGCGGAGGAAGGAGGTTACGAAGCATGAGAGAACTCCCATTTGAACGTACGTGCAAAGAAAGAAATGCGAATCAGTCACCGCGACGATGGGGGAACGGGTCACCCGGGGTAGTGATGTGACAGACGCGACAGTCGTTGATCACACCGGTGTGTCCTTGGAGGCGATTAGCCTGGACATTGTCGGTCTGTGTGGTAGCGGGGCCAATTGAGTGGGGACTTCCGTGACAGGTATAACACATGACTCCCTGGTGACCTTTCGAGTCCCGGTAGAGTTTGCCGGTTTCTTCAAACTCGAAACCTGCGCGAGTGTGGCAGTCATTGCAACGGGGCTCGGTGACCCAGGGGTTGCGGGCCGGATTGCCTACTGCAGCCATGCCGCCGTGGCAGGAGGTGCAGGTGACACCGTTGGCGGCGTGAACATCGCGCTGGCAGTCGGTGCGAATTCCGGGGTGGCAGGCGTAGCAGTCGTTGACGAGATTGGCCGCACCCATCCGAGGGGCGTGCGCAGTGTGCATGGCAGCGGAGAGGTTGGAAATTCCTGGCACGCCAGGTGCGCCCAAGGCATTGTCTGCATGACAACTTGCGCACATGACTGGCTGACTTGCCTCGAGCTGCGTTGCGTGCAGGCGGTCATGGTCGCGCAGAATATCGGTGGCGGTAGAGATGCCGGGTGTGTTATGACAGATGTTGCAGGACATTTCCCAGGAGACAGGAACGACTGTTTGAGTGACACCAACGGTTGTGCCTTGTTGACCCGCAATCAGTTCGGCGAGTGGATAAGGATTTTCAATGCCATTGTCGTCGATTGGCGTGACGGGCAACCCTTGAGCGAAGAAGTCCTTTCTCGTGGCGTCATACGCCATTACGCCTGAGAGACGGTTGCCGGTGACACCGGTATCAGCGGGCACCGCAGTGCCGAGCAACTGTTGAGCGAACTCCCAGAAATTGCATTTGTCGCTGGAATGCGTGTTTCCGGGGATGCTGTAGCGTACTTGAATATCGCTTCCGTTCATGATGTCGGGGCTTCCGCCTCGGCGTATGACCTGGGCACGGACGGTGTTGAACGGCGGCAGGATCATCATCTGTGAGAAATCGTTTTGCATGCAGTGCATGCCGAGGTCGTTATATCCAACGACGACGAATGACTCTGCTTGCGGTTCGAATGGATCCGGGCCTGCGGCGATCATGAGCGCGCCAATACCGAGTGCAGCGGCGACGGCGGCAATTCGACGAATCATGGATGGTCGCGAGAGTTTTGAGCGCATCGGTGTTCTCCCAGCTCACCAAGCCTGTTGATGAGTTGCTATTTATAGATACAGATATCACTAAATCTGGAAGAAGTGGGTATTTGTGTGGGCAGTTGGCAGAAAATTATTCAAAAAAACTGTGAATCTGGCAGGGATTCCCCGGCACGCCAATCGGACCAAGTCGGCGGCCAGTTTGCGACTCTCACAGCAGCGCCACGTTTGGAAGCGGGAAAAGTTGAGTTGTCACATGACGGTATAACTGCGCGTCAACCCACGCGTTCAGATTTCATTTCCCGCGCCATCAGCCCCGCAATGCCGTCGATGGGGTCGTGGTCATGAAACAGTGTGCGACGCACGGCTTCGGTAATCGGCATTTCAACTTTGTACTTGCGGGCGAGTTTCAGTACAGCTTTCGTGGTCCACACGCCTTCGACCGTGCTGCCAGATTTAGCGAGAAATGCTTCGAGCTTCATGCCCCTGCCCAGCGCTTCGCCGCAGGAACGGTTGCGACCTTCGGGTGAGAAGCAACTGGTTGCAAGGTCACCGATACCGGCGATGCCAAAGAAAGTGTCTGGGCTCGCGCCCATGTACACACCCAGTCTCACGATCTCTGCCAGGCCGCGAGCAAGGAGAGCAGACTTCGCGTTGTTGCCCGCCTTAAGACCATCAACCACGCCCGCCGCGATCGCGATGACGTTCTTACACGCGCCGGCGATCTCCACACCGAGCACATCGTTATGTGTGTAAATTCGCATCCAGCGCGTAGTGAAGAGCTTCTGTAATCGGGCGGCGAATTCCGGATCATCGCTGGCGACGATCATGGTGGCGGGAAGAAAGCGGGCGAGTTCCGCCGCGATAGTGGGGCCGGACAGCACGGCAAGCGCTCGCGGCTTCTTGTCTGGATCGTCGACTCCGGTCTTACGCAGGACATCGGCAATGATCTGCGTGGGCCGCAATAGCGTTTTCATCTCGATGCCTTTAGCGACTGAAACAACGCATGCGTGCGGCGGGACATGTTTTGCCAGACGGGTCCAAGCCTCGCGCATGTGCTGGACTGGGATTGCCGAGACAATGACATCGGCATTGCGCAAGGCCTGCGCATCATCGGTGATCAGTTCAACTTCCTTTGGAAGGACGAAGCCCTCAAGGCGTTTGGACTTCCGGGTCTGGGTGAGCACGGCAAGCTCATCTCGGTCGTGACCCCAGAGAATGACCCGGATATTGCGGGCGGTCGGTGCCGCTACTGCCTTGGAACCCTTAGATTTGCGGCGTGGAGCTGCCTGGTCCGCCGCGAGAAGCCCTGCGCACACCAGACCCATCTGGCCGGGGCCCAGGACCACGACGGTGGTTTGCTTCTTTGAGGATGCAGGACTTGATGGGCGAGGTTTTGCCATGTTTGGTCTTCGGAAGGAAGCGAACCAAGGACTGGTTGAGATCGTATGGTACAGGCTATCAGTGGCAAGAGCGGGCGCGGTGCGCCCACATTTGCCGCGGCGAGAAGGTTCTTCCGTTCTGGAAGAATATTCGCGTGACGGACCGATTGTTGACCAGTTACCCGGGCAGGGATCGCCAGACCCCGCTCGCCCGGTGTTGGAGCTATTTCGATATGCACGACCATCACGACCACGACCATGATCACGCTCACTCACACAAGCAGGGCGATACGTATATCGAGTGCTGCAATCATGAGGCAGAGGCAGAGAAACATCTGAAGCTTTACATGGTGGGCGGTTTGATGGTGCTGTGCTCGCCGGTTGCCCATTGGGTCGGCCTGCCTCTGGAAGTCTCCCAGATTCCGGCGGCGATCGGCGCGCTGATGCTCAGTTGGCCACTTCTCAAGGGTGCCTGGGATGAGATCAAAGTCGGCAAGCCGGGATCGTCCACGCTTGTCGCGGTCGCAATTCTGGCTGCAATGGCCAATCAGCAATATTTCGCCGCAGGCATGCTTGCGTTTATTCTTCTCTTTATTGGCGTCTTGATCCGTCGCACGGCCTTTGGCGCTCAGAAGGCAATTTCTGAACTTGTTGCACTGACTCCGGACAATGCTCGCATCGTCGAGAACGGCGAAGAGAAAGATGTTCGCCTGAGCGATGTCCGCGTCGGTATGACCGTTCGCGTGCGAGCTGGCGAGAATCTCCCGGTTGACGGCACGGTTTCGTCAGGTCGTACCACGATCAATCAGGCCTCGCTCACCGGTGAATCAGTTCCCGTTGAAGTGACAGTTGGCGAAGCGGTCTACGCCGGTACAACCAACTTGACAGGCATGATCGATCTCATGGTGACACAGGTTGGCGGCGAAACCACGATTGGTAAAGTGACGAGCTTGATCCGTACGGCCGAGCAGACACGCTCACCCCGTCAGCTGTTGATTGAACAGGTTGCTCGCTTCTTTGTGCCGATCGCACTTTCGGTGGCGGCAGTGGTGTGGTTCATCAAGAGCCAGTCTGAAGATTCAGCAGTACGTGATTCTGCGGCGACCACAGCGATTACCGTGCTGGTCGTGACCTGTCCAGTCGCGCTGATTCTGGCAAGCCCGACGGCGATGCTGGCAGCGTTTGCTTCGTGTGCCCGCCTTGGTATCTTAATCAAGGATCCAAACTACCTCGAAGCTGCGGGTTCAATTGATACGGTCGTGCTTGACAAGACCGGCACGATTACAACTGGCAAGTTCCAAGTGACAAAGCTGGCTCCCGCGCCAGGCATTGAGGGTGCTGATCTCTTGCGTGCCGCTGCGAGCGCTGAGCAGCAATCGAACCACCCGCTGGCACAATCAATCTTGACTACTGCCAGGGCAGCACGCGTGCAGATCGATGCCGCAGATGACTACAAAGAAATTCACGGTCGCGGCGTGGAAACACGCACGAGCCAGGGCAATTTGAATGTCGGTCGCGCTTCGTGGCTGCTGGAGTTAAATCCATCTATCAAGTCTGCAGTCGATGCAGTTGAGCAATCAATCGAAGGCATGAGCGGTGTACACGTGATGCGTAACGGTCAATACCTGGGCGCAGTGGGTCTTGAAGATACGGTTCGTTCAAATGCCAAGACGGTGCTGCAGCGCCTGCGTGAAGTGGGTGTGCGCCAGATATCGATGTTCACGGGCGATCGCCTGAGCGTTGCAAAGCGAGTCGGCGCGAACATTGGTGTAGATTCCATTGAAGCAGAATGTCTGCCGGAAGAAAAGCACGAGCAGATTATGGCGTTGTCACGCAATGGTCATCGAGTGCTAATGGTCGGCGACGGTATCAACGATGGTCCGTCACTTGCCGCGGCAGATGTCGGTGTGGCGATGGGTCTCTCGGGCTCCGATATCGCGGCCAACTCAGCTGGCATCGCTCTCATGAACGATGACCTTTCACGCATTCCGTTCCTGGTGGAAATCAGCCGCAAACAACGGGCGATTGTCACTCAGAACATCGCGGCATCGATCATCATCGTGCTCGTAGGCCTTGTGCTCGCGGCGACTGGCGTCTTTAACGCGGCGGGTGGACCAGAGGCCGGAACAAGCCTCGCCGCTCTGTATCACTTCGCAGGCGAGATCTTTGTGCTGGCGAACTCATTCAGGCTCTTCCGCTTTGGCGAAGAGTTCGTGTCGGCCGAAGGTGTGCAGCAGGCGGTCAAGCGTCGTGCCGCCAGTGTGCGTGGATTGCAGACCTCCGCGGCATAATCCTGCAGAAATTTCAACACGTTCAACTTACTCAACCCCTGCCTCGGCGGGGGTTTTTCGTTGATGGAGCCGAATCGGCGAGCACACATTTGATCGCCGCTGAGCGTCGCGCCACTTAGCAACGAGGGATCAAAGGTTGGAGCTTTGATCGCAATAATGTCATTAGCTGCGTTGACTGACTCGTGTTTGTAGAAACGCGTGCGAATGGCTCTAGAGCCGATAATCGCCTCGAAGAAACTACAGAACACGTGTTATTTGAAGGGGTGATTACCCCAATGTGATGAATTTGCGGCGAATCGCACTGTCCCGCGGCGGTATTGCTCTTTGTAAGCCGAAATACGGGCGGTTCTCCTGCGCGCGATTGGCTCATGTGCCGCGCGGGTTGGAGTTCATCTGAGTCCGCACTGCAGCCGCCGCTTGAGCGGCTGGTTGCAGAGCACGTTGAGTACGGCGCGGGGGCTGCCGTGCATGTGGTCGACGTGCCACGTATAAATATAATAAAACTTAATTATATTGTACCGATGTCGGACAACTGATGACAGGACTCGTAAGGCGATGTGGCCATTTGGTATAGCGGGGGTTTGACATGAAGCGATTCGTATGGTGTGCGGTGGGATTAGTTGCGATCGTGTGTTCGGCTACTGTCGCGATAGCTCAGGACCTCGCCCGACCATCTGAAGTCCGATTTGCTTCAGGTGAATGGACCTTTGTTCCAGTGATCAGGAATGTCGCAGGCGAATGGAGTTCTCCCGGCATTCTCGCGCTCCGCAAGAAAGATCTGGCGGTCGGCGAGAACATCGTCTCGATCTGGTATGAGAGACCCGAGGTTGAAGGCGGCGTGTGGATTGCAAGCAGCTGGGTGTCGCAAGATCAGTGGCAGGCAATTGCCTTTGTCAAGAATCGGTTTGCCGTCGACAATCAATACGACTTTCTCTGGCCTGCAGACGATCCAGCTCCCGAGTCGGCGACCGCGGAGACTCCGCAGCCATACTCGCACGGGTTATTCGTGGAAGATCCGCTCTCCTCGCTTCCAATTGATTCAAATCGAGATCAAGTCGTGACAGTGCTCACCGGACTTGGATACCAGTCCGCAAGCGTGTCTCTGGAAAAGATCGGGCTTTGCGAGGGATCTCTGGTGCTTCAAGGGCTTTCTGCAACGGCAGTTCTTGAGGCTTCGACTTCTCCGCCAACTTCAACACTTGAGAACTTCTTTCTGACAGGCGTGCCGCTGTCCTGTGCGGAAACTGGAACGCCCGCGCCGCCTCCCGGATTTGTCCCTGGTACAACGATTCCATTGCCCGGATTCCCCTTAGAGCCTCAGCGTCCATGGAAACGTGATGGCCGGCCGCCAGTGCTCCTCCCTGATTGCAATTCAGATATCACCTGTTGCTACTCCGCGCCGATCATCTTCCGGTATGTTCGAAAGGGCGCAAACGGCCTTGAGTTCGTTGAGTACTGTGAAGGCATGCAGACCTGGTCATGCCCCAGACAGCGGGGCGAGTCATGCCCATTGACTCCTTCTTGCCCTGGGCCATCAGTTCTTCTGCCAGACCTGGAGGCCAGTCCGGTGTCATGCGGGCTCTCAATAAGCTAAGGTTTTTTTGGATCAGCTGCAATCTGCACGAGGACATTTTCTGCCTGGGACCTGAGCGCTTCAATTGAACCGGAGCTCTCAATCACCCAGCGGCTGCGGCGTCGTTTCTCTTCGATTGGAATCTGTGCCGCCTCGCGCCGCGCAAGCTCTGCCTCGTCCCATCCACGTGTCGCAACGCGTTGCAATCGGAGCTCCCTCGGTGCATCAACACAGATCACAGCATCACATTCTCCATCGACGCCCGCTTCAAAGAGCAGCGGCGCATCGATAATGACTGCCGGAACATGTCCTGCCTGTGAGATTGCCGCATTTCTGTCTATTTTGAGAAGCGGATGCGTCAGACCTTCGAGCAGTTTGCGCTTGCTGGGATCGCTGAAGACAATTGCTGCAAGTCTGCTGCGATCTATCTGCCCGCTCGCATCAAGCACATCCCGCCCCCACCAGGCGACAATTTTTTCAATGACTTCTGGGCGTTTGAGAGCTTCTTTGGCCGCGGTATCTGAATCCAGGATCAGGCAGCCTCGAGCCTTGAATGCGGCAGCAAGAGTGCTTTTCCCCGCGCCGATGGAACCGACCAGTCCAAGGACCTTGGGGCGTGCAGATGTGTGCAGTTTCATGGCCGCGCGGATGGAATCGAGTACAAGCTGGGAGTCTCCGACCCAGTCAAGCACAGCTTCGACTCCCGCGCCGGTGCCCAGTCCGATCGAGCCCGCGCCAATCAGGCGTTCGCGTATGCCGAGGAACAGCTCAAGATGCTGAATTTTTGCGAGCGGGATTTCCACGGTGCGGCGACGAAAAATTCCGCGGCGGGTGATAATGCTCGTGCTTGAGAGTGTGAAAGAAGTGCATATCCAGCCGAGGATCTCAAATACAAGCCTGGCGACAACGACACATCCAGCCCAGATCAGGACTCGATGGGTGTGGACGATATCAGCGCCGGCGAGTTGCAGCAGCGCGAGGATCGCGCCGACGAACAGGGCAACAACAAAGAGCCAGATAAGCGGCCGCGCGATAATCGATAGCAGCGAGGGCTTAAGAGTCCATGTTCCGGGCACTTGCACTTATACCGCCTCGGGCTTAAGGACCGCGATCGCCGGGAAGTTGCGGTAGAAATCGTCGTAATCGAGCCCGTATCCAACGACGAATTCATCGGGGATATCAAACCCGACATACTCAGTCTCAATTTCAATCTTGCGCCGCCAGGTAGGCTTGCGAAGCATGACGCACATGCGAAGGCTCGCGGGCTGCTGCTCTGCGATGGCATCGCGGATGACTGCGAGAGTCTGACCGGAATCAAGAATGTCATCAACTACGACGACATGCTTGTTTGTGAGATCGGCAGGAAGCTCACCGCGGATCTTGGCGCCCTTGCTCTCTGTTGATTGCCCTGGGTAGCTGGAAACAGTAACGAGCCTGAGCGAGAGTTTGAAGGTAATCTGCCGGATGAGATCAGCGCCAAACACCAGACCGCCAGTCATAATCGGAATAATGACGACGCTGTTGCCCTCGGGCGACTGTCCCGTACGGCGCAGGTCTTCTTCCAGTTCGCGCGAGAGTTGCTGGCCGAGTTCTTTGACTCGTGCCTTGATCCGCTCTTCATCGATAAGAATCCGCTGAATGTCCCGATGCATGGTGGCGGAAGGATAGGGACATGACCCGGGCGAAGTGAGGTCGGGAATCAGAGGCGTTCAAATGGCGGAAGTGTCCCAACCAGCGGCAGGCAATAGTCAATAAATGCCTGCGAGACATTGTTATGTCCCTTCATGAATTCCGCGGGCATATGCCTTGTTTTGGCGGCAATTGCCGATAGTTCAACGCGCCGATAGGTGCTCAGGTAGGGCATTCCACCGATCCCGCTGGATTGGCGAACGATGCCGACCGACCCATCGCGTTCGCCATGCAGTGCAAGCTGAGCTGCGAAGCTGCCGCTGCGGCGAGCTTCCTTGGAATCGATTGGAGACGCGTCTGGCCAGCAGCGTTGAACATAGCCAAAGGTATCTGAGCGAACCCGCGGCGGCTTGCCGCCAATGGGTGTGAGTTTCTCTTTCAAGAGGTTTGAAAGCAAATCGCCCAGCGCACCTGAGCCAGAAAGCTGGACGTTTCCGTGAGAATCAACCTGGCCACCCTTGATGAGCTGGGCCGCGATTGGAGTTCCATTCTTGTCACAGATTCCTTCAGAGACGGCGATGTGGCACCGCCGCTTTTTCGAATAGATGGAATCGACATCGGCTACGAAGCGGTCGGTATCAAACGGAACCTCTGGAAGATAGATCAGCTGCGGACCATCCGTTGATTCATGCTCCGGACGATCATGGCGACGCGCGAGGGCCGAGGCTGCGGTAAGGAACCCGGCGTGACGGCCCATGATCACGTTGATTTTTATTCCCGGCAGAGAGATATTGTCGAGGAAGTCAGCCATGCAGGCCATCGCGACAAATCGGGCGGCGGATGGGAAACCAGGAGTGTGGTCGTTCTCAAGCAAGTCGTTGTCGACGGTTTTGGGAACATGGAAGCAACGCATTTCGTAGCCGCCGGAATTGGCGATTTCGTTGACAATGCGGCAGGTGTCTGAAGAATCGTTGCCGCCGATATAAAAGAAGTAACGGATGTTGTTTTTCTTGCAGGACTCGACAATCCGATTGCAATAGTCGGCATCGGGTTTATCGCGCGTTGAGCCCAGGCCGGCGGACGGTGTGAGTGCAAGCCGGTCGAGTCGATCCTGGTGCATGTCGGTGAGATCGTGAAACTCAGATTTGGTGAGGCCGCTGACACCGTTTTTCATGCCCAGAACTTTGGTGACGACTCCCGCGGCTTGGAGTCCCTGGCGCAAACCTTCGACAACTCCGACCAACGACTGATTGATAACGGCAGTGGGGCCACCAGATTGGCCGATTGCTGCATTGCCTGTGATGAAATCCTTCATAAAACTCGCTCCTGATTGCGGGGCGAGTGTAGTAAGGGATGTTGCTGTTTTCAGAATGAATCGGCGTTATGCAAGCAGCTTGGTTGCATGCGTTTGAAGTTCGTTCCATGCCGCCCGAACATGTGATTCTGCCGTGAAAGTAGCTCCAATCGCCATGCGGAGGGTGCACTTGTGGCCACCCATTGAGGGAGGAAGTGAGGTGTGCGTAAGGAAGAGTTTGCCGCCAGAATTGAGGGAATCCAGGAGAATTTTGTTGAGATCGCCTTTGCCGGAGTCTTTGAGTCGGAAACAGATGAGGTTGAGCGTGCGCGGGGCAACGAGTTCAAAGCGATCATCGGCGGCAACGAAGCTCTCAAAGAGTGCGGAAAGGCGGATGTGTTCACGAATGTGCGTCTGCAAACCATTGACGCCATAGTGACGAATAACCAGCCAGAGTTTGAGAGCGCGGAAACGACGGCCGAGCGGGATCTGCCAATCGCGATAGTCAAAGACCTCACCAGAATCCGAGGGACGATTGCGAAGATACTCAGGTGTGATCGAGAGCGCATCGGTGAGCGTGCGGCGGTCGCGAACGAAGAAGCAGTCGCAATCGAAATTGGTGAGCAGCCACTTGTGGGCGTTGAAACAGAGCGAGTCGCAATGCTCTGCGCCGGCGAGGAGAGAGCGGAACTCCGGGCAAATCGCGGCAGCTCCCGCATGTGCAGCGTCGATGTGGAGCCAGGGAATAAGTGCCGCGGGAAGCGACGCCTGTGCAGCCGTTGCTCGGAGAACACGCGCGATCTCAGGAACGGGATCGACTGCAGTTGTGCCAGTGGTGCCGACCGAGGCGGCGACAAAGATCGGCAGCTTGCCCTTGGTGAGATCCTGAATGATGGCTTGCTGCAAAAGGTCGACACGCATGCGACCAGCGCGATCGACATCGATCAGGCGCAGGTGTGTATTGTCGAGCGGGCCATCGGCAAGGCCGGCGACCATTGCGGACTTAATGATCGATGAGTGAGCCTGGCTTGATGTGTAAAGCGTGAATGCTGGAAGCGGCGAGGTCTTGAGCTTCTTGAGTGCAGTTCGAGAACGATGTCGTGCCGCGACGAGTGCGACCAGTGCGGCATCGCTGGCCGTTGATTGAATAACGCCGCCGCCGGTGCTGGTTGAGTGAAACGCAGGCGGGAGAGAGAGCATCTGCGCGAGCCAATCCATGACGCGTGTTTCGAGCTCTGTGCATGCCGGGCTTGTCAGCCAGAGCATCCCCTGGACACCAAGGCCCGCGGAGAGAAGTTCGCCGAGCACGGATGGAGCGCTGGCATTCGCGGGGAAATACCCGAAGAAATTGGGGCTTTGCCAGTGTGTGATGCCCGGCATGATTGTGCGTTCAAGCTCTGCCGAAAGATCGGCCGGGAAATCTGGAAATGTCGGCGGGTTGGCGGGCAGGAGCTTGAGAATCTCACCGGGATCGACTTGAGACTGCACGGGGCGGGACTGGATGTCCTGCCAGTAGCGGGCGATGAAATCGATTACTTCGCGTCCGCGTTCCTTGAACTCGGCGCTGGACATGTGAATGTTGTGAGGCGAAGTAGACATGGAGTGCTAGTGGGGCAGGAGTGTGAGCTGGTGGGAAACTCGCGCGGCGATTCGCTCAATAGTTGCGGCAGTGAAATCGAACTTGATTCCGGCGGCGCAAAAAAGGTCCGGGAGCGGCTTGGTTCCGCCCAGAGAAAGTGCGCGGACATAACCGTTCACTGCCGCAGGTTCACCCTGTTCAAGCGAGAGAACCCAGAGCTGAAGCGCTCCCAAAAGCGCGATTCCGTATTCGATGTAGTAAAACGGATTGCCAAAGAGGTGGCCCTGGCGCTGCCAGCCGACCTGATGGAATTGTTCAAGCCCGGACCAGTCGACGCCGGCACCGAAACGGCGATCGAGGCTGAGCCAATGTTCAGTGCGGGCCGCGCGTGAATGGTTGGGATTCGCGTAAACCCAGTGCTGAAACGCATCAATGGTCATGATCCACGGAAGGATTTTTATGACACCTTCAAGGTGTTGACGCATCGCACGATGGTGATCCTGCGGTGCCGGGTAATAGCCTTCATCGCCGCCCCAGTGCTTCATGGTGAGCAGTTCCATGCTCATGCTGGCGACTTCGCAGAATTCAATTGGGGCAGAACGATAACGAAGCAGGGGCTCATCGCCTGCGAGCATCGAATGGAACGCGTGGCCCGCTTCGTGGACCATAGTTTCAACATCGCTGGAGCGGCCCGCAGCATTCATAAAGATGAACGGTCGGCGCGATTGCTCGAGCATGTATTGATACCCGCCAGGGGCTTTCCCCTTGCGGCTGTCGAGATCGAGACACGATTTATCCTGGCAACCGCGGCATTCTGAACCGGTGCCCAATTTTGAAAGCATGGTGCCAAGTCGAGGGTCAAGGTGGTTAAACGCGCGAATGGCGCGGGACATGAGCTCTGTGCCGCCATTGAAGGGCTTGAGCGGTGGGCGATTCTGGGGATCAACCGCGAGATCCCATGGGCGAAGTGCGGAGAGACTGAGTTGTTTGGCGCGAGTTGCTTCGAGCTCTCGCACCAGAGGCATGATGCACTTCTCAACGGCATCGTGGAATTTCATGCAGTCAGCAGGGGTGTAATCGAAGCGCTGCATGTTGCGGAATGAGTAATTGACGAAGTTGTCGAAGCCAGCATTTCGTGCAACGGCTGTGCGTTTGGCGATCATCGCATCGTAAATGGTGTTGATGGAATTGGAGTCAGTAAAACGCCGATCGGTAACAGCCCGCCACGCGGCTTCGCGCTGGGCGCGGTCAGGCGATTCGGAATAGCGGCCCATCTGCGGAAAGGTCTGTTCCTTGCCATCAAACTGAACCGTCATGGCGCCGGCGATTTGATCGAACTGCTGGCTCAAAAGCTCGAGGTCGGTCTCAATGGCGACGTTCTCCGGCCGGAAGAGTTCGACATCGACGCGCGTGGAACGATCAAAGACCATGTAGCGTTCAGGGTTGAGCTTAAACTGCGACGCAAGAGAGACATACCGTTTGTCCAGGTCAAAGGAAATCGGCTTGAGTCGCGGCGGGATTTCGTTGACGTACTTCTCGAAAGCCTCCTGATTGGATTTTTGTTCGGTGAAACAGGTCATGTTGATGTAGAGCCGTGCGCGAGCTTCGGAGCATACGGCTTCGAGATCAGAGCGATCCACGAGCCATTGCTCAAAGTCGGTGAGAGAAGTAATGGGCCTGGTTAACAGGGTCTGGAAGAGCGGCTCGATTTCGGACCAACGTGTTGCGTCGAGGGATTGCGGAACAAAGTTTGGCATGGAATCATGGTAGCAAAAAAAAGAAACCCCCGGCGAAGGCCGAGGGTTCTGAGTACTGAAATCGAAAGAGTTACTTGCTCAGGTCTTTGATGATCTTGCGCTGCTCTTCAACCCACTTGAGCGCCTCAGCGGGCTCCATATTCATGACGATGTACGCCATATTGGGGTTGTTTCGGAGCATCTGCTCCAGCTTCTCGAGCCCCTGCTTGGCCTTATTCAGGAACCGGAGGCGGTCCTCGCGAGTTGCCGCGGCCTGAGCAGCCGCAACGTTCATGGTGTACTGACGATAATAAGCTGCGTTCAGATCTTCGTCGCGCTTTGTGTTGGCACGGAACTCCATGTTCTTCTTCTCAGCCTTACAGACTGGCCAGAGAAGCGCTCCGGTCTTCTGTCCAACCCATTCAATCTCCTTGTAACCAAGAAGATTGGTGAGCTCGGCAAGTGTGTCCGCAGTACCTTTAGAAAACTTGAATTGAGCAGCCGTTTGAGAGTTAAAGGTAAGAATTCTTCTACCTGCCATGGGGTTCAAGACATGCTTGCCGCTGATGCTGTCCTGATACCAGGTAACATCGCCAGTTTTTTCGTCGATGCTGGCCGACAGAGCTCCCGAGGGAAGTTCAATCTTGAGGTCGGCAATATCTTCATCGTTCGAGGAGATCTGCATAGCCCGCATGATGCGCGTGTCGTGGCCACCGCGGTCAGAGATGACTTCCATCAGCGCCAGCACTTGTTCAAGGCCCATTCCCGTCATTGGACGGTCGAGGCTTCCGGCAAAGCCAGTGCAAGCGCCGTAGTTTGCCTGGGTCGTAAAGTAGATATCGTTAAAGGTGTGGGCGGTCATTGCTGCCGCGGAAATAGCAGATTCGATCCACGCGACGCTATGGAACTTCTTCTTGTACTTAGTCTGAATGATGTCCGAAAGCGGTTTAATCTCAAGCAACATTCCGCCGCCGGAATAGAAGCGGAAAACAACAATATCGATTTTTTCTTCCTCAAGGAGTGGGAGAATTCGCTCGAGAATTCCGGCTGTCATATACACGCCGACCATGTCCTTCTCGCCGCGTTCACCCATGGTGATCACTGCTCCGCGGGGGACGGCATTTGGATCGCGCTGCACCGCTGGCT
Organism: uncultured Phycisphaeraceae bacterium; assembly: GCA_964484185.1. Taxonomy (GTDB): domain Bacteria; phylum Planctomycetota; class Phycisphaerae; order Phycisphaerales; family UBA1924; genus F1-120-MAGs238. The sequence continues at coordinate 13,976 of CAZAEQ010000045.1, forward strand.
TTGCCGCCGGCTCAGCTGGATCGGCCGGTCTCATTGCCATTGCGGGCAGAGCAAACGAAAGTGCAAGGAGGCTTGTAAGCCCCAAGACGCTTTTCTTAATCGATGTAAACAAACTCATAAACCTAGCTCCTTCGGTCCAACGTAGAGACCTGTTACGCCTGATTACTTCCGGTCGTTCTGCTGCTGCACGTCAATCTGGTCAATCAAAGATTGCAGGACTGCATCACCTGGCAATTCAAGTTCATTCCGATACGCATCGTCAAAGACTTCCTTGAGATCTTTCTCGTTCAACTTGTCCATCATCTTGCGGAGCGTGCTCTTGCGCTTGCCACGCTGCTGGGTGCGTTCTTCGTACGTTGCGCCATTGACCGGAGTATCCTGGTATTCCTGCATGAGCTTCTGAAGTTCTTTCTCAGCAGCCACGATCCTGCGGTCCCATTGATCACAGATCTTCTTGGCGGATCCAACATCAATCCGGTTGCGGTCCAGGCCCATTTGGAAGAAGAGGTCTTCCTTGGTGTTGGCTGTGCCCTTTGAGATTTTCAGATCAGTGCCGATTTTCGAGGTGATATTCAGATACGCCTTACCTTTGCCGCGGACATACTCCTGCATCGAGTCCGGACCTTTATCTGTGAGAAGCACTTCGTTGGGGCCTTCAGGCATGCGTTCAAAGAACTCGACTTCATCACCGGCAAACCGGTAACTGAGGACGTATTCGATGACGGCCATGGCATACATGATTCTGACGTCATATCCGCCTTTTACAACCCAGCCAGCTGCGTGCTGCAGGCGCAACGAACGTTGCTTCTCAACAACCGTACGGTTGCCTTGCATCATGACGTCGAGACCAAACATGCCGCCGATCATGGCGTCTTCGGTCATGTAAATTTCTTTGGTGCAAAGCGGCATCAATGAAGCGCCGCCCATTGCCTTGTGCACCCAGGTTACAACGCGGGGCGGCTTGGGGAAGTTCTTCTGGATTTCGTCTGTAAGCGCTGGCCCCAGTTCTTCGTATCTGAAGAGCTCTTGCCAGCCTCTAAACTTTCTTTCGTTCGCTGGATCCCATTCTCCATCAAGGCTGAACACGATTGTGTCCGCATTCTCTTTGAGTGCATCGGCGGTCAGCTTGCGGACAAGTGTCTGTGTGATATTGCGGCCAAACTTACCTTTGAGTTCGGCGAAATAGACGCGATGTGCATCTTCGCCGACTGCTGGCGTCACTTCGGCAGAATCAGCCGCTTTCACCGCCGTACCCAGTGGCACATCGGCCTTTGCATCCGGCTTTTTTGTTTCAGTTTTCGTGGTATCAGTCTTGCCATCGGCCGGTGCAGGCGTACTGGTTTCGATCTTGATCACTTCCTCCACATCGCTCATCATGTAGTCGGTCGTGACATCAATCCCGGCGACCTTGCTCTTGAAGCGGATGACATCAGCGGTCTGTGCCAGGATCTCGCCAACGATGACTCGACCATCCTTCAGCTTCAGCTTCGCCTGTTTGGGTGCATCAGTCTTTGTCCCGGCCTGGGTGGACGCATTGGCACCAGCTGGCTCAAGTGCCAGCACCGGCGTGGCGGCAAATAAGGCTGCAGATGCTGCTCCGGCCAATAGCAATCGAGACAGGCCGCGTGATAGGCAAAGTGAGGTGCGATTCTTCATTGGACTCTCCGCTTTAGGAATGAAAAAGTCTGAGGCTGAACCAGTCCGGCTCGGCATGCTGACCAAAAAGGCCAGACTGCCAGAACTCATGACATCTACGGTATCCGGCGAATCCGCAAAGCCACGTTCTGAGACTCTAGACGCATAGATTCCGGACAAGTTCCAAGGCTTCCAGTCGGGTTGTAATTCGATCTTCCAATTGGGCGTCGTAGACCTGTTCAAGGATGTCTTTGAACTTTGGCCCCGGCGCCTGTCCCAGTGCTTCAAGATCGTCGCCGGTAACGAACCTGGTCGGCGACAGTCCGCTCGGGGTCATGGCCAACTGCGCAATTTGTGCATCTAACGCCAAAGCCAGGAGTGGATCCCTGGCACTGAGTAAGGCTAATGCATCAGAAAACCATTGATTTTGCGCAAATCTCTTGCGATGGGCAATCGAAAGCAGATGCCAATTGTCTTTTAACGCCGCATTTCCCTCCAAGGCACCAAGGAGTTCCTGGGTTTCCTCATTGCTGAGGCACAAGGAACTGCGGAGGCTTGACGCAATCGCAGCTTGCGGCGACGCATCCGGCCGAGCTCGCGGCCGAAGCATGTTTCTCGGCAGGACCGATAACCCGAGATCAACCAGCCATGCTGCCAGATACGTTCCAAAGTTCCTAGTTTGGATTGCTTCCAAAGTGGGAAACTCTTGGCGCTGAAAATGAGGAAGCAACGCCAAATCGCCCAGTGAGGGGCCGACAAGTCCGTGTTGGGCCAGCAATTTCGCCGCTGCGACGCGGTTTTCGTGCAGCATCATTTTGCGAATTTCCTCGCCAACGCGCTCGCGGCTGATTCCAGAAAGTTCGCCGGCGTGCCGTCTGATGGCATCGCTGGTTGCGGGGTCGATTGTGAGCTTAAAGCGTGCCGCGAATCGAATCGCCCGCAAAATCCGCAGGTCATCTTCCTTGAATCTGGCATCGGGGTCGCCAACCGCTCTGAGTACTCTGGCGTTGATGTCCGCTAAGCCGTTCACGAAGTCAATAACTTTGCCCCGTGTCGTGTCAGTCGAATCCAGGGGATCAAGAAAGAGGGCGTTCACCGTAAAATCACGCCGGGCTGCATCGGTTTTGGGATCGCTGAATGTAATCGTGTCGGGGCGGCGACGATCCGAATATGGCCCATCTGCACGGAAAGTCGCGACTTCAACCATCTGGCCGCGACCCTTGACAATCATCACGCCGAATCGGGCTCCAACCTCTTCAGTTCGCGGGAAAAGAGCTGCAATTCGGCGCGGAGCGGCATCGGTTGCGACATCGAAATCTTTGGGCGGAATTCCGAAAAGCTCATCGCGCACGCACCCGCCGGCGAAGTACGCGATGTGTCCAGCATCACGCAATGTGCGGACGATCGAGAGTGCGAAATCGCGTGGCGAGATATGTGAGTCTTCACGATTCATGAACGTTCATTGTTTGAAATGTTCTCGCGTGAGATCCAGAAACTCCACAGCGCGGCGAAGGTGAGGAATGACGATTGAGCCGCCGACGAGGAGCGCAATGTCAAATGATTCAAAGAACTCTTCATCGGTTACTCCGGCCTGCGCGCATTGATCAATGTGGTAGGCAATGCAGTCATCGCAGCGGAGCACCATGGATGCAACCAGACCTAGCAATTCCTTAGTCTTCTTATCCAAAGCCCCAGATTCGTAACACGCAGAGTCCAGCCGAAAGAAACGTTTGGTGTTCAATGTTGCGCTGGCGCGGCCCGTTTTGGGGGAAACGTCACTTTCGCCAAGGATCCGGGTGTTCATTCGATCGCGGTACTGTTGAAATTCGTCATATCTATTCATAGGTAATAGTCCCCGTTTGCGTGAGAATCGTTACAAATCTGCGTTGGAACCTTTGCAGGAGCTCGTGCATCTAATATCTTGAAGATAGTGTGTACGTGTGAGCATATGAGGCGAACCGAGTGTGCGAGCCGTGCGAATAGATGCTACGAGAAGGAGGTCGAACATGGATAAGAATCAAACAGCTTCCAAGTCGCACCTCAATGCTACGCTGCGATGGCTCGACCTGACCGTCGCACTAGTCATGGTGCAGCGAAGCCTTCCGCTTGAAAAGTCTTATCGACGGGCGATCGTCGAAGATCGGCTTGCCCGCTGGCGCGGCAACCGCAATGCTGATTGGAAACCAAACGGCCACGATCTGGATCAACTGGTCGAAGCCACAACACGTTGGGCATTTGACGAAATGCAGCTCCCGGTCTTCGCTCCGGCCAGCGCTGAATAAGTCCGATGTTCTCATCAACAGATTCTCCGTGCGAAGCCCGCGACAACAGTGCCGCGGGCTTCGTTGTTTGTGGGGTGCCTACCTTCCAGTCCGATGCGAACACTGGGGATAGATCCTGGCCTCCGACTGACGGGGTATGCCTGCCTGGAAGGCCGTGGTACGCTGCCGCGGATTGTCGAGGCCGGCGTGTTTCGCCTGAAAGATGCCGGGGCCAAAGCTGGTGCCGAGTCCGTCTCAGCGCGACTGGTTGAACTCGATCGCGACTTCCGCGAATTGCTCGAACGTGTTAAACCTGATGTTGTCGCGGTCGAATCGCTCTTCGCCCATTACAAGCATCCCGCAACCTCGATCATCATGGGCCATGCCCGTGGCGTCATTCTGCTCGCTATCCGCCAGGCCGAGATTCCACTGCTCGAGTTCAAGCCCAATGAAGTGAAGAAGTCATTGACAGCACACGGTCACGCTGGCAAGGGGCAGATGCAGCGCGCGGTGCAGGCGGTGTTCAGCCTTCCCGAATTGCCCTCGCCGCCCGATGTGGCCGATGCGATCGCGATCAGCTTGTGTGCATGGCGTCGCCGCACAAGCGTGCTCTCTCGAATCTGAGCATGGCAAGCAGAGAATGCGGTTATACTCAAGATATGGCCAACCAATCCAGATCGATCGGCTTGATCGCACTGCTCTCTGCAAGTCTGCTGGCCGGATGCGCAAGCTACGGACCCACAACTGGGGCCGCAGTCTCGCCTGATCAGACCCTGACAAGCTTCCACGATGCCGCATCAAAGGCTGATGAGGCTCGGTACTTCGACCTGTTCGCCAAAGGCGGTAGCGTCTTCCTCGGTACCGATGCTACTGAGCGCTGGGATCTGGATGCGTTTCGAGAGTTCGCTCACCCATATTTCGCAGCGGGCAAAGGCTGGACCTACACGCTCGTCCCCGGCTCTCGCAAAATCAGCTACATCCGTGCCAGCAACGTTGCATATTTCGATGAACTTCTGCAGAACGCCAAGTTGGGCGAATGTCGCGGCAGTGGGGTGCTCGTAATCGAAAATGGCCAATGGAAAGTGGCACAATACAACCTGTCTATCCCGGTGCCTAATGACAAGGCCGAGTCTGTTGTCAAATTGATCCAGGGTGGAAGGTAACACAGACTCGATGACGCTCCTCGACCGCTACATCATCCGCCAGTATCTGACCAACGTTGTCACGCTGTTTGCGATCTTGTTTGCATTCGCGGTCGCGATCGATGTCTCGCTGAACTTCGGCGACTTCTGGGGCATGGCGACCGAGTCTTTGAAGGCCGCAGGAAACGAACACCCCACATTCATCGAAGAAGCCAAAACAGCGGTCTACCTGGTCTTCGATTACTGGTGGCCCAACCTGCTGCGACTGTTCAATTTCATGCTCGGTCTCGTGACCGTCGGCGCAATGGGATTCACCCTCACGCAGCTTGTTCGAAATCGAGAGTTGGTTTCGATGCTGGCAGGCGGCATCAGCATGATGCGGATTGCGAGACCAATTCTGGTGGTTGGTCTGGTGCTGGGTGGCCTGCAGCTTGCCAATCGAGAATTTGTACTGCCGCGGATTGCACCGCTTCTGGCCCGCGACCGTGAAGCAGTTGGCCAGAAGGTACTGGGGTCAAGCGCAGTACCGCTCACCAGCGATGGCCAGGGGAAACTCTTCTACGCCAAGAGCTTTGATGCTGACAAAGCTGTGCTTGAAGGAGTGTTGATATTTGAACGCGATGAGAATGGCTCACTGTTGCGGCGAATCATCGCAGACCGCGGCACCTGGGACGCCGCAGCAGGACAGTGGAACCTTGAGAACGGCCGCGTCGACCGAACACTGGTGCAAACCGCAAAAGTGGAGAGAGTGTCGGCGGTGGCAACTTCGCTCGACCCCACACAGTTAAAATTGCGCAGGTTTGCCGGATACGCCCAGAGCCTGAGCTTTCTGCAATTGACGCAGATGACTACGCAGCCCGCATTGCTCGATGAGCCAACGCGCCGAAGGCTTGCAGAGCTTGATCGAGTCCGCTTCGGCAGGTTCGCGACAGTCCTCTGCAATATTCTCACTTTGGTCATCGCAATGAGCTTCTACCTGCAGCGCGAGCCGACCAATATGCTGCGTCAATCGCTCAAATGCGCCCCGGTTGCAATAGTGTCCCTGTTTGGCGGCATACTTGCCAACAACGTGAGCATTCCAGGTGTGCCGCCCGCGATCGGTGTCTTTCTACCGTGCCTGATATTGCTGCCGGTTGCAATTGCCGCCGTTCGCAGCATCCGAACCTGAGCGCTCAAAGTCTGCGCGGTAAGGGGTGCAACCAAGATTTCGCCTAATGCCTGCTTTTTTACGGATGTCGTGTGCGCTCGTGCACTAAATCCCGTATGCTTGTGGCTATGGCATCCATTGTCTTTTACTTCCAGGTCCACCAGCCCTTCCGCCTGCGACACTACTCGGTGTTTGATAACGATCACTTTTACTACGACAACCAGAAGAACGGCGACATCGCACGCAAGGTTGCGGACAAGTGCTATCGCCCCGCGACCAAGTTGATGTTGGACTTGGTGAAGAAGCACAAGGGCAATTTCAAGGTGTCATACGCTATCACAGGCGTCGCGCTTGAGCAGTTCGAAATGTTCTGCCCCGATGTGATCGACCTCTTCAAAGAACTCGCCCAGACCGGCTGCTGCGAGTTCATTGGTGAGACCTATTACCACTCGTTGTCGTTCATCTATTCCAAGAAGGAATTCACCGACCAGGTGAACATGCACACGGCCAAGGTGCAGAAGCTTTTCGGAGTGACCCCCAAGGTCTTCAGAAACACCGAGCTGATTTACAACAACGAACTGGCGCACCATGTCGCGGGCATGAAGAACGCGGATGGCAAATCGCGCTTCGCAGGTATCTTGTGCGAAGGCGTCGATCGAATCCTGGCGTACCGCTCTCCAAACTTTGTGTACATGGCTCCGGGAAATCCACGCACCAACGCACTGGGCGAAGACCGTCCCTTTGCAACGCTCTGCAAAAACTACAAATTGAGCGATGACATCGCGTTCCGCTTCAGCAACAAGGGCTGGAATGAGTGGCCCCTGAGCGCGGAGAAGTTCGCCCAGTGGGTTCACCAGATCAACGGAGATGGTTACCTCTGCAACCTCTTCATGGACTACGAAACCTTCGGCGAGCACCAGTGGGCCGACACCGGCATTTTCCAGTTCCTGGAAAAACTCCCCGAAGCGATTTTCGACTACAAGCGCGGCGAGAATCACTTCAACACTCCAAGCGAGGCAATGAAGCAGTTCCTGCCCGTTGGCGAGTACGATGTCCACGATTACATTTCTTGGGCAGACACTGAACGCGACCTCACCGCGTGGCGCGGCAACGCCATGCAGAATGCCGCACTCGAAGAATGCTACCGCCTTGAAGGCCCGATCAAAGAAAAAGTGCTTCAGGCAGAAGTTTCGGGCGATGCCCACGAATTGACCGAAGCCAAGCACCTGCTCGAGGACTGGCGAAAACTCACCACCAGCGATCACTTCTACTACATGTGTACCAAGTACTGGTCCGATGGCGATGTCCACAAGTACTTCAGCCCATACGACTCGCCCTACGACAGCTACATCAACTTCATGAATGTGCTGGACAATGTGCGTACGCGATTGGCGGCTGGCAAGGTTGGCGTGAAGGTCTAAAGGCAAAAACGCTGGCGACCGATGAAGATCGCCAGCGCATAGCCGTGCATATTTTTAATGTTCGGGTGGCTCAGCATCCCGCTGCGAACGCATCAACAAAATCGAGATAATCGAAGAAGTCGATAACGCCGTCGCTGTTGAAATCCGAATTCGCAGTATTGGCGGCGAACGCATCGACGAAATCAAGATAGTCGAAGAAATCTGCAATCCCATCAAGATTGAAATCGGCCGGGCACGGAGCATTCGGGCATTCCAGTGTTGTGACAACACCTGGCAAGAGTCCGGGTGATCCGATATCAAAACCGTTGAAGATCGGCGTCATCACATTGAGATCCGCAAGATCGATGCCCTGCATACTCCCAGCCCAATTGACTCCGCTGTCATTGTCAATCGCGTTGTAGTGGCCGGCAAGAAGTGCAATGCTCCACGCGGTTCCAAAGCCAGGGAGCGCGTTTGCCGCATCCGCGGGCCAGCCATTGGAATCATCGAAGTTCACAATGTCAACGATTGTCCCATTTGCCTTGCGAAGCGTCAGGACTTCATTGCCACGCGCCGGGTTGTTTGCCAGTCCGCCAAGATTCGGGGTTGGCTCGAGATCTGACCAACCTACAAGACTGATCACTTTGCAGATATTGCCCCAGGCAGTCCGGAAATCCGCCTCGGCGGCCGCAGCATCCAGCGCACCAAAGCGCGGAATGAGCACCGCGACCTGGCCAGCATCGAGCACGGTGCCCGCGGCAATGGTTCCGGTGTGACCATCTTCATCGCGCAGATACCAGCCACTCAGGTCAAGGCTCGTTGAGCCCGGGTTATGAATCTCAATCCACTCGGGGCGATTGAAGTCACCCGGATCGCTGTTGGGATGGAACATGATTTCAGAAATCACGGCCTCTCCGGTTGGTGACTGATGTGCCGCAGTCCAGACGATCCCAGGGCTACCGACTGAACCGGTTGCGCGAATGTCTGTGAACCACGCCGTTTGGATGCTGTCAAATCCGCCATCGCTTCGGGACATCGTGCGGACCCAGGAAGCGCCAAGGTCATTGGCGGACTTCGTCAACGCAGTAGGGAGCAGCGAAATGCTGGATGTCGTGTCATTCACCGGCCAAAGACTTCCTGAGGCATATGAGGGGTTCTCGTAGTTCACTACATCGACTGGCTCGTTGCTCGCATCCACGAGGGACAGAACTTCTTCGATGGGAGTAGCCCGCTGCGCCCGATCTTGCCACGGGTTCAGGGCGAACACGCGCAGCTGTGGAGCAATGTTCCAGGCCGAGCGGAATTGCGTGAGGACATTTGCAGGAACCCCGGGGCCGCTGCCGGCACAGAGCACGATGACTTCATGAGGCTGCATGATCGTGCCGGCGGGAATCAGACCTGTGCGCGGGTCGGCTTCAAGGTCACGCAATGCCCAGCCGGAAATGTCAACGGCAGTGGCTCCTGGGTTGTAGATCTCGACGAACTCCTTGCCCGCATCGTCTCCGTTGGGGTCGTACATGATTTCGCTGATCACAATATTCGGTTTGGATTCAAAGGAGTCCAGGATGCCGTTGACGTTGCTGTCCCAGGTGCCACCGACACCCGCGCTGCCGCCGTGTGCGTTGATCTCACATGTATCAAGCTGACGATTGCCGTTGCGGTCTTTGCTCCAGTTCAGGGCGATCTCCGTCAGATCAGGAAGACCATTGACGTTGCAGTCACCTTCGCACGAGTCGGGAATGTTGTTGTATGGGTATGAGTCGATTGTGATTCCGTGCACGATGTCGACAGCGTCATTGCTCGCATTGCCATTGCAATCGGTGAACAAAGCGTTGGCCAGCGTGCCGGGCGTTCCCCAGCAATCTAGACCGGGAAATGCGGGCAGAGCGGTATTGGCGAGGCGAGATCCCAATCCATCGCCGGGTCCGGAGATGCGCCAAGCCGCACCGTTGTTGTTATCGAGCACGCCGGAGGCAAAGTCGCGGACAAGTTGGATAGAGCCGCTGTCGTTGCCATCGGGCCACGGGGTTTCTGCGGAATTGTCGCTGCTGTAAATCACCCGATCGATAACAACGCGGTCACGATTGATCAAGTCGAGTGTGTCACCAGTGTTATCAAGTCCTTCAATGGTATTAGTTTCAGGCAGTGCATCGCCCGGATAATCCCAGAAAGACTCAACAAAAATCACTCGAATACCCGGTCCCCACGCAGTGTTCCATGATGTCTGTGTGCAGGTAAACGTCGATCGTCGAACCGACGGGGTTCCCAGTACCCCTCCCCTTCGAGACGCGATCACCGCGACTTCATGTGCCCCGAGAACTGTGCCGCTGGGAATATCCGCAGTGCGACCACTTGTTGTTTCCAGTGACCAGCGCGAAAGATCAACAGCGGCGGCGGTAGGGTTGTAAATCTCAACCCATTCCTGCCCTTCATCCGCCCCGTGCGGGTTGTACATGATCTCGGTGATGACGACTGGACCAGCCTCCTGGGCGTGACAGGTGGCTGCAAGTCCGGCGACTATTAGAATGCCGATGCTAAGTGAACGCGTCTTCATGATTCGAATCTCCTAAAGGTGTACGTGAAAGAATTCACGCGTCTGTGTACATTTGAATTCAGCGCGGACGCCATGCTTCGCTTGTGGCTTGATTGCTCCATCGCCGCATGTCAGCTAACTGCTTGACTGAAAGCAATTCCGCATGCGAATCGAACATCACCGCCGCAGCCTTCTCAAAGTGCCGGAAATCAACGTGGCCATAGGTTGTGGTCGCGAGCGCTGGGTCAAATCGCAAGGGGGCATTGAGCGGAATAAATGCAGGAATCGAGTTTGATGTAGGTGTTGCACGCCATGGTCCCTCAATCCTGTGGAATCCTGGGACTTTTTGCCCACCTGTGTCGTGCTGAACGCCGCGAGATGATGTGAAAACCAAGAGTGTTGAAGGAAAGGTCACCTGATCAATTTTCTGAACATAGAACGAACCCCAGCGAGCAAGGGCTGGTTGATGGAATCCACCGCGGTGCGCATCGCCGCCGACATAGGTCGTGTTCATGCCGAAGCTGGGATGCCGCGAAATCACCGCATGCCGTCCTGAAGAGTCCGTTCGATCAGCAGGGAGGGCCGTCACCGAGTTTCGAAATGCACGATCGGTGATCATCGCTGGCAAGGAGTGATTGACATACGGCATCAGTCGCCATGGATACGGTCGAATCATGCCTCCGCTCAGACGACTCTCCTCTGAAGCATCAAACTGATTGTCGTGGACAACAAAGCGGTTGTTGGCTGCATTGGCCCAGGATCCTCGCAGATAGCCGGGCAGAAGCCGCGATTGGTTGTCCTGAGCGTACATGGTGAAACCCGCGCCCATCTGCCTGATTGCGGAAAGCTCCGCAGTCATGGCCGCAGTCTTGCGGCCCCGCGAAAGCGTCGGAAGGAGTATCCCCATCAACAGCGCGATGATCGAGATGACCACCAGAAGTTCGATCAAGGTGAAGCCGCACGCGCTCGCCGCGGTCATTCGTGGCAACACTGTCAGAAAACTCGACTCACTCTCTTCCCGTTCGAACTTCCGCGACGGCTGCGCGAACTGCACGCCCTTGGGCACATATGAACCGGGGGCGAGTTCCAGATGATCGAGCCAGTACGCATCGTCGTTGCGCTTGCAGATGAAGAACTTGCCGCTGTTCTCCGGGTATTTGCTCCGGTGATATCGCAGATAGATGTGCTCATCATCAACCGCCTGAATCTCAACCTTGCCCGAAGCGTGCGACATTGCAAAGCGTGCTCGACCGGCGAGTCCGGATTCGCGGACCAGAGCTTCGGAGAAAATCTGCCAACCTCGAACAATGGGGACTTCAAAGGGCTCATTGCCTGCGGTGGGGCGGCCTTGGAACACGTAGTACTGTGGTGCGCCGACATACGAAAGCTCGCGGAACATTTCCGCCAGTACTTCCGGGTCATCGTTGATGCCGCGGATCATGGGACATTGACTGACGCAGACGACGCCGCAGTCAAGCAGCTTGGCGATACCTGCTCGCGCCTCGGCGGTTAGTTCGCGCGGGTGGTCAAAGTGACACATCAGGTAGATCCGCCGGCCGGCGGTTGAAAATGTGCGGAAGAGATTCTGCAGTTCCGGATCGTCGAGGACGCGGAAGGGATTGAACGCGGGCATTTTCGACCCAATGCGGATGATCTTGACGTGCTCGATCTCTCGTAGTGCGGTGATGATCTCAGTCAATCTCCGCGTTCCCATGATCAGTGGATCACCACCGGTCAAGAGCACATTGGAGACTTCCGGATGCTGTCGGATGTACGCAAGGCCAGCTGACACATCCTTGCTTACTTCTTCGTTGTCGTTCATGAACAGCCGCTTGCGGAAGCAATAGCGGCAATACGCCCCGCAGACTTCATTGCACAGCAGCAACACCGTGTCTTTGTACTTGTGCTGAACACCCGGTTCAACAGTCACCGCGGCTTCGTTGCTCGCATCCAGCTTGCCCCAGTCATTGAGTTCTTCTTTGCGTGGAATAATCAACTGGCGTATTGGATCCGCTGGATCTTTCCAGTTGATGAGCTTCAAGTAGTAGTCGTTGGCGCGGAAGACATACCGCTCCGAGACTTTCTTCAAGAGTTCGCGGTCTTCGGGTGACAGGTCCTGCACCTGATCAACCGAATTCAGATAACGAACCTTGCGGGGCGATGAAGGTGATTCGACTTGGGGAAGCGATAGTGCGTTATTTATAAGCAAAAGAAGACCACTCCATGCCCGCGCGGGCCTTTGGGTAACGAATGAAAACGGAATTCAAAACGGGTGAATCAGGTCATCGAAAGATCTGTGGTTGAGCTCGTTGCTACAAGCGACGAACTGTTGCCGAAATACCGGCGAACCGCCGAATGTACAATTGTGTCGAGAAGTTCTGGAAAGCTGAATCCCGCTTGTCTGGCGGCGAGCACATACGCGCCGCCCCAACCAAGCGATGCCATTGAGTTGATCTCAAGCACAAAAGGATTCCCTTGCCGATCAATCCGAATGTCTACCCGCGCGTAATCGCGGAGATGGCATGCGTGAAATGTTTTGAGTGAAATGTCGCGAAGCTTCGCCGCCAGCGACTCATCAATCGCGGCAGGACAGATCCTCATCGGTTCCTGTTCGCTCTTGTGGAACTTGTCGGCGTGTGTCATCATCCCGTGCGAGCGTGCACCGAAATCTATCTCAACCAGCGGCAGGCAGACACTGGGTGAACTCCCCAGAATCCCGATTGCTACTTCGCGTCCCGCAATAAACTCCTCAACCAGTGCACTCTGTTGATACTCATCCACAATCGCCATCACAGCGTCATCCAATTCGTCCTGCGTGTGCACCAGTCGAAGCCCAAAGCTTGAAGATTCATGGCGGGGTTTCACAACCATCGGGTACTTCATATGACTGACATCGCCGCCACGATTTCCCAGCACAGCGAAGGCCGGAGTGGGAACTCCTGCCTGCATCATCAGAATCTTGGTCACGACTTTGTCAAGTGCCAGCGCATGCCCGAGTGGGTTCGAACCGGTGTATGGAATGCCCGCCAGTTCGAGCATCGCTGGCACATGTGTATAGCGGCAGTCGCCTTGAATGCCGTACGACAGATTGAACACAATTCCGCCAGGTACTCCCGTGATCGGGTCCGGAGCAAGAAACTCCTTCAATCCCGGTAGCATCGTCATGTCGCCTTCAAAAACAGCGACTTCATGGCCTGCCTCCCGCAGTCCATCGATGATGCGCTGAATGGACTGCTTGCCGTAGACCTCCGGGCTGGGTCGCCCGAACTTGGCGATGATGCCCTGGTTATCTCGATTTCGTACTACTGCGATCCGCATAGGAATCTCCGGGGTGAGTGAGACTTTCACGGCACGGCAACCGCAACATCTTCCTGGACACTCGTTGCCGGTGCAGGAGGAAGCCGCTTCGCACGCGATTTCTTCTTTTTCTTGGGTGCCGGGTTCAAAGCTTCGAACAGCCGAAGTTTGAAGAATTTCGAAATCAGCAGGATCAATCCACACATCACCAGAATCAGTTCGGGGAACTGCATCAGCGCCTGCTGCAGTGGGGCAATTTTCCCACACGCAGCAATGATCATCGCCAGTGCCGCAGTTGCTCCAGTCCGCCACACTGCAACCTTGAGGCCTTCACGCCGCAGGGAATATGCAAATGCATCGCCGGTGAGCGTCAGAACCACAATCGGGAAATACACAACTCGCTCAATGTCCTTGAGCCCCAAGGCCAGGCCAATTAGAGTCGCGGCCACAATCATGCATGCGACTGCCGCCAGCATCGCACCCTTGCGTCCAAAGTACGGCAGCTTCATTTTCTTGAGCAGTGGCCGCACCGCGATCACCACAAGAATCACCAGGGCGAAGAAACCAAACCCCAGGAGCATCCCTGTGGTCATGAACGCAATCGCAAGGAGCACGGATCGGAATGGCCCCAGTACGCGAATGCCGAGCGTGAGACGGGTGAACACCACCAGCAGCGCGCCCAGGGGCGCGAGCATCAGTGCGTGTGACCGCCCGCGAAGTGCCTGCGGCAGTTGTTCGAACGAGACCCATGTCGCCAGCCAGTCGCCAGCCGCAGATCCTGAGAGCTTCACTGTTGCAATTGCTGCTGGAATTGCAAACAACAAGACAATCACAGCCGCTTGTCCGCCGCTGAGCAAGTTGGCAGACTTCAACCGCTCTTTTGCGGCGAGTTCTGCTCGAATTGTCTCGCTATGAGTGTCCATGTGCCTCTATCCCTTCGCCTCAGTATAGCAAATAGTTTCTGGAAACATTTGTGGAGACATAAAAATAGACAAAAAAAGTGAGATTGCATTCCTCAACACGCTGTTTTGCCGTCCCGGCGGGGGTCAGCAGCTCCGATAACTCGACCTTCAGACCACCCAATCGCCTGAACTGCCCCAAATTTGTAGTTCAACGCGCCAAACTTCTTCAGGCCGCCAAAGCGCTTCTGGAGCTCTTCGTGCTGCAGTTGGCCAATTGGCTTCTCGACCCAGATTCCACCTCCGACAAGCGGGTGCGCGCGTGGTAGTGCAAGTGCATCAGCAAGCGAAAAATCACTGTCAATCACCGCGCTGATGACTTGCACAAGCGATGACACAATGCGGCGGCTGCCCGCTGATCCAAGGGCGAGGAACGGCCTCCCCTCAGATAGCACAATCGTCGGAGCCGCGTTCGATTGTGGCATCCCGCCGCCGCGGAGCTGATATGGATGTGGATTGCGCGTACAAGTGCTCAGGTAGTTGTTGTAGACAAATCCAAGTGTTGGATGAGCGACCTTGGCTCCAAAAACGGATTGAATCGACTGCGTAAGTGAAACCACATTTCCATCGCAGTCAGTTGCACACAAATGAGTCGTATTCCCATCCTCGCCGCCCAGGCTGTCAGAGATCGGTGCTTGATTTCGGCCTTCGTGCAGTGCTTTAAGCACCGACTCTGCCCGCTCCGGCGAGGCCATCCAGCGCGCGATCGACGGAGTCACATCCGCCGGATGATCTGGCCATCGCTCGCGTTCTCTGAATGCACAAAGGGTCGCCTGAGTTATCGCGATGCGCCAGTCCGCGGCACTGTCATCTGCCTCCCACAATCTTTGCAGAAGTTGCAGCGCAAGCAGAACCTGGACGCCCCCTCCCGGCGGCGGCAGCGAAAGCACTTCATACCCCCGATACATCATCCTCAACGGCTCTCGCTCGACAGGCAGATTCAATTCCGCCAGGTCCTTCAAAGTAATCAACCCGCCCCGATCCTTCATATCCATCGCGATTTCCGCGGCGATCATCCCCTCATAAAAGTCCTGCACGCCCTGTGAAGCGATTCGTTCCAGCGTCTTTCCCAGCTTCTCTTGACGAAAAACGTCGCCCCGCTCATAGACCTTTCCATCTTGGAGGAACAAAGCAGCCTCCGCAGACCCGTCTCTAAAGAACGGCACAGTCCACTTCAAAAGCCGCCGCTGCAACTTCGAAATCTCGTACCCTTCATGCGCAAGCACAATCGCCGGTCTGATCACATCCGCTAACTTCAGCTTTCCATACTTCTTCTGCACATAGTCAAGCGTTGCAGCCGTCGATGGCACTGATACCGACTTCATTCCCCGCTTCTGTGCCCGAGGCCCCACGCGTTTGCGTTGCAGCGCTGCAGGAGCTCGCGAATGCCCATCCACGACGATGCAAGTTCCATCAGCTTTTCGCAGCAGCATCGTCGTCTGCCCGCCCAACCCAGACTCTGCCGGCTCACACACTCCCAAAGCCCACGCCGCCGCACACGCCGCATCAATCGCGTTTCCACCAGCGTGCAATATCGCAGCCCCAGCCTGCGCCGCTTGCGGTGTGGCGGCAACTACACAACCTTGCGAGTCAGCACTGCCGGATTGAGACATTCCGTTTGTCATTTCAGGATGCCGGGAATCGAGAGAGCCTTGAGCATAAGCAGTACTTTGTCAAGGTGTGTCAATTGAATAGTTGTTCAAGTACGCTCTTTTTCAATCGTCGTTCTTGTCACAGTTCCACGGAAGCAGTTTCTTCGGCAACTTGGCGAGCCCGGGATCTACTTTGAATGCGGCCTTCTTGTCGAAAAGCCACTGGTATTCATCCAGATCAGGGTCTTCATCTTCCTCCGGCTCAGTCTCCGATTCAAACGCTCCCCATTCATTTATGACGATGAATAGCTGTAAGAATCGTTCGAGACTTGACGCCACCCAATAGTCCGGGTTCTCGAAGTCAACGACATCAAAAAAGGCGACCGGGAACTTTCCAGCAATTGGTTTGATGCTTATCGCAAAAGGATTCCCGCAGCCATCGCTAGCAATCGGAATCCACTCCTTCGCCTCCCAATGTGGTCCCATTGCATCGGCGATCGACCAACCACCATGGCGCTTAACTGGGTAGAAGCCATTCACATTGCCGCCGCAAAGCAAGAGCCAGGCTCTCAGATCCTCAGGTATTGAATGCTCTAGGAATTTCTCAAGAGCCCCAATGTCGCTTTTCTTGGCGCCAAAAAGCTTTCCTTCTCGGTTTCGTGTGAGATATTTCTGTATCCATTCCGCGTAGTACTCAAATGGCTGCACCTTGGCAGCACTTGCTGGCGGTACCTTCTTTTTCATGAAACTCCTTTAATATGTCGCTCTTTCACCGCCTTCGCCGGCGTCCCCACACACACCGTCCACGGCGGCAAATCCTTAAACACACTCGACCTCGCCCCAACCACCACGCCATCCGCAATCGTCACGCCCGGCGACACAAACACATCCGCCCCCAGCCACACATTCTTCCCCAGCGTAATCGGCAGCGGCACCAGCGGATGATCCGCCGCCTCATGATCATGCGTCGCCCCGCACAAATAGCTGTACTGACTCACAGTGCTCGAGGCCCCGATCGAAATCATCTTCACGTTGTAGCAATCCACATCATCCGCCAGACACGCATGCGCATCCATCGTCAAATTCCACGGCGCCCAGATTCGACACCGGGGATACACGCGAGCAGTGGGGTGGAGCTTGCCGCCAAACAGGCGAATCAGCCAATTCCGCCAAAAGTGCAGCGGTCGCGGCGAGCATCGAAACAAAATCACATACGCAATTCCCCACGCAACTCGACCAAGCCGATTGTTCAACGAATGCGGCGATGACTGCTCAGGCACCGGAGTCTTGTCATCTGGCGGAGATGTATTGGTTGGTGTCATTGAGCATCATTTGACAGAAACGATCCGTTCCAGCAATTGCACCCACTGCCCGCACAACGTCACGGCATCATATCGACCAACAAGTGCATTGCGTCCCGATTCACCCATCGCGCGAGCGCGGGCAGGATCCGCAGCCAGCGATCGAATCGCCGCGACAAGCCCATCAACATCACCTGGTTTAATCGTGATGCCCGAGCCTGTGTCAGTCAAGATCCGGCCAATCTCACTCTTGGGGCTGCCGACAAACAAACCAGGCCGCGAAACAGCGAGAATTCCGTAGAACTTGCTGGGAACGATCAGTCCTTCCATCCCAACCGCGAGTGAAATCAAATG
>CAZAEQ010000046.1:0-31184 GCA_964484185.1 uncultured Phycisphaeraceae bacterium
ATCCCCAGTGATCCGCAGGTTTTGGCTTGATTGTCTGCGTAGACGCGTGAGGAATTGTCGCCGCCGTCTACGAGGACCGCGTCAAGTCGAACAGTCATTCCCTTGGCACGCAACGCGGCGACCCGAGCAGCAATTTGCTCGCGAAAGGTCTTGGCCAGAGAGAGCCCGTCGATAATTCGTGCTGCCATGGGCGATGGTAGCGGGCGAGCGGGCATAGAAAACCTCTGCGGGTAGTTGCCTAGGGTAATGGCGATGGAAAATGGCTTGACAACCCCGGGTGTTACTGTGCCAATTTCGATTGTCGCACTCGATGACGATGACGATTTTCGGCAGTTTCTGGTGAGCACGCTCGAAGAGCGGCGGCATGAAGTGCGGGCAGTGGGGACGCCGGAGGAGCTGTACAGCGCGTGCGAAGCGAGATTGCCGGATGTTGTGCTTCTGGATATGAAAATGGGGCGACATTCGGGCGAGGATGTGCTGTCAGAACTGCGTAAGCGGTGGGCGAAATTGTGCGTGATTGTGGTAACTGGATATCCATCGATGGATTCCATGCGGCAGACGTTCAAGCAGGATGTTTTTGATTATCTGGCCAAACCATTTTCGAATGAAGATTTGTTCAAATCTCTTGAGCAGGCGACTCGTGCCTTGGGGCTTGGGCAAACTCCGGAAGATCGGTTGAGGCGGGAGCTGGGTCGGTCGTTGCGCCTGGCACGCGTTGAAAAGGGGTGGACCCTGAAAGACCTAAGCGAGGCATCCAATTTGAGTGTGAGCCAGCTGAGTTCGATCGAACGTGGTACTCATTTGCCGAGCCTTGAATCGTTGCTTGCGATCGCGGGTGCGCTTGGCGTGAAGCCCAGTGGATGGTTGGTCCAAGCCGGTCTATAGGTCCGGACGAGATCGCGAGACTGGTTTCAAACTGCTACCCTCGTGTGAGCGTGGAAGAGAAGCGTGAAACTTCGAGCGGGGAAAGCGGCTTTAGCGGGCCGTGCGATCTTCTATTTACCGCTTTTGAGCCTTCGGGCGATGAACACGCGTCGAAGGTCATTGCCGAAATCAAGCGGCGGAGGCCAGAACTCACAATTTGCGGCTGGGGCGGGCCCAAGATGCAGAAGGCAGGCGCGCTCATCATCGAGCGAACTGGGGACGATGCAGTCATGGGAATGCCGGGGATCGCGAAGATTCGCGAACATCAGCGGATCAACGAGCGGATAGAAGAGTGGGTGAAGGTGCATCCGGTCGCATTGCACGTTCCGGTTGATTCGCCCGCGGCAAATTTCCCGGTCTGCGAAATCACTAAAAAGAGCGGGTCGCGGGTGGTTCACCTTGTGGCGCCGCAGATCTGGGCCTGGGGCCGGTGGCGCATTCATAAACTGCGGCGGCTGACGGATCTGGTGCTGTGTCTTCTCCCCTTTGAAGAAGAGTTTTTTTCCAAGAGGAACGTACCGGCCAAATTTATTGGGCACATGTTGTTTGATGAGCCGCTGAACAATGCGGAACTGGCGCATCTTGGAGCGAGCTTTCCGCAGGGTTCACCTCGGATTGCGTTAATGCCAGGGTCTCGGCCGGCAGAGCTTGCTTCGAACTTTCCGTTGATCCTGGACATTGTCCGCACGTTGAAATCAGAAATGCCGGGCCTGGTCGCAATGGTCGCGGTCACGCGGGAGCCAGTGGTGGGGGTGCTGCGGAGCATCGCCAGAGAGTGGTGCCAGCAACGCGGGGAGCCAGTGGAGGCGAGCGGGTGGCCACTTGGCCTGTCGCACGCTGTAGGGGCGACTGATGCGATTATTCACTGGAGTGAGCTTGCGCTGGTGAAATCGGGCACTGTGACCTTGCAGGTGGCTAAACATCGCAAGCCGATGGTGATTTTCTACAGAAAAACGAACCCGGTCGCGTACATGCTGGCAAAAATGATCTCCAGCACCAAGTTCTTTACGCTTCCCAATGTTATCGCGCACAAGGAAATTGTGCCTGAGTTTGTGCCGTATTACGGGGGGCCTGAGCCGATTATACAGACAGCCCGTGAGCTTTTGACCAAGCCTGAAGAGGCCGAGGCACAGAAGCAGTTGATTGATGGAGTTTTGGAGAAGTTTGCCGGGCAATTTGCATCGGGAATTGCTGCCGATGCAATTCTGGGAGTTCTGGACGGGAGCAGAGCCAGAACACAGGTAAGCTGAATCAGGTGCGGAGCGCCGATTGCCAGTTTCATTGTAACAGTTGAACAAGGACGTTCACTGCTTTTCTAGAACCTCGCCCTGAGATCGCTCTGCCAGGAGATTGATGTTTTCGATGGCAGAGAGGAGGCAGGAGGCCTCAGATTTCTTGATGGTCTTTTTGATGTACCAGGGCAGTGGAAGAATGGTGAGCGGAAGATACCACCACCAAGTCTGAATCGTGTACGCGGGGAAGTAGATTCGAAGGAGCGAATGGGTAAGGGTGACGCCGGGCCAGATCGAAAAGATGATGAGGGCGGCGAAAATGAGAGGCATCTTGGGGAGCAGACGGGTGGTAAACGAAATTATTGTGAGACCGGAATCTGTTGACGCCGTTGCGGTCATGACACGGTCGAACGGCGCTCCAAAGAGGAGGGTTGCGAAATAGGTGTCGGTCTTTTCAAAGCCGGGGAGCTTTCCATCTTTGGAGGCGGCATCCGCCGCAGAGAAGACGGCGGCAGGGGAGAGTTTCGTGCGGATAGTCGGGAGGTCCTGCAACGCCTTGCGGATTTCAGCCATTGATGGCGCGGCTGGAACAGGATCTGATGGAGTCACGTTTGAAGGAGAGGTTTGAGTCATGTGGGCTGGTGTGGGCACGATAATTGCGGATTGGAACGTGGAAGATAGATTATCGGCCCGTCGTGGTCAGCACTTTTGGAAAGACCGGAATAAGTTGACCATTGTGGCACGCAAATTGCCGGTCAGGCCTTTCGCATGATGCGCAACCCTCCACACCCTCCACGGACTGGTGAAAACACGATTCGCAGTGGCCCATCGTTGAGATTGGTCACCGGCGATGTTGAATCGACGCCACGCCCGGTGCGGGCAGCGAACGGGCTCACTATTGAATCAGGCGCCAAAGCGCCCCTGAGCCGGGCTGCGGAAGAGACCATGAAACGGCGGCGGATGGAAGTGGCTCGGGAGAACCACGCCGCGAGCGCACTTGATGCAGATGATGCACGATGGGTGTTTGCTGTCCTGGTTTCCAAAGTACTGGATGGCGGCAGAGCTGCGATACTGGCTCCGGATCGTCGCCGACTCCTGATGGTGAACGCACGAGAGATGGGGCTTCGGGAGTTTGATGCGAACCTGGTGATCGCGATCGTGCAGGATTGCGTGCGAACTGGCCATGAGAGACTGTGCCCCAAGACCGAGGCGAGGCTGGCGATGGTGCGTGAGGCACAACCCGCGATTGCTATCAAATTGTGGCAGTTTGTGGCCGCGGGAGTTGTTGCTGGAAGCGCGATAGCCGGAATGGTTATTATGTGGCTGCGGGGTTGAGCACAGAAGAACAATTTGCATCAGTTTGAAATCCCATATAAGATGTGCTTCGATCAAAAAGAGCACAAAGGGGATGCTGATGAATAATTTGAAGTTTGTTTCCATCATGATGATGTGTGGAGTTGGTGTTGGGTTCGCCTTGTTTGGGATAGCTTACTATTTTCGAGAGTCTTTCATTGTTGTTGGCGATGTTGGATTCAGCGAAGCAATGGCGTGGTCGGTGTTGATTCTGGCATTGCCAGCGCTTGCCATTGGCTGGGGCTTGTCTTTCGTCTTGTCGGACCTGACTGAATCAAACGATTGGAAGCTGTGGGTTGGAATCGTGTTGTTCGGTATGTCAGTCGCCGGAACTTCACTGCTGCTTGAGTATACATTCCTTCCGCTGAGCTTCAAGGGACTATTGCCAACAACGATTCTGGCGGGGTTGACCGCGCCGTTTCCGCTGGCGTTTCGCGCTTGGATGGAGGAATAGTCGCGAGTCGGTTCAGATTCCTGACGCGATTGACTTCTGAAGTTCAATCGCTTTCGCCGGGTCGAGTTTGCTCGACGGCCACACGATTCCCAGTCCGGCATTTTCCAGCTTGGGAATGATGTGGAAATGTACATGCATCACAGCTTGATGAGCCTCTGCACCATTATTCTGCAGCAGGTTGTAGGCAGTGGCTCCGGTCGCCTTCATGACCGCTCGAGCGATTCGCGGAAGGACGCGGCCAACTGCGGCCGCAGAATCATCGGAAAGTTGGTCAAGTGTCGCTTTGGCTTCTTTGGGGATTACCAGGGTGTGGCCGGGAGAAAGCGGGAAAACATCCAGAAATGCGAGAACCTTGTCATCTTCATAGAGCTTGTAGCAGGGGATTTCGCCGCGGATGATTCTGGAAAATATGGTCTCTGACATGGTGAAAGAGTAGCCAAAAGCGGCGACGAAAGTGCGTTGTCGAGAGCCATGCGACAGGGAATTGCGGCGGTAGGATTGGGTGTGGCACACTCACCGACAACAACTGAGCCTGGATTTGAGACTGGGGCGGCGCCGGTCGCAGGCCCAGCGCGAATCCGGCCGCTATCGCCGCTGGTTGCGAGTCAGATCGCTGCTGGCGAAGTGGTGGAACGCCCCGCCAGTGTTGTCAAGGAACTGCTCGAAAACGCTCTGGACTCCGGGGCCACTCGCATCGTCATGGAGATCGAGCAGGGCGGCATTGAACTTATCCGCGTCACCGATGATGGGTGCGGAATTGTGGCTGAAGACCTGCCTCTGGCATTCGCCGCTCATGCGACGAGCAAAGTGAAGGAGTCGGCGGAGCTTGAACGGATCGGGACACTCGGGTTTAGAGGCGAGGCCGTGGCGTCGATCGCAAGCGTGTCTCGAATGCTGATTCGCACGCGACGAGCCGGCGATGTCGAAGCCCACGAACTGTCTTGCGATGGAGATGCGCTGGGGTCAGTGAAGCCCGCCGCGGGATCGCATGGAACAAGCGTGACCGTGCGTACGCTGTTTTTTAATACTCCTGCACGCCGCAAGTTTCTGCGGACAATACCAACCGAACAAGGACGCTGTCTGGAGGCGTTTGAGAACGCGGCGATGGCCCATCCGGCGATTGGATTCAAGGCCGTGGTAGACGGGAAGATTGCCTATGACCTTGCGAGCGGTCAGGGGCCGCGCGATCGCATGCTGGAAGTTCTTGGTAAGGAGCTTTCCGGAGAGTTGCTGGATGTTCACGCAGATGAACACGACGATGTCCGAGGCGTGACCCTCTGGGGTGTTGTGGGAAAGCCCTCGATCGCGCGTGCAACAAACAAAGCTCAGCATGTGTTTGTCAATGGCCGCCCGGTGCGGGATCGGACGATCATGCACGCTATCGGCGAAGGCTTCCGCGGCCTGATCGAGCCTGGAAAGTACCCGACCGCGGTGATCATGATTGATATGAATCCCGCGCTGGTGGATGTCAATGTTCATCCCCAGAAAGCTGAGGTACGGTTCAGAGATTCTTCGCTCGTTCACAGTGCGGTTTTGCACAGCGTCCGCCGAAGCCTGCGTGATGCCGATCTGACGCCGCTGTTTCAAATAGGCCGGCCGGTGTATGGGGATGAGACTCGAGCCATCAGCCCCGGTCCAAATGGAACCATTGAATGGGCTCCACCGACGCCAGAAGTGCGGCAACAAGCCGCGAGACAGTTCGTCGAGTTCTTTCAGAAAACCCTCCCAGCGCGGCCGCAGAACAGCTTCAGCTATGAATCCATGCGCACAACTATGGAGGCGTCAAAGTCCGAAGAGCAACCCGCGCTGGTCGAAGTCCCTGTGCCAGAGAAGCAGATATTGCAGGTACACAAGACGTTTCTTGTCACACAGGACGACCAGGGTGTCCTGATAGTTGACCAGCATGCGCTGCACGAGCGCGTGATGTTTGAATTCCTGCTTGAGCGCATGACGAGCGGCTCGCTGGAAAGTCAGCGAATGCTTGTTCCGGCGGTGGTCTCGACAACATCCTCGCGCGTCGACCTGCTGCCGCAGCTGAAGGAACTACTTGCAAAGATGGGTATTGAGGCTGAAGCGATGGGACCTACGAGTGTCGGAGTTCACGCCTTCGCGACATTCTTGTTTGACGCTGGGGTCGATCCGGGCGACTTTGTTGGAGAGCTGCTTGAGCGGGCGGAAAGCGATGAGACCTTTCGAGGTTTGAAGATGGCCTCTGAAGAAGCGATGCGCGATATCGTGAACATGATGGCATGCAAAGCGGCTGTCAAAGCGGGTGACAGATTGAGTCAGGGCGAACTTGCTGAACTCATGGATCTTCGCGGCGCGGTAGACCGCGCAAGTAATTGCCCGCATGGTCGGCCCACAACAGTGCGGCTCACCATTAAGGATCTGGAAAAACTCTTTGGTCGAATCTGATGACTCCCGTCGTCAGCGGGACGAGCCAGGCAGGCCGCCAAAGCTGCGGCTTCCGGCACCTGAGCCGCCGGTTCCGATCGGCCGGAACAGGACGCCAAATCCGGTAACACCGGTAATGGCGTTGTAGCTGACATCGAAGCCGAAGATGACGGAGGTTGATTGACGCTGGAGGTTGAACGTCACCGTCTGGAACGTTCCGTCTTTGAGCCCGTAACTGGCCAGTGAACCAACTGTATATTTGGATGACAGGCGATAATGGCCGCCGAAATCGAGGAACTGCGAGTTCTGACTGTTGATGTGGCGCAGTTCGGCAAAGGTGGCAAAGTCGATCCCATGTTCAAGGAGGAAACCAGCGCTTGAGCGGGCGGACTGGTGCTGCTCAAAGTCGTAAATATTGCTGCCGGTAATTGCCAGGGAATCCGTGGCCTGCCATGCGGCATCTGTCACGAAGAACTCCCCGACTTCTGAAAGCTCTGGGCGGGGATCGTAGAAACGGCGAAGCGGTGATTCGCGATCGGCATCGCGTGACGAGACGATGTAGTCTGTGTCAAGTCTGAAAACATCGACGCTGCGCGTTTTATCGGCATTTCCGCGGCGTGTTTGCCATGTCTGATGAAGGCCGATCCGTGCCTGACTTCCTTCAGCGAGAGATTCAACGGCATCGTCGTAGACCGGAAGCGTGGTTCGGTCTCGGTTGGTTCCCGCAGTCCAGAGCGTGACTCCGGGTTCAATGATGTGCCGCATGCGATTCAGGTCGAAGAACTGCGAGCTGACCGAGTCATCAACGTGTTGAAGTGTGGTGCTGATGCGAGTGCCAGCGGCTCCCCAGAAACGAGTCTTGTCGGAATCGCTGCCGCCAGCGTATTTATTGAAACCGCTGTCGTAGCTGGTCACGCGGCCAACTACAAATGGATTGATATTCACCGGACCAGCGACAAGCTGACTGGAGAACTCCTGACGAGTATCAGCTCGCATGACATTTGACTGGAACGTACCTTCGGCGCGAAGCCGATCGGCGATAGTCTGATTTCCGTTGATCCCGAACGCCTTCTGCGCAAGAGTGTTGTTGGCAAATCCACGCTCGTACGCAAAGGGCTTATCAAAGTTCATGCCCATAACACCTACACGGTACTCGTGAGTCCACGTAAGCAGGCCCGGCGACTGCTCGGCGAGCAAGTCGTCGATGAGCCGCGTGTATGTGATTTCCGGGAGTTTGTCGACTGAGTAGCCCTGACTCTGAAGCAGATATTCGTTCGCAACAAAGTCGTTGAGCGATGTCTTGGCTTGAAGCGTGAGGTACGAATTGTGCGTGCGCTTCACGGCGAGCATCTGGGTCGTGAATTCGCGGCGTGTTTCCTGCAGCTGCTGATAGAAGGCATCAACAAAGGCCTCATCGCCGATGTACGAAGCCTCGGTGAATAGCGTCCACTGATCATCAATGCGCCAGCGATTGTCGGCCAGGATCATGCCGCGAACGCCGCCATTTCTGTCAATTTTGGTGCCTGGAGCGAGCACGTCGGTTCCGCGATCATCGACCAGTCCATAGGCAAAGACCGAACCCTCCGCCTCTTTGCCGGTCCAGGCCAAGTTGGTTCCAAGCCCGAGCCCGCGTTCGGAATAGACATCAGTTGAAATATCAGCGTTGAAATCATCAGGACGTTTGCGACCGAGCAGGCCGTAGAGATTCCAGCGGACTTTTGCGGCAAACCCACTTGCATTGGAGTTCTCAAGTCGAACATCGCGGGTTGGCATATTGCCGGGATCGCCAGTGAAGCCGGGGAAATATGCGATCGGAAGGCCGTACGCGCGAATGGTCATGCCGCGGGCATCTACCTGTGAGCCGGATGGGATATCAGAAAGTGGCGTTCCGTCTATTGATTCAATGATGGTGGGCGAGGTAGGTTCAGCAATCGCAAGCGGGATCGAAGGTTCATCGCGACGTGTGATTGTGACGGAGCGAGCACCAAGTGAAAGATCCGGATCAAAGAACGCCGTTGTTGAAAGCCTGGCGTTTTCAGCGCTGAATGTGTCTTGCGATTCCTGGCGAACCGCATCGGCACGGACATACAGGGGCAGTGATCGCTTCTGATCAAATGTCCAATACGTGGCATCAAGGACAATGCCCTTGTTCATCTGAAGGTCGTAAAACACCTTCTGGCCACGAAGGTTGTTCTTGCCATCACTGATACTGACAGCGCCTTCGAGGTATATGCCGCGGACTTTGTCTGCACCGACGCGACCAGCCTGTGCTAGCGGCGAAGGGTCCATAAAAACGACAGCTCGCTGGGCCGTCATTTCCAGTGTGCGATCAGCAGTGGCGTCAATGTACTGGACAATCACGCCGCCGGATGCGATGAGAGAGTTCTCATCTTTGCCACCCTGGAAGGTAATGTCTTTGGAAGAAACTGAGACCACGCCAGTCTTGACAAAAATCGGGGCATCGCCTGTATTTGTCGGGCTTGGTGGCAGAGTTACGGTGGCAGCTGGAACGGGCGATGGCGTGGGAGATGGGGCCGCGGTCGGTTGTGCAGGTGCGCTTGGCGCCGGCGAAGTTGCAACGTCGCTCGGCTGATCAGCAATGGTCGGTTGAGGTGGCACTGCCGCTGGTCCCTGTACTTTGGGCGCGGGAGTAGTTGCAACGGGTTTGGGTGCGGCGATCGGAGGCGTCTTTTGATCAGTTGAAGGAGCAGAAGTCGCGGGCTTCTGGACGACTGGTGTTTGCGTGTCATCAAAGCGCCGCTGTGGCGCTGATGGGCGGGTCGGCGCGGTTGCAGTCTGGGCCGACTCTGGCTTCTCGCTGGTATCCAGGGCACGCTTGGTATTGCGCGCTGTTGCCTGTTCAAACTGAATGACGGGATGCTTCCGCGGCAGTGGGGGCAAACTGGCGCTGCGTGCAGGCTGCTGAGTCGACCGAGTCTGTCGCTCGGCGAGCATTCGAGCTTCTTGAGCGCGAACCAGTTGCTCCTGAACATCCAGACTTGTGGGTACACCTGCAAGAGTTCGGAGCGCATCTGCGAAACGCACTTCTGAACTTGCCTGGAATTGATCCAACTGCGCGGGCTGCTCACGTTTGAGATGATCTACTTTCAGCGTCACCGATGGAGTCGTGATGACTGCGCGTATCGGAAGTGACTGGCTGGAAACAGTGGGACCAGATGCAGAGGTTGTTCCCCCAACATTTTCAAGGATTGCATAGACCTGATAGCTGGCAGATCCTTCGTGCTGAGAGACTTTCTGGAGCCAGACAATCGCACGCTTTGCGGTAAAGTCGAAATCGCCGAGCCGAATTCGAACATCGTTTTCCAGGATCAGTCGCCGAGTTGGCTTGGCGCTTCCTGCATCCCATGCAGATGCGGTCTGGGCCGAAAAAGAAATAGTGCCGTTGATCGGGGCGATTGGGAGCAGAATCTCCCCAAATTCGCGGCCTGTGATCGCCGCGGAACTTGCTGGCAACTCAATCGCAGGCTCGGGTGCGGCGAATACGAATTGCGTCGGCAAAATCGCTGCGTGTCCGGCAATGGCGAACAGGCAGGCGAGCACAGGTGACACATTGAAAGGCCGAAGGCTGGGCATGTGGGCGGATGCTAGGGACCTGCTCGGCCCGTTGGTGGCATTTTTCCCTGCATGTCGACTGTTGGGGTACGCACCGCGGCTCTTTGTCAGGCTTGTCCGTTCATTCGATCTCTGCCGCGGTCGACGATCTTTTGTGGGCCGCCCCCTCAACACGCTTCAGTGCATGTGCGACCAGTTTGACAGCACAGACCTGAGAGAACTGACGAGCGCCCCACATGAAAAAGGCCCGACACAGTTGTCGGGCCTTTGAAAACTCTGTTGGATCAGACCAAATTAGCGCGGTCCGGGACGGCTGGAGCTCTTGCCTTTGAAGCCTGTTCGTTTATTTCCTGCAACTGTGTTGCCGCGGAAATTGCGCCCACCACGTGGGCCGGAAGCTCCGTTGCCTGGTGATGCCAAAGACTCACCATCAAGCGGGTGCTGGGCCCGTTCTTGCGAGTGGGGCTGACGGTTCTTGGGAAACCGAGTTCCTGGTTCACGTGTGCCATGGGCCGGGGCGTGAGCGGGGCGCTCAAAGTTCCCCTGGCTGCGCTGGCTGGAGCGTGAACGATCCTGGTTTTGTTCACGAGGCTGATCGCGCTGGTCGCGCGAGTCGTTGAAATTGTCACCGGACATGCGAGGCTCGACCATTATGTCGGGGAAGCTGGGAAGGCCGCGAGCCTGGGGAATCTGCTTGCGGAGAAGTCTTTCAATCTGACGGAGAAGTCCACGCTCTTCGGAGTCGCAGAACGAGATGGCGATTCCATCGTTCCCTGCGCGACCGGTGCGGCCGATGCGGTGAACGTAGCCCTCAGGTTCCATGGGGAGGTCGTAGTTGAAGACGTGTGAAATACCATCGACATCGAGACCACGGGCAGCAACATCGGTAGCGACAAGGACACGCATCTTGCCGGCTTTGAAGGCATCGAGTGCACGCTCACGCTGATGCTGAGCCTTATCACCGTGAATGGCGATTGCGGAAATATTGGCTTCAGCCAGACGCTTGGCGACTTTGTCTGCGCCGTGCTTGGTCTTGGTGAAAACGACAGCACGCTGAATTGAGCTTTCTTCGATCAGGTGATGAAGGAGCGACTGCTTCTTCATACGCGGAACCATATAGAGGCTCTGTTCAACCTTGTCGGCAGTTGCGTAAGTCGCAGCAACCGAGACCTTCACAGGATTGCGAAGGAGTGAATCAGCGAGCTTCATGATTTCTGGAGGCATGGTCGCCGAGAACATGAGTGTCTGCTTCTTTGGCGGCAATTGGGCGGCGATTTCACGGATCGGCTTGATGAAACCCATATCAAGCATGCGATCGGCTTCGTCAAGGACGAAGATCTCGATCGCTGAGAAATCCATGTAGCCCTGTTCGGTGAGATCGCGAAGGCGACCTGGGGTTGCAACAACGACGTCAACGCCAGCGCGGAGTGCACGGACCTGACGTGCCTGGGGCATGCCACCATAGATGGTGGTGCCGCGGATAGCGGTTTCGCGGCCGTAGGTCGCGAAGCTCTCAGCAATCTGAGTTGCGAGTTCGCGTGTGGGAGACAGGATGATTGCGCGGGGGATTTTTACGCCGCGCTGATTGACAGCGGGTGGACTGGAAAAGAGAGCGTGCAGAATCGGCAGCGCGAATGCTGCGGTCTTACCAGTGCCGGTCTGGGCGCAGCCCAGGAGATCGGAACCAGAGAGAATCGCGGGGATTGCCTTGGCTTGAATTGGTGTGGGGGTTGTGTAACCCTGGGCAGCGACGACGGATTGGAGTTGTGGTGCAAGTGCGAGTGAAGAAAATTCCATGAGCGATAAAAACCTCGGCGGCGAGTGCCATACCTGCAAATAGCAAGCAGCAGACCAATGTGCCGCGTGATCAGCCTCTTTTGCAATAATCGACCAGAACCAGTCCGGTAGACGAAAAGAGTGACAATATGTGTACCGTTTGGGAATCGCCGAAGAACACTTCGACGCAGAACAACCGGGTGCCAGTCGATTCCCAGAGCAAAGAGGCCAGTTTGGCCGCAAGACAGGTCGCTAGCGATAAGGACAAGTATAGGCACACTTCATCGACCGCGGCGGGGTGGAAGATCAAAGTAAAGCGTGATAACTGCGCATTTGGAGCCTCACCATTTGCTTGCGCGGCGGGTTTCGATGAGATCGTAAAGCAGGTTTCCAAAGGGCACACGGGAGCGTTTGACGATTCCCTCCTGCCAGAGCTGTTGACGGAGCTCATGAAGCAGTCGATATGGAAGGCCCTTCGGAGAGCCTTTAAGGATCTTTGTCCACGAACCCTTCCAACCGTAATCGCTCACTTTGAATACGCCAAAATTTTCGACGTGTGTGTATTCAAGAAACGCCTTGGCTTCTGCGTGGGTTGGATACAAGATGTATCTGCGCAATTGATCGAGCAGTCCAGCGCGAAGTTCTGTCGACGATGCATCTAGAAGCGGAAGTACGCTGATCATTTCATCGACATAGTCGTCGATGCCACGCTTTACATCGGCGAAGTGTGAATTGAAATTATCGCGTTCAGTCGATTCCAGTTTGATCGTGGCCTTAACAGTGCCGTTGGCACGTTCAACATAGCCCGCTGCGCCGCCGTGCATCGCGGTTGAGAACATCTCAAAAACCGATCCGTTCTTGAAAATGCATTCCTGGAGCCAATCTCCGCTTCTGGTGTCCGCCATATAACCGACTCGCTGGTTCGCGGGATTTTCATCCTGCAATTCGCGTGTCAGTCCAAAGTAAAACCCGCAGATCGCTGGAGCATCTACGCGACTTTCGAATGCTTTGTAGATATTGCTTTGAATCGATCCCTTCCACCCGATATCAACAACTCCGACTATTCCGGAATCTTCGCCCTGCTCCGCAAACCAGCCGCGGGAGGTGAAATAGCGAGTCAGCAGATCGCGGGCATTGTCACGATGCACCGTAAAGAGTCGCTGCGTCTCCGCCATTTCAAAGAACGCACGCAGAGGCGTACATCCATGCAGATCATGTATTGGCGCGTCGAGATTGGCGACCCCCGCACTTGTGGCCAAAGGTCCAAACTCTTCGATCGGCAGTGAAAAGTTCTTCAATATCCGTGTGAGTGACTGTCCCTGGTACTGCCACCAGATGCGTTCCAGCGCTTGAATGTTGAAAGTCTCATTTGAAGCAAGAAATGTCGAAGCTCTGCTCACCACAAGATACTCAGCCTCAGGAGCATGATCTTTACAACCAAGCGCACGCACTATGCGACGATACATCTTGATAAAGGTGAGCCCTTCGCGGGAAAGAAAGAACACTTTCCGCAGACCGCGGGCTCGAGCCTCCTCAAGAATGTGAAGCGTAAAGGCCATAAAGCTCGGCGCGAGCAATGTGCCAAGGTGATAGTGGGGCGATTTGGCATCTTCCGGCTTGGCGAACATGTGATTTGGCAGCGATTTCACGATGTCGCGCTGATGCCGTGCAATCCAGAATGGGTTGTTTCGAGAGAGCTGGTCGACCAGTTGCAAACGCGTCCGACGCGCCTTCTCGGATGTATCGCGAACCAGAATTGACTGCACACCCGCACGGGCCGCAGAATCGCGATCTGAATACTCATTATCCCCAATGAACAGAACATCCCGTGGAGCCACACCTTCCTGAGAAATCAGTTTGTCAAACAACCTGCCGGATCGCTTGGTCAACATGTACTCGCTTGAGACATAGCCCCCATCAAAAAACTCAAGCAATCCATTCTGTCCGAGCAAAACTCGGATGTCTCTGTCGCTCATGTAGCTGTCTGAGACATAGACGATCCGCTTCGCACAAAGCCGGGCGGTCTCAAGCGCCCGGACTATTCGATTCGTCGGGAGCGTGGCACAACTCTCCAGCTTGAGTTCGTGGGCAACTATCGCCGCCGCCATTTCCGCTATTCGAGCTGTTGAAACGCCCGCTTGCACGCTTTGGGCAACCCACCGCGTCACCATCTCTCGCAACCGGAACTCATGATCGTGTCCGGCTCGCTCTGCCTCTTTTCCCATCTCGACTTCAAGAACGCGGCGCTTCTCCCGCAGCAGTTTCCAATCTGACATCCCTCTCGTCTGCAACGGTGCAATTGCCGGTACACCGGCCAACAGTCGCACCAATCTCCGCGCGGACAAGTCCTTGACCGTCTCTGGCTCAATTCTCCGCCGCAGAAGCGTGTCGAAAACATCAAATCCAATAAGCTTGCGGGCGTGCCCGTGCTTCTGAATGGTTGCTGCCAGGTCATTAAAATTTGATTCGACTGGTCTGACCGAAGTCATGGCGTCACCCCGATTCCGATCCGCACCCAGCCCAGATCAATCGAGGTCTTGGATGTCCCATCAACCGGAAATCTCCGAAATGTGGCGACATCAATGAGTCCAGCTTCGATTCGGTAGTACCCCGGTGCAACATCACGCAGCACGACTTCGTCTCTGAAGTATCGATCAGACCGCCAGTTCTTTACTTCAATCACGGGATAGTGGTCTTTGCACAGATATCCATGAATTCGCCTGTCGGGCGGCAGAAGCTCACGGTTCTCAGGATACAGGTGCACAAAGACCTGGCAGCGTTCACTGACGGGTTTCACGCAGCGAAGCCAAAGATGTGCTCGCGTGGTCTCGGCAGAGAAGCCTTCAAGCATGACCCGGCCATCCAGCATCACGCCGAGATTGCGGCTTCCCGGAGTCGCAGACATGAAAAGTGATTCGACATGCTTGCGATGCTGACGTGCCGCACGTACTGCTCGAATCGTTCTCCATTTGCGAAGGCACCATCGCAGCGGCTGAAGCAGAGCTCGAATAATTCGACCTGCGCGCTTCAGAGCCGACTCGGTACTCCTGGCGAGGCGAGCGACTCCAGCAGGACCAAGCCGAGCGACCACAAACATCGGGAGATTCTCAGCAAGATACACCGTGATCGTGTCCACCAGCAAAGGGACCGCGGGAGTCGGTTCGTTTCCGGGTATTGCGCGAATTCGTGCATAGCGAGGTGAGGCACGATACCGTGAAAAACTTACCCGTCGAGCCAGTATTGAAAGCAGAGATTCGCGGACTGGTGCGACTTCGTGGGCAACTCGAGCATGCAGCACCGGTTGCTCCTGCACGAGCGGCTCGATCTGGGGCGATGCTTCAATCATCGTCAAAGTGCAGCCTCCGCAAAGCCGGGCTGCGGCAGACAGAGATGTCGCTCAATGAAGTCTAGAAACACCGCCGAGGCGGCAAACTCAAAAGCGCGGGCACGTCCGACCGAACGTACAACATCCTGATGATCCTGTATGTCAGTAGTGACCGACGCCACATGAGTAGCGTCGGCAAGGTCTTTGTAGTAGATGTAATGTTCCCCGGCCATCAAGCTGTAATCCACGCGGAAACGGTGTGCAATCACGAGACAACCCATCGCCATATCTCGAATCGCCAGCGAAGCAGTCGGGAGCGGCTGCTGAGGGTCGTGAAGGTGAATAACGCACTGCGTCTGCGCCAGGATTCCTCGAATCGTGCTGTCATCGAGTTCAGGATCAATGCGAGTGAAGCCTGGAATATTCGCCATGTCTCCAAGTGTTGCACTGGTGCTGCGGTGCGCGCGACCGATATACGCCAGTGGAATTGGGCGTTTGCGCCACTGTTCGAAGGTGTCAACGCTTCGGTACTGAGCCTCATCAATCGGCAGCAACAGTGAACCAAGCACGCGTATCGAACGTGCGGCAAGAACTCCCACTTCGCGCTGATCCAGGTGCAGGACTCCGCAGCGCCTGTCGTGGGCTGGAAACAGCTCGCTCAGATGTTCGAGTTCGCTGTTCGAAGTGGCTGCTGAAGTGTGCCCAACCACCAGACCAGGCAACGCTTCTATGTCTCTTCGTGCGAGCTGCTCAGGATTCAGCACGAATGTCACATCGGGCTTGAACGCGGCGAGAGTTTGAAACTCGCGCCGACTAGGCGGACCTTCAAGCGGCAACAACAACGGCTGCAACCGATCATTCGTTGACGGAACATGCCAGCGATAGCCGCGTGCAGGGAGCAAAAACGCTGTGCGATAGGTCTGTTTGCGAACCAGGACCGCCGAGTGGACTTTCTCAGGCAACCGCACAACAGGCGGCCTCGCCGCCGGCTTCATCTCAATTGTCTGTGGAGCCAGCAGTGGCCGCAATACCGGCAGTCGGTTCGCAAGTTTCTCTTTGGCCTTCTGCTGCACTCTGCGAAGGGCTTCTTTCCCCGACATTTCGCGGCGTAACAGCGAGTGCAGCGGCCCTGCTAGTCGCAGCGCGCCGCGGAGCGAGACCAGCATTGCCTCGGTCGCCTGCTTGTCAATTCCGGGCGATTCAATGAGGTTTTCCAGATATGACTCAAACGCCTTTGTGCTCGCGGGCCAGTCGGGCCAGCGATTCGCTGTTGCAATCGCGCCCTCTTTCAGGGAATTCAGCAAAGCTCGATCAGTCTGGAGGCGGCGAAGGTGATCTACTACTTCAGATTCATGTCCGCGCCGCACCACAAGGCCATTTTTCCCATGGACCATGTACTCATCATGTCCGGTGACATCTGATGTGATGGCGGTGCCGCCGCAATGGAATATTTCAAGCGGCGGGCCAAACATGCCCTCCACAGTCGATAGTTTCACCAGGACATCGCACGAGCGATAAATGTCTCCCACGCGGCTGATCGGAACCTTTGAGAACACACGAGATGCGCCCGCATATTCGCTGCATTCACTCGAAGTCAGCAGCCACACATCATTCATGCCCGCCTGGCGGCACAAATCGATCGCCAGATCTGTTCGTTTAAACTCAACACCAAGAGGCCCTTCAACGAGCACTCGCATCCCATTGGTTGGACGCGGAGCCTCTATCGCACCTTCAGTTGAGAAATTGACTTTGTCGATTCCATTGAGCACCAGGCTCGCCTTGCGACCGTAGTGTCCTTCGAGATACCGCTGGATCCATGTTGCTTCAGTCACTATTGACAGCGGCATGCGATATGAATATTCCGCAAGCGCCTTCATATCGGGCTGCTCCGGCGGAAAGAACCGCGACTCGATCGATTGAACAAAATACGCATACCGCCGTGCATGCACAAACGGAATGTCATATGTACTGCGCCACCAGGTCGCGATTGTCGCATCAAAGATGCGTTCGCGGCAATCTGCGTGACACAGCAACGGCAGCTCCATGGCCTCTGGTTTCCAGGACAGTCTTTGCGGGTCAAACTTCGCCTGCGTGACAATTGAAACCTTGTGCCCCAGCTTTGTCAGGCCAAGAGCGTGCTCCATGATGACATTCGTGCCGCCGGATATCTCGGGATACCCAAGTAGAAATGCGATGTCGTACGATTTCATCCTGGTCCCTCCCTTCCGTCAGCCCGATCGTACCTCACAAGTCCAATCAATGCGCGCGTTGTCTGTCGCAGGCAGAACGCAGGACGCTCAAGCTCTGAAAGGTGATTCCGGAGCTCGGCACGAACCATCGAGAGAGATCCACCCAGCGAGCATACTCGCTCTTCAAGCATTCCAATATCCCGAGTTTTCGCCGCAAGCGTCAGCTGCAATGAAGCGATCAGAGCATGTGCTTCGCCAAGCTGTGATTCCAGCGACGCAATTGAAACTCTCTGCTGAGCAACATGATTGTCACGCTCAGCGAGCAGCAGCGATTGCGATTGAATGGTCGCATCGCGATTCGCAACAATCAGGTCCTGCTTGCGAATCAGATCAGTGCGATCATCAATCATCTTCGTCATGTCGATAATCGCCTTGTCGCGATCAACAATCAGGAACTCAAGATGCTTGATAAAAGCGGCACGTTTGACAATCAAATCTGACTGCGACTTGACGAGTCCTTCATGCTCTGCGAGGCGAGCTGAAACCGCCTTCAACTGCGTATGAGCGGCATCACGCTCATCGCCGAGTCGTTTGACCTGCGCCTGGCTTCTTGAATAACTCTCTTGAATTTCCGACATCTGTCCGACAACCTTCGCCAATTCTGCCGTCACCGTGCTGAGTTGCTGAGCGGTGGTGTTCTGCAGTGCTTTCGCGCCCTGAAGCTCGCCAGTCAGTTTCGCAACTTGCTCATTCTTCAGGGCCAACTGCTCATCGCGTTCCGACAACAATTTGCTGGCCGCACTGTGCTTGGCTATCAACACATCACGCTCTTGGATCATCTTCGATTGAGCTGCAATCTCTCGTGATTTGCTTTCGATAATCACAGTGTTTTCGCGTATGACGCGATCGCGCTCATCAACCAGGCGTGCCTGAGACATGTTCTCTGCCCGCTTAGCCTCCAACCGCAATTCGTTCTCACGTATCAACCTGTCGCGCTCATCAACCAGACGGGATTGTGCGACATTCTCAGCCTTCTTATTCTCAAGCCGCACTTCCATCGCTTTGATGACATGGTCCCGCTCATCAATCATCTTGGTCTGATTGGCAATCGCACGGTCACGCCAGGTAATGGTCGCGCGCTCATGCTCGACCAAGTCTACTGCTGGCATTAGGTGGGTGGATTCCGCTGGCGGAAGCAGTGACGAATTGCCGCGTGTTGCCGCGAACAGCAGCGATCCCAATCGACTTCCCCAGTCACTCTCCCGCTCAAGATCGGCGGACCGATGACGGGAATCAAGCGGAGCCAGCACACTGGTTATGGAAAGCCAACATGTCCAGATGAAGTACGACTTAAAGTTGCCCTTGATCAGCGATTCAAGTTTCGCACGGTCAAACTGTGTTTTGTGGTATTCGTTGGGTCCATATGCAGCCGTGCACAAATCCTCAAATTCCTTCTGCGGGACCGAGCCAAGCAATACCCCATCTGGCTTCAACACTCGCGTGAACTCTGCGAGCGCCCGCTCGGGGTCTTCAAGGTGCTCAATGGTTTCAAGTGAGACAATACTGTCAAAGGTTGCATCGTCAAACGGAAGTTGATAGACATCTCCACAGACGAATTGTCGGCGCTTTCCCGAAAACTCACGCACCGCATAAACAAGTGCTTCTGGAGACTTGTCGATTCCCGTGTATGCAGTCACGCCCGGGTTGTTCATTAATATCGGCGCACCATATCCAACCCCACAGGCCGCGTCGAGCACGTGCCCGCGTGCGCCGCGCGCTGCCCACATGTATCGATGCGAGTGTTCTGCCTTCAGCAGCGGCAATACCGTTTTGGGATCAATCCGTTCCATGATTAACTTTGTACGCCCTCCGCCTTGACCGTCCATCGACGTTCAATATCGATAAGGCCGACAGCCTCCATCGTATCAACTACCTGTATGGGCTTGGTAAACTGCTCGACATAGATGCCAAACGCGCGATCGTCATCAATTGCCACGCGGAACACATACGTCCCGGCAAGCAGCTTCAGATTCGGCAATTCAATCTCCACCGTGCCGCCATTTCCTGGCACAAACGGCGGCAGCTTATCCATCAGCGTGGTCGTGCCGCAGATATAGAACATATCGTGCCGATACAGGCTCATGACAAAGGTCACTTTGTCCGCGCCGCCCCGAAGCGTTTTATATGTGAAGCGAACTCGTGCATTCTGCCCAGTCTTGAGTTTCTCTGCTGGCTCGCCGGTTGGTCCAAGCACCTCCACCGAAGTGATTGAGAATACGTTGAGCCCAGTGAGATTCTGCTCGCCTTTGGGAAGATCAGTCTTGAACGACTTATCTGCCATCTGCGCAGACTCAATCTCTTTCTGATACTTGTCCGCAACGACATCCGCCGATCCAAACGCCACCTGCTCGCCGCGAGAAAGATACAGACCTTGTGAGCAGAATGTCTTGATCAGATACGGGTCATGCGCAACCAGAAGAATTGTGCAACCGCTGTCCCGTAATCTGTGAAACACTTTCGTGCACTTGCTCTTAAACGCCGCATCGCCCACAGCCAGGATCTCATCCACGATCAAAATATCGGGATCGACATGCGCTGCAACACTGAACGCAATACGGCCGTGCATGCCGCTGGAATAGGTCTTCAGCGGCTGATCAATGAACATTCCGATATCCGCGAACTTCTCAATCGATTCAAACTTCGCATCGATCTCATCTTTGGATAGCCCCAAGATCGCGCCATAGAGATACACGTTCTCGCGACCAGTGAACTCTGGGTTAAATCCAGATCCAAGTTCAAGCAGTGGCACGATGCGCCCATTCACTCGCACCTCGCCGGTCGACGGAGTCAGGATTCCCGAAATCATCTGCAAAAGCGTGCTCTTGCCTGCACCATTTCGTCCCAGGATTCCCAGCGTCTCGCCGCGACGAACCTCAAAGTTCACGCCCTTGACGGCCCAGAATTCCTTGAAATACGTCTTCCTCCAGCGAAACAACGCCTGTTTCAATCGATCAGCCGGATTGGTGTACATGTGGTACACCTTCCCCAGATTCCGTGCTGAAATAGCCACATCCGCGGCAACGCCCACAGGCTTCAGGTCGCCCGCATCGACTTTCGGCATGGATGCGGCGGTGCTAGATGACATCTGCAAATGCCCTCTTGCTCTTCATGAAGAACGCGTATCCAACAACGGCAAGCACAGCCGATGTCAGCAACGAAGCGAAATACCACGTAAGGTTTGGAAGTGTTCCCTGCATCGCCAGCGACCTGATTCCTTCGATCACCTGAGCAATCGGGTTGAAGACCAGAAAGCCGCGAAGGTGTTCCGGAACATGCTCCATCGAAAAGAAAATTGGCGAGATGAAGAACATGACCGCCAGGCATAGTTCGACAACGTTCGCGATATCACGCAGAAAAACACCGAGCGCGGAAAGAATCCAGGATAGTCCCAGTGATGCCAGGCACACAGGTATCAGGAATAGCGGCGTAAGCAAAACCGCCGGTTCTGGCGGCCGCTGTTCAATCGCAACCCATCCCACCAACCACACCGTTGCTCCGATTGCAAGAGTCACCAGTGCGATAATGATTTCCGAAAGCGCAAAGACCTCTAGCGGAAACACCATCTTCTTCACGTAGTTAGTGTGTCCAACAATCACGGTTGATGCCCGCGCTGTCATGTCGCGAAAAAGTCCAAACACCAGCAATCCAATAAACATGGAAAGTGCAAAAGAGCCGAGTCTCTCAGTTTCAACTGCTCGGTTCCACTTGTTCGGGAATATCACCGCAAACACAAATGTGTATACGCTCAAAAGCAGCAGGGGCGTAAGCACCGACCACACTATCCCAAGCCGCTGTGACTTATATTTCGCTTCGATCTCGCGCCGCGCAAACTGCCACGCCAAGTCCTTGTGGGAGTGCAAGTTGCGCACCATTGTCACCGGATTCAGGTAACTCACAATCGAGCGCGGCTTGTCAGAAAACACAATTTCTGCCATGGATCGTCCCAAGGCTGGCAGGATGCACAGCTTCACACATGCGGATTCGTCAGCCTGATCCATACGGGACCCTGACACCGCAAGGAACAATCGTAGGTGTCAGTCGCGCTCAGCGTCGACCTGATCATCCACGCAATCCCAACCAAACAAGAACCTTCGCAATGTGCGTGATATGTCTAGTTTCCAGACTTCTTAGCAAAGGCCTCTTCAAAGAACCTCGCAATTGCATGCTTTGTTGATGGTTCGGTTGCGAGCACATCATTGTGCCCAGCTCCGGCGACTCGGATCATCTGCACTTGGCACCCGCCGTCTCGCGCAGCTTTGACGAGGACATTGCTATGTTTGAACCTCACGACCGTATCGCGATCACCATGAACGATCATCAGTGGCCGCTGCCCTATGGCGCGAACTGAGCGAGCGGGATCAAGCCCCGCATCGATCAAATTCCGACCCAGGTCTCGAGCGTGGTCAAAAGCCACTTCGCGCCAGCTTGAAAATGCCGAGACCAGACAACACGCTCGAATATCTTGCATCTCTGCCGTCAATGCAGAAGCGAAGGCCCCGCCAAGACTAATGCCAATAGCGCCAATTCGTTCTGAATCAACATCGCTTCGCGTAAGCAAGTAGCGATACGCCGCGCGAGTATCTCGCGCAAGTGCATCACGCCCTAATGGCGCTGCGGACTTCTGTGATCGTCCAAAAGAGCGATAATCAAATGTAAGTACACTGATTCCGCTCGCCGGGAGAAACGCCGTCGCCCCAGAATGTCCCGCAACCGAGCCTGCATTGCCATGAGAATGTAACACCACGGGACCGCGTTCCCCGGCGGCGAGCGACTTGCCTCGAATGAACCATCCGTGCAACCGAAAACCATCTTCCGTCACGAAGTACACATCCTCGGCCCCGGCCGGAGTCGCCGCTACCAGAGGCATTGGATGATAAAACGCGATCGACTCAGGAAAGCCTGTGAGGCGAAGCAGAAAAACGATGATTGCAAACGCGGTTGCCACCTGCAAGTGTACTTGGGAGTTTCCGCCCAGGCCTTGCTGCAGATCGAGTTTCGCAACCACTTCTACAGATTGTTTCTACTGATCATGCCATCGCCGGCTTGCGGCTCGCGTTCAGCAGCCTCCGCAGAACGGTCTGCAGCACGCCGCCGTTCTTGTAGTATTCCGCCTCCACAGGCGTATCTATGCGGCAGCGAACCATGAATTCCTTGCTGGTTCCATCCGCCTTCTTCGCAACCACCTTGATCTGGCAGCGAGGCTCAATCAACCCTTCGGCGCTCACCGGCAACTGAATGTCAAAGCTCTCTTCGCCCGTAAGCCCAAGGCTCGAAGCAGTATCGCCTTCTGCAAAGCAAAGCGGCAGCACACCCATTCCCACCAGGTTCGAACGATGGATGCGTTCAAACGATTCTGAAATCACCGCTCGAGCGCCGAGCATCAATGTGCCCTTCGCAGCCCAGTCGCGTGAAGAGCCCATGCCATAGTCCTTGCCCGCAAGAATAATCAGCGGCGTAGATTCCGCCTTGTAGTTCATCGCCGCGTTGTAGATAAAGTCCAGTTTGCCAGCGCCCTTACGCGACATGTCCTTCGTCCAGCCACCTTCCTTGATCTTACCTGTACCTGCATCCGTCGCGAGTTTGTTCTTCACACGCGTGTTCGCAAACGTGCCCCGCGTCATCACGCGATCATTTCCGCGGCGTGCGCCATAGGAATTAAAGTCATACTTCTTGAGACCCAGTGACTTCAGGTAATCGCCCGCGGGAGAAGCCTCCGCGATATCACCCGCCGGCGAAATGTGATCCGTTGTCACCGAGTCGCCCAGGAACGCCAGCACCTTCGCCCCGCGAATCTGCGTTGGCGGCGTTGGTTCCGCGGCCATGTTCTCAAAATACGGCGGGTTCTGTATATAAGTAGACTGCGGATTCCAGCGATACAGCGCCGACTTCGACACCGGCACCGCGTTCCAGGTCGGGTTCCCGTTGAACACGTTCCCATACTGCGAACGGAACTGATCCGGGCTCACGCACATCGCCTTCATCGCCTGCACTTCTGCATGCGTCGGCCAGATGTCCTTCAAGAACACTGGCTTGCCATCCTTCGATGTTCCCAGTGGCTCAGTCGCAAGGTCAATCGCGACCGACCCCGCAATCGCATACGCCACGCACAGTGGGGGGCTTGCCAGGAAATTAGCCTTCACGTTCGGATGCACGCGCCCTTCAAAGTTGCGATTACCCGAAAGCACCGAAGCCACGCACAAATCGCCTTCCTTGATCGCCGCATCTACTTCTTCAGGCAGCGGCCCGGAATTGCCAATGCACGTCGTACAGCCATACCCGACCGTGTTGAACCCGATCGAGTTCAAATCTTCAGTCAAATTCGCCTTGTTCAAATACTCAGTCACAACCTTTGAGCCGGGCGCAAGCGAGGTTTTCACCCACGGCTTCCGCGTCAACCCCAGTGCACGTGCTTTGCGTGCAACAAGCCCCGCCGCGATCAGCACATCAGGGTTGCTCGTATTTGTACAGCTGGTAATCGCAGCAATGACCACCGCTCCGTGCGTAATCGAACTCGAAGTTCCACCCGCATGCTTCACAACCCCAGTCGATCCAAATATCTTGTCCGCAGGCATTCCAAACCCGGAATTCCCCAGTGGTGCCGCGAGGCCGCGGAAAAACTCCGACTTCAAATTCTTCAAATCCACCCGATCCTGCGGCCGCTTCGGACCCGCCAGCGAGGGCTGCACCGTCGAAATATCCAGCTCAACAACATCCGTAAATTCCGGTTCAGGCGCACCCGGCTGCCAGAAGAATCCGCTCGCCTTCGAATATGCCTCAACCAGCGCGACCGTCGCATCATCGCGGCCCGTGAACTTCATGTAATCAATCGCAACCTGATCAATGGGGAAGAACCCCATGGTCGCGCCATACTCCGGCGCCATGTTTGCGATGGTCGCACGATCCGGCACAGAGAGTGCCGCGATGCCATCACCAAAGAACTCAACAAACTTATCAACCACGCCCTTCTTACGCAGAATCTGTGTCACCGTCAAAACCAGATCGGTCGCAGTGGCGCCCTCAGGCAACTTGCCCTTCAGCTTGAATCCAATCACTTCCGGCGTCAACATATAAATCGGCTGGCCGAGCATCACCGCCTCAGCTTCGATGCCGCCAACACCCCATCCAACCACACCCAGTCCGTTAATCATCGTCGTATGCGAATCGGTGCCCACGCACGAATCCGGATACACAACCGTCTCTCCGTCAACAGTCTTCGTCAGCGCAACTGGCGCAAGATACTCAAGATTCACCTGGTGAACAATCCCCGTGGCTGGCGGCACACAAGAGAAGTTCGACAGCGACTGCTGTCCCCATTTCAAGAACTCATACCGCTCCATGTTGCGTTCAAACTCACGCGTCGAATTCACCGTCAACGCAGTTGCCGATCCAAACGCATCCACCTGCACCGAGTGATCAATCACAAGGTCGCACTTCACCAGCGGATTAATCAGCGTCGCATCCCCGCCCAGCTTGGTCATCGCATCACGCATCGCCGCGAGGTCAACCACACACGGCACACCAGTAAAGTCCTGCAACACCACACGCCCCGGCATGAACGGAATCTCTTCCTTCAGCGGCGCCTTGGCATTCCAGTTCGCCAGCCCAGCCACATCATCGCTGGTCACCACAAACCCATCCACGTTGCGGAGCATCGACTCAAGCAATACCTTGATCGAGTACGGCAACTTCTCAACATGCCCGATCTTCGCCCGCGTCAAGGCGTTGAGATCAAAGTACGTGTATGTCCCATACTTTGTAGTAAGTGAGCTGCGTGAATTGAACGGGTTTGATGTTGCCATGAAAGACTCCTTCATAAATACCTGGAATTGCTTCGACGCTTCAGAATAGCCATCTATCGGCATGAATCGAATCAATCGTAAAGCGTTAATCCATAAGTACTATTTATACGTCACTCGTACCGCACGCGATTCGATATCTTCCCAAGCCCCGAAATCTCAACCTCCACAACATCCCCATCTTTCAGCCAAACCTGCGGCGACCTTGCCATCCCCACGCCCGCCGGCGTCCCCGTCAAAATCACCGTCCCCGCCCCCAGCGTCATCCCGCGCGACAAATCCGCAATCAACTCCTTCACCGAAAACGTCATTTTCGCCGTCGAATCATCCTGCATCACAGTTCCATTCACGCGAGTCACCAGCCGCAGATCCTGCGGATCCTTAATCTCGCTCACAGGCGTGACCACCGGTCCCAGCGGACAAAACGTATCAAACGACTTCCCGCGATAAAACTGCCCGCCCGACCCTTCCTTCTGCCACCACCGCGCTGACACATCGTTTGCCACGCAATATCCAAGCACATGCTCAAACGCCTTGTCAGCCGAGACATCCCGCGCATCTTTCCCAATCACCACCGCAAGTTCGCCCTCAAAATCAACCTGCGGCTTCTCCTGGCAAATCTTCGGCACCACAATCTCATCGCCCGAAATGCTCACACTCATCGGATTCTTGGTAAACACCATCGGCCGATCGGGCACTGCCGCCCCTTGCTCTTTCGCGTGCTCCGAATAGTTCCGCCCAATCCCCATGATGTGATGCAAAAACAAATGAGTGCCATCGCCCAACTTCACCGACACGCCACACGAAGTCCTCACTAATTGATAGCTCACGCAACACTCCTTCAAATCGGATCAATCATCTTTGGCGCTGGACACAACCCCCGCGCAGCCCCTTCACCCAGCAACTTCTCAACCGCCGCAACACCCGCCGCGCCCATATCCACTGTCCACTTATTCACATACATATCTATATACGCATCCACCCGCTCCCGCGTAATCGCTTTCCCATCCGGTGACTCCAGCGCAAACGTCATCGCGTAATCCAGCGATTCCTCGCGATGCTTCAGTGCATAATCCAAACTCTGCCTCAGCAAGCTCGCAACTTCCGCAACACTTCCCGCCCCAAACATCGCGTTCAGATCCCGCCGCACAACATTCACGCCCAGTGGCAGCGGCAACCCCGTCCGCTCCTTCCACCACGCCCCAACATCCACCACCAGCTTCAACCCCGCCTT
Source organism: uncultured Phycisphaeraceae bacterium (assembly GCA_964484185.1). Classification (GTDB taxonomy): domain Bacteria; phylum Planctomycetota; class Phycisphaerae; order Phycisphaerales; family UBA1924; genus F1-120-MAGs238. The sequence continues at coordinate 26,311 of CAZAEQ010000046.1, forward strand.
CTCATACGTCACTTGCCCTTCATGAATCAAAAGCCCCGCATCCGCCTCACCCTTCACCACCGCCGTAATCACCTGATCAAACGGCATCTCCACAATCTTCGCGGCAGCAGCATCCTTCCCCATCAACAAACTCATCACCATAAACGCAGTTGTCCGCTTCCCCGGCACCGCGATCGTGACATCCTTCGTCAAGCTCTCAACACCCGACACTCTCCCGCCCGCCTTGCTCACAATCTTCGGCCCATACCCATCGCCAAACGAACTCCCGCACTTCGTCAACCGATACCGCTCACTCACATCATTCCAGGTCCGCAGCGACAGCGCAGTAATCTCTAAATCCCCGCGCTCCACCGCCCGCCGATTCAGCACCTCAATATCCATCGGCAGCGCCTGAAACACAAACCGCCCCGTATCTAAAACCGCCCTCTCCAGCGGCAACCTCTCCGGCTCATTCCCATGCGCCCGCGTCACCTTCCCGGTAATCGGCCACCACATGAAAACATCATCCGGATCCGGCGAATGTGCAAGCCTCAAAGTATGTCGTGTTTGTGCTGGTCCCGCCATATCGCAACCATATCGCCCCAACTACCTTCCCGCGCGATACAGCCCAAACCCGCGAATCTGCGGCGTCCCCACACTCTCTGTAATCCTCAGCCGCACCTTCTCTGGTGTACACGCAGCAAACTTCGCAATCCGCTTATGCCCAACTTCTTTCCCTTCGCAAAGCACTTCCCACTTCCCATCCTTCAAACCCTCAACCACCCACGCCCGCACCCGTTCCCCCTTCTCAATCTCCTCCGCAATTACAACCCGATCCACTTCCCGCGGCGAAGAAAGCGTCAACTCAAACTCTGTTCCCGATCCCGCAGTATCAATCACCGGCACTCCGAAAACCCGCTTCACTTCCGCCCCAAACTCTATCGAGCGCGCTGCATCTTCCGCCGGAATCAACCCGCTCCGATCCGGCGTGTTATTCAAAAGCAAAACACCGCCGCGCCCAACCGAAGTCTCATACATCTCCATCAGCGCTGGCAAACTCTTCAGCGTCTTCGCATTATCCGTCCGCCAGAACCAAGTTGCCCGTATCCGCGCATCAACCTCATTGGGCAACCATTTATCCCCATCGCTCACGCCATCCTCGCCAACATAGTCGCCCCATTTCTTCACGCCGCCCTTCACCGCATTCCACGCCGGCCCCGCCACGACCCCCGACTCATTCCCCACCCACCGAATCGTCGCCTGTGGCCCCTGAAACACCATCGCATTGGGCGCATGCTTCTCCAGAATATCCCCAACATCAAAAACCAGCGAGCCATCGAACCACGCTTCAATCATCTCACCGTTCACATCCTTATACAGGCTCAGCACTTCCGCAAGCTGCTTTCGAAACAACTCCGCATACGCCGCCTGCTTGCTCGCATCCTTCGTCTTCCCACCAACAAGCGCTCCAAACGCCTTATCCTGCGGCGAAACATACACCCCCAGCTTCATCCCGCGCTTCTTACAACTCGCCGCCAAGTCTCGAAGTACATCCCCTTTGCCGCCCTTCCAGGGAATATTCCTCACACAGTGCTCAGTCGTCTCCGTCGGCCACCAGCAAAACCCGCCCTCATGCTTGGCCACAAACACAATGTACTTCGCCCCCATCCCTTCCGCCACCCGCACCCACTGATCCGTATCCAGCTTCTCCAGCACCATCTCCTTCAAATCCGTCTTCATCGTGTCAGTTTCACTATCCTGCCACGTCTGCGGCGCGATATGAATAAACATGCCAACCTCAAGGTCCGCCCACGCTGCTTGCTGCGGGGTTGGAACTGCAAGTGGTTGTCCCGCCACCATGACCGTCTCGGCAAGCCGCGGTGCATGCACCGATGGATTTGATAGTTCGGGGCCCGCGCCAGCTGCCACCTGACATGCGTACAAGCAAATCCCAACCGCGACCGACAAGCGCATTCTTAACATGCCGCCATGGTATCACTTCTCTCAACCGCCAATTTACTGTTGTATTCGCTTTTCTATTCTGCTAGCTTACCCCAAGTAGCGCATCTCCCTGAACACGCTACACCCCGCACCCCGTAAGGAGGACTCTCATGAAAGCAGTAAAGGTCTCACCACACATCAGAATCGCAGTTCTCACAACAGCAGCTTTGCTGTTTGCGACGCCATCGCTCGCCCAGGATGTCACCCGGCCAGGCGATGCCATCATTGGCAGTTCCATAAATCACCCTGGAGGCGAAGCCCCTCAATTCGTGATTGATAACTCCGCCGCGAGCAAGTATCTCAACTTTGATGAGCTCAACACCGGCTTCACCGTTACCCCAACCGGAGCGGGCATCGTCCGTGCACTTTGCATTATCACCGCCAACGATTCGCCCGAGCGCGACCCTACGAGTTTCACGCTTGAGGGTTCCGATGACGGTGTGAATTTTACGCAGTTCGCTTCTGGGACCCTCACTCCCAACACCGCTCGCTTCTCAATCGCCCAAACGTCGTTCGCGAATGCCACCTCATATGTCACCTATCGAGTTCTCTTCCCCACGGTCCGCAATGCCGCTGCCGCCAACAGCATGCAAGTTGCCGAAGTGCAGCTTTCAACCAATCTCAATGTATTGTCCGCAGGCGATCCATTTGTCACCACCTTGCCGCCCGGTGCCTCAAGTATCGCTACCGAGACTGCCGCTAATCTCTTCGATACGCGTCTCAGCACAAAATTCGGCATAACCGGCGGCGATCTCGGCCCCACAACTGTCGATGTCATTCCGGGCGCTGGCTCCAGCACCGTTTCCGGAATCGAAATCTACGGTGGTAACGACGATCTCGCGTTCCCCAATCGCACACCCTCATCAATCACGCTCTCTGGTTCTAACGATGGCGTGAACTACGTCCAGTTGTTCACTTCTCCGGTTGATCAGGTCACTGCCAACTATCAGAGCCGGCAATTCGAGTTTTCCAACTCAACAAGTTACTCCCGCTACCGCATCCAGTTCGGTGCAAGCATCGCCAACTACACCCAGATCGGTGAAATTCGCCTCATGGGGACGCTCCTCTCTTCTCCCCCATCCAATGACACATGCGCCGCGGCAACCAACGTCGTCGCCGGCGCTACCAGCGGCAACAACTTCAACGCCACCGGCAGCATCACTTCGCCCTGCGGCAACAACGACACGCTCGATGTCTTCTACAACTATCGCGCCCCCAATAGCGGCCCCGTCGAAATCAATACCTTCGGACCTGGCGATCTTGATACCACGCTCTCAATCACCGATGGCTGTGCAGGCAGCGTCATCGCGTGCAACGACAACGCTCGCGGCGGCAAATCCCGCATCTCCTTCAACGCAATCGCCAACCGCAACTACAAGATTCGCGTCGCGGGTCATAACGCCTCGACCGGCGGCTTCACAATGAACATCATTGAGAATCCAGTCACACACAATGACGTATCAGTTTCGCTTGCCTGCAATTTCAACGGCATGGTCCACAACGGCGAGGCCGGCCTCCCCGATGAACTCAACGGCTACCGCGGCATTTCCGATCGCGGCCTGGTCGTCTCTGGTGCCGTCGGCGCTATCGACGTCGGCCTTGAAGGCCTCACTGGCATCCCATACACCGTAGTGACTGCCGCAAATCAACTCGACATGATCCACATCGGCGACCGCAATCAGGTTGATAACTTCAATCACTCGTTCGATTTCGATGTTGATTTCGATGAGATCGGTATTCAGCCCTCCTGGCTCCCAGATTCCAACCAGACCGGTCCGCAGACATCAAATTGCTCCGCGACCATGGGCGCTGATACTCAGATTGGTCTCCTCTACAACGCCTCCAACAACGGCAACAACTTTGATGTGACTCTCGGCTTCGCTTCTGGTGACCCTGTCACTGTCCGCCTCAATGCTCCCGACTGGTTCGGCGAGCAGCAACCAACACCTCCCGGCCCCGGTGTTGCCCAGCAAACCATGCTCAATACATACTTTGGCGCTCAGGAAGTAGATATGGGCACCGAGGGCACGCCGCTCAACGTCGTTGAATCCATCATCACCACAGCCTCTCTCGGCCTCGCTGGCTCCGATGTCCTCAATCGTCAGCTCACATCCATTACATTCAGTAACGCCGACACAACCGTCTCGGGTATCGGCATCTATGCAGTCACAATCCGCGATGCTGGCGCTTCCTGCCCCGCCGACTTCAACGGCGACACTGTTGTTGACTTCTTCGACTACCTCGACTTCGTCCAGGCCTTCTCCGCCAACGAACCCATCGCTGACTTCAATGGCGACACCGTCATCGATTTCTTCGACTACCTCGACTTCGTCCAAGCCTTCAGCGCCGGCTGCTAAGTAGCACCGGCTTACCAGCCGGTGGATTTGCCTTGAACGAGTCGCCTCTGGAGACCCAGTGGAGTTCGTTGTCGGGCATCCCGCCTTGCCACTCCCTTCTTGGATAACTCCCCGCGGCCTCGACCCTCAAAAGTCGAGGCCGCGTGTGTTTACACCTTCCCGAGCCAGGTTCTACCATTGGCCAGACAAAAGGACTCCACCATGCCAGCCCTCAAACGTAAACCCTCAAAGACAACAGCTCGTAAGACCGCGGCAACCTCTCCCGCCCTCACTCTGAAGAAGATCGCCGCACTCGATAAAAAAATCATCGCCGCCAAAGCCGCAAAACGCAAGGCAATCAAAAAGACTTTCGGCCAGACCGTCCGCGGCGACATGCTGTTTGAAACCCTCTCCGGTCAAACCACGCTTGCAGACCTCTTCGGCGATAAGCAGGATCTCATTGTCATCCACAACATGGGTCGCGCCTGCGTCTATTGCACCATGTGGGCCGATGGCTTCGTCGGGCTCGCCAATCACCTCTCCGATCGCGCCAGTTTC
>CAZAEQ010000047.1:0-30772 GCA_964484185.1 uncultured Phycisphaeraceae bacterium
AAACGCGCCATTCACACTGCCGCCACTCATGCTTGACCACGTCGATCCATTCCAGATCGCAATGCGATTTCCCGGCGTCGAAAAGAGGCCGCCCGCGACGATGCGTCCATCTTGCAGGCACGCCAGCGATGTCACTTCGGCGCCTACGCCAGTCCCCATCACTTGCCAGGCCGTTCCGTCCCACCGCGCTACTCGATTCTGAGGCTCGCCTACATCGGGTGTAAACGAACCGCCAGCAATGATCTCTCCGATCTGCGAAAGACACAGCGCCGACACCGTGTTGTTGAGCCCATCGCCAATCGCGTGCCACGCCGAACCATCCCAACGCGCAACACGCCTCGCTGTCACTCCTTCTGCATCAGTAAACGAAAAAGTTCCCGCCGCCACAACATCATCATTCGGCATTACCAAGAGCGCCCGCACACCGCCGCCCGTCCCCGTCCCCAGCGCATCCCAACTCGTCCCATTCCACGCACCAATATTTCCAGCAACCACACCGCCGCCGGCGATCAACGTCCCATCACCCTTAAACGCCAGCGAAAGCACATCACTCGTCGCCCCCGTACCCAGCGAATTCCATTGTGTTCCATCCCACATCGCCACCCGATTCATCGGCGCTGCACCCGACCGCGAGAAATTTCCGCCCGCAACCAGTCTCCCATCCGGCGCTGCCGCCAGCGCGCGCACAGTCGTCGCTGATCCAATCCCCTGACTGAACCCCGCGCCCAGCGCCGACCACTCCGCTCCATCCCACATTGCAACCGTCGCCGCCGCGGTTCGACCTGCAAACGCAAACACGCCGCCAACGACCACCACCGACTGCGCTGGCCCCGCGCCATCCGGATCCCAATTCGTCATTGACCACACCGTCCCATTCAGGCCCGGTAATCCAGAACTCGGCAGCCACTGCTCAACGCACTGGCCGCTTGCGACCATCGGCGCCGCCGCGATCACACCGCACACAATCAACACTCTACTGGTCAGTTTGAAAAGCACCGCAACACCTCCAGCGAAGTCTCGTGTTCCAAAGTCTACCAGATCAGCCGCCATTTACTCAACCCTTTCCAACCTCCGAAAGCGACTTATTTACACGCGTTCCCGCTATCATCCGACCCCAATGCTCCGCCCCCCAGCTGATAACCCGTCGATCAAAGTCCTCGATTCCGCGATCGACGACTCGACAATCCGCGCGGTTCTCACTCTTCCCGATGCTCAGGTTCTCAAAGACGATGCCGACCGCTCTGTTATCAAAACCGCTCTTGCCGACGGCTCTCCAATCATCGTCAAATGCCGCCGGTTCCGCGGCTTCAGCTCTTTTCTCCGTCGCGCGTTCGGCCACTCTCCGCTCCAGAATGAAATCCGCGGCCTGCGAACCCTCGCCAGGCTCGACATTCCAACTTCGGTCCCCCTTGCCTACATCCGCGGCAGCACATGCGAAGCCATCGTGCTGCGCTATATCCCCGGCCCAACTCTTTTTGAAGTCCTGGCAGGTCCGCCGCTCACTATCGCCCGCGAACACGCTCTTTGTCGCGCGGTAGCTGTCGAAATCTGCACCCTGCTCCGCGCAGGCTATTTCAATCGCGACAGCAAACCTTCAAACCTCATTGTCGTCGGCGATTTCTCCAACACCGCAATCTCCATCATCGATGCGGCCGGTATCAAAAGTTCTCAGGGTCACACGTTCGCCCTCCGACTCATGCTCGCCTCGCTTTACATCGAGCCCCGCGGCACGAAAAACACTGTCCGCAACGCCCTCTGCATGCGCATGCTCCACGCTGCCGTGCGCGAGTTAGGCGCAAGTTCGCAGGATGCTCGGCGCGATGCACACAACCTCTGGCGAGTCGTTCAGAATCACATCGAATATCACGGCGACCCCAGACCCACACACGACCCCATGATCATTCCTTCGCCTGGAATCTGAATACAGAAATCTGGCGGCCAGACTGACAGCTAGTGGCGCAAATTGCTTTGCCCCGTTACTCTTCATCCATGGCCAAAAAGCCCCCGAAATCTGACGCTGCTCTTGGCTCACCGCTCCACACACTCGAGTCTCCCTCGCTCGAGTTCTACCTCGGCGATTGCCGCGAACAACTCGCCGCGATCGCGCCGACCTACGCATCCAAAGTCGATCTCATTTTCGCCGACCCGCCATTCAACTGGAACCGCGCGTACGACAAGTGGGATGACAAAATGCCCCGCGAAGACTACCTCGCGTTCACGTACGCCTGGATCGATCGCTGCCTTGATCTCCTGAGTCCCAAGGGAAGTTTCTGGATCAATATCCCCGATGACACCTGTGCCGAAATCGTCATGCACATGAAGTCCCGCGGCATGCACATGGTCAATTGGTGCATCTGGCACTACCGCTTCGGGCAGAACGCAAAATCGAAATTCATTTCTAGCAAGGTCCACGCGCTCTACTTCGCACGCGATCTCGCCAATCGCACCTGGAACCCCGAACGAATCCTCGAACCAAGCGATCGTGCAACGACGTACTTCGATCCGCGGACAACAGAGAAAGCCGACGGCTTTCCGCCGGGAATGCGCATGCCTATGGATGTCTGGTATGGTCCGGGCCTGGGTCGCATTCAGGGGAACAACAAAGAACGCCGCGGCTATCACGACAACCAGTTGCCCGAAGCCTATCTGGAACGCGTGGTCCTGGCGTGCAGCAACGAAGGCGACCTGGTGCTCGATCCATTCATCGGCAGCGGCACAACCGCAGTCATGGCGCGTCACTACGGCCGCCGCTTTATCGGGACCGAGTTCAGCAAGGCCAATGCCGACAGTGCATTCGAGCGAGTGAAAGCTGGCTCGATCAGCGCGGGCCGATATCTGGGCGTCAGCACGGCGATCTTCAAACCTCGCGCAACCGGTAGGGCGACCGCCGAAAAATTTGAAGTGATGGTCAAGACTCAGAAAGACCTGACTCAGAAGGTCAAGGCTCGCCAGAAGGCTTAAGCCTTCGCAAACTTGCGCTGCGTGGTGAACACCATCACCGCGCCCAGGCCAAACAGAACAACCGCACCAGGAGTCGGCGCGGGGTTGCTTGAATTGAAACTATCGAAAATCCCCAGGTTGGCGGCGGCATCAACGACATTGATCGAGACTGCATTGACTGGTGCGGCCTGGGCAGATGCTGGCTTGGCGACTGCGATGGCGAGAGTCAGAACGACGAGGCTGGTAAGAAGAGTTGCGACGGCGGCTGATTTGAAGATGTTCTGCATGAAAGGTCCCCGGTCTTGCTGTGGCCGCGGCGTGATTGGGTAGAGTCAATCACTTCCGCAGAACAGTCGTACCTACAACATGCAAAGCTCTTGCTCCGCTTGCAACCTTCTTGACTCGCGCCACGCAGTACCGGACCTGCGCTGGTCGCCGGTCTTTCCCACTGTCCCAGTTTTGGCCCAGTTTGGGCCTGGAATCTGGTCCCAAAAAACGCACGTCCTAAAAACACACACGCCCAGCAATGTGCCGGGCGTGTGGAATAGATATTGAAATGTGGCCTGAAACGTGGACTGTTCCGTTCGCCAGCCGAAGCAGGCGAATGAACCAAATTAACGCTTGCTGAACTGGAAGCGGCGGCGAGCGCCAGCCTGGCCGTACTTCTTACGCTCGACCTTACGGCTGTCGCGTGTCATGAAGCCTGCCTTGCGGAGCATGTCGTCGAAGCTCGGGTCGTAGTCAGCCAGAGCGCGGGCGATGCCGAGCTTGACTGCGCCGGCCTGGCCCATATATCCGCCGCCGGAGCAGCGAACTTTGACATCCATGCGTCCCAGGACGCCGGTCATCTTGAGGGGGAGCTGCACATCAGCGCGGTCGCGCTCTTCAGAGAAGTACTGTTCGACAGTCTTCTCAGGGAAGGTGCAAGTTGCGGCATCGCAGTAGAACGTGATCTTGCCCGTGCCATCGGCGGCGGGCTTGATGCGAACGCGGGCAACCGCAGCCTTGCGGCGGCCAGTTCCCCACCACCAGCCGTGCTTGTCAGCAGGCTTGGCGATGCGCTTGGGCTTTTCAGGAGCGGGGGCCGGAGCAACTGCACCAGCTGCCGCCGCACCACCGAGATTCAAACCTTCAGGACTCATTTTGATACTCATGTTTGTATTCATGTTTTTGTCTTTACCTAATGCCTAGTGCCAAATGCCTAGTGCCTTCCCTTTAAACTTTCAACTCAACTGGCTTGCGATCAGCGAATGTGTGCTCAGCGCCCGGGAACACTTTCATGTTCTTGAGCATGATGCGGGCCATGCGGTTTTTGGGCAACATGCGGCGGACGGCCTGCTGAATCAGCAGTTCGGGCTTCTTGTCGCGGAGCTGGTTGTAGGTCTGCTTGCGGAGACCGCCGGGGTATTCAGAATATGTCTGATAGGTCTTCTGCTCGCCCTTGTTGCCGGTCATTTGCACTTTGGATGCATTGGTGACGATGACAAAGTCGCCGCAGTCAACGTGAGGGGTCCAGTCGGGACGGTTCTTGCCCATGAGGCAGGTCGCGACTTCCGCCGCGAGGCGACCGAGGCTGATGCCATTGGCATCAACAATTTTCCAGTTCTTAGTGACGTGACCCGGCTTGTGCAGGGTCGTATCGCGACGCAACATAAAGGCCTCCAAAGACTCCGCCGAAGGCGGGTTCAAGCCAGGACTGCCAGGAGACAGACAAAGCCGGAAACCGCAGAAGCGGAAACTAAACACGCCGCCTACTGGGCGGGGCAGGTGCAGCGGATGGTGCCGCGGCACAAAGATGTGGGATATTCCGATGGACCGGCCACCACGCCGGGGAGTTCCAAGGGGCGGGAGTATAGGCAATACTCCGCTTCGCGGGCAAATTGAGGTCCAGATATCCGTACAAATCCCGCTCTGGTACGTTTGTGGGGCATCGAGCAGTCGCCAATCTTTGATACGCGATAACGGTCGTGCGTTGCCTAAACAAGCTCTAGATAATCTGTTCTATGGCAGACGATCAGTTTGAGAGAATTAAGACACTCACCATTATTGCTTTGGTGTCAGATGATGAACTAATGGAGCGTCTTGTTCTCAAGGGCGGAAACGCTTTACGGCTTATTCACGGAATACCAGTTCGGCAATCGCTCGATCTCGATTTCTCACTCGATGGTGATTTAGGACCTATCGATGAAGTTCAGGCGAAAGTGCAACGTCTTCTGACAGCGACGTTCACGGCTGAGGGCTTGACGGTCTTCGATATCAAGTTCTCCAAGGCTCCACCAAACATTGATGAGGACACCATCGGCGAATTTTGGGGTGGTTACACGCTTGAGTTCAAAGTCATGCCGTTGAAAGATTTTGATCGACTCTCAGGGAAGCCAGAGAAGCGCAGACTCCAGGCCATGGAGCTTGGGGCTGGCGGCCGCCGTGCGTTTAGTGTTGATATCAGTAAGCACGAGTATTGTGCCGGCAAGGTTGCTCACGACATTGATGGCTACCAAGTGTTCGTCTACTCGCCTCTGATGATTGCATGCGAGAAAGTGCGAGCCATCTGCCAGCAAATGCCGTCGTATCGTCCAATAGTGAAGAGCAGCTCGCAACGACCGCGTGCCCGAGATTTCTTCGACATTCACTACTTGATCACCAGAAATGGTGTGGATCTCTCAAGCGAAGAAGCATGGACGACCCTTAAGAAGGTCTTCGAGGCCAAGCGTGTTCCGCTCAAACTGCTGGACGAAATCTCTTCTCAGAGAGAATATCACCGCGAGAATTTTGCCGCGGTCGTAGATACGGTCGACCAGAGCATCAAGCTGGAATCATTTGATTTCTACGTGGATTTTCTGGTGGCGAAGTTGCAGCCACTACAGTCCCGCTGGATAAAAAATTCGCCAGCGTGAAGAGTGCTCGGGTTTCTTCATCGCATAGGTCAGGTAGAAATCAAGCTCGAATGGATGCGCTCGAAAGAGTTCAATGCGGGACTTCTCGTAGGCTCCGGAGCGTTCCAGATAGAATCCGATGGCCTGCTCATATGGATAAACGAACTCCATCTTCTTGAGTGTGGCCGAGAGCTTGTTCAGCGACACCCGGTCCGCGGCACGCCGATACGCCTCCATGACCTCAGAGACTCCGCCCGCGTAAGCCGGGCGAACTGTAATATCGATAAGTGTTCGTTCAATTCCGGTAATGCTGTAAGGCATTCCGCTTTCATCTTTTTTCTCCTCAACACCCAGCCTTCCTGTGTGCTTTCCGTTGACCATGCAGAGGCGCTTGTCCCACAGGGGACAGATGTTTGTGGTCAGGCGCTGTGGTCGACGAAACGCCGAATCGATTGACGCCTGAGTCGGCGGCGAAGTGGAAGGCGGAAGCGCACGCTGCTCGAAGTTGGCGTAGATGGTCTCCGGTACCTGGTCAGTGAGCCCGTGCAGATGCATCGCCGTGTAGTGGCACAAATAGGCGCCGGGCTTGGCATGACTCGCCACGACAAATGGCGACACATCGCCCCAGAGATATAGAGTTTCCGAGCGGTGCGGTAGGGGCAGGCTTAACTTTTTGAGTTTCGTTGATTCAATCAGATATTTGATGAAGCGGTTGAGGGTTGTGGATTGAGCGAGTCGCCAGTTTGTTCGATTGGTTTCCAGCACCCTTCCAATCTCGTTTTGTCGCAAAATACGACTTGACAGGCCATCAAATGTCGTGACGATGTCGGGCCTGGCGATTGACAAACGGGTGGCCATGCGGTGAAGTATATATACTTCACCGCACCAATCAAACCAGGTAACAGAGAATAGCAGTTTAAGACTGCGTAAGAACGATCTGGTGTAGTATATATACTACACCAGAATGGACTAACAGGCTGTGTCGAACCTCCCTCGGTTTTCAACGGATAAAGGGATGTCTTTATGTCAGGAGATGGTAGTATATATACTACCATCTCCTGCACGATTTAGCATCAGAACCAATGAGAACTGGGCCCAAAGAGATTTGCCGAGAGTCCATACGGTAGTTGTGTAGTATATATACTACACAACTACCACTAGACCATCCAGCCATAGTTCTGCTGCGGCAGTCAAAGCACGGGCAAACCCAATCCAATCAGGTATTGGAACGTGTCGTCATAAATCAAGGGCGAACGCGTCGGGTCTTCGGCCTCTCCCCGCGGAACCACAATCACCATCCCTTGCCGCGCGCGTGTCAGCAATACCCGATACGCATTCTTCAAATACGACTGACGTTCCAGTGACTTGATTCTCTGCCACGCGCTACCGCGAAACGACCAGTGATTCCAGCCTTCACTCCTGTGCCGAAAATCACCATCCCACACCACGCACGCCCAATCCAATTCCAACCCTTGGACATCGAACTCTGTCGCAGCATCTTCTAAGTAATACGACGAACGCACATCATCCTTCTCGTGCAAGAACCAATGAATCGGATCGACATCAACACGCACATCTATCGCCAAGGGTTTGAGGCGCTGCGCTTGCGACGAAACCACCATTCCATAGCGTTCGCTGCCCCGAGCTTTCGATTTGAGCCAAGCCTTCGCCTTCGAAAGGTCGCGCGTCAAGACAATCGGATACCGCTCAAGTACACTGCTCAAGAGCGTCTTAGCGTTTTCTACATCAAGATCGAGTATGTGTTTCACGAGAGAAGACACGCGCTCCGCGCGAAACGATCGCATCGACACAGAGAGGTGCAAGCTCTCATCCATGTGTACGCCCTTGCGACCTTCAAGCGCCCGCATGGCTTCGCCGGCTCCAAATTCCGAATCATGCAGGTTCGGCGAGAGGTGAACGTGCCAGTCTTTGAACGATTGAAGAATTGCCCGTATCCACTCGCCAATTCCCGCCTCGCCAGTATTGATCTCCTGACCGCCTCCGACGAGACACACTACCACAGCCCAGTCCTTGTGTCGGTCCATGCATGAGATCAGGAACTCCGGTTCAGACATTGCAAAATCAGGCCGCTTTTTCTTTTGCAACATGAATGATGCGGTCTGCTTTTTGTTCCACGCCCGCTGCGCCTCGTCAAACAAAGCCACACGCTCAACTGGTGGGCCCGGATCGTCTAAGCAGTCGTCGCGAAAATGGTGCACGTTCTGAATGAACGCCTTTACCTCACTTCGCGCAGCCCCTACCTTGAACTTACGGCCAGCAAGAGCTTCTCGGCGCACCTTATCGCGGGAAAGCGCTTCGCGCAAGATTGCCACAAGCGGCCCATTGCCAGATAGAAACACGCTGTGAAGTTCGCTCTCCTTGTCGATGTGCTGCGTTGCCACGTTGAGCCCAACCAATGTCTTTCCGGCCCCCGGAACACCTGTCACAAAACAAATCGACTTATGGCGATTTTCTCGCGAACTCTCGATGATCTTTGCTACAGCCTTAGATGTTTGCGAAAGATTGGTTGCGCTCGCATCACTTCGTGAAATCTCTTCTACGCCATGTTCCCCGTACAGCGCCATCGCTGCTTCGATGATCGTGGGCGTGGGCGAGTACCGACCTTGCCCCCAAACAGCAGAATCAATTGCCGCCCCATCGCAAAACGACAGGACATTCTCAATGACAGTGCCGAGTTGTTCTGGCGCAGCGTGAATCGGCCGGAGCAAACCATCGCTGTCAGGAGTCCTCGCAATAGCTGCAAGTGACGGCTTGGCTCGAGTAGCAATCAGAATTGGGGCGATCGTCTTGTCATGGCTTGTGCTATGAAAGTTCTTTAGGTCGAGAGCATAATCCCAAACTTGATCTGTCGCGTGCGCCGTAAACGTCTTCTCCCCAACCTTGAATTCAAGCACGAAGAGAACATGGTGAATCACAAGCAATACATCAATTCGACGCCCAACCCGCGGCACCGAATACTCAAATGCCACCAGGCCACCTCGGTACGGCGCGAGGACCTGTCTCAGAAGTGCTATCTGCTCCTTCCATGCATCGCGCTGGGTCGTTTCGACAGCGAATGTACTCCCATCAACGAGCGGTCCAAGAACTTCGTTGTCGCTTTGATCTAGGAATTGCGAGATCGACGCCGTGTAATACGCGCGAGTTGCAACTGACTTGTACGGCGTGGTCGGGTTCATGCTTGTAGCCAGGAAGCATATCAGATTTGTCGATGTCCCGACAGGTCGCTTTGGTTCCAGGGCGCAGTGCCAAGCAGGCGGTGCTAACCTGTTCATATGGAAGATTCCAAGAAGAACGAACCAAGGTCCCCTCTAGAAGGCAAGATTATCTCGCGCCAACCCGGTCAATCACTATTACAGAAGTTCTATCTGGATGAGTTTGCTAAGTTCGCATACACGGTTGGAGTGGCTTTTGGCGGAATCGTGGCCGTGCTACTGCTCGCTGGAACGGCCAAGTTTTCACCTGGCATGTTCTGGTTCATGGCGGTCGCGCTGATGGCAACCTTTGTTGGCCTGGTGGCGTGGCAGTATTTCCGCTTTCACTCAGCGGCCCACAACTACGGCCTGGGAATCGGCGGCGAGCGGCTTGTAGCAGATGAACTACGTGAACTCGAACGTCTGGGCTGCCATGTGATTCACGATGTCCCCAGTAGTCGACCCGGAGCCAATGTTGATCATGTTGTGGTCGGTCCACCCGGCGTGTTTGCAATTGAAACTAAGACACGCACAAAGAAAAAAGACTCGAGGATCAAGTTCGACGGCGTGATCTTGACAATCGACGGACACGACCACGCGAAAGAAATCAGAGAACAAGTTGAAGCCTGTTGCACCGAAATCAGTAACGACATTCGAGCCATGACAGGAAAATCAATCCCCGTCCGCGGCGTAGTTCTTTTCCCAGTCTGGTACGTCGACAACCCAAGACCCACCAGTCACAAGCTCTGGGTCTTCAATCCAAAGAGTTTTGTTTCCTTTCTCCAGTACGAAGAGCGAGTGCTTGACGACGAAGCTGTTTATGCAATCGCATCTCAGCTTCGTAGATCTTCTCAGGTTCGGGCGGAAGCCCAACCCCTATGAACACTACTCACTTCTAACCCCTCGACGAATTCCTCACCCACCACCGCACCAAAGTCTTCCAGAAATAATCCTCGCCTCCGAATGCACCAAAGGTGCAACCTAGTCCCAGCCCAGGCCAGCGGCCTGGGTAAGAACCCCGCCCGCCGCCGAGCCCTGAATGGGCGACCCAGTCTTTGTTTTGGCAAGGCGCAAAGCCACACCGGCAGGAATGCCGGTGCCGCGCCAACCCCGCTCCTGACCCCAAAAACCGCTTCCAGATCCAAACTCCAAAAATCCCAAAAACACACCAAATTTCTCTTGACACCACCCACCCACACCCCGTAAACTCGTTTGGTACACCAAATCGCAGCCCAATCCAGACCCTCACAAAACGTCCGATACCGCCTTAAGCCTCAAATCAACCCAAGGAACCCCCAATGCTCAATCCAACCCAAACCCTGTTCGCCCCAAATCTCTCCCCGCTTTCCAAGATCACATCTCAGGGGGCCACGCTCGATGGCCCTCTGAAATTCCGTGGCCCCCTGA
Organism: uncultured Phycisphaeraceae bacterium; assembly: GCA_964484185.1. GTDB lineage: Bacteria > Planctomycetota > Phycisphaerae > Phycisphaerales > UBA1924 > F1-120-MAGs238. The sequence continues at coordinate 10,433 of CAZAEQ010000047.1, forward strand.
ACCGCGCTTCATCCGTCTCGCGCTCCCCATTCCCTTCCGGACAGATTTCTAAGAGGGCCAACCAATATGGCCCCCTTAGAAATACGTGGCCCCCTTACGTTTCTGACGCAGGAACGCAGTTCCTCTCTCAGCACTCAGCGCTCAGTAATCGTCACTCCCAAATCCCACCCTCGTTTTTGAGTCAAAAACGAAAGGCGCTCAGATGCTCACCTAAAAAGTGAGCGCCTTTGAATTCGAAGGTCTCTAGACAGATGTTTATTGCACCCAACCGCGTTCCTGTCCGTATAACCAAACTCTCTTCACCCGCCGCAAAACCAGGAACTCGTCATGACCACCAAACTTCTCGCCCCGCTCGCGATCCTCGCCACCGTCGCGGCACAATCCTCCGCCCAACTCCTCGACTGGCTGCCGATTCAGGATCTGCCGCTGACGAGAACTGAAGTTTCTGATGGCTATGGCACACCTGCAGTAGCGGCCATGTGCATGTGGGATCCTGATGGACCCGGTCCGTTGACCCACTCGATTGTGGTAGCGGGAGCATTGAATTCCGCAGCGGCGGGACCCAATCACCAGCTCGCGTACCTCAATGATAATGGCTGGGTGAGTGTGGCAACGCCAGGGGGCGCCTATTCGGTCGCGGCGTATCGCAGTCCTCAGACTGGTCAAGAAGATTTGTATTATGGAGCCAGTTCAGAAGGAATTTTTCGTCGCGATGGTTCCTCGTGGACTCAAATCAGTACGCTCAGCTCTCCCAAGGCCATGCATGTACTTGATGTCGATGGCGAAGGTCCAGGGCCTGCGAAGTTGTATATCAGCAGCGGTAATCGGGTGTATGCGTATGACGGCACTTCTTTCGCCCAGGTTGGCGGAACAGTTCCAAACTCTAATATCTATGGACTCGCGGTCTGGGACGTTGGCGGCGGTTCACTGAGCCTGCTCGCGGCGGGTCCGAGCGGCGTTGCAAGATGGAACGGAACGCAATGGAGTTTGTTTGCGGCTACGAACGGCGGAAACGCGTGGACAATGTGCGGCATGGACTTCGACGGCGATGGCCCCGGCATCCCCGAACTGGTTGTGTGTGGCAGTTTCACAAGGCTTGGCGGAGCTGCGACAGGCCCAGTGGCAGTGTGGCGCGCGGGGACATGGGTTGGGATCGGCGCCACTGACATCAGCGGCCAGGGCGTTTACAGATCGACTTCGTTTGACCCCGACGGTTCGGGGCCAATGACTCCGCGTCTTGTCATCGCAGGTCAGTTTTCAACGATAACGGGAGTGAACTCACCCAACCTCGCGTATTACCAAGAAGGAGCGTGGTACGCGTTCCCGACGCATTGGAATTCGGTTGCAACTTGCCTCGGCGTCAATGACTCGGCGAGATTTTCTGATTCGCCACAATTGGTCGTGGGAGCGCTGATTGGGCTCAGGCCTGCGCTCGGAATCGTTGCGTTGTGTACATCACCCGCTGGATATGAAAATGATCCTGCCGGCGGCCGCCGCCCGCAAGGCGAAACTCTCAGCATTGGTGTCGTTCCCACAGGCGATGAACTTTCATTCCGTTGGTACAAGGGAACAACACCGGTCGTGAGCGGCACAACTGCAAGTGGATCAGTGATCTCTGGCACTGCATCGCCGCGGCTCACAATCAGCGGACTTACGCCGCAGGATGAGGGTGAATATCACTTGACGGTCGGCAACGCATTCGGCGTGGTCACCACACAACCCGCATCAATCTCACTCGGTTGTGCGGCAGACATGAACGCCGACGACATCGTAGATTTCCCCGATTACCTTGACTTCATCACTGCATTTGTCAATGGCGACCCCGTCTCCGATTTCAACAACGACATGGAGTTCGACCTCTTCGACTACCTTGACTTTGTCCAGCACTTTGCGAATGGATGCTGAACGAGCTCGATTTTGAGCCAAATCAGGCGATCGGTTCCCAAACCACCCAAATTCACTCAGCCCGATAGAGAACAGAAACCTGCCTCGCTTTTTTCGAGAGCGTGCAGATTCAACTATACATTGTGTGACACTTTTAGTACACTCGACCCTCACACACAAGGAGTTGTCATGCTTTCGTTCTTACGTCTCGCCCCTGTCGTCGCTATTTCAATTCTCGCCGGCACCGCCACCGCACAGACCTATTTCACCGCTGTGATCGTTGGCAGCAACGAGGTTCCGCCCAATCCCAGCACGGCCCTGGGCATCGGTTCGTTCATGCTCGATGCGACGCAAACAAGCTTCTCATACAACATCTCCTTCACCCCTCTGGCATCGGGCGAGACCGGTGCGCACATCCATCAGGCTGCGCCAGGCGTGAATGGTCCGGTCGTCATTCCGTTTCCGCTGGGCTCGCCAAAAGTCGGCACTTCGCCCATCGCGCCGCCACAGGTCGCCGCACTTCTCGCTGGAAACCTGTATGTCAATATTCACTCTGCCGCGTTTCCCGGCGGCGAAATCCGCGGCCAACTCGTGCAGACAGTGCAGCCGGAAGCAGAGCCGAATGATTCAAAGACTGCGGCGAACGTTTATGTCAATCTCCCAAATGGCCTGACGATCTCCGGCCGCTCAACTGGTAATTTGACCAATGGTGGCATCGACAGCGTTGACTACTTCCAGATCGATGGCCGCGCTGCTGCGCCGGGCGTATACCGCCACACGCTTAATCTGTACAGCCCCGCGAACAACTTCAATATGACAATGCGCGGCCTGAGTCAGACCGCGGGCAACATCAACGCTGGCACCGATGCAACACTTTTGGTCGCTCGCACCGACGCCGCGGGTAACCGTGAAATGCAGTACTACGACTTCGGCACCCGCGGCCGCGCGTATGTCGCAATTGCAGGAACGGCGGCGACCACATTCCCCTATTCGCTGCGTCACGATGTTGTTCAGGTGACACCAACAGTCATCGGTCCATTTGTTGAAGGCGATCTTCAGTTCTCTGAAGCGGGCCTGAGTGTCATCGACTTTGATTACTGGGTCTATGACACCGATGGCAATCCGATCCCAGGCTACGGACATGATGACAACGATGCGACCGGCATGACCCGCAAGTTTATTCCGGGTGTGTATTTCCTCGCGGTAAGCCGTTTCAACTTCGCAAACAATCTCCCATCGCCCGCCGACGATGCATATCGAAATGGAAATGTTGCCGACTTCCCGGGAATCGCGATCAGTGATAACACTGGCTCCCCAGTTGTCGCGAACATGAATATCGCCAACATGGGTACCAATACCACGTTCCCGGTCAACATCGCCGGCCCGTTTGATGTGCAATGGTTCCGCTTCGTAGTCCAGCCGGGCTGCGATGCCGACTTCAATAAGGATGGAATCGTCGACTTCTTTGACTATCTCGATTTCGTCGATGCGTTCAGCTCCGGCTGCTGAAACGTGTTGATATCAGTACAACAAAAAGCCCCGGCAGAACGCTGTCGGGGCTTTTCTCGTTTTGAGGTGGGTCTACTTTTTCTTGGTGTAGTAATCGATATTGATCTGGATGTACTTCGACCATTCTTTGGGCAGGTCTTCCTGGGGGAAGATCGCCTTCACCGGGCACTCATCGACGCACAGGCCGCAGTCGATGCAGGTGTCGGGGTCGATGTACAGCTGGTCACACGTGCCGAAGTCGGCTTCGGCCTTGGTGGGGTGAATGCAGTCAACAGGACAGACCTGGACACAAGAGGTGTCTTTGGTTCCAACGCAGGGTTCGCCGATGATGTGAGGCATGGCCGCAAGGATAGAACCCGTGAAGCCGGTTTTCAGCCCCCGACGTCAGCAACCTGACGAGAAGGCATCTACAAAGTCCAGATAATCGAAGAAATCGATGACCTCGTCGTAGTTAAAGTCGGCGTTCGGGTTGTTTGCCGAGAACGCATCCACAAAGTCCAGATAGTCAAAGAAGTCGACGGCAGAGTCGCAGTTGAAGTTTGCAGGGCAAACTTCAAGAGAAGCGGAGTCAGAAGTGAGGTTGCCGCAGGCTGCGCCAACGATGCAGTGATAGAGGCCGGCATCACCTGTTTGGGCGTTGGAAATTGTCAGGGTTGGCGAGTTGGCGCCCGAGACCGAGGACGAATCGGTCAGCAGATTGTTGTTCCTGAACCACTGATATGAAGTGGGGGTTGCGCCGTTGATCGCGACTGTGAACACTGAAGAGTTGCCGCGGCAGAAGACTTGCGACTCTGGCTGGGCGATAAAGCCGGGCGAGTCATCGGGGTGCTGGTAGAGATACCGGATTTCGCCATCGGTCAGCCCGCGGCCAAAGATGCGGACTTCGTCGATGCCGCCGCGGAGGGAGAAACCGAGATTGGTGTAATGGCCGATGGTGACCGGCCTGCCTATGTCGGGGATGGAGACGGTGGTTGTCGGGTTCCTCGAGATCAGGCCTCCGTTTACCCAGATGCTCGTAGTGGTTCCGTTATATGCGCCGACGACGTGGTCCCAGTTGCCGGCGGTGTAGGTATTGGGTGGTGTGCCAGCGCCCACGTTCCCCGCGCTGGTGGCGACATGAAACCCAAATGAGCCGGGGGAAGTTCCATATTGCGTACCCGTGACCGACAAGTGATATTGGTAGTAGGGATGGCAGTGGCAGCCTGCGCCCTTGTCGATGAGTGGATCGCTGCCGAGCCCGCTGTGGTTGGCGGCGAAATACCAAGCAGAAAGTGTGACCGCAGTCGCGGGATTGAGCGAAGAGGAATTGGGGATGGTGACATAGTCGCCATCGCTGTCGAATACCAGGTCGCTGAGATTGATCCCGGGCCCAGGGGTCGCGCCGGCGATTGTGCCGTGGTTGCCCAGGCCAGAGGTGTCGGCCGCGAGACCATCGTTAAAGGTGTAGCGCGCGAGCAGGCCATTGCGCAGGCCATCGTTGTCACACTGGGCAAGTGCAAGCGCTGGTGTCAAGATAGAGAAGATGGAAACAACGCCAAGGTTTTTGAGCATGGCGGAGTCTACCTGACGTGTCAAGGGTTCCCGGAGTTGCGCAAAACCAAAAACCTGCGGCCCGCACGTTCGCGCGGGCCCAGGTCTCTCTCGCTCGTTGTTTGGTGAGTAAGGCGTAGTGAGCGAGAGAGGATCGAAGTGTTTAGCGGCGGCGACGTCCGGCGATCAGGCCACCAAGACCAAGGAGTGCGAGAGCGCTGGGAGCAGGGACAAGGTCCAGTCTCGCGTTATCAACTGTCAAAGCGGAGAACTGATTGAAATCGAACCAGCCATAGCGGTTGCCGCCGATGCTGGCAATTGGATCTGCAAGAGAACGACCCCACATGTTTACGAGTGTGTTGGCCGAGTTATAAATTGACATGTCAACCGAAAGCTGGCCAAAGCCGTTCTGGTAGAAGTGATGTTCAAATGTGTACCAGCCTGTGGTAGAGATTGCGATGGGGGAAAAGCCGGGGTTCTTGGCAAACGCGCTGCCGGGCTGGCTGTTGTAGCTGGCGGAAACGATGAAGCGATTGGTGCCGCTGCCTGGCGAGCCGTCGGTGTCGTTGTAGAAACCACCGTTAAAGATAAAGTCCGCGCGATGCGTGCCAGCGGCGTTGTTGATGGCAGATGAGAAGTCAAAGCAAGTGTTGTTGGCCCAGCCGCCTGCAACGTCGAGGTAAATGTCGATGGAGGTTGAGTATTCCTGGAACACTGTGGGCACTGCATTGCCCGCGCCGTAGTTATACCCATCCCAGCGGGTGAACGCGGTGCCGTTGGGATTGATTTGGCCGTGGAACGAACCGGTCGCGGAGGTCACTCCGCCGGTTCCCGATGCGACGCGAGTCAACTGAGCATCCCAGTCGGTGGTGTTGGTTTCAAACCCGTTGAAGTAAGGCGCCGACGCGAACGCTGATCCGGTCAGCGTCAAGAGGGCGAGTGCAGGCAGGGAGAGAGTCAAGAACGAGCGAGTAGAAACGAGCATGTGGCCTCCAATACTAATGAAGCTGAGGTCTTGCAAACACAAGATCTCCGAGGAAACCCGCCTTCGGCGTTGTACTTCCGGAGGCGAGCGAGAGAAGAGAAGAGACAAACCTCGCGCCGGAGTTTTCACTCCGGCACAGGTTCCTCTCGCTCGTTATTCGAGAGCGAGAAAGCTCAGTGCCGCGAGGGCACCTGAAGCGAGAGGAGAAGAGGCTCAGGCGCGACGACGGCGTGTTGCCGCGAGGCCGCCGAGGCCCAGGAGTGCGAGTGAACCAGGAGTGGGGACGAGATCGAAACGGGCCATGGGGACGTATGGAGTCCAGTTCGTATCGCGACGGAACGTTCCGACGCCGCCAAGGCCGCCATCGGTGTAGAACGGCGCGTGTGAAGTGTTCCAGAATGCGTCATCGAGATCGTTGTTTGATCCAGCGGTGATGCCGCCGCCCGCTGCATCGTTGAGGGCGAAGTTGAGTGAGTTGTATGGGCCGCTGACGCCGAGCGGATTAGCGCCGTAGTTGGCGGTGTTGAAAGCGAGGCCATAGACAACCGAGTTGGGAAGTGTGACGTTGAGCGAAGACATATCGAACGTGACATTGAATGCGATGCCGTTGTTCGTGTAGCCGACCGGACGATACAGAATGTTGAAGCTGGCGGTCTTGGTCGCGAGCAATGCGCCTGGAGTGTTACCAGCGCCAGCGTCGTAGACATTCAGTGTGAGGTTGTGTGCGTAGCTGGTTGCAAAGCCGTAGTCTTCAGAGTGAGCCCAGGAGCTCATGGTGAGCGTGACGGTTGAGAGCTTGCGTTCTGTGCCGCCAAATGTGATGCGATCGCCGAATTCGCTGGTTGATGTGGCCTGATATCCCAGGCTGGGGTAATTTGGATTGAGCACGGCCGGGATGTTGCTGTAACCAATGGTTGCAGCGTGAGCGGCAGATGCGACCAGAGCAAGAGCGAAGATTGAAAGTGATGCTGAGCGGTTCATAGAAAACTCCAAGGGTGAGCCGAGCGGAGATAGCGACGCACAGGCTCAGGTGTGCCGCAGGAAGCCTCAAAAAGCTCGAGGCTTCGGGAAACCCGCCGAGTGTGTTCCGACACTCGACGAGCGAGAGAAGAGATTCGTGATACAAACCTGGCGCCGGAGTTTTCACTCCGGCGAAGGTTCCTCTCGCTCGTTGATTGGGAGCGAGGAGTGCTCACTGCAGAATGGTGCAGTGTGAACGAGAGGAGTCGAACAGATCAGGCGCGACGGCGACGAACAGCGGCGAGTCCGCCCAGGCCCAGGAGCGCGAGCGATCCCGGAGTTGGTACAACTCCCGCACCCGAAACCACGTAGCCTTCATCGCCTGAGACGTAGTTAGAAAGTGTGTCGCCAAAGACCCAGTTAAAGCCCATCGCAACGTTCGAACCGAGTTCGCGGGGAGCGCCGCTGCCGATTCCGTTGCCGCCAGCGATGAACGCTGCACTGGGGGCGGCGATCGTGAAGCCCATGACATCGGCGAACGTCAGTTGCTGCCCCACCTTGTTCAAAGCCACGTGAACCCAGTCGGTTTTTGTGGCTGCCCCGGTGGTTTCATAGATGTTGGCCACTTCTGCGGCGATGGCGTTGGCCGAGAAGTTGTATGTGTAGCCGCCGCCGGGATGAGCTGTGCGGAACGCCGCGAAGGAACCGTTTGATGGCTCGTTGGCAACGACGGCGTAGTTGACGCCGTCAGAGATCCAGATGTTGAGGTATGGCGCGACCGAAGGGCCAGAACCAGGCGTGAAGCGGCCGGCATTGTCGTGACGAGTAATGACCATCTGCGAGAGGCTTCCGATGGTCGAACCATTGACAGCGTTTGAGCCCCAGCCCGCTTTCTGACCGCCGGCGGCGATAACGAATTCAGTTGCGCCGGGCACATATACGTTGTTTGCAAGAATCTGAGGTGTGCCGCGAATCACGAAGGTTGAGAATGCAGCTTGGGCGTTTGCCGCGACTGCAGCGACCAGGACTGAGGCTGAGAGGAACGTCTTCATACGAGCAACTCCTAAATACGAGTACAAACAGAAAAGAGAGGAACGGAAACCCGCTGCATGTGTTCCGACATGCAACGAGCGAGAGAAGAGAAGAGAACTTCTGAGGACCTAAACCCGCCTTCGGCGTTGTACTTCCGGAGGCGAGCGAGAGAAGAGAAGAGATTCGTGAAACAAACCTGGCGCCGGAGTTTTCACTCCGGCGAAGGTTCCTCTCGCTCGTTGATTAGGAGCGAGGAGTGCTCACTGCAGAAAGTTGCAGTGTGAACGAGAGGAGTCGAACAAGGATTTCCGACGGGCGGCGGTAAGACTGCCCGGGGCTCCGAAAACCCACCGTTGACGTTTTCACATCACGGCGAGCGAGAGAGGAGAGAAGAAACCCGTCGGGCGTGTTCCCAGACCCGACGAGCGAGAGAAGAGAAGAGAACCTTCGAGGACCTAAACCCGCCTTCGGCGTTGTACTTCCGGAGGCGAGCGAGAGAAGAGAAGAGACAGGATTTTGAAACCCGCAGTGGCGCGATTGACGCCACGGCGAGCGAGAGAGAAAGGAGAGAGGCCGTTAACTTCTGCGGCAGTCGATGCCAGCAGGTTGTTTGTCAGAGGCAGACCGGAGAGAACGTTTGTGCGACAGGAGGGCCTGGCCACCAGCTCTGAGTTCAAGGACGCGTTCGATGTCGGTGCGCATTTCGCGATTGGAATGGATGGCGAGCCAGAGAAGTTCTTCGCCGTTGAAATCATGTAGAAGCGGTTGGGAAGCGATACGCATCAGAAGGCTCCTTGAAAAGAGGGTTGTGGGCAGACTCGGTGGACCGACTTGCAGGTGCGGGTGATTCGCCTTGTACGAGTGAGCAAAGTGAGGCGCGAACTTCCGGACAATCACGCAGAAGCAGAATTCCGGTGTGCTCAAGCGATGTGACCGAATCAACATCCATGTCGTGGAGGAGCACGACGCGGCGAATAGAACCGAACGCGGAGACCGCTTTGAGCAGAGGCAGGAGAACGACCGCACCGATATTGCTGCTGGAGGCAAGTATGTTGGTTGCACCGGTTTGAAGCAGACAGCGAAGCGTGTGTGCCGGCAGATCGGATTCGCGAACGACGATGACCTGTGCATTTTCGCCGAGAATCTGGCGGATGGCCGCGATATCGGCGGGGCGTTTCATGGAGTCGAGCAGGAGGCCCGTCCATGTGTGAGGCAAAGTACTATGTTGTGAAGCGGCAACGTCCATGACATGAACATTGCAACTTGCGTGCCAATGTGTGTTGCGCGGATCTTGGGGCGTTCACGCACCAATATCAAAGGTGAGCAGTATGAAGGTGTGACATAATGTCACACGTGTCGCGCGACATATGAGACGCCATTGTCACATCAAACAGGCGCGCAAGAAAACGCCGCCGCTCACATGCTTGCTCACGTGAACGACGGCCTTTGGAGGGGACTCTCTGGATCAACCGGAAGTCTGCATGGACTCGTCAAGGTTGCCAGACGAGTAGCGATCGAGGAGTCGGTAGAGCTGGCGACGGTCGATACCAAGTCGACGGGCGGCCGCCGCACGATTGCCAGCACAGGAATTCAAAGCGTATTTTAATGCTCCGGCGGTGACGCGATGGAGGAGTGGCTGCTCACTGAGGAACGCACTTTCTACCGGAAGGTCGAGGTGGTGTGGTTCGATGGTCTCCTGTTCGCACAGGACTGCCGCGCGCTCAAGGCTGGCGGCAAGCTGGCGCACGTTTCCGGGCCAGGCGTACAGAAGCAGCGAATCTATCGCTGCAGAAGAGAGTCGTCTTTGCACCCCGAGAGTTGTCGAGAGATTCGAGAGCACGCTTTGAGCAATAAGCGGAATGTCTTCTGAGCGATTGCGAAGCGAGGGCATGGCAACGCGAACGATGTCGAGTCGGTACAACAGGTCAGCGCGAAAAGTCCCCAGGCGGGCCATGCCGTGCAAGTCACGATGAGTTGCGGCGACAATTCGGACATTCACCGGTATCGGGCGAGTACCACCAACGGGAAGCACCGTGCGTTCCTGGAGCAGGCGGAGCAGTTTGGCCTGTTCGGGCGGCGGCAGTTCGCCGATTTCGTCGAAGAACAGCGTCCCCGCGTCGGCGGAGCGGACCAACCCGGTGGTCGCTGCAATAGCGCCGGAGAACGAGCCTTTTTCGTGGCCAAAAAGGATTGACTCGAAAAGGGATTCGGTGAGAATGGTGCAGTCGACTGTGACGAACGGATGTGCGCTGCGCGGACTCAGTTCGTGAATAGCGCGGGCGACAAGTTCTTTGCCGGTGCCGCTTTCTCCGTGAATGAGGACGGTTGAGGGGAATGCGGCCGCGACCTGGATTGTTTCCCGAATGGACGCGATCGGCGTCGAAGTTCCTACCAGCTTTTGAAACGTTGCAGAATGCGACATGTCTCTCTCCCCCTACCGCAGCGTACATACCTCAAGGTTGTCCCCTGGCTGCCAGAGAGCGGAGGTTACCGGAATATGCCTGGAACTTCCAGCATATAAAAGGCTTTTCGCAACAAATTTTCACATTTAACTTGCATAAGCTCATTTTATTATTTTGTTCGCATTGCAATCATTGGGTTTTTGAGGTGGCTGCGCGCGAAAGCGGCTGGACGGCAAAATCCCTGAGTAATTGCGGCAGTGCTACTGCCTACTGGTTTGCGCCATAGGGGCCAGTGGGGTTCGGCGAAAGAAGCTGTGAAGTTGGGAAAGCCGCCGCAGTTGGCGGTCAATTCCTAGCCTACAAATACTTCGTCTGCTACGCGCAGCAGAACAAAGCCCGGATCGTTACAAACGGCTCTCGCTGGCATACTCGAAAGATTCAGCACCCTGCGGCGAACGCATCAACAAAATCCAGGTAATCAAAGAAGTCGATGACGCTGTCGCGGTTGAAGTCCGACTCGGGCAAGTTGTTGGCAAACGCGCTGACGAAGTCGAGGTAGTCAAAGAGGTCAACGATTCCATCGGCATTGAAATCTGCCGGGCACGGCGTGCTGCTTGCGATTCCAGCCCAAAATCCACCGGAAACGGTGAATGTTCCACCGGTCATGATTCCCGCATCGGGCTGGCCAATGGTGCCGCTGAGGGAGAACGTGCCGCCCGAAGATGTGCCGCCACCGCCATCGATCGTGAACCAGTTGATGGCGAGCTGAGCCTGTGCTGCGCCAGCGGCGAGAAGCGAGAGAGTGCAGGCTACAAGAGTTGTGGACTTCATAGATTCTCCTTCGGTCGATTGCGGGATCATAAAGAGTGTACCAGACGATGCAAGGGGTCTGGAGCCCCTTCTCGGACCAATCCCAAAGCGTGATTTCGTCGGCACAAGCGCCAGAATCGGTACGGGCCGCCGCGGATTCGGGAGGAAAGCGGCATCGCGGTGGCCGGCTGGTGGCAGGTAAGGCAGTTTTGGGTATGGCGGTCTATCGCCGCAGGGGGTATCTGTGAAGAAGTCAGTTATTGGTGTGGTTGCCGCCGCGGGGCTTGCATCTGGTGCGATGGCTCAGGCGAACAATCCCTGGGGCGTCTCGGTTTTCACCGGTGCGAATCTGGGCAAGTCCAGCGAGCGATTTACGGGTAGTACTACCGGTAGTGTGTACACACGCGGACTTGTGTATTCCAACACCTTTAACATCGGCGCAGGCCTTCGCGCCAACTCTGATGTTGTCTATTCAGGCGTGCTGACCGGCGGCATCCAGGCACGCGGCAATGTGACACTCAACGGCGGCAGCATCAGCGGCGGCGTGGCCTCTGGCGGCTCGCTCAAGGCGACAACTGGAAATACCTCTGTCAGCGGCGGGGCAGTGCTGGCCGGAACCAATCAGGCTGGCAATAAAGTGACCGTCAGCGGCGGAGTGACCACCGGCATGGCGTATTCATCGGGGATTGACTTCGCCGCGATGGAACACGCGTATCGAGCGGCGAGCGGATTGGCCGCGGACCTGGGGCCAAACGCAGTGGCGGTGTTGAACGGCAATACGCTGACACTGTCAAGCAATGGCGTCGGTACGAATATTTATGAAGTGACCGCAGCACAATTGGCGGCAGCGCAGCATGTGATTGTGACGGGCGAGGTCGGGTCGACAACGGTGTTGAACGTGATCGGCGACTCGGTGAATATCGCAACGAGTTCATGGAGTTACTTTGGCGGCGCGAGCGCGAGCACAACAGTGATCAATGCTGATGCGGCGTATTCGGTGAACGCAACCGGGACACTTGGTGCGACGATCCTGGCACCCGATGCATTGGTGCGATTGACGAACACGCAGGTGCGAGGATCGGTGTTCGCGCTGGGCGTGGTGGGCTCGGGCAACTTGGATGGCGGGTTCATGGGTGTGGTGCCGACGCCGGGAGCGTTTGCACTCGTGGGCGTTGGTGGGCTCGTTGCGATGCGCCGGCGGCGGTAGATTCACTTGCTCGCCGCAACTTCGCCATCCACCTTTTTCCAGAACTCGCGGCCAATGTCCGTCTCATGATCCGCGAGCAGCCAGAGCATGCGTGCGATTGACGCTTGCTCGATGAGGGCTTTGGGCGGCGAGTCTTGATATTGCTTCCACGTCACTTCGCCGTTGTGCCGGGCACGCGCCAGGATGGCCGCATCGCCAGTGGCTCGATACAGCTCCAAGTCAGCTTCGACCAACAAGTGTGTGAACCGCAGTGAATCGTGGTAGGCCTCGGTCTTGGGGTTATTGAAGTGGGTGCAGGCCGCACTGATGCGTTTTGCTTCGGTCAGGAATTTTTCATCGGCGGTGGCACGATAGAGGCCCAAGTTGGCCCGGATCATGAGCGCGCTGTTGTATGTGTATTTTTTGCGATCGACTTTTCCATTGGCAACTTTCTTGTTGTCAAAGAAGAGTCCATCGGTGTCCTGCAAGTTCTCATTGGTCCACTTTACGAGTTTCTGAGCCCACTCGATGTTTTCAGCCCGATTGCGATGGCGAGCGATACAAAGTGCTGCAACCGCCGCAGGCGCATTTGCACACGTGTTCTTCGCACCACCTTTGTGTTTTTCATGCCACCAAATGCCGCCGCCGAGCGTGTCGTCCCAGCCGCTGAGCGAGAATTTCAGCGTCTCATCCGCGCGGTCGAGGAATCTGATGTTGTTGGTAAGGTCGTAGGCCTCGGTAAACGTGATGACCATCCACTGATTGTCGTCGTAGTACTTGTCGTGGCCGTTGCCAGCGGTCGGCGACGGTTCGTAGCCTCTGATTGCGACTTTGGAATCCCAGTAGTGATCGAGGCTGGAGAAGAAGGTGTTGACGATGGGCTGATACGTTGCAGGTTCGTGCCGCGCGGCGGCGACGAGTGCGGAGAACATGATGCCATTGCCCCACATGAATTCGGGATCGCGCTTGGTGAGGGTTTGCGCGTAGAGGGCGGAGCCTTTGTTGTAGAAATCTTTTTGGATGGAGGCGGTAAGTTCGCTGGCGCGATGAAGAAAGGTTCCCGGCTGCGGCGGTGGGGTTTGGGCGAAGAGGGGGAATGTCAGAAGAGCGATGAAAAGGCTCGCAAGCGAGAGTGTGAAATGCTTAGACATTGGATCAAGGGTATGGATGTGGGGGCGCCTACATCACACTGCGCGAGTGCGTTCGAACATTCGGGCGGCCGAGAGCATCGTGACTTCATCAAACGGTTTGCAGATCAGCTGCATGCCGATGGGGAGTTTCTTGCCATCGATATCGGCGTGGCCGGCGGGGATGCTCATCGCCGGCAGGCCTGCGAGATTGATCGCGACTGTGTAGATGTCTTCGAGATAGAGCGCGAGTGGGTCCGTTGTTTTCTCGCCCAGCTTGAATGCTGGGCTTGGCGCCACAGGCATCAGGATCGCGTGAACACCTTGCGCAAAGCACGCATCGAAATCGTTCTTGATGACGCGCCGGGCTTTGAGCGCCGTGTTGTAATACGCATCGTAATAGCCGCTGGAGAGAATGTGCGTGCCCAGCATGATGCGGCGCTGAACTTCGGGACCGAATCCTTCACTGCGCGAGCGGCAGTACACGTCAAACAAATTGTCTGCCTTAGCGCGATGACCGTAGCGGATGCCATCAAAACGGGCGAGGTTGCTGGATGCTTCCGCGCAGGCGACGATGTAATACGCCGCGATCGCGTAGTCGGTGCGGGGCAGGTCGATGTCGATGACTTTTGCGCCGAGCGAGCGATAGGTCGCGATGGTTTCTTCCAGGACACGGGAGACATCGGGATGATTCGCGCTCGATCGAGCTTCGCGCGGCACGCCAATTGTGAGTCCAGCGACAGGTGTCTCGATTGAAGCCGCGAGGTCGGTGACCGGCGCGCTATCGCCGCTCGCGAACTTCGCGGCGTGCAAGCTGCTCGTCGAATCAAGCGGGTCGTGAGCGCAAATGGTTTGCAGCAATCTTGCGCCGGTCGTTGTATCGCGTGCCAGCGGCCCGATCTGGTCGAGGCTTGAGGCGTACGCAACCAGTCCGTATCGAGAAACGCGGCCGTAGGTTGGTTTGATGCCGACTATGCCGCAGAACGAGGCGGGTTGGCGAATGCTGCCACCTGTGTCAGAGCCGAGCGCGGCATCGACCATTCCAGAAGCGACCGCCGCAGCGGAACCGCCCGAAGATCCGCCGGGAACGCGCGAGTGATCGTGAGGATTGAGCGTGGGGCCAAAGGCGGAGCGCTCGCAGCTTGAGCCCATCGCAAATTCATCGAGGTTGGTTTTTCCTGCGATGACTGCTCCGGAGTTGATGAGCAGCTGTGCCGCGGTTGCCGTGAAAGGCGACTTGTAGTGTTCGAGCATGCGGCTGGCGCACGTTGTGTTGCCGCCGTATCCGAGGGAATCGCCGGGGGCGAGAAGATCGGGGCCCAGGCAGATGTTGTCTTTAAGCGCGATGGTGAGGCCGGTAAGGGGTTTCGGGTGCGCTGAGTGCGAAGCGCTCTCAATCAACGCGGCGTGGGCGCGCGATGTCTCGGGAAAAACCTGCAGGAATGCGTGAAGCGACGGATTGGTGGTCCTGATCGCGTCCAGCGCGTGCGAGATGGAAGTGGTTGCGTTCACTTTGTGTTTCTAAGGATTTCGAGGCTGAAACCGCCTTGAATTAACTTGCCGCGCTTGTTAATGATCCAGTCTTCGATGATGTCGGCTTGTACTGAAATCGGATCACCATTCTTGTAACCAATGTCTTCGAAAGGGTCGTTGGCAAGCCTGCCGCGTATGGTGTTGCCATCCACCGAGTCGACGCTGACCCAGATATGTTCGGTGCTTCCAGCCTTGGTGGCGAGTGGAACTTTTACAGAGAAACTCAGATCTGGTTGGCGCAGAGAAAGGGCATTCACGAATTCGGGCCACTTTTCTCTCGCCAGTTTGGCGGCGGCTTCAAGTGCGGGATCGTCGACCGGACGCATGTAGGCGGTCTCGCCAGATTCGGTGACTTTGCGATTTGAGGATGAGTCGCGGTTGCATCCGCGATAGATTCCCGCGGCGGCGGCGAGGACTACCAGGACAATGCGGAATATGTGAAGCGGCTTCATGTGATACCTCCTTACAGTACCTTTGGGACTTTCAAGTATGGTGGTGCGGCATCGGGGGCGAGAGCCATGAGTGTTTCGTGGGCAATGGTGGGGCCGGCGATGTCGGGGTCAAGTCGATTGTGTTCTTCACCGATGTGGGTCAGCGGCTCGACGTTTTTCAGATCGAGCTGCTGGAGTTTTTCGATATAGGCAAGAATCGCGGCGAGGTCATGCTGCAAGTTGGGAAAGTCAGCTTCGGCGGGCGCAAGGCGCGCGAGCTTGGCGATGGCGTGGACCTGGTCAATGGTGAGCGGGGTGGACATTGCAGGAGAATAGGAGTGAAAGGGTCGGTTGGTGAATTTTAGAAACGCCGGCCTTGGGTGGATATGTCAAGAAGTCGAGGAGAAGAAGGGGGTTTTAACATCAGATAATCACGATATGCACGATGGGAAAAAGGCAATGCCTTTATCGTGAACATCGTGTTTATCTGATGTTAATAATGCCTTTCTCCGCCTCTGAGTACCCAGCATTGTTCAATGTGGTATCGCTACACCCGCGGCCCAGATTGCGAAAGCTTCGAAATCGCCCCGCCATACTGCTCGCGCAGCGGCTCAACTACTTCCTTGATAAACCGCTCTGTCTGCTCCACGCTGCGCCCGATGTACTTCATGGGGTCGAGCAAATTGCCCCAGTCGAGCTCAGCGCTCAGCGGACCGCCGCGGTTTGTGGACCAGAAGTTCTTGTCAGCTTTGAGACGATCGAGAAGGTCGTTGTCCAATCCCTCATCTTTGACCCGCGTTCCCGCGGCCTGCGCATGCACCCGGATCACCTCGTGATAATGCTGGCGATCGCCGCCCAGCTTGACGCAGGCCATCATGATGTTTTCGGTGGCCATGAAGGGGAGTTCGGCCATCAGGTTCTTGCGGACTGTGGCCTCGTGGACGATGAGGCCGCTCGCAACGTTGTGCATCAGGTCGAGTGCGCCATCGAGCGCGAGGAACGCTTCGGGCAGCGAGAGGCGACGATTCGATGAATCATCGAGCGTGCGTTCCAGCCACTGTGTGGCGGCGGTGTCATAGGTGTTTCCGACGAGGTTCATGACAAAGCGAGTCAGGCCGCAGATCCGCTCGCAACGCATGGGATTGCGCTTGTAAGGCATGGCGCTTGAGCCGATCTGTTTGTCTTCAAAAGGCTCATCGATTTCTTTGCGGTTGCAGAGGAGGCGGATGTCGGTGGCGATTTTGTGGAGGACGCTCGCGGTGCTGGCGAGGTCGGCGAGGATGAAGGTGTCGATGACGCGGGGGTAGGTTTGGCCGGTGAGATAGCAATCGCTCCATCGCCCAAAGTTGCCTTCAGATTGAGCCAATGCCAACGGAGTAGTTCCCATAGAGTGGGGCCAGTTCCACACGCGACTGATCCACTTGCCATTCAAGCGATCGACCCGGTCGGCAGATCCATCGGCGAGCGCGAGATATGAGGCTTGGGTTCCCGTTGCGCCGCGAAGCCCCCTGCTTGCAAATAGCATGGGTCGAGTGTCCGGTGCTGTTGAGTCCCGAAACTTTTGGTCGTAGGCGTCGAGTCGATTGACACAGAGCGCAATGTCGCTCGCCCAATTCGCAGATCGTCTTCCAACCGTGGTCGGCTGTGCGGCCTGATAGTGGGTGAACGCAAGGGTCGGCATTTCTTTATGCTTAATTGCGTGAACGCTGAGCCGATCGATCGCTGCCGCGCCTTTTGTGGCGATAAGTGCAATTGCTGACTCGAGTATCAATAAATCTGCATTGCAAACCACATCCTGACTCGTCATCCCAAGATGAATAATCCCCTTGGCTTTGGGACATGAATCGCCAAAGGCGTGAACATGGGCCATGACATCGTGGCGAAGTTCGCGTTCGTATTTCTCGGCCGCCTGCATCTCGGCATCAGTGATGCCACCGGGGCGATTCACTACAGCGCGGAGTTCTTCAACTTGTTCTTTAGAGACAGGCAGCCCGAGTTCGTGCTGGGCTTCAGCAACGGCGAGCCAGATTTTTCGCCAGGTATTGAACTTGTGCCGCGGCGACCACAGCGCAAGCATTTCTTTGCTGGCGTTGCGTTCGGCGAGGGGGGAGGTGTAGGTGTCGTATTTGGAGGTCATGGGATGAGAATCTCAAATCCGGCTTGCGTGAAATGGTGATCGTGGGTAAGCACGTTTCGTATGCGCAGCCTGCGACAAATCAAAATTGAAATGCAATCAACGAGAGACCATTCCTTGTCGTCGCGATCAGAATAGAGGGCAAGTCCATCTTTCCAATCTGCACGGTTTGCACGCACAATCGTTACGAGAGACGATTCAATAAGCGTGTCGACAACCTTTGCAGCTGCCGATCGAAAGGGTGGCTTGGATGCGCCGGACAGGAATTCGGTTAACACCCATTCGGAGGTTGCAATAGGCGTAAAACTCTCGGCGTATCCTCTCAGATACGCGATGCTAATTTCATGATGTTGGTCATACGTGCTGAGCGAGGCAAGCAATGGCTGAGTGTCCACAAATACGGTGGGCTTGCCAAATCGGCGGGCCATTACTTCGCACCCCGCCGTTTCCGTTTCGGCTTTGAGGCTGGACCTGGGCCATAGGCGAGGAGATTGTGATCATCTGAGAACGTGCGAGTCCCCGCGCGAACCGCAAAGTCACCGATACGCGAAAGGGGGTCGGGTGCGCCCTTTCGGAGGGATTTTTTGTTTGTCGACTTTCGCACAGAAACATCAACGCGCGTCCCAATGGGTAGCGTTGAGCCGCTGTCCAGTATCACTACTCTACCTTTCTCAACTGTGCCTCGAATAATCATGCCGAAATCCTAGGTAAGGGACCGCCGGAACGCCCATTCGACCTATTCCTCTTCCTCAATCACCCCAACATCAGGATACTGCTTTTTCCCACTCGCCGCGGCGTGTGCCTGGGCCACAATCTCCGCCTCCATCGCCTGCTTCTCATACCGCGTGCGATTGGTCTTGTGATCCATCAGGAAATGCACCTTGCTCGCCAGCTCTTCGCCCACCGTCTGAACAAAGTGCTTCTTCGCGGCTTGCATATCCGTCCGCCGCGAAACGTGGATCAGAATGAGGTGCTGACATTCCAAAACCCGGAGCCACTCGGCGACATCGCTGACGTGCATGTGCATGCCAATCTTGGCGCGGTCTTTGTGGTCGGGTTCAAAGAACGTGCACTCACCGAGAATGATCTGTGCCTTGCGGATCTCATCGCGGATGAGGTGGGGCCCCGGCGCAGTGTCGCCGACATAGGCGATGAGGGGAATTTCGATCGTGCGAGTGATTTCTATGCCGCGTTCCTTGAGCTCCCGGAGCTTGTCCTGCGGCAGGTCCATGAACTCAGGCTTCAGCTTGGAACGTTTTTCGATGAGCGAGTAGCCCATCGACGGCGCGGTGTGTTCAGTCAGGAATGGCCGAAGGAAGATCCCGTTCTTGATCTGCAAGTCTTGCCCAGCCTGAACGGGAATGACTTCGTACTGGGTCTTCTGGCGCTCAAGATCGACAAAGCCTGCCATCATGCGATCGATTGCGGGCGCGATGCGTTCATCGCAGACGATCTTGCCGACGCCCATGCCCTGGAATTTGCGCTGCGAGCACCAGTACGCCAGGCCGCCAATGTGGTCCATGTGGCCGTGCGAGATGATGCAGTACTTCGATGCGAGCGCATAGCGCGGGCAGGCACCCATGTCGAAGACGACATCGAGTTCGGGAATCTGGATGCAGGTGGCTTCGCCAGCGACGGAGATCCCCTGAATGCGATAAGGGGGAAGGTAAAGAAATCCGATCTGGCCTTCACGCGGCGGTGGCTTTGGAATCACGTGGCAATCTCCGGACGTGGGCTTTCGCCCAGGTCGGTGCGGACAGAGTGATAGTAGGGGGGAAGTTATTCGGGCGGCGAAAATGGTAGTTGGTATGTCGGAATCGATGTTTGGGGGCTGGTCAGGCGTGATCGGGTGCGATCAGACCGGATCAGGCGTGTTCGGGTTGCTTAGATCGCTGGTTCTCGCAAGAGAGCATTGAGATCGAGTGCGCTGGAGTACATGGCAAGTTCGCCGCCGGGTGTGCGTGGCCAGAGTGGTTCGGGACGGTCAATGTAAAGCTCGACGCCGTTTGAATCCGGGTCGCGCAAGTACAGAGCTTCGCTGACGCCGTGGTCTGCCGCCCCTTCAAGCGGGATATTGGCGCTGTTCAGACGGCGAAGCGCATCAGCAAGCGCGGGGCGAGTCGGATACAGAATCGCGATGTGATAGAGGCCGGTGGTGTGCGCGGGCGGCGGCGATGCACCGAGACTCTCCCAGGTGTTGAGACCGATGTGATGGTGATAGCCGCCGGCGCTTAGAAACGCGGCGGACCTTCCCATGCGCTGTGTGACCTGAAAACCGAGAACGCCGTGATAGAAGTTGATAGCGCGATCGAGGTCGGCGACTTTGAGATGAACATGGCCGATGCGAGTGAGGGGGTGGATGGTGGTAGACATTTGGTGCTCCGATCGATGAGACGATATGGTGCCAGAACTCTGGCATGTGTTTGTCTTTGATGCCTGTGCTCAGCACTCATTACTCAGAACTCGGTACTTCGCCTAGAAGCGTTCGGCACTTTTTTCCTGTACAGGACGTCTCGCGCCCCAATTTTGTCCGGTACCACATTTTGCTGCAATTTGTGTTGACCTTGCACGTAGAACTTTCTAAGGTGCAATTATGAAAACCAAACCCCATCAACTCGACCGCCGCACGCACATGAAGAGAACTGATCGCTTTCACGCGACTGCTTCAACAACACGCTCACCATCGTTTTCAGGCCAAAAACCTAAGGGTGCCAACCAACTTGGCCCCCTTAGAAAAGCGTGGCCCCCTTTAAACCTCGTTATTGAGCCAAAAACAAAAGGGGATCAGGGACTCATGAGCCCCTTTGAAATTTTCGT
>CAZAEQ010000048.1:0-30631 GCA_964484185.1 uncultured Phycisphaeraceae bacterium
GTAAACGAAGTGGGCAGTACTCTCAACTCTAAAGTTGAAGTCTACAACTCTGCTGGCACGCGCATGGCATTCACCGATTCGGGCGCAACCCGCGGCGATGACAATGGCAATCTCACCTCTGGTACCTATCGCGACGGCTGGATGGGCTTTGTTGCAACACTCGGCGACACCTATTACGTTGTCGTGCGCGGACAGAACAACACCGCTGGCAGCTATACCGTGCAGATTGATGCAATGTCGACGGCCTTGCAGACTTTGCCGCCGCCAAACCCCCTTGATCCTCAACCACCATTCTTTGACGATGGGCTCCCCAATGTCATCCTCAATCAAGGCCTTGGCAGAATCCGCAACACGATTTCCCGTGCTGGACAGGATTTTGTCTACCGATTTGATCTGACCGATACCGGAACAGTTCCAGCTCTCCTGCAGGCGGCCTACGACAGTCTGTTCACTGTCAACGCGCAGGCTGGCGGCCCTGGTGACCCAACGCCAGCAGGGACAATCGACACACGCCTCGAGGTATATGACGCGACAGGTCGCCTCGTGGTTTCCGATTCTGACTCAGGCAACCGCAACGACGCGTTCAATACTTTTGTGTCGCGTCGGAACACCGTTTGGTACATCCGTGTGCGCACAGACGTAGTCGATCCCACTTCAGCGGTGGCAACCGGCTCGTTCATGCTCACATTCGATGCATCGGCCAGCGCGGTCGTCGTTGACCCCGTCGTCCGTTACGGTGGCCGCAGCCCAACCAGCGCTGTTGGCGGCACCGGTGGCGGCCTTGGAAATGCACAGGAAACTTCGCTCTTCAGCTTCGTGGCACAGGGCAACGGCCTTGCATTCGTAACTGTCGTGCCAGCTGGTCTCCCCCCGCTCACTGACCCGGCGATTCGCCTGATCGATGACCAGGGCACACTCATCCGCTTCAACGACGACTTCAACGGCCTTTCTTCTCAGATTGAAGTTGCCCTCGTCGGCGGCCGCACCTATTACGTCATCGTCGACACGTTCGACAACGTATCCGGCGGCGGTTTCTACATGGCGATTGAATCGAACCACACGTTCAACGCCGGAACCGATGATCACATCAACGATGGAAACACCAACGCGACTCCTCTGCAATGGGGCAATCCGTTTGACATCAAAGATGCCGATGGAAATCGCGTACTCGACATCGGTTTCAAGATGTCTGCTGGCGCCACCGGTCGCATCTATCAGCCAGGCGACACTGATGTGTTCTCCTTCATCCTTCCGCAGGATGAAATCGCTCGTTACACAGGAAACGACGATGATGCTGGCACAGCTCTTTATGTCGGCGGCCTGTTCAACCTTGCAGATCTCACCCGCGTCGACTCGTCGGTGAACTCACGCAATGTGGCAATCTATGACGCCAGCGACTGGTGGTTTGTCGGCCGCCAGGGCCCGCTCACGACTGAAGCAGTTCCGCGGCCGTTCGGTTTCAACGACAATACTCTTACTGCTGGCACTGCAGGAGCCGAAGTTTATACAATGTTTGATTGGTTGCCAGTTGGCGCAACCGGCGATAACTCCCGCGTTCTCGTGGTTGGTGGCGACTTTGATCTTGTGCTGCCAAACCCACTTGGCCTTGATCTGCCCCCTGTCATCATCAAGAATCTGGCTGCGTGGTTCTTTAACCCGCTCGCTGGCCGCTATCAGTGGGGACGCCTCACCGCTGACGATCCAAACGGTGCGGTGCGTGCCGCTACAACCTGGAATCCGACAGCGGGCTGGTACCCAGCTGAAAACTTCGGCGGCGAAACTCCACCACCTTTGGGAGACGCGACTGAGGCTCCCGCAGATGACATTGGCGAATTGCTTGTCCTCGGCGGCGACTTCACATCGATCGGCCCAACACCGGTTCCTCGCCTTATGGGAATCGATGAGGACTTTGCAATCCTCCCGATCGATATCGGCATCACCGATGGCGAGGTGCGCGCGCTTACAACATTCGATCCTGCTTCAGTAGCAGTCAGAATCGATGTCATTACTTTCCCGGCCAGCGGCCCCCCGACAATCTCTGAGGAAGATGTCACGATCGACCTTCCATTGTCATTGATGGTTGGTGGTTCGTTCACCAATTCAAGCCTCATTCCAAACCATGCTGAACTTGGAAACAACCGAGGACAGGGCCTGATTGGTGTGAGTGGCATGGTGGCAAATCCAACTTCAGGCACAATGGCTGAAATTCAGGTCATTGCTGAGGACCTGATTTTCTGGGATGGAGCCTTTACCACTCCGACCGAAACTCGGGTCTGGGCACTGCGAGAAGATATTGACTTTGATCGTGTCTATCTTGATTTGGGCTCCATCGACGGTCAGGTAAACGCGCTTGCGGTCTTTGATCCGATTGAGGCTGCTGGCTTTGTGATTCCGCACAGTCTCGAGCCACGGCTTGTGATTGGCGGTTCGTTTACTGGCGCTGGAATTGGCAATAAGGCATTCACGCTCGCAGCCGGCGCACGGAATCTGGTTGAGTGGGGCGTGATTAAGTTCGACCTGACTACTGATGCAATCGCAGTAGCCTTGAATACTGACGCTTACGGAGACCAGGACCCGATCGGCGTTGCACGCGGCACCGATGGTCCGATCTTTGCACTTGCAGTCTGGGACCCGCCGGATGTTGCACAAAATGACTTTGACAACGGACCACGCCTGATTATTGGTGGACAGTTCGCCAACTACCTGGGCGGCACGGTGAACAACGTTGTCGGCGACAGCTACTGGAACCTCTACGTCCTGGGCTCCCCGCTGGCCCCGGGTGTCAACAGCACCGTTCGCTCGATTACTTCCTTCACCGATGATCAGGAACCTGGTCGCCCCAACGATCAAAACGTTCTCTATCTCGGCGGCGAATTTACACAGACCACCACACAGCTCCAGGTCAATCGCGTAGTTGCATGGTTCTTCAACGCGG
Organism: uncultured Phycisphaeraceae bacterium; assembly: GCA_964484185.1. GTDB lineage: Bacteria > Planctomycetota > Phycisphaerae > Phycisphaerales > UBA1924 > F1-120-MAGs238. Next base: position 2,936 of record CAZAEQ010000048.1, read on the forward strand.
CAACCCAGTCCTTTGTCTGGCGCGTCAATCAAGGCGGAGTTGGAAATGTTGGCGAAACCGTTCCGCCAGCAGCAGCTCCTCCGACACCAACGCCACTTGTCTCTGTCCGCGCACTCACCGCATTCGATGATGGCATCCGCGGTCAGTGGGATAGAAACGATCGCCCCACTGCCTCGGTCACCATCACAGTTGCCCCGACTCAAGATTCGTTCATGAACGCGTTCATTGACGTCTTTGATTCGAACGGCAATTTGATCTATTCCAACGACAACACTGACTCAGATTTCATCAGCACCAACATCGAAGCTGATCAGAATCCAACTGATCCCGCAGGCGCGAAGGACCCATCTCTCACGCCAGGGCCTGGATATGAAACGCAATGGGTTCTGCCGCCACTGTGGGGCGGCGCTCGTTATTACATCAGGGTGCGTGATGCCAACAACAGCGGCACCGGACGCTTCACCATCAATGTGACCGCGAACGCAACGCTTGTTGACGTCAACAACGATGGCGTGCTTGACGATATCAACGCATCAATCGTTGAGGTCCCGGATTTTGGATTCTGGGCCAGAACTGCTGCTCGCGCGGAACTTGACATTGCACCGACAAGTGGCGATGTTCAAAACGTCCTTGGTTCCAACGCTGATCTCAACGCCTACAACCGTCGCGAACAGACAGTCATGCCCGCCGTTGGCCTGTCACTTCGCGAAGCCACTGATGTTGGCCTCATTGACAATCTCACCGACACCGATGTTTATCTCTTCCGCCCCAATTTCACGGGCAGCGTTGAGATTCGCACGCAGACGCTCGGCATCACGCGCAGTTGGGTCCCAGCTGGCTTTGCTCCGACAAGGCCACGCTTCGGTGCCCCGAACCCCGGCGGCACAATCCCCGGAGCTGATGAAGCTCTTGAGACCGTGCTGAACAGCGAACTCGACAGCTACATCCGCGTCTTCAACAACGACTTCCATCAGATTGGCTACAACGATGAGAATACTTCGATGGGTGCGGCAATCGCTGCAGACACCGTCGGAGCGCTCACCGGCACCTTTACCCGTCGCGATGGCCGACTCATCCTCAATGTCATCGCAGGCGGCACATACTACATTGAAGTCGGCAGTTCTCAGCAATATGCAGATGGTTCCGCCGAAGCCCCGGCCGATCGCACGTTGAACGGAATTGATGATATTGATTGGAGATACGCCACAGGCGCATACCGCCTGCTGGTCCACACTCAGGCCTTCCTCCCCACTGACATCGAGAATGGTTCGACCGTTCAGGATGATCACACTAATTCTCCGTTCCTTGGGAACGGAACTCCAATTCCCGATCAGAACACCCGCGACATCGCTTCCATCATCGCCCTTGACGGCACGCTCCTCTCTCCGACTGGCGGATTGGGAAGCGCAACCGGTGTCATCAACAACACTCTGCTCAATCCAAGCGATTCGGACACCTTTGGCTTCACTGCAACTGGGACCGGTCCGCTTTCTATCACGCTCACCAGTGCGCTGCCCGGAGTCTTTGTACCGCAGGCATGGGTTTTTGTCCTTGATGATCAGGGTGCCCTTCAACAGGTTGGATCCGGCGTTGCCCTCACCGGCACCACCACGATGGATATCAACGGCGTCTCGAAGGGCAACCGTTACTTCGTCGTTGTGAACGGATCAGGCTCCTCTGAAGGAACGTTCACCCTTGATATTGCAGCCACTCCGGCGACCGACGACTATGTTGATCGCCACAAATTCGCTCAGGCCACCGAAATCGACATGCGCGATTTCCTCGGTCGCGGCGAGCTCAGCGGCAATATCGAGACTCCCGGCGATGCCGACATGTTCAAGTTCCAGGTCTTTGGATTCCACACCATCACCGCCACCGTTACAGGGCTTGATGCAACGTTGAATCCAATTATCCGGGTGTATGAATTCTCCGAAGACATCTTTGGCAATTCATATCTCGTCCCTGTCGCGTTCAACGATGACATCAGTGTCACCAACACAAACGCTTCGGTGAACTTCTCAGTCAATCCAGCCCACACTTCGGGCGTTACCACACGTTCTTACCCATTCTACCTGATTGAAGTTTCCGATGCATTCGGCGGCTCTGGTCGCTACAACGTACAAGTCACATTCCCCGCGACCGATGACTATCCGGATGCTGGCGAATTCGCATTCGCCACACCAGTGGTTGTTGACTCAATCTCGGGAATCGGTACTGCTCCTGGCATCCTTGAGAAGACCGGTGATTCCGATCTTGTGAAGTTCACCGCACCTGCCACCGGCCCAGCCTCCTTCACCATTAACCGCACCGGCACCAGCACGCTTCGTTTGAAGGCAACTCTCTTTGATTCTGACACATTGACCGTGATCGACACCTTTACTGGTGATGACACTCTCCTTGCTGACACAATCACATTGAACGCCGCAAACCTCGCTCGCGGCACAACCTATTACCTGCTCATCGAAGCCGGTGCACCAATTACGGTCACTTCCGACATTGGCGCGTACCTCATCACAATCAACGCAACACCACAAGACGACTACCCCAATGCAACCGAATGGAACATTGCCCACCCACTGACGCTTTCCAATGCGACAGGTGATGCAAGTCTCGGTGGAATCTCTGGCGGCCTGCCTGGAAATCCCAGAATCAGCCCCGCCAACGACACCGACCTCTTCACATTCACGACAATCGCCAATGGCACGATCGATATCACCATCACGCCATTCAACACAGTTCTCGGCAACCTCGATCCACAGTTCCGCGTCTACGACTCAAACCAGGTGCTCTTGTTCACAAGCTCAGGCGGAGCAGCTGGCACCCCTGCAACACTCTCAATCCCCGGCGCAACGACCGGCACGACCTACTTCATTCTCATCGACGCAGGCGCTGGTGGTTCAACCTCCGGCGAATACCGGATCGATATCAACGGCCCAACCTCTGGCGGCGGCGGTGGTGGCGGCGGTGGCGGTGGCGGAAACGCGGGCGAAATCAACTTCGCTCAGCCAACCGACATCATCCTCAGCTCCCGCACCGGCGACGGCCTCGCGTTGGATCAGATCAACGTTCCCGGCGATCGCGACCTCTTCCGCTTCACTTCACCAGCCCGCGCTGGTCGCCTGTTCGTCCAAGTGATCGCGGCCGATGGCTCACCGCTCGATGCAAGCCTCACCGTCCTCGATGCCGCGACTGAAACCGCAGTCGCATCGTTCGACTCTGTCGGTGTCCCAGGTGCAACAGCCAACACTTCATTCCAGGCTCTCTCCAGCCACGTCTATTACGTAGTCGTTGCCGGCGTGGGCGCAACCACCGGCTCGTACACCATCAAGGTCAATGCACTCCCGGCTTCCAGCCAGTTGGTCTTCCCCGAAGGCTTCGCGACGACGAGCATCCGCGAATTCATCTCCATCTCAAACCCCAACGCCTTTGATGTAAACTACCGCGTCATCTTCCGGTACGAAGACAACTCTCCTGAAACACTCGCCTACGTTGGTACAGCCCCCGCCAATGCTCGTGACCCTAACGGCGTCACGGTCATTGATGGTCCCGGCTTCCGCCTCCCTGGCCTGCGTCTCGATACGCCATACTCAGTCATCATCGAGTCTGACTTCCAGCTCGGTGCAACTTTCGCCCACTACGACTTCGGCTCAACTCTCGGTGAAGCTCTGACCGAACGCACGAGCAATTCGTGGGCCTTCCCACGCGTTGAACGCGTCCCTGGCGAAGTGAAAGACTTCATCGTCTTCTACAACCCCAACACGTTCGCAGTGAATGTCACTCTCACAGCCTATCAGACCAACTCCAATTCACCTATCTCTGTTACTACAACCGTCCAGGGCCTCCGCCGCGGCGGCCTCTCAGTCGACGAGCTTCCTGCCTTCCCATTTGGCGTCTTCGGTGCAACACTCACAAGCACGCCAGTCAATGGAGGAGATCTCGCCGCCGACATCGGTATCGTCGCATCTATCAGCCACTACAACCTCACGCAGACCGCTGGCTACTCCGCACTTGGCGATCCTGACATGGGCACCACCTCCGGTGCACTTGGCAGCATGACAAGCGGCGGCGGCACGACCTCTGACCTCAGCTTCCTCAATCCTACCGATACCCCAGTCACCGTAACGCTCACTGGCTCCTACCTCCGCACCAATCTGCCACAGATCATCCGTACCTTCAGCGTTCCAGCTGGCACTTCACTTTCCTTCTCCGGCGAAGACCTTGGTCTCGCCGCCGATCAGCCAATCGGCTTCAGCTACACAACCAACACCCGGCCGATCTCGGCGATGGTCAGTCAGGTTCGCTTCGGCGACGCCGATGCTGTCCAGAGCACCAACAACGCTGGTCTTGAGTCCTACTTCGGTGACGCCTTCATGGATCCCGCAACCGCGGGTATCAACTTCTTCGAATACCTGACGCTCTTCAACCCAACCAGTGTCAACGCTAACGTGTCCGTCAAGCTCCTGTTCCTCGATGGCACAAGCGACACCATCAACGCTTCCCTACTGGCCGGTCGCTATGGCGAGATCCGTTTGCATGAGGCTCCGCAGCTCACCGGTCGCTCAGGTCTCACCTGGTTCAGCATGACCGTCACCTCTGACGTCCCCATGATGAACTGGCTCAGCCACTACGATCTCAACCTCGGTGGCGGTTGGACAAGCGGCGCAGTGAACTTCGGTATCTCGATCCCGCTCACCAGCTACGCTTAATCGTTCGCTCATCTTGAAACAACGCGACCCAGCTCACCGGAGCTGGGTCGCTTTCTTTTTACATTCTCAAACTCCCTGATTCACTTCGCCGGTGCGGGGGCGGCAGGAGTCGCTGGCTCTTCGGAGCGAGGCGGCTCAACTGGCAGCTTCGAACCATTCCAGGCCGTGAACCCAGGCGAGAACATTCTCACCCCTTCATATCCAATTTCCATCAGTCTCTTGGTCAGACCTCGTGCCGCGGCACTGCCCGGGTCGTTTCCATACACCACAAGATTTCGATAGGCTTCAATCTTCGGATCCACCTCAGCCGTCGGTTTGAATTGGTCCAACCTCCAATTCACTGCACCGGCAATGTGCCCCGCCGCATATTGCGATGGCGGACGTGCATCGATAAAAATCGCCGTTTTCGGCGGCGTGTCCTTCTGGGTGTGCAACTGCCGCGCTTCCCCCACTCCCATGATTTTTACGTCCTTGTCTGTCACCCCCGTGCACCCGATCAACAACGACATCCCCATAACCAGCCCGACACCACAAGCATTCTTCGTTCGTTTCATGGCCAACAATACCCCGTATTCGACCATGTGTCACACATGTACATCCGGGGACCAGAAATCATGAAAGTTCTTCCGCTCCTCACCCTAGTCTTCGCGAGCCTGTTTACAACCCTGTGCACTGCAGATCCGGCAGTCACAAAGCCCCACGCTACACCGAGCGTCCTGACCGAGTACCCGAGCGCCAAGCCAGGTTCTGAGATACGAGTAATCGTCTCGTTTGCGATCGACGCGCCGTGGCATCTATATTGGGACGGGCTCAATGACACCGGCCAGCCCCCACAGTTCAAATGGACACTTCCCCAAGGCTGGACCATGTCTCAGCCGCAGTTCCCGATTCCTCACCGCAATGTACAGCCAGGCGACATTGTGGATTACATCTACGAATCATCGCTCAAGCTTGGCTTCAATCTTTCAATTCCAAAAGACGCTGCCTCTGGCACCGAATCATTTGGTGCTGCGATCGAGTGGCTTGAGTGTTCGGACCGCTGTATGTTCGGCGCGGGCGACGTCAAGACCAGTATCGAGGTGCGAGGCTGGGATGTCACCTCGGCACCGAAACCCAACCCCGAGGCTCAGAAAGCTATTCGCGAACTTGACGAACACTCGCCAAAACCATGGTCCCAGGCCAAAGATGTGGTTATGGAGCTGCAGGAAAGCTCCGCAATCTTCACCGCAAAGAACGCGATCCGGCTTGAGTTCTTCCCGGGAAGAGCCGGCAGCACACCCAAAAACCAGCTTTCTGGTACCGCTGTGGACGGTCCCGTCCTCAACGTGGAGTTTCTCACTGAGAAAGCTCAGCCAAAGGTCGATGGAATATTGGCGGTCTACCGAACAAAAGGTTCACCGGCCGACTACTATCTTCTGTCCGAGAAACCGTCGGCCCCGATGGCGACGGAACCTGCGGCAGCACCCATCAAGTAATGGGATCGATGAATTGAAGGTAGTTACAATCGGCCCGGTCCAGAAACCGCTACCGATCGCTCGGATCGGCGCATAAAAGGAGTAATTGGAATGAATGCAAAGAAACTGCTCTCTCTGTTGGTCGTAGCCGGAATCGCAACCTCATTTGTTGCGTCCACCTCCATCGTCCTTGCGGAGCCGCCGGCCGACAAGGCGCCTGCCAAGCAGGACGACACCAAGAAAGAGAAGGGCGAAAAGAAAGACAAAACTGACAAGAAAGACAAAGAGAAATCCAAAGACGGCAAGAAATCTGAATCGACCGCGGTCGCCGCTGGCTCAGATGTTGCTGCTTTCACCCTCAAGGACACCGAAGGCAAAGAACACTCCCTGGCCGACCTGATGAAGGGCAAGAAAGCCGTCGTGCTCCAGTGGTTCAACGCTGATTGTCCGTTCGTCGTCAAGCACTACGGCAAGAACAATACCTTCAACGACCTCCAGACCAAGTACGGCAAAGATGTCTCGATCGTCGCCGTGTGCTCAAACGCTTCCGGCAAGCCAGGCTCTGGCGTCGATCGCAATAACAAGGCCAAAAAGGACTGGAAGATCGAATACCCCATCCTGATGGACGATGCCGGCACCGTTGGCAAGGCATTCAACGCCAAGAACACCCCACTCATGGCCATCATCACCCCAGACAACAAGATCGCCTACTACGGCGCGATCGATGATGACACCTCAGCCAGCGGCCCCGGCAAGACTAACTACGTCGCCAAGGCCCTTGATGAAATCCTCGCTGGCAAGCCAGTGACCACACAGAACACCAAGCCCTACGGCTGCAGTGTTCACTACGCCAACTAAGTTTCTCGCCTCCGAAATTACCACCAAGGCTCGGACGGCGATACCGTCCGGGCCTTTTGCATGGCTATTCCGCATGAACCCGCGGCGGTCATCCGATGTATGGTTGATGGAGAAGACATGGAAGTCCTGAATAACATTTCGAACCTGCTGCTGGTTCTCGCCGGCTTCACCTTCATTATTTTCATCCATGAGATGGGCCACTTTGTCGCCGCCAAATGGGCGGGAATTCGAGTCCTGGCCTTTGCCATAGGCTTTGGCCCGGCCGTCGCCTCCTATCGAAAGGGTCTGGGGTTTCGCCGCGGATCCTCAGAACCAGAATACCTGCAACTCCGCCACGACAACGCTGAGGCCGCCAAGACGATTTCGCCAACTGAGTACCGCTGGAATTGGCTCCCCTTTGGCGGCTATGTGAAAATGCTCGGCCAGGAAGACATCAACCCCGGAGCCATTTCCAATGAGCCCGACAGTTATCAGAACTGCGTACCGTGGAAACGCATGGTGGTCATTTCCGCCGGTGTGATCTTCAACGTCATCCTCGCTCTCGCCCTCTTCATTCTGGTCTTCATGGTCGGAATCAAAAGCCCGCCTGCCAAGGCCGGCGCAATAGCACAAGGCTCTCCGGCTGCGCTTTCAATGCCGCTGAATGCTCAGGCGCTGGGAATCACTTCGCCCGGAATGCGAACTGATGATGTGATTCTCTCCATCAACGGTCACGCGCCAAATTCGTTCGCAGACATCCTGCCCATCGTCGCCTTATCTGATAAAGACGGAACGATCGATATCAAAGCCCGCCGCAGCGGAATCAGTGAACCCCTCGAATTTGCCATTCGACCAGCGCCATCGGAATCAACCGGAATTCTCGAAATCGGACTTTACCCACCACTTTCCAGCACAATTTATAATCCACGCAACGAGAAAGAAGAACAGTTCATTCGGGCTGAATTGGATTCAATCGGCCTCAACAGTGTGCGGCCGGGAATGACCTTGACATCCGTCGCCGGTAAGCCCCTGACCAGTCTGCAAGACCTGCAAGATGCAATTGACGCATCTGAAGGCAACCTCGTCGCAGTGACCTTCAAGGATTCGAAAGGCGACGTTACAGGCCATCTGCTCCCCCGAACTCAATTGCAGACCGCGTGGACCACGATGGCCACCGGCAAATCTGCGGCGATTGGTAATCTCCTGGGTTTCCTTCCCGTCATGAAAATTGAGACCGCAAGCGACGCTGCCAAGGCCCAGGGCCTGCGCGATGGCGACATCTTCGTGCGACTTGGCCGCACAGAGTTTCCATCAATTGCAGAAGGCGTGCGCGAAGTAAAGTCGAATCCCGGAAAGACCATTTCAATAGTCGTTCAACGTACCGTCGATGGTCAGACATCGCAAGTCCCGCTTCAAGTCAAAGTCAACAGCGATGGGCTCATTGGCTTCAGCCTCTCAGACACTCGTGAAGATTCCGCAGTCGTCGCCCTGCCCCTCTCAACTCTGAAACTCTCACCACGCGATCAAACTTTGGCCCCGCAGATTGCCGCCGCGGTCATCTCAAGTCCGGGCACGCGGATTGCCGCGATCAACGACAAACCAGTTGGCAATTTCCGCGAAATTCGATCCGCTATCAAGCGAGCTGTCATGCAGAGCAATGGAGATGTTGCTCTGAAATTCAAGCTCATTCCTCCTACCACTGTCGCCGGCCAAACCGCTGAACCCATCGAAACCACTTACAAGCTCACAACTCAGGAGATCGAAGCGGTTCGCAAGATGAGCATGGGCTTTGAGAATCCACTCCTGCAGGCCCGCGTGCTCGACCTTGATGAAGTGGTGGTAAAGGCCGACAGCCCCGGTCTTGCAATTACCATGGGAATCAACGAAACGCGGCGCATGCTTCGCTCCGTATATGTCACATTCCTGAGACTCTTCCAGGGAAGCGTTCCAGTTGAACAACTCCATGGCCCCGTCGGAATCGCCACCATCGGCACCTCAGTCGCAGACCGCGGCTTTATCTATCTTCTCCTCTTCATGGCCATGATCTCCGTGAACTTGGCAGTAGTCAATTTCCTGCCTCTCCCCATCGTCGACGGCGGCCAGTTCCTCTTCCTTCTCTGGGAGCAAATCCGCGGCAAGCCTGCCTCGATCCAGTTCCAAAATGCCGCGACGCTCGCTGGCCTCGTCCTCATAGGTTGCATGTTCTTATTCGTAACCTTCAACGATATCGCAGCGTTCTTCCGCCCCTAACCTCCCCGCGTGTTTGAACGGATTCTCGGATTCATCTTCCTCCTCTCGTCAGGCTTTCTGCTTGCATTCATAGTGCTGGTCTGGTACACGCTGCGCACTCTCACCGTGCCTCCGCGCCGAACCTATTCATGGGCAGTCTCCCGCAAACGCGCTGGCGACCCGGGCGAACTCATCCCACCGCTTTCCTTTCGCCCCTTCAAATTCCAAAGTCGAGACTCGGAACTCTGCGCGTGGGAGATCACCGGTCAGCTCTCCGGCGGCCCCACCATCATCATCACAGGCGGCTGGGGCGAATCCAAAGTCACCATGCTCGAGCGCGCAGCACACCTTTGCCAATTCGCTGACACAATCATCCTCTGGGATCTACCAGGACACGGAGAGTCCCATGGTACCACGAGCCTGGGCGCACACGAATCTGAAGACTTGATCACACTCGCAAAGTCCCTAACTGCCAGCGGCGACTTATTTCTATTTGGTTACTCACTCGGAGCCGGCGTCTCAATCGAGGCAGCCGCTCGCAATCAAATCCCCAATCTCCGCGGCGTAATCGCCGAAGCCCCCTACCGCCTTCCCGTCACGCCCGCGCTCAACGTACTCAACCAACTCGGCGTCCCCTACACACTCAACCTGCCCGCAGCGATGATGATCATCGGACTGAAGCTCGGCTACGGACTTGACTTTGGCACCTCAAAACTCTACGACCGAGCGGGTCACGCCAAACTTCTCAAACACCCGCTGTTAGTCATTCACGGAGACCTCGATGCGATCTGTCCTCCACTTGACGGAGTAGCTATTTCTCAGGCCGCCCACGGTCGATACGAATTGATCAAAAATGCCGATCACGTCAACCTTTGGGTCAGAGAATCCTCTCGGCAGCAGGCCATTTCCGCCATTCACACCTTCTGCCGCGAGACACTCGGCAACCGTACAATTGGCCATGCCAAGACAGTGGAACAGCCCAAGCGTTGATGCGGTCATGGCCGCGGAACGTGCGGCCAGCTTTACCAAGCGATCGATCAAGAAATCAGCAAAACTGGCGGGGTATCGCCTCGCACTTTCCATGCTCGACCTGACAACTCTTGAGGGCAAGGACTCTCCCGAAAAAGCCAGGTCACTTGCTCGCAAAGCCGTTCGCCCCGATGAGCTCGATCCGACTCTTCCCAGTGTCGCTGCAGTCTGCGTGTATCCGCAAATGGTCCCGGATGTGCGTCAGGAACTCGATAAGGTCAAGGGCTCACACGTCAAGATCGCCGCGGTCGCAACCGGCTTTCCCAGTGGCCAATTTCCACTCGATGTCAAACTCCGCGACGTCGCCGATGCGATCGCCAAGGGCGCTGACGAAATCGACATGGTCATCTCCCGCGGCGAATTTCTCGCTGGCAACTACGAACTCGTCGCAGATGAGATTCGCGAAGTAAAGCTGGTATGTGTGAAATCGACACGACCAGTTGCGCTCAAGGTCATTCTGGAAACCGGCGAACTTGAGACGCTCGACAACGTTCGGCTCGCCAGCGACATTGCAATTCAAGCGATGGCAGAGATTGACGACCTCGATCCGCAGGCCGCGGCCCATCGCCATGAACTTGGATTCTTTGACTTCATCAAGACAAGCACCGGCAAAGTGCAGCCCGCAGCGACCATGCCCGTGACTCTTGTCATGCTCGAGGCAATTCGCGACTGGTATCTCAAGACCGGCCGCCTCGTCGGCATGAAACCTGCCGGCGGCATCCGCACCGCGAAACAGTCATTGCACTACCTGGTCATGGTGAACGAAACGCTCGGCCATGTCACTGGCAAGGGCACCTGCCCCTGGCTGTCTCCGTGTTTGTTCCGTTTCGGAGCTTCAACGCTCACTAACGACATTCTCCGTCAAGTTCGGTTCCTCAAGAGCGGCACATACCAGGCATCTCACGATTTCAGCGAGGCTTAATCCATGTCAGAAACCGAAGTTTCAGCAGTATCATCGACCGCCCTTGCCGCGCCACAGCGAGATGTGCTCATTCCCTCCTCGGTGCAGACAGCCAAATGGGACTACGCCCCTGCGCCCGAATCGGTGAAAGTTGAAATCAAGCCTCAGTACGGACACTTCATCAACGGCAAGTGGACATCGGGCAAAGGCAAGTCATTCGCGACGATCAACCCCGCGACTGAACAACCGCTCGCGCAGATCGCCCAGGGTTCTGACAAGGATGTTGATGATGCTGTGAAAGCAGCGCGAGCCGCATTTCCAAAGTGGGCCAAACTCGATCCCCGCGAGCGAGCCAAGTACATCTTCCGAATTTCGCGCCGACTTCAAGAGCGTGCGCGCGAATTAGCCGTTCTTGAAACTATGGACTGCGGCAAGCCCATCAAGGAATCTCGCGATGTCGATGTGCCGCTGGTTGCTGCACATTTCTTCTATCACGCGGGCTGGGCCGACAAACTCGAATATGCATTTCCCGGGGCAGCACCAAAACCTATCGGTGTCTGCGGCCAGATCATCCCCTGGAACTTCCCGCTTCTGATGGCCGCATGGAAGCTCGCACCCGCCCTGGCCTGCGGCAACACATGCGTGCTTAAGCCCGCAGAGACAACTTCGCTCACCGCACTTCGCCTCGCCGAGATCTTTGAGGAAATTGATCTTCCGCCAGGCGTTGTCAACATCGTCACTGGCGATGGCCGCACCGGGGCAGCGATCACTAATCACGCGGGCATCGACAAAGTAGCGTTCACAGGTTCCACGGAAGTCGGCAAGAAGATCGCTTCCGCAACGGCTGATTCACACAAGAAACTCACGCTGGAACTGGGCGGCAAATCGCCGCACATCATCTTCGCAGATGCCGCGATCGATCAGGCCATCGAGGGAATCATTCAGGGAATCTACTTCAATCAAGGCGAGGTCTGCTGCGCCGGCTCCCGCCTGTTCGTTCAGGAGAACATCCTGGATGAAGTTATCGCCAAACTCAATTTGCGCATCGCATCGCTCCGCGTCGGCGACCCGATGGACAAAAACACCGATGTTGGAGCAGTGAACAGCAAGGCTCAACTTGACCAAATCAATCGGTACATGGCTCTTGGATCCAGCGAAGGCGCCACATTGCACAGCGGAAATCGCTCAACGTTGCCAAACAAGGGTTACTGGTGCAAGCCGTGCTTCTTTACCGGCGTGCAGCCCAGCCACACCATTGCCCGCGAAGAGATCTTCGGCCCAGTCCTCAGCATCCTCACCTTCCGCACGCCTGAAGAAGCCATCACCCGCGCTAACAACACTCCGTACGGACTCGCAGCTGGAATCTGGACCGAAAAGGGCTCCAAGATATTCGAGATCGCACGCAAACTCAAAGCTGGTGTCGTCTGGTGCAACACCTACAACAAGTTCGACCCCGCCAGCCCGTTTGGCGGATTCAAGGAATCTGGCTTCGGGCGCGAAGGCGGCATGCAGGGTCTCCGTGCATATGTCACCCTCTGAATTTCCACACCACAGATGACTATCGAATCACGCAACTTGTCCACGACCTTGCCCACGCACATCGAGAATGGCGAGCATGATTCTCTCACGATTGAAATCCGCCTAAAGACCGATGCCGATTCAGACTTCATCAAGGCCGAACTGCATAAGCACTGGCACGGCACACAGATCTGGTCACTTGGCAATATCTTTGAAGCAGACCAGATCCCCGCGCTGATCGCGTGGCGAAACGGTCAGCGAATTGGGCTCCTCACCTATCAATTTCACATCGGTGGAAAGCAGTTGGAGGTGGTCACGCTGAGTGCCACCAGCAGCGGGAACGGTGCGGGAACCGCGTTGCTGCGACACATCGCAGCTCTTGCCAAAGCTCACGGCTGCTTCCGCGTGTTCCTCACAACCACCAACGACAACCTCAACGCCATCGGTTTCTATCAGAAACGTGGCTGGACCATGGTGCGCTACCACGCTGGCAGCATGGACCGCGCCCGCATCCTCAAGCCATCAATTCCACTGATTGGTGACAACAACATTCCCCTGAAAGACGAACTTGAATACGAACTGAGCTTTATCGCGGGCTCGCCGCGCAAGGAAGGTGTGCATTGACGGACCGACTCGACATTCTCAAAACATACAAGCTCTACATCGATGGCAAATTTCCACGCACCGAATCCGGCCGCTCGACAATTGTGAAAAACTCAAAGGGCGCTGTCCTCGCACACACCTGCAACGCCAGCCGCAAAGACCTGCGTGAAGCCATCGAAGCCGCCCGCCGCGCCCAAGGCGGCTGGGGAAGCGCAACCGCCTATCTCCGCGGCCAGATTCTGTACCGCATGGCCGAAATGATCGAAGGCCGCCGCGACGAATTTGCCTCACTCATCAAGTCAGCAGACACACCCGCCAAAGGAAAGAAAGCACTCTCTGCCGAAACAGAAGTCACCCTTTCCATCGACCGCCTCGTCTACTTCGCCGGATTCGCCGACAAATTCGCTCAGGTGCTCGGCTGCAACAATCCTGTTTCAAGCCCCCACTACAACTTCACAGTCCCTGAAGCTTCCGGCGTGGTGTGCGTAGTCTGCCCCGACTCGCCTTCATTGCTCGGTCTTGTTTCGCTGGTCGCTCCGGTGCTTGCTTCGGGCAACACCGTGGTCATGAACGCAAGCGAAACCAATCCGCTCCCAGCGGTTGTCCTTGGAGAGATCTGTGCCACCGGTGATGTTCCCGCGGGCGTCCTCAACATTCTCACCGGTTCGCGGGCGGAACTGCTCCCCTACATCGCCTCGCATCGCGATGTCGATGGCGTCCACGCGGCAGGTCTGACCAAAGCCGAGCGAGAGCTACTCCGAAAGGGCGTGGCCGAAAACATCAAACGTGTCGTAGTCCGCGACCAGGTCGACTGGACCTCTCGAGATTCAGAATCAGCCTGGTGGATCGAGCCTTTTGTTGAAATGAAGACCATCTGGCACCCCGCTTCTGTGTAACTTGCTGCAACCAGCTCCCAATCAGTTGGTAGAACGCCTTGGGAGAACGATTTTGAGGAGTCACATCATGCGTCAGCTTTCAATCCTTGCACTCGTGCTCGCGGCCCAGACATTTGCCTCTGCCCAGCCCGCTGCTCCTGACGCTGAACCAGCACCAGTTGTATCTCCCGCAATGCCCAGCAAGGCTGCAATGTCCGCCGCCGCAGTCGCCAAGGCTCAAGAAGTTCTTGCGAAAGCCCGAACCGCCTACGCAGCGATCAAGACCTATCAAGACAAGACATCCTCTACCTTTGTTCCGGTGACTGAAGACGGTGACGCTCGCGAGAAACGCACTTCCGACTCAATTGTTCGCTTCAAGCGACCCGACATGTGCCTTGTCAAAAGCGATCAACTGGCATTCGCCAGCGATGGAAAGACAATCACCAACTACCAGGGCGAATACAAGCAATATACAACAGCGCCACTTGAAGGTTCGTTAAACGATGTCATCTCGCAGATGCAGTACTCTGCACTTGTACCGCCAACTCTGCGGATACTTGCAGCTGGCGATGGACTCATGGACACGTTGTTCACAGGTGTCTTGCGCGTCCTCGGCTCAGAGCCCGAAAAGCTCAACGATGCCAACGGCACCGTTGTATACGTCCTCGTCCTGTCCGATCCGCGTGATCCGGGCTCACTGCCAATTCCGCTCACCGCATGGTTTGATGAAACCACCAGCCTCCTTGGTCGCACCGTTGTTGACTTTGGCCCAGCCTACAACCTGATGGCCCGCCAAATGGAAAATGAGCAGGAACAGCAGGAAGAAGAGACTGGTTTCCATGGCCCAGCCAAATTCAAGTCCGCGCTGTTGACACACACATTCACTGACATCAAGGTCGATGCCGAACTGGGCGATGAGTCCCTCGCCTTTGTCCCGCCCGCAGATGCCGAAAAGACCAACGCATTTCACAAGGTCGATCGCTCCGCCGCGGCACAGCGGGAAATGCTCAAAAACCTCGCACCCGCTTTTGCCACAACTGATTGTGAAGGCAAGCCAATCTCTCTTGCCGATTTCAAAGGCCGTGTCGTATTGCTTGACTTCTGGGCAACCTGGTGCGGACCATGTGTCGCCGCTATGCCGCAGATGCAGGACCTTGCCAACAAGTTCGATGGCCAACCAGTCACGATTCTGGGTATCAATGGCGACACCGACAAATCCGCGGCAGACATTCAAGCCTTTCTCGACAAAAAGAAAGTTACGATTCGCCAGGCTCTCGACCCAAAACTAACGATCGGTGAAAGCTACAACGTAAATGCAATTCCATGTGTTGTCTTTATCGACAAAGATGGCAAGATAGCAGATGTTGTCACAGGTTTCTCGACCGGTCACGCGAGTGAATTCTCTCTCCGTATTCAGAACCTGCTCGATGGCAAGCCGATTCACGAAGGCTCAGAACTCGCTGAACAGGCGGCGGCAGACCCAGAAGACATGGGCGGCACGTTCCCAATCGTCGATGACAATTCTCCTGAAGCGCTCGCACTCAAACCCATTGGAACCGCCGCGGGAACGGCGATCATTTCTTCGCTGTCTCGCATGATCGATGTTGATCACAATGGGACCTTGAAGCTTGTTGCCCCGCTCGACCGCAACGAGCCGCCCGCCGGCCTTGCGATTTTTCATTCTGATGGCCGCCTCGACAAACGACTTCCGCTGGAACTGGCCGCAAACGGCACTATCGCGGGATTTGATTTTGGGCTCAACCAGTGGTCTGTCGTACACCAAACCAATTCCAGTGCGGGGCTTGGTCGCGTGTCCATCATGGGCTATGGACCTGAAGGCAAACGGCTCTGGAAGTATCGAGTTGACACTGCTTCTGATCGTTCAGCCACTGCAAAGCTGGTTGTTGGCGACCTGGCAGGCGACGGCAAGCCGCACACCGCAGTATTGATTACCAGCTACGTTCCCAGCAAATCTGGTTCCAGCCGCACCAGCATCACCGATCTACGCACGACATTGCTGGTGCTTTCAGAGACTGGGCAACCGCTTTCGTTCCGCCGCATCGGTCAGAACGCATCCTCCATTGCGATAACGCCGCCCGCCACAAAGGGAGAGAGCCCGAGCATCTTGGTCACCGCAGATGGCAGGCTGCTCAAATTCACATTTGATGCATCCAAAGCTATTCGATCTGATGCAGATCCAAAATGACTTTTGTGTTGCCAGCAAAAAACCCGGCGAATTTCGCCGGGTCTGGATAACGAGTTTCAACTCCAGCTCAGGTTATTTCAAACAGGGACTGCGTCCGCAGTACAATTCCACCCGATGCCAGCAGGTGATACGAATCAATGTGAATGCTCTTGGAGGTCTGTTCGAAGTCGAGCATTGAAAGACATTGACCAGCCACATCCTCAAACGAATGAATCAGCGCGCCTTTGTCTTTGCCAAAGCTCATCAGTTCTTCATAGGTTGCATGGAACATGGCCTCGTTCATGACTTCACTCTGAACGCTGGTGTAGTACTCACATGAAGCATGGAACTTGTGGTCATACTCATGCTCACCGTTGCACAGGAAGCCGCTGACCAGTCCAGCGGTGGGTAAATCGCGATGCTGACTGGTGACCAGTTCAGAAGCGCAAAAGTGCTTGCGTCGGAAACATAGAACATGGCTGCCGCGCATGAGCCAGCCTTCGGCTTCAAACTCCGCCTCTTTAATGACTCGACGCGCTCTCAGCTGAAATGGCTCTGGGTGCAGAGCCCTTCCATAGAGCAATACCTGGTAGTTCCCGAGGAATCCGGTCGCCGGCTTCGGTGCCAGCGAGCTCCATTTTGAGGGAGAAACAGTCATCATGACTCCTTCTAAACATCCCTTTGCTCCCTCCCAGGAGTTGCCCGTACAGGCACTGGCGATGTCCAGCGAAGCTCCCGACTCTGATCCCGAATACTTCCTCTCGCCAACCACGTTTGGCGAGATTCGGGACGTCGCAATGAGGTAGATTGGTCCATCTCATGGAAGTGCTTGCGTTGCATTCAACAGTTCTGTCACGTTGCCAGTCAGAATCTGCCGATTTTGCTACACTGTCCACAATCTGAACCGCAGTTCCCCACGCGGCTGGATCAGCATCCGAGATTTTGAGACAATTGTCAAGGAACATTTACGCAATTTTGAAAAGAAACGAAAAAATTCAGTCCCTGTCGCCAGACTTGCGTCTCGTCGCACTTACGCACGGCTTGACGCATTGCGCCCCAGATGAGGCCGTACCTCTCGCGCACGAGCTGGTAACTTTGGCAATTCTGCCAACTCCTCCTATTGCCAACCCAACGACATGGTGGCAAAAAATTCGAGTTCTATGGTGGTTGTACCGCCGCCCCAACCTGTCGGTTGCAAATCAGGCCCTTGTGCAAATATTGCGCAAGTGGGACCGCCTGCCCTCAAGCTCCCGTGATCAGGTTTCAATCATTTCCGTCGGGCGCCTTGGTGTGGCAAGTGCTGAGGCGATTCAAACTGAACTGATCTCCGAGCGGATCGCCGTCGCACTATCTGCGCAAGATCTTGTTTCACACGAACTTACGCCCATTCTTGTCTCGCTCCTTCAAGACCCAAGTTCGCGCGTGATCACGAGTGCTGAGCGAAGCCTGGTGACGCTTGCAAACGCCTTCGCGGTCGAGTTTGGCAATGAATCGGCGGCTCAGCTTGGGCCCGCGAACCGAACCATCCTTTGCAATGAGATAGCCAGAGCCATTGAAATCGCCCCCGCCGATTCCAAAGCTCCTTTCGCGGCGGCGATGGCCATTCTCGACCCCTCCACTGTCCGAGTAGCTTCTCGCCTCTCCGCCTGGTTTCTCAATCCCGATGCCGAGCACGGCGTCTTGCGTTCCAGCATCCGAAATCGCTCAAACCAGCTCTCGCGACTACGTGCCTGGCAATGGCTGCACCTCAAGCACCTTGCCAAATCGGCACTGGACAGACTTGTCCACTCAACCAGCGTGTCGGAGCATGTGCCACTGGTCGAACGTGGACACCTGGCTATTCGCCCCGGCCGCCAGGTACAACTGCAGAGCTCGTCGCTAGACGCAGAAGCAATACTGCCTGCGCCTGCCATGTTCCAGAGTCTCACCCCCGGGGCTTTCGCTGGCCTGGTGCAGGTAGCAAAGTCGTTAAAGCCATCGGAGCCTTACCTCCAACACTTGTCGCTCCACGCGCTCAACGCCGATCCGCTTGCCAGGAGACGAATGCTCTCCTTGGGTTCTCCTTCGCACCTGCAGGACTCTGCATTCGATACCCAGGAGTCTGTTGCACGTGGCGCGATGTTGCGTTGGTCCGCAGTTGGTGTCGGAAAATTGCATCAAGCCAACCTGCGAAGTGCAGCAAACCTCGCTCGCTCACCCCACCACTGTGTGCGAGTACTTGCGAGCCAGGAACTCAATCGCCTGACACCTGGAGACACAAACTCAACTCAATCGCGAATGTGCACATGGCACCTGCTTGCAGAAGATCGGCCCACAGTCATCGCAGCCCTGGAACTGAAACTCCGCAGTGGAACCTCTGATGAGCAAATGCAGTCGCTCAGCCTCATTCGAAGACACTCACTAGTTTCGGACTTTGCATCTGTGCTCCAGTGCGTCGCGAGCGAGAGCCTTTCAGGCGAAACACACTCCAGAGACCCGCGAGTCATAGCCACAATTATCTCACTCTTGGGCCGCACACTGAACGCCATCCCGACATTACTGCTCGCATCGGACGACTCAGAGCCCCGAATTCGAGCGAACGCCATGGAATCACTTCTGCGGACGGCACCGGTCGCAACTGCAGCCATTGCCAACAAGGCGCTGGAACGTTGCGATGATATTTCGCCGCGTGTCAGGGCGAATTCCATCCGGGGATTACTGAACGCCCATCAGTCAATTCTCGAATCCAAGCCCGCTCGTATTTACGAACCGCACGCGGTATCAGCACTTCTTGCAATGCTGCAGGATGATCGATCGCTTCACCGCCTTTCTGGTGTCTGGGCCGCCGAACGCGTTCTTTGCGGCAGCGGTCAGGTCCATCTTGCTTCCTCCTGGAACAGCGTTTCAGAGGTGCTGATATCGGTCTCTAAACTCGACTCGGAAAGCCACGTCCGTCGCCGTGCGGCGGCGGCCACACGGCGGTTGTCTGCCGAACTCGATTCCAAATGCGCCGAGCCAACCTCGGCTGGAGCAATCGCATGAGCAACTTTCTGCTCAACCTGCTGACGATGGCGCCAGAACCTGTACGTATCTCCACGGGTCGAGAAGTTGCAGCACCTCCGACCGATCCAAACTATTTCGCGTGGTTGAGCGGCTTCTGTTTTGTTGCCGCGGTCGCACTTGTCTGGATGCTCATCAAGCGAGCGCGAAGTCGTCCGGTCGAAGAGCGGGCATTTGCCACGCTCGCCCGAGCGATGCACGTGTCCGCCCGTGAACGTAAATTGTTGCACAGGATGTCCTCAATCAATGGTGACATTTCGCAGCTTGCGATGCTGGTTTCACCAACGGCATTTGATCGTTGTCGACAGTCAATGGAGTCGCAGTTGATAGGCGGAGACCTTGCATCGATGCGACAATTGGCGGCGAAGCTCAAGCCCGATCCAGGCGAGTCTGCTCGCGTCAATAGACACGCTTGATGGACACATTTACTACCTTGGCAATGTCCCGCATTCCGGACAAGGAAGCGTCAGGGAAGTAACATCGCGTCGGTCATATCCGCACACTTGGCATAAGCCTCGCTTCATTCTTAGCTTCGACCGAACTGCCCGTCCGATGCCGATCCACCCAGGGATGCCTGCGACAATGCTCAACAGCCACAGCGGCACCGCGAACACTCGTGATGACGAGCCGCCACCAGTACTCGCAAACCAGCCAAAATCACCCATGCGCCATTCATCACATCGCGAGATATGCCATCGGTCATCCCATGATCGAATTCGAGTCGGCTCTGAAGGCTGCCAAAGTAGAACCGATTCACTTTTGGGCTTGCCCGCCGCGGATGATCCAGCAGGAATAACTGCGCTCAAAAATTTCGATTCTGCTACTTCAACCCGTCCCCTGCAGATGATCCAGACTCGCGCTCTGGTGTGCAGTTCCATCATGTTCGCACCCGGAGGTGTCACCCATGACTCATCCGTTCGAACCCAGCCCGCATGTCGCCAGAAGCTTGCTGCATAAATGACCAGCAGCGCCGCCGCGAGCACGATTGAAACCAGAGCCATTCGGTTGAGGTTGTGCCTCTTCGCAAGCATTGCAGACTCTAGTCGAGGAACTTAACCCGTTACCAATCCGCGCGTTGGTTTCAGGTCCTTTCGAATCAGACCTCAATCACGCCTTCGCAACCTCAACGGTCGACGCAACGACACCGGAAGTGTCGCGTCGTTTCAGTTTCTGCTGCAGGCGATCAAGATACACATAGAACACGGGCGTGGCGTAAAGCGTCACAATCTGCGAGAAAAGCAGCCCTCCCACCACCGCAAGGCCCAATGGCCGACGCGATTCAGCTCCCGCGCCAACGCCCATGGCGATCGGCAGCGTGCCCATGAGCGCGGCCATCGTCGTCATCATGATCGGTCGGAACCGCACAAGGCACGCGCTGTAAATCGCTTCCTGTGCAGAAATCTCCTTCTCCTTTCGCAACTCGATTGCGAAATCGACCATCATGATGCCGTTTTTCTTCACCAGTCCGATCAAGAGAATCACGCCGACGAATGCATAAAGCGAAAGTTCAACATCAAACAGCAGCAACGTCCCCAGCGCTCCAAATCCTGCAAATGGCAACGCAGTCAAAATCGTAATCGGATGAATGAACGACTCATACAGAATCCCGAGAATAATGTACATGACCAGCAGCGCCATCACAAGCAGCAGCCCCAGCCCCGCCAACGACGACTGAAATGCCTGCGCTGTGCCCTGGAAACTCGTAGCAATCGTGGCGGGCAGAGTCTCCCGCGCCAGAGCGTTGATCCGCTCCACCGCTGGCCCAAGCGATGCTCCCGGCGCCAGATTGAACGACACCGTGACCGATGGCAACTGACCATTGTGATTCACAGACAGCGGCCCAACCCCCCTCGTAAGCGTGGCAACTGAAGTCAGCTGAATCAAAGTCCCGTTGCTGCTGCGAACATACAGCGTGTCGAGCCACGCCGGATCAGATTGAAACTTCGGAAGCACCTCAAGTATGACCTGATAATCATTAGTCGGCGCATAGATCGTCGACACTTGCCGCGTTCCAAACGCGCTCGACAGCGCAAGTTCAATCTGCGCTGGCGATACCCCCAGAACCGCGGCCTTGTCACGGTCAATATCGACCATCAACTGCGGATTTGAGAGCTGCAAATCCGTCGTGACATCCTGCACGCCCGGGATATTTCGAATCTTCTCAGCCAGCAACGGGGCTGTCCGATACATCTCCGCCGTGTCCGGACCCTGAAGGGAATACTGATACAGACTCTTGGTAAGTTGTCCGCCAATTCGAATAGTCGGCGGATTCTGCAAAAATGCCCGCACTCCAGGCACCTGAGCAAGTTGCCCGCGCAAATCCTGGATCACCTGATCAATTGAGGCAGTGCGCTCCGGGCGCTCCCGCAAACGCAGAAACAGTGTGCCGGTATTCGTCCCAGTCGCCTGTCCGCCTCGAGCTCCGATACTCGACATAAACGAGTGTACTTCCGGATGTTTCGCGATAATCTCCGCCAGCGCTTCCTGATACTTGACCATCTGCGTAAACGATGTTCCCTCGGCCGCCTCGGTCGAAACAAGAATGCGGTTCTGATCATCGGTCGGCATGAACCCCTTAGGAATGATCTGAAACATGTAGACCGTCGCAACAAGCACAGCTGCGGAAGCAATCAGCGTGAGCGGCTTTGTCTTCAGCACAATTCGAAGCGTCCAGCCATACGCCGCGACCACTCCATCAAACATCTTCTCCGTCAAGTTGTACACCCAGTTGTGAGACGCCTTATCGTGCGAGGGAGTCTTCAGAAACCGGCTGCAGAGCATCGGCGTAAGCGTGAGAGACACAAAGCACGATATCAAAATGGCCACCGCGATCGTTATTGCGAACTCATTGAGCAATCGACCGACCAGGCCGCCCATGAACAGCACCGGAATGAAAACCGCCACCAGTGAAAACGTCATGGACAAGATGGTAAATCCAATCTCGCTGGCCCCATCAATCGACGCCTGCCTCGCCGATTTTCCCATCTCCATGTGCCGAACAATGTTCTCAAGAACCACAATCGCATCATCGACCACAAATCCTACCGAAAGCGTGAGCGCCATGAGCGACAGATTATCAAGCGAAAACCCCAGCAATTTCATCATTGCAAAGGTCCCCACAATCGATAGCGGCATCGCCAGACTTGGTATGACAGTCGCTCGAACATTGCGTAGAAAAACAAAAATCACCGCGACCACCAGCCCCAGCGTAAGCACCAGCGTGAACTTCACCTCATCGACAGAAGCTCGAATCGACATCGATCGGTCATACAGCGTCGCGATAGAAATTGATGGCGGAAGCTGCTCGCGAAATGTCGGCAGCAGCCGCAGTATTGAATCAACAACCTCCACCGTGTTCGTCCCGGGCTGACGCTGCACCGACAGGATAATCGCTCGCTGCGGGTCTACTCCGTTGCCGCGAAACCAGGCTGCTGTGCGATCGTTCTCCACACTATCCAGCACGGTCCCAAGCTGGTCAAGATAAATCGGTCGACCATTCCGATACGCCACGATCGCCGTCTGATACTTATCTGCAGAAAGCAATTGCCCGCTCGCCTGCAGTGTCACCGCCTGCCGCGGACCGCTTATCACTCCCACCGGCAGATTGACATTGCGCTCCTGAATCGCCTGCGCAACTTCATCAATTCCAATCCCCTTCGACGCCAGTTTCTGCGGATCAACCTGAACCCGCACCGCGTACTTCTGCGAACCATTCACCACCACCTGCGCCACGCCCGGTAGCTGACTGATGCGCTGGCTCATCAGCGTCTCTGCATACTCATTGATCGCATACAGCGGCAACGTCGGGCTTGTCACCGCCAGAAAGATCACCGGCTGGTCCGCTGGATTCACCTTCTTATACGATGGCGGACTTGGCATCTCCCGCGGTAAGCGGCTCGCCGTGCGGGCAATCGCTGCCTGCACATCCTGTGCCGCCGCATCAATTGAGCGCTCAAGCGAAAATGTCATCGTGATCTGCGTACTGCCCTGCAGACTCACCGAGTTCATCGACTCGATACCCGCAATCGTCGAAAACTCCCGCTCCAGCGGCGTAGCCACCGACGATGCCAGCGTCTCCGGGCTCGATCCGGGAAGGGTCGCCGACACCTGAATTGTCGGAAAGTCCACATTGGGCAAATCGCTGACGGGCAGCTTGTGATAGGAAAAATATCCAAAGATGCAGAATGCCAGCATGATTAAAATCGTCATGACCGGCCGCCGAATAAAGGGTCCCGAGAGATTCATCGTTTCTCGGCTCCTTTGTCACTCCCCACCTCTGCCGCCTTGCCCGCTGCAGTCATAATCTTCACTTTTGCACCAGGGCCCAGACGAAGCTGTCCATCAGTAACGACTACTTCGCCCGCAGAAATCCCCGATTCAATCACGCTCATGCCATTCATCGATCGCCGCACCTGCACCGTTCGAAACTCTACCGACTGATCCCCCTTCACCACAAACACCGAAGTGCCTGCTTGCGTTTTCTGCACCGCACTTTCAGGAACCAGAATCATGCCTGTATCTTGCCCCACGACCAGAACCACATTAACAAATTGTCCCGGCCACAGCCGCGCATTCGCATTGGCCGCTGTCGCCTTCAGCCGCAACGTTCCTGTTGCCCGATCAACCTTGTTGTCCACAAACGTGAGTACCCCGTCAACGCTCTGTCCCGGTTCATTTCCCATCGCAATCGTTACTTTCAAGGAAGATCTTTTCATCGCATCCTGAATCGTGTTGAGATAGTCCTCGGGCACAGACAGGCTCACATCGATTGGTCGAACTTGCACCAGTTCCACAATCTCCGTCTCATTCTCTTTCACCACCGATCCCGGCTTGGTATGAATCGCGCCCAATCGCCCCGCAAATGGAGCGACAATCGTGCAATACTCAACGTCCAATCTCGCAATTGCCACTCGCGCTTCCAGTGAAGCCACTTCCGCATCCGCGGCGGCCGCGCTGGCTGCAGCCTCTTCTGCCTCTCTTCCCGTCAACGCAGAACCAGTGGTTGCTTCAGCAATCCTCCGCGCCAGCCGATGCGCATCTTGTGCCATCGTTGTCGCCTTGGCGAGGTTCGCGAGCGAGCTATCAAGTACCGCCTGAAACGGTCGCGGATCCAATCGCGCAATGACTTGATTCGCTTCGACATCAGTTCCCTCTGTTACCGCGATTTCCACGATTCGCCCTGCAATCTGCGGCCGAATGCTCACCACCGCCTTGGACTCAACTGCGCCTATAGACCGAATCTCGATCGGTACATCTGCCTGTAGTGCGGTCGCAACAGTCACCGGTACCGGCGGCGGTGCAGCAGGTGTTGTCGCAGCGTCAGCATCTTTCTTGCAACCCCCGATCATCGCGACCAGGCCAACCCATGAAACCAGAATGACACGAAGTGAATTCATCTACCAGTCCTTTGCCGCAATCGTGCGCGACTCGCGTATTCCTGAGGTGTTAACAGGCCATTGAACACGATGTCAAGTATGTCATCCGCCTGATCAGCCAGACTTCGAGTTCTTCCGGCGATGTAGTTCGTAAACATCGTGCCATAAATCAAATCGCCCAGAACGTTCGTGATTCGATCCGGCGGCAGATCCCGGATTCGACCCGCCGCGATGAGCTCCTGATAGATCTTGTGCCACCGACCCGAATTCGCTTCGCGAAACTCAAAGTATGTTGGCTTCTTGCGATTACGAAACACCGCTCGCTCTTGAATCAGAAGTTCAACATATTCCGGATGTTCGTGGAAGAACTGAAGATACCGACGAATCGCCGCATCTATCTTGTCGAGTGGATCAGGCACCGCATTCGCCGCCGCATCAATCGCTGCTCGCATTTCGAGCATTACCCGATCGACCGCGGCTTGAAAAAGATCTTGTTTGGACGGGAAGTAGCGGTAAATCGTCCCCTTGCCCACCTTCAGTACATCTGCAACATCCTGCAGATCAGTCCCCGCAAATCCGCCCTGCGCAAACAGCGCGGTCGCCATCGTCAATATCTGCTCCCTCCGCCGCCCGGGCAGTTTGGGATCGACAGGCCTTCCTGGCCCAGACCGCTTTGAGATTGGAGTTGTTGCCTTCACGCCAAATAGTAGACGCGCGAGTCCGCAAATCCTTGCATCGATACTTGAAATCATTCCAAAAAACCTGAAATTCGCATATATCCTCTGTTTCTCGAGCATTCCGGCTTGCCAGGGCCATGAGCACGGTGTAACGCCCGCCCTTGCACTAACCCCCGCAAAATATGTTGAAACCGATTCGTGCGCCGGTCATCTATACCCCTGGGGGGTATACTGGCTCATCGTGAGTCACCTCCCCACTGTCCCGCCAACTGGAGCTCCCTCATGAACACTGCCACCCAATCCACCTTGAACATCGGCATTAATGGCATGTCCTGCGGCCACTGCGTAGCCAACGTCACCAACGCCTTGAAAGCAGTCTCTGGCGTTGTCATCAATCACGTCACCGTCGGTAGTGCTTCGGTAGCGGTCTCCGATCCCAAAGCCGCCATTGCCGCGATATCCGCAATTCAAGCGGCTGGCTACACGGTCCGAGCCTCTGAGTCTGCCGCAACACCCACGAAGATTGGCGGGTGTTGCGGCGGTAACGGCCGCCCCTCATCCTGCTGCGGTTAATCGTTCCAGCCCCTGATTCCATCACAGGAGACTTCAATGCCGCGAGAAATCCCTTCGAAGAAACCAGCATCAAGCAACCGTCCAACGCCGAGCTTGGACACCACCTCGTGTCCGTGTGAGTCGCCTCCATCAAGGGCACATTCCTCATTCGCCGAGCGCAAGGCTCTCGCCGTTGACTCTGGCCTCAAGGCCGCAAACATCACCCGCCTCAAAAGGGCTGAAGGTCAGGTCCGAGGCATTATCAAAATGATTGAAGCAGACCGCTATTGCCCGGATGTCATGATTCAGATCTCCGCGGCACAGGAGTCGCTGCGTGCAATCTCCAAGAATCTGCTCAAAAACCACCTCAAGCACTGTGCCCGCGCCGCAATCAAGGCTGGCGAGGCAGAGGCAGACGCAATGTGTGATGAACTGATGGATGTAATGGCCAAACTCACAAAATAAGCCAGGAGTGAGAGCGATGGACAACAAGCACGATCATCACAATCGCCCCGCAGCCTCACCCGTACAACCGGGGCCACCAGCAACTTCAGCCTTGGCTGCAATTTCCCCCGCAAATTCCGCCGCAGACGAACGCTGCGATCTGCCGATCTCAGGAATGACCTGCGCATCATGCGCAAACACCGTAGAAAAGGCCCTGCGCACAGCTCCGGGGGTGAGCAAAGCAACAGTCAATTTCCTGACAAAAACGGCGACCGTCCAATACGACTCAGCGAGGACGAGCCCTTCAACTCTCGCCGCGGCGGTGCGTGAAACCGGATATGGCGCGACTGCCCCCGCTGCGAATGCGCCTCACCACAATCATGGTGCCCACAGTGCCACACATGCCGCGGCACACACGCAAGGCACAACTCATGATGAGCACGCTGCCCATTTGCAGGTGAACGAAGCTGAGCAGAAGATCCTGCTCCGTAAGGTAATCATCGGAGCCGCACTTTCGCTCCCCGTGCTGATCATCGCGATGTCTCACGGGAAAATTGCACTCTTCAACCAACCCTGGATCAACTGGCTTCAGTTTGCGCTTACCACACCAGTCATACTTTGGTGCGGCGCGCAGTTCTATCGCATGGCATGGATGGGATTGAAGCACTTCCGCGCGAATATGGATTCACTCGTTGCGCTTGGCACCGGCACGGCATACATCTACTCAACTGCCGCGACAGTCTGGCCTTCGCTGTTCGCGGCACACCAAAGCTCAGTGCCGGGCAGCATGAGCCACATGAGCAACATCGCCCCCGTCTACTACGAAGCCGCCGCGGTCATCATCGTGCTCGTGCTCCTGGGCAAGCTCCTTGAAGCCCGCGCAACCGGCAACACCAGCGCAGCAATCCGCAAACTGATCGGATTGCAAGCCAAAACCGCCCGAGTGCTCCGTGATGCAACTGAGCAGGATGTCCCCGTTGAAGAAGTTGTCGTGGGCGATATCGTCATTGTTCGTCCCGGCGAAAAAATCCCCGTCGATGGTTCAGTTGAAACCGGCGATTCCGCAATCGATGAATCCATGTTAACTGGTGAAAGTGTGCCTGTAGAGAAAGTGCCCGGCGACTCTGTCTTTGGCTCAACCATCAACACAACAGGCACGCTCACAATCCGCACGACAAAAGTCGGGATGGACACCGCTCTTCAGCAGATCGTGCGGCTGGTGCAGGAGGCTCAAGGCAGCAAAGCTCCAATCGCCAGACTCGCCGACACAAT
>CAZAEQ010000049.1:0-30446 GCA_964484185.1 uncultured Phycisphaeraceae bacterium
AAAGCCCGGGGATACACGACAAGTCGATCGGCAAAATCACAATGAACCAGAGAAACACGGCCGCTATCAGGTCCCGCGGCGGGCTGGCAGTAACCCCAAATCGTCGGGATGCGATAAACCAGCCCAGGCCGAGAAGATGAGTGCACGCAAATATCGCAATAAGGATTCGCCACACTCTGGAATGAGCCGTCGTCCCCAGTTTCCAATGTGCCCACGCCCACCAAAACAGTGTCAGAATCGGGGTGCTGATGAGGATGAGCGAAAATAGCGACATGCGTTCCGTTTACGTCTTACCAGATCTGAATGTTCGATCCGTCCACAATGTTCTGATTCATGTTATAGTCTGGCATACCGCAGGAGTCGCACTATGGCCAAGCGCACAAGTCCATACAAAAAGGCGATCGAATACGTTGAAGTGGTCCCGGCAGATGAGGTGCCGGGGGAAGAAGAGCTATCGACCAATCGTATCAACTCACTCGCACTTTCTGACCTCAATAAGGTTAAGAAAGAACTCCGGGCATCCGTTGGCGATGGATATGGAACTGCAAACGCAGATTCCACACCAACAGTCATTGGCTTTGACCCCGGCATCGTCGTCGCCGAAGGAGATTCCTGGTTTGACTATCTTCCCGGTATCGACCTGCTTGACTGGCTCACCGGCGACTGGGGCTGGGATATCCGCCGCTTCGCACATGCAGGTGACCTGCTCAAAGACATGATTCACGGTACTGATTCAGGCAAGAAGTCTCCGCAGATTGACAAAACTATTGCAAAAGTGAAGCAATACAAACCCCGAGTAATGCTCTTCTCCGGCGGCGGGAACGATGTCGCGGGCGAATACCTCGATGACTACCTGGAACCAGTGGCTTCCGATCGGGATCCCTTGAACACTGAATATGCCAAAGTACAAATGGACCGGTTCCGGGGCTATCTCGAAGATCTCATCGGCAAAGTCGCCAATTCCTGTGATCGCACCCGCATCTTTATGCACGGCTACGGATACATGCCCGTCGATGGTCGCGGCGTCGATCTGCTGATCAGAGGCTGGACGTTTGTCGGCCCCTGGCTGCAGCCAGCATTGCTGAAGAACGGTGTCACTGACCAAAGCGAACAGGAAGCAATTATTGCTGAACTGGTTAACATGTATAACGACATGATTGCCAGCGTTGCCAAGGCTCACCCAGATCGATTCACCTACATCGATCTCCGCGGCATCATCACCATGGACGACTGGGCCAATGAACTCCATCTCAAAAGCACTGCCTACCGGCGCTGTGCGGCCGTCATTCGCCGAACCGTGATTGAAACACTCGACGAAGATTAAGTCGTACTACTTCCGCAATTCATCCATCGCCTTCCATGCCGCTGCGCTGAACGGGGCACGTTCAATCGCTTTTCTGAGCAGGGCGTTCCTGTCAGCGCCATCTCCGCTCAAGAGGTCCCCGGCCTCTTTCTCATCAATCGCGCGCACAGCCCGCTCTCGTTCGTCAAGCCAAGACATCGCGTTCATGATTTCAGTTGAGCCGGGCACCGAGTGGTCTAATCCCGGCACATCAAACAGTTTACACGTCAACTCATCTCTAGCAAATACTTCGACTGCCGCCTTTATCGGCGCGTAATTGAAGTCTTTGTTTCCTGTTACTGCCGCCAACCTCGCGGATCTAAACAGTTTCCATTGCTCGCCAGTTGGTCGTGCAAAAAGCGCTGGCCATTCGCCGATCCCTTCTCGATTCTCCGTCTTCTCATACGTCCCAAACCCTACTACGCATAACGCTCCCGAGAAAACTTCTGGAAATGCCGCCGTGTACATGAGCGAGATCTTTCCTCCTCCCGAAATCCCGCCGATATACACACGTTCCAGATCAACATGAACTCGTTCCAGCACCGTCGCCATCGTGTCGCTGACTCTTTGTAACCGAGTCACAAGCGGAGTTCCATTCCCCGCATCCACCTGCGTGGCAAGCACCAATCCCAACGAATCCGCGGCGTCAAACAATGACTCCGGCAATACAGCGTCGTCTCCCGCATGAACCCACACGAGCAAGCCGCAGTACATTTCGCGCTTTATCGATTTAGGTAGCCGAATCAGCACCCGGCCAGTCGACAGATCTCGCACAGTGTCCGGGGTTGAAATAGAGGAATTGGAAAACAACCGTTGTTTCACAAGTGTCGGTGAAATGCGAATCGCGCCGGCTGTGGGATCTACCTCTATCAATTTCCCAGGAGCAAGTGCGGCATCGGGCACTCCGGGAACCGCCGCGAGCCCCGCGATTTCCAGCAACTTCCGTGACACCGAAATCGGATCAACTGTCCATGTCGTTGGTCCATCACTCTCGCGAACCAGAACTGCTCCTCGATCTGTTCGCCGTATCTGATAAGTCGCGCGAGCCGCTGCGCTCTTGTTGGTTGCTTCGCAAGTCACAAACGCAATCCGCGTCGCCGCATCCCACGAACCATCCACCCCGCGAAAGGTCTTACATGCTTTCCGAAAAGTGTCAATCTCTGTCGCGTTCAGGTCAATCATGCCTTTGCAACGCGCAATCATCATCGGTTCTGGTTCCAGGCTTTCACCTGCCGCGATTTCCGCAGAAGAAATCCTCACTCGCTGTGGCTTCGCACCCGCAACCGTTAATGGCGGCGCGCCCAGTGCAAGAGTGCTAAGCACAACTCCGCACAGACCAGCCACGTACTTGAACTTCTTCCGCAGGCTCATGCTCAATATACCGCCAGTGCGCAATCCGGTTTCACCCCATCAACTAATCATTCGCGGCGTGCCCCACTAAATAAAACCGCCCGATCTGCGCATGGAATCGCCGCCCCGATGCGGATTGCATGACGTAATACCCTTCCATTGTTCCCCAGTCTGTGTGCAACTGGCAATAGCTCTGGTACTGATGGCTCCCACCAACCTGGATGTCCGGCTGCATGCCAATCACCACTTCACCCTCAACAATCTTCCGCTCACCGTCGGCATCGACGATTTCCCAATGCCGCGAAAGCAGTTTGACAGACTCAATCCCAGTGTTGGCAATTCGCACCTGATATCCAAATACGAACAGCGGCGTCTTGATATTGCTGCCCTGCGTATCAGATTGATCTGGTAAAAAAGAAGGCGAGACTTCCACACGAACGCCATCAGTCTCCGCGATAGATCCGAGTTGTCTAGGAATCGCAATCGCCATGCTGAACAGTATCCACTCTCGGGTCCACGCGAAGGATGAACTGCGACCTCTTTGGGATCTACATGGAAACCTGTAATTTCCGTGAGCGTTGCCGGTAGCGCACAAGGCCGAAAATCAGCATTGTCAGGGCGATGAAGTGGTAACCTGTGAACGCGCCAAAGAGCCTCGGCTCCGTTCGCACAAATTCAAGTCCAAATCGCACAAGCCCGTACGCGATCAAAAAGACATGAAACCGGTTTTCATGGGCCAATTTGAATCTCGCTGCCAAGAGAGCCCAGATCAGGAAACCGATGTGAAAAATGATCTCAGCCACCTGTGACGGCCAACGTGGTACTCCGTGCGAATCCAGCACAGTCCACCAGTGGCGTTCACACTCAATTCCGCCACAGCACCCCTGGACAAGGCACCCGATACGGCCAATTGCGAGCCCCAGAGGCGCGGTGATGGCAAAGATGTCGCCGGTCGTACGAGCATAACCGGTCTGCCGCTTCGCCCACTCCACGGCAATGTAACCGCCGAGAATTCCACCGGTGATCGATTTTCCGGAAAGCAGCGCAATTGGATCATTTCGATACATCCACCCCGCGGCGATCAGAAAGGCAATCTTGGCGCCGATCAGCGCTCCAAAGAGACCCGCGAGATATATCCAGATCAGTCTCGAATCGCGACGCGATGGGTCACGAGTAATTCTCCACCAAATGAGTGCGGAAAGCGCGATACCCGCAATCAGCAACAGTGTGTACCACGTCAGACCTTCCTGGAGTGCCTTCCATGATTCTGGCATGATTTAGTGTCCTGCAGCGCCGCCGGTAAGGTAATAGTGACAGAACGAATCAAGGGTTCCATCGCGCTTAATCACATGCGTGCAGCACCGGTCGATTCGATCTTGATCAAATGTCCAGGCGTCCATGAATGGCTTAATGAAGATTCGGAATGGACTCTCAGGCCGCAATTCAAGACCTTTGATGATGTCTCCCAGGGGCTCACTTTCACAGCCGCAGCGTGCGAGGTCTTCCAATCGATAGTCCACGCGATTGGACAGGAAGCCTTGCATTGCCTTGACATCGATCAGCTTGCTAAGCGGTTGTGGTCCACCAGGAAGGCGAAGCAGATAGGAAATGGTGTGGCAGTTAGGATCTCCGCACGGCAGCGGCGTGAAGTCCTCCTCGCTCATCAGACCTCGTGATTGCTCACTCAGGGCGACGATGCAGTCGCCAACAGAAATCGGCGCTGGGGCGATATATGCCATCGGAAGGGTTTTGCTCTCGGCTGGCAGACGTCCGCTTGAGAACATCGGCTGTAAAGTCATGCCGCGGCAATGGGGGCGTTCAAGGGCAAATCGCAAGGTGTCGCCAAGGTGAGCGATAGTGGTGGGCGTCACCACCATGGCGAGCGTTGAGGGGACTCCCACCGCACCGGCGCCATCGATCGCGGTCTGTCGCACCTGACGCAGGTCGGCCCCGCGCAGCTCACGCTGTCCTTCGACCTGCGTTCCATCGAACTGAACATACAACTCGAACTTGCCCTTCGATCTGCGGAGCGTTCCGAGCTGCTCGCGGAATTCCTCATCCTTGGCGATTCGCACTGCATTCGTGTTGATCAGAATGTAGCCAATCTTGGGATTCTCGATCGCCCAGCAAAGGATTTCGAAAAATTGCGGGTGAATCGTTGGCTCTCCGCCGGACAATTGGAGTATGTCAATGAAGCCCTTGCGGTCGAGGACTGACTGGACTCTGTCTTTAATCTCATCAAGCGGGCGGCAGTCAACCTCCTGGTTGATTCCCCATGGACTCGAAGCAAAACACGTTGGGCACGTCAGATTGCACGAATCCACAATCTCAATCAGCGCGATGCAGGTCGACAATGTTTCAAATTGGGATTGCGCGACCGATGTATCTGATACTGGAGCGCAGCATCCGCCTTCGCCGCAGCAGGAGCCAGAACTTCCACGAGAATCAAAATAGTACTTCGGATTCTTGGCAATCACTACCGAAAACGCACCGTGATTCGGACAACGCTTGTTCATCACGACCTGCCCGCCGATTTCAGCAATTTCTGCCGGAACTAGATCGATGCAGACCGGGCACCGACTAGTAGTAGACTTGATGACGCGGCCGCCCGACGAGCTGGTATTCAGGATTGACAGATTCATCGGAACCCACCCGAGGCCATCATGATGAGGCAGCCGCCAAAGAAGAGCACTGGCAACACAACCGTCACGACGGCGGTGACCGTCGCCACGACCCACGCGATGCCAACCCATGTTCCCAGATAAAACATGTTTCTGGACCATCGACCGCGTCGATGGCGGGGAACATATTGCGAAGACAAGGAAGAACTCACGAGCGGAAGGTTGACGGCGTTGATGAGGGCCGCGATCGCAATAAAAAAGCCGAATGGTGCGGACTCTGAACTGCCACTTAAGCCCCCACTCAGGAGGAGCAGGAATGCCGCGATGAGTCCTGCTCCAACAGGCCAAAACAGCTTCGTTGCCATTTCCCGTACTGTTGGCTTTGGTCTGTTATGGAACTCCAGCGATTTGGAGTAAGGCGCTTTGCACTCCGGACAAGCAGTGTCGGGCGGAAGTCCGGAAAGGTCGTAGCCGCATTCATAGCACGACATGTGATCGCGTGCGGGCGCAACTTTCTTGTCTGCCGAATCGGGTTGGGCGTCGGTTCCGTTTACCGCCGATTGTGGCGGTGTCTCCGTCGGCAATTTCGGGGAGTCTGAGGGAGATTGCGGGTCCGGTACGTTATTCATTTCAGTGTAAGTTCAATTCACAGTGTGGCCCAGTTTCGCAGGAACAAGAGGGTATCCACCCACCCGGTCTGCACTTCTGGACTGAAACAGAGAGAGTTTACCCCCGCGTCATGAAGCAAGCTCCAAAAACAAGGGTCACGACAAGGACTCCCAGTAGAATCGCCACAAACAAAAGTACTGTGATAAGAAGTGAAAATGTCCACGCCAGCCCGACAAGCACACCCAGCGAATACATGTTCGTGATTGCCCGTCCGCGACGATACTTTGGTATGTGCTTTCGAGTAATGATCGAACTGACGATCGGCAAATTGACGACGTTTGCGATCAGAGCCAGCGAAATTCCACCGATGTACAGGTAATTGTCTCTGCTCCCCATCGAAAGGGAAGCCAGGACTGACACCGTGAGAAGCGCCAGCGGCCAGGCCAGGGCACCCGCAAGCGCGAGCTGTGATGGCGGGCCCCTATTTGCAAAGCTCATCGAATCTGCACATGCAGTGCCGCATTTTGGACACCGCTCGTCCGCGGCCACATCGGACAGGTTAAGACCACACGAGTGGCAGCGAATCGGTAAAGGGTTTCTTGGAGTTACGGCCGCGGGTTTTGGTAGTCTTACTTCGCAGTTTGCGCAAACCTGCGACATCGAGTTGCCAGGCAATTGATTGCCGCAGTGGCTGCAGAAATCGTGGGTGGTCGGATGAATCAGGTTGTCGATGAACTCGTGGTCGATCGATGGAGTGGCCGGCACAGCCTCGCCTGGGCGCTCTGGTTGTATGCCTTGCGGGAGTGGAGGAGGAGATTGTTCTGGACTATCTGGCATCAATGAGTTTGAACATGCTGCGAGGCGTGCTGAGAGTATCCCCTAGCACCCGAGTGGCATGTGCTATTCAGGCGTGAACCGGGGAGCGGCCCAGGCCCCCAATTGACTTGAAATCGGTCTCTCATGGAACAGCGGCGGCCAAACGGCATCTAACCCTTGTTCCAGCACAAACGAGGCAACCCTTGACCACTACCACCGCGTCATTACAGCATACTCGCCCCTCCACCCTTGCAGAGCTCAAGCGCTCTGGTTGGCAGAGCCGCACTGTCAAGCAGGAACTCCGAGAGAATCTCACATCAGCCTTAAAAAACCGAAGCGAACTCTTTCCCGGAGTCATTGGCTACGAAGACACCGTCATCCCCGAAATCGTCAACGCCGTCCTCGCCGGTCACGACATGCTCTTCCTGGGCGAGAAGGGGCAGGCCAAAAGCCGCCTCATGCGCCAACTCGTCCGATTCCTGGATCTGGAGACACCATACTTGGATATCCCAGGCTCACCCGTCCACGAAGATCCGTATCGCCCAATCACTCAAGCTGGCAAACGCATGCTCAAAGAAATGGGTGATGCGGCCCCAATCGCCTGGTGGCCGCGAGACCAGCGATATGCCGAGCGCCTCGCACCCGGCACCAAGTTCGCCGACATAATCGGCGAAATCGATCCCGCCAAACTCGCTTCTGGTGTCTCTCTCTCTTCCGAAGATGCTCTTCACTTTGGCCTCATTCCCCGCATGCACCGCGGCATATTCGCCATGAACGAACTCCCCGATCTCGACGACTCTGTCCAGGTCGGCCTCTTCAACATCCTGGAAGAGCGCGATGTCCAGATCCGCGGTTACCCGATCCGCTTCGATCTCGATCTTTGCGTCCTCTTTTCAGCCAACCCCGCAACCTACAACCGCAGCGGCAAAGTCATTCCGCAGCTCAAAGACCGTATTGGCAGCACGATTCAAACGCACTACCCGCGCGAACGCGACCAGGGCATTCGCATCTTTGAACAGGAGGCCGACAAAGAGCTCGCCCACGGACATCCGATCCTCATCCCGCGATTCATGAAAGAGATCGTGGAAGAACTCTCGACGGTCGCTCGCAAAAGCAAACACATAGATCAGCTCTCTGGTGTCTCCGCGCGTTTCGCAATCGCAAACTACCGCACCATGATCGCATCATCTCGCAAGCGAGCACTCATGCTCGGCGAGCCGACCGCGGTCCCTCGCATCTCCGACCTCGCACACTTTCAGGCCTCCGCAATCGGCAAACTCGAGCTCGATCTGATGGGCTCTCACCAGATGAGCGAGAAGCAAGTTCTTGAGCAGCTTCTGGCAACCGCAGTAAAGAATGTCTTCGAGGAATATGTAGACAAGCACGGCCTCGATTCAATCGGCGAAGTCTTTGCCAAAGGCATGAAGATCGAAGTGGGGGACATGCTTCCCAGCAGCCATTACGAAAAGCTCGTCAAGCGAGTCCCCGGCATTTGGGAAAAGGCCTTTGAAGTCAATTCCGCCGCAGATCCCGCCGTCCGCGCTTCCTGCATCGAGTTCGTGCTCGCTGGCCTCTACGCAAGTGATGTGATTTCTCGTGCCACCAAACACGGCCGCATTTCATACGAAACTTGACCCATGTCACCTGATCCCAGTCAACCCGCCCCTCCCTCCCCTGGCGCAGCCGAACGCGGCCTCGGCGGCATCATCCACACCTACCAGAAATACGACCCGAAGAACTTTCCGCCGCCAACATCCGAGCCCCCCGACCTTGCCTCCGCAGCAATGGAACACATGCTCACGTATGGCAACATGCGCCGATTCACACCGGAAGAGCTTGCCAACGCCATTCGCCTCGACCCATCGCAAATCTCTGGATTCGGCCCTTCCATAGAGCATCTGCTGGCAATGCTCCGAGAACGCAAAGAAAAGATTCTCTCAACGTACGAGATCACTGCGGCACAAAAACAAGCTGACTTCGGCGTCGCCGAAAGCGCAGATGGTGTCGACGCTTCCGGTCCGTTCCGAAAGGCCATCGAAGATGCGATCAGGCAGGGCTCGATCGCCGATCTCGAGAACGTCTATGACTTGCTCAAGGATGACACCTCACCCACAGCTGGAAGTGTCATGCGTGCGATCCACGCCCTTGCGACGCAATACGAGGTTGAAGAACTCGCGTCCAAATACACATTCACTGGTCGCACTGAACTGTCGGCGCCTGATGCGATCGAAATTAAAGGTGAGCTCGAATCCATCGACCGCCTCATCAAACAACTCGAAGAGGCGATGAAAAACGCCCAGTTGGCAATTGTCGATCTAGAGCAACTTTCCGAGTTCGCTTCCGAAGAAGAAATGCAGAATCTTGCCAACCTGCAGAAACAGATTGACGACTATCTGAAAGCCGAGGCCGAGCGTCAGGGCATCGAGCAAGATGGCAAGGGTTTCACGCTCACTCCTCAGGCGATGCGACTCTTTCAGGGCAAGGTCTTGCAGGAGATATTCTCTAATCTTCAGGCTGCGCGCTCCGGCCGCCATGATG
Source organism: uncultured Phycisphaeraceae bacterium (assembly GCA_964484185.1). Lineage (GTDB taxonomy): Bacteria > Planctomycetota > Phycisphaerae > Phycisphaerales > UBA1924 > F1-120-MAGs238. The sequence goes on from CAZAEQ010000049.1 coordinate 9,277, forward strand.
GCCCGATTCTTGGCGAAGGTCCTGTCGAACTCGCCAAAACCAAAGCGTACGAATTCGGCGACTCAGTCACAAGTATGGATGTCGGCTCGAGTTTCGTCAACGCCATGCTCCGCCGAGCTGCCAATCCACATGCTGCGGGTCCATTCCTCCACCCATCCGACATCGAGATCCACCGCACCCGAAACTCCCCCAAGTGTGCCACTGTCGTTCTCCTCGACATGTCCGGCTCCATGCGTCACGATGGCCAGTACATCAACGCCAAACGCATGGCACTCGCGCTCGATGGTCTCATCCGCCGCGAATACCCCGGCGATTTTCTCGCCTTCATCGAGTGCTACACCTTCGCCAAAGTTCGCCACATTTCCGAAATCCCAGGTCTCATGCCCAAGCCTGTCACAATCCACCAACCGGTTGTCCGCCTCCGGGCAGATATGAGTAAGCCCGAAGCCTCAGAACTCGCAATCCCGCCGCACTTCACCAATCTCCAGCACGGCCTCCAACTCGCTCGTCAAATCCTCTCCGCGCAGGACACACCAAACCAGCAGATCATCATGATCTCTGATGGTCTGCCCACCGCCCACTACGAGGGGGACCAACTCTTCATGCTCTACCCGCCCGATCCGCGCACCGAAGAAGCAACGATGCGTGAGGCCAGGGCCGCCGCGAAAAATGGAATTACGATCAACTTCTTCCTCTTGCCAAGCTGGTGGCAGACCTCTGAAGATGTCGCCTTTGCACACCGTCTCGCCCAGGAAACCAAAGGCCGCGTCTTCTTCACCGGCGGCAGCGATCTCGACCGCTTCGTTCTCTGGGATTACATCAACAACCGCCGCCAGATGTTGAGCTGACACTTATTTCTTGAGCCCATCAGAAACCCCACCTGGGAACATCGTCTGCAAGTGCTCTTTGATTCGCTCAATGCGATTGCCCGGGTTCGGATGGCTCGACATGAACTCACTCTGTCTTGCTCCACCGCCAGCCTTTTCAAGAATCTGCATGACATCGATCATTGCCCGCGGGTCATATCCCGCTGCGTGCATGAAACGTAATCCAAGTTGGTCTGATTCCAGCTCATCTTTGCGGCCATATTTCAAGCCGATCATGTTTCCAACTGTGGCCGCCACCATCTGCGCAGTCTGTCCGCCATCGCTGCCGCCGGAGCCCGCGACAGTTGCCGCACCGACAAGCCCCTGTGTAAGGCTCGCTTTGGCCAAATGTTCCGCGCTGTGCCGCGCAACCACGTGCCCGATCTCATGTCCAAGAACGCCCGCAAGCTGTCCCGGCGTCTCGAGCCGTTTCAGTAATCCCTCAGTGATAAAGATCTGCCCACCCGGCAACGCAAACGCATTCACAGTCTGACTATCTGCCAGAAGATGGAATTCATATTGGTAGTCAATCGCTTCTTCCGGCAATTTCTTCACGATCTCGTCACCAACCTGTTTCACCAAGCCCGCCGCCTGCGAATCGCGCGAGAGTCCGCCAAACTGTTGAGCCATCATCGGCGCGGCATCCACTCCCATCGCGATCTCCGCTTCCGGTGTCATCGAGATGTGCTGCTTGCGTCCAGTCAATTCGTTAATGCTCGATCGACTGCAATAACCAATGACTGAAACACACGCGATGATCCCGGCGATGATGAATCGGGGATTCAATAGCGAACGAGTCACGCTTCTCTGATTATCCAATGGCATAGCGCAACACTATTGAAGTCGAACCGTGCGGACGCAGTGATCCTCGCGAGATCAGTCAAAATGCGGAGAGTTACTGCAACTTCACGCCATCGGAATCCGTTGTCGTCGTCACGATCTCAACCAGAGCCCAGATGTGTACCGCGGCTATAACAAACCAAGCTATTCCAAACGTGCAGCACCCGGCCAGGGTAAAGAAGCCTGAGATGCAAAGCTGGATAAGCCCTCGAGTTGTATAACCGGCCACAAAGTTATGTACGCCGAAGCCGCCTAGAAATAGCGCCAGAAGAATGAACACCAGCCGGCTGCACTTTGCCTGTTTTACCACTTGTTGACCGGCATAGATTGGCGTGCCGCCCGGCACCGGCGGCGGTGTCACAGGAGCAAATGTCCCCGCTCCGCACGCAGTGCACGAAAAATTCTTCCCCGCATCCGCCTCGCCCGCGGCCATCTGAGCCCCACACGCCGCACATTTCCATACCAGCATGTCATTCTCCTTCGCTTCCAAGCGGGAAATCCCGCATGAACTGCCTAAACTTGACCCCCAATTAGAAACCAGTTACCACTTGTTTATTAGTAAAGCAGTTCAAGGAGTTTTAAGATATGGAAACAACCCTCATCATCCTCAAGCCCGATGCCGTCCAACGTGGCCTCATGGGAAAGATCATCACTCGCTTCGAGGACAAGGGCCTGCAAGTCGTCGGCTGCAAATTGATGCAGATCTCGCAGCAGCTTGCCGCCACCCACTATGAAGCTCACAAAGAACGCGGCTTCTACGCCGGCCTCGTCAAGTTCATGACCTCCTCACCAGTCCTGGTCATGGCTGTTCGTGGCAACGGCGCAATCACCATCGCCCGCAACATGATGGGTGCCACCTTCGGCTCCAAGGCCAATCCCGGCACCATCCGCGGCGACTTCGGCGTCTCCAACTCCTTCAACCTCATCCACGGTTCCGATAGCCCCGAAGCCGCCGAACGCGAACTCAAGCTCTTCTTCGCCCCCGGCGAAGTCCTCCCATGGACCCGCAACGGCGATGCATGGATTTACGACATGGTCGGCGGAAAGCCCGAGTAATTAGCCTCTCCTGATGCTTGCACATTCAGGCGAGCTTGATAACCTAAGTCCAAAACGCACAAGACCCGCGAAGTTCGCGGGTCTTGTGCTTGTGTCTCTCTTACGATCTTGAAAGGCTGAGCTCAGCCTCTTTCTTCAGTCATCCGTCCCGTTCTTCGCCGGACCAATTGTCCCAGCTACTGCGGGCGGGTTCTGCAGAATCTGCTCAGCGATCTCGCGCCGATTGATTTCTACATCCCTTGGGAATTCAAAAGCCACGCGAACGCGTTCACCTTTGATCGAAGCAATCCGCACAATCCCGATTGGGTTGCGTGGGTCGCCAATGACAACTTCTTCACCTTCACGTCGCGTAATCACCAACATAGGACATCTCCCGTCCAAACTATCGCGGCACTCCAGCCGCGGCATCCTGCGTAAACAACCTTGCCCACCACGGCAAGATCCACCGACGTCAGTGTACCAGACTTTTGCCCGAAATGGGAAGACCCTCTAAGCGAATAGACTGATCTTTCTAGTCAATTCACGTCCCATAATCGCGCAAAACGTGCGCTTTATGTGCATTCTCGCTCAAAACCTGTCGTTTCTGGCTCTCAAAGCACCGCTTTAACAGATTTCACTTCCGGTACATGTTGCTTCAAATTGCGCTCAATTCCAACTTGCAGCGTCATGCTGCTGCTCGGGCACCCCACACATGCCCCGTGCAGTCGAATCTCTGCAACGCCTTCTGGAGTAATTCGCACCAACTCGACATCGCCGCCATCAGCTTGCACCGCCGGGCGAATCAAGCTGAGCACCTTGTTCACGCGCGCGGGCGTGTCAGCATTTGGAGTTGTTGGAGTGGCAGACGACATCGGTACACTAATCCTAGTCCACGCGTTCCCTGCGAGTCGCAATGCCCAAATCAATCTGGAAACTCCGCTGGCGGCGACCATCAACCATCGGCTGGGTCATGCGCATCATGCTTCTGGCGTTGTGCATGTTCATTTGGATCAACTCCTTGCGAGCCACCGTTGGCGGCTCATTCGCCTGGCCCGAAGATCCAGATGTCTACGCCAAAAAACAGATGAATCCCGATCCACCAATCATCCTGTTCTACTGGGATCGATTCTGCATAAATTTGAATCGCTCTCGAAGGCCCATTGTGCACCCTGGAGTGCCACACCGCTTCGCATATTACGTCCGCGCTGGCTCTTATCCCAATCCCACAACACAGTGGCAATACTTCGACAGCGGCTTCGTCGCGCCTACGTGGGCTATCTCTCTTTTCGCCGCGACATTGACCGTGGCTCTTTGGTTCCCGCAACTGATCCGAATCCGCGCGGGATTCTGCGCGAATTGCAACTACGATCTCCGCGGCCTCAAAGATATCTCAGCCGCTTGCCCTGAATGTGGATCCAGGTTGCATGTCTAAGACGAACTGGAAATTCCGCTGGCGACGCCCTTCCAAGTTTGGTTGGGTGGTTCGTATCGGTGTACTTGTCATTGCACTCTTCATCTGGATCAACTCCGCAAGAGCGAAATGGGGAATGGGATCCGCGTGGGGCGGCCTCGATCCCAATACAACTACCTTCCTGCATTCAGCACAGAGTATCCCGACACCCTGGATGGTCTTTACGTGGAGACACTTCTGTTTGAATCTCAACGGAGTACCCGCGTTCCTTCCTCATGGAATGCCGTTCAAGTACGCCACATATGTTTTGATAGAGGCTCGAGAAGATGTTCCTGATACCTGGCAGGTGTTTCGCTACGGCTTTATGATGCCGGTGTGGGCGATCTCCGTGATGGGTTTCGCTCTTGTCGCGTTCGCCTGGCGTCCTCGCATCTTCCGCATTCGCCCCGGCTTCTGCTCTTCCTGCAACTACAACCTCCACGGCCTCAATTCCGCAACCGCCTGCCCCGAATGCGGCACCGTCGCTTCCCCGGGTTCTTAAGAAATCCCGTCATACACTGGCACCATGAGCAACAAACCCATGCCCGAATCTACCACCGCACCCACCCCCGCATCAGCCGCCGCGCCCGCGGCACCGACTCGCACCGAAAAAGACACCATGGGCCCCATGCAGGTCCCCGCCGATTGCCTCTACGGCGCATCCACCCAGCGTGCTGTCCTCAACTTCCCCGTCTCCGGCCGCCCCGTCTCTGAAGGCATCATCCGCGGCTACGGCATCCTCAAAGCCGCCTGTGCCACAGTCAACAATCAGCTCGGCCGAATCGATGAAAAACGTCTCGCTCTCATCACCCGCGCCTGCAAAGAAATCGAATCCGGCTTGCGCACTCGCGGCGGCTGGCAAAAGCACTTCCCCATCGATATCTATCAGACCGGCTCTGGCACCTCCACCAACATGAACGCCAACGAGGTAATCGCCAACCTCATCTGCCTCTACAACAACAAACCCATCGGCTCCTCCAAAGACTCCGAATACATCAAGTCCGGCGGCGTACACCCCAACGACCACGTCAACATGGGGCAGTCTTCCAACGACACCTTCCCAACCGCCATGCACATCGCCGCGGCGATCGCGATTAAGAACGATCTGCTCCCCGCCATCAACACAATGGCGAAACAACTCGAAACCCAAGCCCAAGCCTGGGACAAGCTTGTCAAGATCGGCCGCACACACTTGCAAGACGCAACCCCCATCCGCCTCGGCCAGGAATTCTCTGGTTACGCGGCTCAAATGCGCCACGCCGAAGAACGCCTCCACCGCGCCCTCCACGTCCTGGGCGAACTCGCCATCGGCGGCACCGCCGTCGGCACCGGCATCAACAGCCACGAAGAATTCGGCGCTCGCGTCAGCGCCGAACTCACCAACCTCACCGGCATCCACTTCCGCGAAGCCGTGAATCACTTCGAAGCCCAGCACGCAAAAGATGCATACGTCGAAACCGGCGGCATCCTGCAAACCATCGCAGTCAGTTGCACCAAGATCGCCAACGACATCCGCTGGCTCGGCTCCGGCCCGCGTTGCGGCTTTGGCGAACTCCTCGTCCCCGCCGTCCAGCCCGGCTCATCGATCATGCCCGGCAAAACCAACCCCGTCATCTGCGAGAGCTTGATGATGGTCTGCTGCAGCGTCATCGGCAACACCGCCGCGACAACCGCTGGCGGCCTCGGCGGCATTGGCTCACTCCTGGACCTCAACGTCGCCATGCCCATGATGGCCCACCACACGCTCGATTCCATTCAGCTTCTCGCCAACGGCTGCCGCATGTTCACGGACAATCTGCTCAAGGGCCTCAAGCCCGATGAAAAGCGCTGCGCTGAACTCATCGAAGGTTCGCTGGCAATGTGCACCAGCCTCGTCCCCGTCATCGGTTACGACAAGAGCGCAGCCCTCGCCTACCAGGCCTTCAAAGAGGGAAAGACCGTCCGCCAACTCGCCCTTGAAACAGTGGTGGGCCAACCCGATGTCAGGGGTAACTCCATCACGGCCAACGACATCAACGAATACCTGAATCCATGGTCAATGACGCTGCCGGGTGGTGAAGGGTCAGCAGGGGGATAAGTCGCATTCGATCGTTGTGGGGTTGGTATGATCTGGGCATGAGTGAAAAAACGCCAGAGGTCGAGCTTCCAATCGGCAACATTCCGGATTTTGGTGCTATCGACGCAGAATCTGATGACCTGGTGATCGAGAGCTTTTCCAAGCATCCTGCACTCTCAGCAGTGTTAAGTAGTCGCAAATTTTTAGTCTTGGGAAGAAAGGGCTCTGGAAAAACTGCGATATACAAGATGCTGAGTAATATGGTTGATTCGAATCTGTTCGTTGTCGAGTACACCTTTGTGGACTATCCATGGACTTATCACGAGCGATACAAATCAGACGACTCTGCGGCACAAGAACGTTATTTACACTCATGGAAATATTTATATTTAATCACTATCGCGAAGACGCTCGTAAATAAGGACGAATCTGCAAATTGGTCGCCTGCCGCGACTGAGGCAATCTCAAATTTGCGTGAATTTTTGATAGATATTTACGGCAAAACGGATCCTTCCCTGGCGGAGACATTCGCCCCGAGTACGGGACAATCGTTTCTTGATAGAGTAACCTTTGATCTTAAGCTTATAAAGATTTCACCGCCCACTACAAAACCAAATACGGCGGTTCAACTTCAAGAGTTCAATCGCAATCTAGAGCATGCCGTGCTTCTTGCGCTCAATCCGAACAACACTTACTTCGTGTGCTTCGATGAGCTAGACAGGGGATTTAACCCTGAAGATGATAATTACAAGCAGCGACTAATGGGCCTTCTGATGGCCTCCCGTGATCTAAATATGGCAAGCACAAAAGCCGGAAAGAAATTCAAAGCAATTGTGTTCTTGCGAAGCGATATCTATTCAGTGCTTTCCTTTGAAGACAAAAACAAACTTACTGAGACCTATTCGACACTTATTGAGTGGGATACAGGAGATGGTGGCTCTACGTTGAAATCACTTATGGAGCGAAGAATCGGTGCAAGACTCGGGATCGCGCCAGACGAAGCTTGGGATCGCGTGTTCGATAACTCGTCAAAAATGCGGGGCAGGCAGGCGAAATACAATCATATCGTCAGTATGACATTTCGGCGCCCTCGCGACATCATTAAATTCTGCAATTGCATTTTAGATAGCTACAAACAGCGATGCGGTTTGAAACCTGGGAAATTTACGAACGAAGATGTTAGTAATGCAAGAAAAGAATATAGTAAGTATTTTCGAAAAGAATTGGAAGATGAAGCCTTCCAGTACCTAAAAGATCTGAAAGCGGTATTCGAATTTGTCAGAGAATTGGGAGTCCAAGTGGTCGATCGCAGGCAGCTAGAAGAAGCCTTTAATACTTGGAAAGATCAGTTGGGAAAATGGAAAACTCTGGAGCCGCTCCTTCAAATGTTATTTGAATTGTCGGTAATTGGTTATAAGAGAGTTGGAGGAGTTGGGGGTGGGTCTCAATTTGTCTTTAAGTATTTGGATCCTGATGCGGAGTTTAACTCGCGATCTAGCGAATTCCAAGTACATTCCGGTCTCGTAAGCGCTTTGGGCATCAAAAAATACAGCCGAAGCTCGAAGGGGGAGATCGAGGACGGCGAGGAAATGCTCTCATGGGATCCTGACTGGAGCGACAGTTCCGATCGCACATCAGGGACATAAAAGATGTGGCGTTGCCACCAGTAAGGTCGCGCCGCTTCGGCGTCGCGGCACTGGTGAAAGCAGGAAGCGCCTTTCCGGTATGCCCTGAATGCGGAGAAGAGCATTAACCAGAATCTTTGAGTAAAACAAACGGCCCCGAGTCTCCTCAGGGCCGTCTCACTGCTTTGCTTGAACTTCGGGCGTCCGCCCGAAATGTCACGCCGCCATCTTAAACGACGTCGCACCATTCTCGCCAACCGTAAACGACCCGCCATCCGTGCCGAACTGCACGGTGATCGCATCGCTGGGCGTGCCCACGCGGGTTCCGCGTAAGCCGACGACGGAGTACTGCACGCCTGCAGAAGCGGCGTTTGCCGGGACGGTCGTGTCGGTGAAGAAGGGGCGGCGTGATTCGGGTGTTGAGCCGGGTGTGCCGCCAATCGCGGAGAACGCGGTCTGACCGGGGAGTTTGCGAGAGACGGTGAAGAAACCGCCGGTCGAAGCGGCTGCGTTGGTCGAATCCCACGAGAGCGTGACGCTGCCATCGAATTCGAGCGTGACTGTGAAGTTGGTGGGTTTGCCGGGCGCCTGGGCCGGTGTCGGCGCCGCGGGCTCAGGAATCTGGGCCAGGGCGTAGATCGCTGACGGGTTCGACTGGAGATCAGCAAACGCTTTGATCTGCGCGAGCAATTCCCCGGCGCTTGAACGCATGTCCGAGACCGAATTGCTCAGCGTGGTGGTCGCGGCCTTGCTCGCCAGGCGTGCGGCCTGCGCGGCATCGAAGTCGGCGCGCGCGGTCTGCGTGAGCGTTTTGAAAGACGCGACTTGTCCGGATGTAAGTCCGATAGTCGTAGGGGCCGAATTCCAGGTCGGCCAATGGTTCTCGCAGAACGTAAGCAACTCTGTCTGACTTGGTGGCAATATGCCCATACATCACATCCATTCTTAACATGACCTTATGGGCATGACAAAGAACACACGTTCTCCGCGCCCGGTTTTGTTTCGATCAGCATTCAGTATTTCGTGAATGATGCGATGATTGCAGCGTGTAAAACCATCGTTCTCGGTCGAACCATTCGATGCAATGAGATTAGATGTTGTAAATTGACAACAGCACGCAGCCACAATTAGAACAATGGTTGGCACGATCAGACTGATCCCTGGCACCATCAGATTAATCCTTGGCACCATTGAAGCAATTCGTGGCACCATCAGAGCTATTCATGGCACCATTGAAGCAATGGTTGGCACGATCAATGAAATGCTTGGCACGCTTGGAGCGATGGTTGGCACACTCGGAGGACCCTTGGCAGAATCGGGGTGGGCTGTGGTGATCTTGGAGACTCTCCCCTCAGGCGTTGGGGACGTTGCGGAGTGAATCGCCATTCCAACGACCGTCTGCGCCAAAATTGAGAGATTGAGGAAACCCACATGCGTTCCAAACACCATCAAAGATTGGGCGCATTTTTTTGGGCAGATTTGTTGGCCATTCCTCTAGCACAATGTCCGGTAGCAAAAGTGTCTCGCGATCGATTGGTTCGGCCAAATCGGCGAGCCGTTGCTCGATTCCGAGGAATGCGTTCTTTACATCCAGGAATGTCATCATAATCGCGATTGGCGGCTGAACTTCACGCTTCTGCAACGCACGCAAATAGGCCGCGACGGTTTCCAACACCGCCATTTCGTAATACATGCTGGCGATGACTCGCCCCCTTGGAAACTCTCGGACCAGGGAGGTGGTCACCGTTTCGACGAGGCCGGATCGGAACACCTGGCAATACCCCGTCTCGCCCTTGGCGCCGTTATTGGCCCCGCCGCCGTAGGTCACGAAGCCGTCCACATTAATCCTCGAGTTATATCCGCTCAGACCCAGCGGTCCAAACTCCGAAATCGCGTCCTGCGCGAAGGACGAGGCCTTGATTCGAAAAGGATTTGTAAAGGCTTCAACTGGTGCCACGTGAAGCACCGCTTTCCCTCCTGCCACCAGCGAGACGGGAGTGTCGCCCGTCAAAATCCGCGATAGCCGCTCGGTTCGCCAAGACCTGATTCGCGCAGGGACATCGGCAGAGAGCCCGAACGCTGCCCTCAGTTCGTGCACATCAAGTTGGAATTTGCCATTGCTGGTGCGAGAGTAGAAGCGAGAGTTGTCCTGGAAGGAAACCATGTGAGGCCCTGTCCAACTTTTCGGTACCCTCACGAGTAGCACCGCTCCTTTCGGGTGTGGTACGGCGACAGATCGAATTCCAGGTACGCGAGGGTCAATTCCGTCCCGGATTATGTTTTCAACGCGAAGTATGTCTTTGTCGGCGTTAAACCCGGCTAGCCCCATGATTTCCTGAGGGACGGCGTCAAGGTCTCGGACTCCAATGATCAGGTCGCCGCCGGAGGCATTTGCAAAAGAAGAGACGTCTGCGAGGAACTCCTTCTTCTCCTTATCTGTCGAGATAGTCAGTTCTTTCTTGTATTCAATTGTTTTTCCCTCACGCACTCCGCCGGAGATGAGAGCGTCTAAGTCTTGAGCGTTGATGTCTTCAATTCGTTTCTGGATCATGGAAAAGATGATATCTTCCCCATCGTGACCATCGTGTTTATCTGATGTTAAAACCCTGCCTTCCTCTGCGTTTCCTCTGTGTCTCCGCGCCCTCTGCGTTAAAAGACACAGACCCCAAAGACTCAAAGGTAAGGAGCAGAGGCAGATTCTCCCTTGACACGCGATCTAAACTAACCCCATGAAACTCATCCTCGCCGCACTCCTCCCCGCATACGCCCTCACTTTGAGCGCATCCGCTCAATCCACCCCAGTCTCCCAAACCCGCACCACGCGAGTCTTCACCACCACCCACACCGCCCCCGACTTCGCCCTCTTCAACGACACCAACGCCTCAGGCTCTCCCGGCAGCCCAACCTATCAAACCGCCGTCCAAAACTCCTCGATGACTCCATCATCCATCCACATGGATGTCCACTTCACATGGGCCACCACCGGTCCCACCGTCCACAATATTGACACCGAAAGCCGCTTCTCATACACCTTCGATGTCCCCGCCTACACCTACTACCGCCTCACAGGCCAATCGCGCCCCATGCAGGGAATCGGCAACGGCACCTCATACGCACAACTCACCGGCCCCGCCGGCATCTACTTCACCTGCGATGGCAACGCCCCCGTCCCACTCCCCTTCGGCTTCACCGGCATCCTCGGCCCCGGCCGCTACACACTGATCGGTCGCAGCGAAACAACCGGCAGCACCCAGGGCAGCGGTTTCAGCGGCCAGGGAGGTATCGACATCACGCTCACGCTCTACTGCCCCGCAGATTTCAATCGCGATGGCATCACCGATTTCTTCGACTACCTCGACTTCGTCGATGACTTTTCTGCGAATTCTCCCGCCGCGGACTTCAACCGCGATTCAGTCATCGACTTCTTCGACTACCTCGACTTTGTGGATGCGTTTAGCTCTGGATGCTGACATCACATCACAGAGGGAGGCCTCGAAACTGCTCCCGATAACGTCGAATATCCGCTTCCGAGCCCCCAAACCCCCAAATCCGCTTTCCCCACACACCATTCTCAGGTAATATGAAGACTTCGCAACTTCCGTTGCGCACGGCACCCACGTTTCTCGTTTGAAGCAGGGCTGGGCTGACCTGCGAGATATCAATACGCACATCGACCGGGCCATAGATTACCAATAAGGAGTTCGTCATGTCTAGTTTCCTCAAGTATGCCTCTGCGGCCGCACTTCTCGCCGCAGCATACCCTCACACCGCTCTGGCCCAGTGCCCCCTCAACTTCGACCTCGCCACGAATTACACGGTCGGAACCGCGCCAAGGAGCGTCGCTGTCGGTGACTTCAACCGCGATGGCAGGCCCGACCTTGTGGTCGCAAACTCTGGTTCTTCCAACGTTTCACTTCTGCTGGGTTCAGGGAGCGGGTCATTCCTTCCCGCGACCAATGTTCCGTGTTTTGTCGCACCCAACAATGTAACCATCGCTGATTTCAACGCCGATGGCAAACTCGACCTCGTCGCTGTCGGCAACGGCAGCGGCCTTGCTTCTGTGTTGCTCGGAAATGGGGCTGGCGCCTTCTCAAACGCCGGAGGGTTCCTCGTCGGCAGTTCACCAATCAACGCTGCGATCGGTGATTTCAATATCGATGGAAAGGTGGACCTCGCAGTCTCAAACAACGGCGGGAACGTCTCGATCCTGCTTGGAAACGGAAATGGTACATTCCAGGGCGCGGTTAACTACCCTGCCGGTGGCTCTCCCCGCATCATTGTCAGCGGCGATTTCAACGGTGACGGAAAACTCGACCTTGCTCTCGCCAATGCCGGCCTGTCCACCACGAATGTTCTCATCGGCAATGGCAACGGGACGTTTCAGGCAGTCACCAACTTTGCATCCGGCAGCGGCGGGCAGGGCTTGGCCGCGGGCGACCTCAATAGCGACGGCTTCCTCGATCTGGTGCAAGTCAATCTCGGCTCTGGCCCCAATGTCGCTGTGCTGATGGGTAATGGCAGCGGAGGCTTTGCCGCGCCGGTGATGTATCAGTCCGGGGCAAACCCCCGCTCTGTGCAAGTGGTTGATATGAACGGTGACAACAAGCTTGATGTGGTCGTCGCAAATCAGGCGGGCAACAACGTGTCGGTCTTCCTCAACAACGGCAATGGGATATTGCAGGTGCCATTTTCATATGCTACAGATATCGGATCCTACGGCGTGGCCACCGGCGATTTCAATGGTGAAGGCCGTCTCGATGTCGCCGTCGCCAATATCACATCCAACACTGTCTCTGTGCTCATTCACCGTCCGCCTTCAGCCGGCCCGTTTGTTTGGGATCAGCCCGACACACAAAGCAAAGTCGTAGGCGACTCAGTTTCCTTCACTACATTTGTCTACTCAGATGAATCGGCGCCATCGTTCCAGTGGCGCCGCAACGGCGTGAATCTCTCAAATGACGGCAGAACCAGCGGCGCAACTTCATTTACCTTGACCATCAGCGGGCTCACGCTCGCGGACAACGGAAGTTCGTTTGACTGCGTCGTGTCCAACGGTTGCGGCACATCTGTGAGCATGCCGGCGGGATTGGCTGTGACAACCGCGTGCCCCGCCGATTTCAACAACGATGGCTCGATCGACTTCTTTGACTACCTTGACTTCGTTGATGCTTTCAGCATCGGCTGCTGATCCGCGAGCCATACAACTTCGACCGAGCGTGCCTGTGACGCTCGGTTGTGCATTTTCAATTTCGGTAACCGCCGTGGGAGAATTTCTTTCCAGTTGAGACGACTCGCCAATGCTTGAGCGTTAATATGGCACATGCACGATCTTCCGCTCCTAACCACCATCGCCGCCGCATTCGCGAGCGCGTGGGTTCTGGGTCTGATCACCCAGCGCATCGGTCTCTCGCCGATCGTCGGCTATCTATTGGCCGGAATCGTGATCGGTCCCTATACAGCCGGATTCGTCGGCGATGTTGATATCGCTCAACAACTCGCCGAACTCGGCGTCATCCTCATGATGTTCGGTGTCGGCCTGCATTTCCATCTCAAAGACCTGCTCGCAGTCAAACGCATCGCCATCCCCGGCGCAATCGGTCAAAGTCTTGTCGCCACCATCCTCACACTCGTGCTATTCCACTTCATGGGCTGGCCGCTGAAGTCCGCCGCGGTGCTGGGCATTGCGATGGCCGTCGCCAGCACGGTTGTCCTGCTGCGTGTGCTCATGGATAAGGGCATGCTCAGTACTTCGCACGGACACGCGGCGGTGGGGTGGCTCATCGTCGAAGATATTTTTACAGTCCTCGCCCTCGTCCTCGTGCCCATCATGGGGACACCTGAAGTGGCCGCGGGCGCAGCAGACCCCCAAGCCGCTGCCGTCACCGCACAAACCTCTGGCCTGGCCGCAATCGGCTGGGCTCTCCTCAAGCTCGCCGCACTGGTAGCAATCGTCCTCTTCGGCGGCTCACGCATCGTCCCCTGGATCCTCTCCCGCGTCGCACGCCTCCGCTCTCAGGAACTCTTTACCCTCACCGTCCTGGTCCTCTCAATCGCGGTCGCAGTGGGCTCGGCCTCGCTCTTTGGTGCCTCGGTTGCCCTGGGAGCGTTCCTCGCCGGAATGGTGGTTGCTCAATCTCCCGCAAGCCATCAAGCGGCATCAGACATCCTGCCGCTGCGTGATGCCTTCTCCGTGCTCTTCTTCGTCGCAGTCGGAATGCTCTTTGACCCCCGGTTCTTGCTCGAACACCCGCTCATGGTGCTCGCGGGACTCTCAATCGTGTTGATTGCAAAACCACTGTCGGCCCTTTTCATCGTCGCAGTGCTGGACTATCCGGTTCGCACCGCCCTGACCGTTGCACTGGGCCTGGCACAGATCGGCGAATTCTCATTCATCCTCGCCCAAGTCGCTAAAGAGCACGGATTGATGCCACTTGAAGGAACACAAACGCTGATCGCAACTGCGATGATCTCAATCACCTTAAACCCGCTCCTCTTCGGCTCGATCGACACAATCGAAGATGGGCTGAAGAAATGGCCGAGGGTTTGGAAGATTCTCAACGCCGGTTCAGCCCGACGCGAAGTCGATGCAAACGCCGCGGGAACATCTGCGATCCAGGCCGCCACCGGGCCAATTGCAGTCATCATCGGCTACGGCCCCGCAGGCAGAGTCGTTGATGCCCTCTTGCGCGATGCCGGGGTGCAAACCGTCATCTGCGATATGAACATCCAGACCGTTGAAAACCTGACCAAGCACAACCGCCCTGCAATCTTCGGCGATGCCTCGCGATCTGAAGTACTCGAACAAACCGGCATCCAGCGCGCAGTCCATGTGGTTCTCACGCTCTCGCAATCATCAAAGCGAGCTGAAATCGTCCGCCTTGCTCGCCGCCTCAACGCGACTGTCGAGATCACCGTTCGTGCCCACTACCTCGCCGAACGCGAAGCCCTCGAAATCGCGGGCGCAACCAAAGTGGTCTACGAAGAGGGTGAAGCCGGAGTCGCTCTCGCTCACCACGTTATGGAAATGCGCGGTGTCGATCCCAACACCCTTGACAAGATGCTCGTGGCCATCCGCAAGATATGGCGGATGCACGAATAGTCCCAAATTCAAGGAAATGGCGATCTAGTGAAGGCCTCGGTCTGGCCGCTTCATGCTAAAATCTTCATCCGTTCTCTGATAAACTCCTGGCGTCACTTATGCCCGACCAGCACGAAATGTCCGTTCTCCTCGACCGCGTTCGCACCGGCGACGACTCCGCTATGCCTGCGCTCCTGGAAATCGCCTACACCGAGCTTCGCGCCATCGCCGGCAACCTCTTCAAAGACCAACCCTCCAACCACACCCTCCAACCCACCGCGCTCGTCAACGAAGTCTGCATCAAGATGCTCTGCTCTGAAAGCACGCCCTGGAACGACCGCAAGCACTTCGTCCGCGCTGCCGCCAAGGCCATGCGAAATCTCCTTACCGATCATGCCCGCGCCAAGCAAACCGACAAGCGCCGCGGCGTGACCGTGATGCTCGGTGGCCGCGACACCCCTGCCCCGGACCCAAGCGACCACCCCATCGATCTCATTGCCCTCGATGAAACGATCACACGCCTGACCGAAGTTGATCCCCGCCTTGGCCAGGTCTTTGAACTTCGCTATCTCGCGGGCCTCCCAATCGGCCGTGTCGCCGATCTCGTCGGTGTCTCCGAGCGCACCGTCAATCTCGATGCCCAGTTCATCCGCGCCTGGGTCCAGCGGGAACTCAACAAATGAGTGAAGCCGAACCACTTTCCGGCCTCGACATTGCGCGAGCACGCGAGATCTTTGGAATCGTCTGCGACCTGCCGCCACATGAGCGAGATGCCAAGCTCCTGGAGCTCTGCGCAGGCAAGCCGCATCTGCTTTCCACAGTTCGCGATCTTCTCCTCGCACATGATTCGCCGCAGGCAATTCTCGATTCCCAACACGGGGAAATCAGCCGTCAACTCTTTAGAGAAGCCGATTCCGCCGTCGATTCCATTGGCCAATACAAAATCCGCGCAATCATCGGAAAAGGCGGCATGGGAATCGTCTACCTCGCCGAGCAAAGCAACCCCCACCGCGAAGTCGCTCTCAAGATCGTTCGACGCGGCTGGAATTCAGATTCGCTCCAATCACGCTTCGAACGCGAGATCCGCGTCCTCGGCCGTTTGCAGCATCCGGGCATCACGCACATATATGAAGCCGGTACCGCTGACACCAAAGATGGCCCAGTTGCGTTCTTTGCCATGGAATATGTGAACGGAAGGCCGCTCACAGAAGCCGTCAGCGAGATGAACCTCCCGCTGACTGACCGCATTGAACTCCTGGCCAAAATCGCCGATGCGGTGCAGCATGCCCACACCAAGGGTGTAATCCACCGCGATCTCAAACCCGCCAATATTCTGGTCATAGACACTGCTGCCGAATCAACCGGCGGCGATTCATCGATCCGATCGCGTGCCGGAGGCCCACAACCAAAGATCCTTGACTTCGGCGTTGCCCGCGTGCTTGAACCCGACACTGTGCACACACAGGTCACAGAGGCAGGCCATGTCATCGGCACCATCAGCTACATGAGTCCAGAGCAGCTCAGTGGCGACATAGACTCAGTCGATGCCCGCACCGATGTCTATGCACTCGGCGTCATTCTTTATGAACTGATCTCTGGTCGGCTTCCACACGAACTGCGCTCCAAGCCCATCGCCGAGGCCGCCCGCATCGTCCGCGATGATCGGCCGGCTCCGCTCAATTCCAAAGGCTCACCGCGCTGCGACCGCGACTTGGAAACCATTGTTCTTCACGCAATCGAGAAAGACCGCGAACGCCGCTACGCCACCGCTGCGGCCCTCGCTGAGGACCTTCGCCGCTATCTTCGAAACGAAACCATTCTCGCCCGCCCCGCAACCACGTTTGACCAGTTCTCAAAACTCGCTCGACGTAACAAAGGTCTGGTGCTTGGCCTGACTGCCGCAGCAGTTGCGATCTCTTCCGGCCTCGTCATCAGCACGGTCCTCTATCTCAAAGAACAGAAGGCCCGCGAGCGTGCCGATGCCAAAGAACGTCTGAATGCGGCGTTCAAGGAGTACATGATTGACGGTGTTCTTCTCGCGGCGAGACCCGATCGCAAAGGCTGGGAAGTCAAGGTGATGGATGTCTTGACCGAAGCGTCTCAAGGGCTGCACGGAAAATTCCCAGATGATCCTGAGATTGAAGCCGCCTTGCACATCGATCTGGGCTCTGTACTCGGAAACGTAGGAAAGTTAAACGAGAGCAAGGCGGAGTACCTCGCCGCGCTGCCCCTAGTTGAAAAAATTCACGGCCCTTTGAGTGTTGAAGCCATTCACACCCTCAACGCAATCGCTGGCGCTCATCAGCTCACACAGGAAAACGCCCAGTGGCTGCAGTTTGGGCAAGATGCGCTCCAGAGAGCCGAAGCCACATTGCCACTTGATCACTTCGATCGGCTCGTTGCCATGAATAACGTCGGCGGCGCACTGATCACGCTCGGTAAAATTGATGAAGGTCGCGAGATCCTGAATAGGGCTCGCGCCCCTGCCGAGAAAGATCCTCAGGCTAATCGCGAACCTCTCGCCAACATATACAACTGGCTGACGGTCTGCGAAACCGCTGCCAACAACCTTGAGGCGGCGCTGGCGATGCGCTACACCAACCTTGATTTCATGATCAAGTACTACGGTCCCAATCACCGGGACACGCTTGCGGCGCGCACCAACCTTGTGGTAGCGCTCATGAACGCGAGTGACCGCGAAGGATCGATCAAGCTGCTACGCGGCCTTCCAGAGGCCATCGAGCGGGAATTCCCACCGGGTCATCCCATTCGGTCTCACATTTACGCTGTAGCCGGTACAACGTTGTGCGTGCCTGGCCACTTCGAGGAATCTGAAAACTATCTCCTCAAAGCCTACGAACTTCAGGTGAGCCTTGCCAAGGACTTTGACTGGTTCACAGAGCTGCGAATCAGGTTTCTCAACCAGCTCTACGCGCGCTGGCCAGGGCACCAGGAGCAGGCGAAGTATTGGAGCGCTCACGCAGTCAAAGCCCGCTTGATGCTCGCTGGCGTCGACGAACTCAAAAACTTTCCAGATGTGCTCACCGTCGCAGTGCGGGTATGTCAGGAAGCCGGGCTCACCGTCACTCGACCGGAAATGATCCAATACATCTGGGAGCATCGCGATGAATTTGCTCCCGCTGGTCACGGCCGCCGCGGAGCGTTCTTTGCCAACTTCGTCCGCATGGCTTTGCCTGAGGGACAGACCGAACATATACAGGAAAGCATGGCTTTGGCACAGGAATCGGTTGCAACCGAAGGTGGCCCAGATAACGCAAAAAACCTGATTGCCGCGGCACAGAGCATGCTCAGCGCCCCTCCAGCACCCCCTTCAAAATAATTTCAGCAAAATCGCATTCTGCATTGCGCACAGCCCTCTGACTTCTCGTTCTGAGTGGGTCCTTCGTCCGCCGTCCCGATGTTTGGTGATGTTGGGTGCGGCATGAACGAACTCAATCAGAGGGTCACATCATGTCTTGCTCATCAATCAAAGTTTGCTCCGCTTCGCTCATTCTCGCAGCGCTCGCAGGCACAGCATGCGCGCAGTGTCCGTTGACGTTCAATGCTTTCACAACGGTGTCCACCGGCACTGCACCTTTAGCGATGACGTCTGGTGATGTCAACGCCGATGGGAAACTCGACCTGATCTTTGCGAATAGCGGCAGTGCCAGCATCTCTGTGTGTATGGGCAATGGGGATGGGACATTTATCGCGGCGGTCAATTACGCCGTTGGCACATCACCTGTATGCGTTGCCGCAGGGGACCTCAATGGCGATGGTCGTCTCGATCTGGTTGTCACCAATTTCAGTTCCTCATCGATGTCGGTCCTCCTCAACAACGGAAATGGCACGTTCGCGACTGCAGTGCCATATACCTGTGGAAATAATCCCCGACAGGTCGCGATTGCGGACCTTAACGCCGATGGCAGACTTGATCTCGCGGTCTCAAATCAGGGTGCTGGCACCGTTTCGATTCTGCTGAACAACGGTGGCGGCGTCTTTGCCCCCAAGGTCGATTACAACCCGGGAACGAATCCGTACGGTGTCGGGATATCAGATTTCAACAATGATGGTGTCCTCGATCTCGCGGTAAGCCGAGGTGGCGCTGGCGGCAGCGGTGGGGTCTCGATTCTTCGTGGCAGTGGCGATGGGACTTTTCAGGCTGCAGCAAACACCGGCGCAGGCGGCGGCACATTCACTCAAATCGCAGACCTGAACAAGGATGGACTGGAAGACCTTGTCGTTCTAAATCAGAACGCCGGAGCGGTCTTCATGCAACTTGGCAATTCCGATGGCACGTTCCAGGCAGCAACCTCAGTCGTTGTGGGCGCTGGATTGGCCACCGCCTCGCAAAATGTCGGTATTGCGGACATTGATGGTGATGGCAATCTCGATTTCGCGGTGCCGGTAAACGGCGCCGCAACAGTCAGGGTGTATACAGGCAATGGTGACGGCACCTTCAACTCGCCTTTGGCATTAACGACCGGATCCGATCCCACGTGTGTCACAGTCGGAGATTTCAATGGCGATGGCTCACCAGACATTGCAACGACAAATCGCACGCCCAACCAAGGCTCAGTGCTCATCAGCACCACACCGATAATTAACTACACCGCCCAGCCCGTCAATTGGTCCATGATCGTTGGCGGCAACATCACGATGGGAGTCACAGTCAACGGTACTGCCTTCCAGTGGTACCGCAACGGCGTGCCGCTGACCAACGATGGCCACTTCTTTGGCACAAGCACTCCGATCATGCACATTCTGGGCATTCTCCCTTCTGATGCGGGGTTCTATCACTGCGTCACTACCAACGGATGCGCGAGCAAGCCCAGCAACGTCGCGCTGGTGTCAGTCTACAACCCGTGTCCTGCCGACTTCAACGGTGATGGAACGGTCGATTTCTTCGACTATCTCGACTTCGTTGATTCGTACAGCGTCGGTTGCTGATTGAGTGATTGAGCAAATCCCATCAAAAGACCGAGTGCTTTGCGGCGCTCGGTCTTTATACATTTTGAAAGTTGAGCGAGGCTGTTCCGATCATGGCAGGATTGAGCCGGGTGAATAGCGGGCGAGTGATTCTGGTGTTGCGTTGAGGCCGGTGAAAGTACTGCCGCCGGGGTACCAGTATTTTGCTTCGCCCCAGGCATCTTCTTTGGTGATGCTGCGAACGGAACCATCGAAGAAAGCGGCGTTGATCTTGCCGCTGGCGTGGCGGAAGGAGAGTTTGTGGCCATAGCCGTGGCTGACGGATTGGTCAGATCGGCTGTAAGCGTTTGATAGTACATTAATTGGTGAAGCATCAGCGAAGTTGCCGTAGATGCTGGAATTGTTCGAAACGACGATATCGGAATAGTCGCCGGATACCACGTACCGAGCTCCATCGGCATGCATGACTTTCATTGACGGCTGAATTCCGACATTTGACAGGCGCGGCGAAAACGTTGCGGGAATGTCAGCAGCATCTGCAAACTGTGTCTGCTTCAGACGGAGGACTCCCGATCTTGGGACATTGGGGTTGAGGGCTGAGTAATAGTGGAAACTGACGGGCTGGAGATAGGAGACTTTTCGATAACCACCGTGCGAGAAGGGGTTGTCGAAATCCGCGCGATCTGGTGCTGTACCGTATAAATAATCGTTGTTGCCACTGACGCTGGGGCATTCCCACACATTGAGAATCTGCTGCAATCGAAGTGCACGATTGGGCGAAAAGTTCGCTGAGAGGCCGATGATCGGGCTCACCCAGTCCCATGTGTCCGTCGGCCTGTTTGCGGCAGTTGTACCCAGCAACAATCCGCTCTTTACGATCGGCGTTTCTCCAGGATAGATGCCCTGGTAATACGCGCCGCTGGTATTAATTCCGGCGTACTGCGATTTGAACTGGTTCATGTATTGAAATTGGGCTTGGGAGAGGGCACCTTGTTTTTGCTGACAGACTGATTCTGCGCCGAGGGCTTTGCGTTTTGCGATGGTGGGGAAGGAGATGGCGATCGCGGTGCCCAGGACGGCTATGACGGTAGGTGCTTCGGTGAGGGTGAAGGCGGAGGATCTGATTTTGGATGTGGCTGGTTGCATGAGTGTCCCATTTGAGTGAGTTGACAGCTTTATATTGGGTTGGAGGGTGGTTGGTTGCAGAACCTGTTTGGGCGACGGGAACCGTTGATATTGAGTCAGAAACGAAAGGTGATCATTTCAATTCAAAGGTGATCATCAAAAGTGA
>CAZAEQ010000050.1:0-30006 GCA_964484185.1 uncultured Phycisphaeraceae bacterium
GTAGACAGTTGGCAGCGGAAGGAACCGTCGCGCTACGGACGGTGTGACCTTGCGTACGTCGGTAGAAATCCTCCCCAGATGCTTGAGTTCAACGCGGATACCCCAACAGTTCTTCTTGAAGCTGCGGTCATCCAATGGTTCTGGTTTCAGGATCGCTTTCCAAAGTACGACCAGTTCAATAGCGTGCACGAACGCCTGGTCGGAGCATGGAGAGCTATCGGTGCGGTCCGTTCAAATCGTGTTCATTTCGCCGCGGTTGATGAAGCTCTTGAAGACTTCATGACCGTTGCGTATCTTCGCGACACCGCGCAGCAGGCCGGACTCCAGACCGAGTACATTGCGATTGAAGAGGTCGGATGGAACGAAGGGGCAACTGAATTTCGCGACCTGCACGAAAGACGGATCGCCAGTATCTTCAAGCTCTATCCTTGGGAGTGGATGCTGGAGGAGGACTTTGGAAAGAACATCTCACGGGGTTCAACCGCATGGATCGAGCCGCCATGGAAGATGCTCTGGAGCACCAAAGCACTGCTTCCGATTCTCTATGAATTATTTCCCGAGAGTCCGTACTTGCTGCCCGCGAGTTTCTCGCCGCTGGACTGCGATCATGTGGTGAAGCCGATTCACAGCCGCGAAGGTGCGAATATCCGACTGGTTCGAGCGGGCAAGGCCGATATCGAAACGTCAGGCCCATACACCGGCCCGGTGATTTATCAGAAGCTCGTCGATCTTCCTTGCATCGACGGCAAGTATCCAATTTTTGGAAGCTGGGTCGTTGCAGGCAAAGAGTGCGGCGTCGGGATCCGCGAAGATGACACTCTGATTACGCGAAATTCCAGCGCGTTTGTTCCTCATGTATTCGTTTCAAATTACCCCAAAGGAGATTCGTAAATGCCCACCGGATTTGGTCCCGCTGTCATGGCACTCTGTTTTGGACTCATCGGAATTCTGCTTACCATGCTCGGGTTCAAGGTATTCGATTGGATCACCCCCAAGATCGATGTCCAGCGTGAACTTGCCGAACGAAACAACATCGCCGTGGCAATCGTTGCGGCATCGGTGATTCTGGGTGTAAGTTACGTTGCCGCACACGCTATTTCGTGATCTTGGCATGGACCTCCCACTTGGCCAAGGCGCGTTCCTACAATGACGCCCAATGGGCAAACGGCACCAAATTTCCAGAGTTCCGGCGATCGCGGTTGTGGTCAGCCGCTACAACAGTTCGATTACCGACCGCCTTCTCGAAGGTGCGGTGACGGAGTACATCCGTCGCGCTGGCCACTCCACAGCGCTCACCATTGTTCACGCCCCGGGAGCATTCGAATTGCCCGCGCTGGCTCGCGCGGCGGCCTTTTCCGGCAAGTTCGCGGCGGTCGTATGCCTTGGCTGCGTCGTCAAAGGCGACACGAGTCACGATGAATATATCAGCAATGCAGTTGCCGCCGGACTGGTCCAGATCACTGTCGCCACTGGCGTCCCCTGTGCGTTTGGCGTGCTGACCGTCAACAACGCAAGACAGGCTGAAGAACGTGCTGGCGGCGACAAGGGCAACAAGGGACAGGAAGCAATGGCCGCCGCACTCGACACAATTCAGAGCTTGGCAGCGCTCGGTGGACCGGTCCCAGTTATTCGCCTGGGCGACACCAAGCCCGACAAGGTTGCCGGTCGAAGGAAGAAACGCTGATGTCACATGTTGAAGAAATTCGCCGCCTCGCACTTGAAGAAGTGCTGATCCTTGTGCCACTGGGCGATGCCGGTGCACGCATCAGCTCGATGGAAAAACTCGAAGCGCTTTCAGCAGCTGATCGCGAACGGGCCATGCAGTTGGCTCACCGCAGACTTGCGTTCCAGGTGCTCTTTGAACTTGATATCACCGGCGCAAAAGATGCTTCGCCCGCACTTGCGATTCTTGAGCGAGTTGACGATATTGGCCCCATGGATCTGGATAGAGTGATTGATGTGGTCAAGGGTGCGTATGAAGAACGAGCCCAGGCCGATGCAAAGGTGCGTGAGCTTGCTCCCGCATGGCCGACTCATCGTCAACCTGCCGTCGATCGCGCGGTTCTGCGTCTGGCGTACTTTGAACTGAAACGCAAGGCACTTGATCCCCGCATCGTGATCAACGAGTGTGTCGAAATCGCCAAGCGGTTCAGCACTGAAAAATCACCGGGTTTCGTCAACGCGTTGCTCGACAAGATCTCACGAAGTCTAACTCCCGTCACGACCCCGGGCACGAACCCGATCACGACTACGGAGGCTCCGTCGTAAGCGGTGTAAGAACAAGACATGGGCTTCTTCTCTAAACTTGTAGACACGCTCAAATCCGGTCTGGAAAAGACGCGGCAGACATTTGTCGCCGGTGTCAAGTCGATCTTGCTTGGCCGCAGGCTGGATGAGAATCTCATCAATGAGCTGGAAACGCGGCTGATCCAGGCTGATGTGGGTGTGCAGGCGACTCGCCGCCTTATTGATGGAATTCGGGCTGATTTCCGAGCTGGAAAGATGGACAAGGGCGAACAGGCTCTTGAATACATGAAAGAGTCGCTCAAGGACCTCTGGCCGCCTGAGGATCGGGAGTTGCATTTCGCCGAATCTGGCCCGACGGTCATTCTGGTCACCGGTGTAAACGGAGTCGGCAAGACAACAAGTATCGCAAAGCTCTGCAACCAGATGCGGAAGCAGGACAAGAAAGTGCTTCTAGGCGCGTGTGATACGTTCCGCGCTGGTGCAGTCCGCCAGCTTGAAATCTGGGCCGAGCGACTGGGCGTCGAAGTAGTCAAGGGGCAGCAGGGGGGCGATCCTGCAGCGGTGGCGTTTGATGCTTGTGCTGCCGCCGTTGCCCGCGGTGTGGATGTATTGATTCTTGACACGGCCGGACGCCTGCAGACTCAAGATCCGCTCATGCGTCAGTTGACCAAAATCCGCAACGTGGCAAGCAAGCAGATCCCCGGCGCGCCACACGAAGTACTGCTGGTACTCGACGCGACCGCTGGGCAAAACGCCCTGCGCCAAGCTCAGGAATTTGGCAAAGCAACTGCGGGCGAACAGGACTTTGGTCTTACCGGGATATTCCTCACCAAGCTCGATGGCACCGCAAAAGGCGGCATTGTGATTGCCATCAAGGAAGCGACCAACACCCCCGTGAAGTTCATCGGTGTCGGCGAGACGCCTGATGACGTCCAGCAGTTTGATCCAGATGCGTTCATCGAAGCCATGTTCGCGGAGTAGACCACGTGCCGCTCAAGCTCATCATGACGCAGTCTGATCTCGCGCAGCTTGAGCCCGGCTCAGTATTCGTGCCGACGATGGGGGCCTTGCACGAAGGACATGCGGCACTGATACGCGCTGCGGCGGCGATTGCAAAGCCGCTGGGTCTTCCCGTCTCTGTCAGCATCTTTGTCAATCCCACGCAGTTCAACGATCCCGCCGACTTTGCACGCTATCCCAAAACCCTCGATGCAGACATCGCGATATGCGAAGCTTCAGGTGCGGAACTCATCTTCGCTCCGGAACTGAACGTGATGTATCCCAAGGGTGTAAATCCTGCAACGGGCAAAACCTGGCCTGGGGATATCCCGGTTCCGCCACTCCCTTTTGTCGCAACCCAGCCCGGTCTCGAAGATGGCTTTCGCCCGGGCCATTTCGCCGGTGTCTGCCAGGTCGTCAACCGGCTCTTTAAACTCGTCCGTCCCGCTCACGCGATCTTCGGTGAAAAAGACTGGCAGCAGCTTCAGGTTCTGACCGCCATGACCCACGAGCTTGGATTGCCTATCCAGATTCACGGCTACCCGACCATCCGCGAGTCAGATGGCCTCGCCCTCAGCAGTCGCAACCGCTTCCTTTCCCCGGCTGATCGCCAGGCTGCCCGTAGCCTCTCCCAGGCCCTTTCCGCGGCATGCAAAGAACCGACGCTGGCCGCCGCCGAAGCAGCGATGAAGTCGGTTCTCTTGAATGGTGGCGCGGTGCCGGACTATGCCGTTGTTCGAAGCTCTTCGACGTTGCTGGAAGACCCATCAAGACCGCAAAGAGCCCTGATCGCGGCTCGCGTTGGCCCTGTTCGCCTTATTGACAACTGCAAATGGCCCGAAGGATACTGAGTTGTCTCAGGAGGTGCATCCCAGTATGAACGCATCCACGAAGTCAAGGTAGTCGAAGAAATCAAGTACTTCATCTTCGTTAAAATCCGCACCATTGTCCTGAACGGTGAATAGATCCACAAAGTCCAGATAGTCGAAGAAGTCCACGACATCATCTGAGTTCAGGTCAGCGCGGCAGTCTTCGGTTTCGCCGGTGCCGCCTGTTCCGGTGCCGGTGCGCAAGTGTGCCAGGAACACTGCGCTATCCAGAACCTGATCGTTGACATCACCAACTTCGAAGATCAACGTGTGCATCCCGGCATCAAGCCGATCGGTGGTTGTGGTAAGGTGGTGGATCAGCCCATGTGGATTGGAAAACGCCGTGTTCACGTCCAATACAGTTTCCAAGCCGGCAAAGGAACGACCAACCTGAACCGGCGCTCCCGTTCCATCAACCGTTATCTGGTTCAGCGGATCAGTTCCATCCAGAAAAACAATGAACGCATCAGTGAACTGGCTGGTCCAGTAAGGAAATTCAACAGAGCCGAAAATGAAATCGAACTTCACGGCACTATCCTCTAGTAGCTCAAAAACGACTTCCAGAGCTGCAACGTCATAGCTGGCGGTAAAATTCTCAATGTTGTTGCTGTCGAGTCCATACGCATTAAACTCCGATGTTCCTCCTTCCCCGGTGGGGTCCATTGCAGAGTTGACCGCAGCGGGCGGGCTCGAAGGGTCATAGTCAGGCAACTGCACCTCTGGAAGTGGTCCCATCGATGTGACGTTTCCGCTCGAGAGTACGATGCCGCTGCGAATGCTCACCGGCGGCTGCAGGAAGTTGCGATAGATACCGACCTGGCCATCGACTCCGTTACGAACTCGCACGGACACGATTCTCAGCCCTGTAGCGTCAAGCGCCGCTGCGAGGGAATCCCCGTCAGTGGTAGGAGTCGTAATAATCTGCGCCGATGCATGAGTCACACCAAACGCACTGACTGATGCAAGCATGACGGCGGCGATTCTATAGAAATTGCTGTTTTTCATGAGGTTTCCCCTTAACCACCGCAGCATCTCACGAACCGATCGTGCGAAGGCGGTTCTCGAATTCACACTAGAACGTCAGGGTGTGAGGCTGCAAAAGGAAAGTTCCCTGATCAGGTGAGTTTTCAGAGGGACCTCTCGACTCAAGCGATCGCGCTGGAAGGGTGAAGTGTTCTGGCTCATTCGATATTCATGTTTCTCCCCACTCGAATTTCGATCAATTCTGGTATCCGGAACGAACGATTCCCGCCTAAACTTGACACCCCTAAGGAGTTCCAAGTGCTTCGTACCCCAATGTACAAATTCCATACCGACTACAAGGCCCACTTCGGCGAATACGCCGGGTACGAAATGCCGCTCTATTACTCCTCGCCGATGACCGAGCACAAACAGGTCCGGTCATCCGGTGGCATTTTCGATGTCTCCCACATGGCCCGCGTCAAGATCAGCGGCCGCCATTCCCGCAGATTCCTCGAATCAGTCTGCACCCGTCGCATCAGCGATATGCAAAACGGTCAGTGCCGCTATTCCCTTGTCTGCAACGAAAAAGGCGGCGTGAAAGATGACATCATCGTCTACCGCATGGATGATGATGATTACCTGCTGGTGATTAACTGCGCCAATCGTGCCAAGATCGTTGAGCATTTTCAACAGGTGATCAAGGCTCGCGAGTATGTACTGAAGCTCGAAGACACGACTGACTCAACTGTCATGGTCGCGCTCCAGGGCCCCAAGGTCATTGAACAGATCGGATCCAGCGAAGTGAAGGGCCTCAAGCGCTATCGATTCTGTGTCAAGAATCTGCTGGTCGCAAAGGTCATCATCAGTCGCACCGGTTACACCGGCGAAGATGGTGTCGAAGCGATCTTCCCCGCGGCCATGCTGCCCATGGTCAAGGGTTTTCTCTTTGACAACATCGACATGAATAGCGATGCTGCGGTTATCAAGCCCGCAGGGCTCGTCGCACGCGACACGCTTCGCACCGAAGCTTCAATGCCGCTCTACGGGCAGGAACTCGGCGAAGACATTTGTGCTCTTTCCAGCGGCGTAGATTTCGCAATTTCCATGGACAAACACACGCAGGAACGCGGCGAGCGTTTCATCGGTCAGGATGCTCTTGAGAAAGTCAAGGCAGAGGGCGGCCCGAGCACTGTCCTGATCGGGATGAACATCGAAGGCAAGCGGACTGCTCGTCAGGGCATGCCGATCATGCACGAGGGCAAGAGTGTTGGCATGGTTTCGAGCGGCTGTCCAAGTCCAACACTCGATCGCTGTATCGCGATGGGTTTTGTGCCTCGGGCACTCAACGCTGTTGGCACACCGCTTCAAATCGACTCAGGTCGCGGCATGGTGAACGCGGTCGTCACGACCATGCCATTCTACAAGGCTCCAAAACCAGCCTGATTTCAGCTGGCTTTCCGAGCAGGTACAGAGAGATACGGCATCAACTCCGGCGGGATCTGTTTGAGCCCGCGCCGGGATGCTTTATCGACTGCGTACTTCAAGGAACGGTGCATGCGTGTCCGCACGCCGTCGGTGATATTCAATTCCAGCCGTTCCATTTCGCGAATCGCAAATGCCCAGGCGTGATATTCCTCGAGGCATCGAGGTTTGTAGACGTTGAAGCCGATGGCGTGGTGGCCGACTTCGTGAAGGAAGATGGCCATCGACATCGGGCCGCGTGGATAGGGAGATTCCAATGACCTCTTCACAGTCCCATCCACATACGAAACCTGGCGAGCCACACCGCTGGAACTCTTACGCCATTTACGGACTTTGATTCCATACTTCGCGAGCATCTCTCGCACAACCGTGTCGTAGCGATCTTGTGTTGGCGACGATTTCGCCAGCACCGCTTTCTTTGTGCGAGCCGGTGCAACAACCTTCTTTGGCTTGAACGCCTCTTTGATGAAGAGGAGTAACTGGTTCAATCGGCTTTCTCCGGAGTTGAAACCAGCATCATCCCTGCGCCCGGGCGGTGACCATTGTCATATGCCTGCCACGACATCGGCTTGCCGCCAGCGGGTTGAAGTTCCAGGAGTTGCAAGGTTGTGTTGTTGCCGCATGCAACCAGTCCAATTTTGACATCAAGCAATTCGCCCGGATTGCCTGCACGCGGTTCTCCCACGGCGACCCGCAGGAACTTGAATTGGACATTGTTCAATGTCGCCTTCACACCTGGCCATGGAGTGAGACCGTGGATCCAGCGTTGACATTCTTCTGCGGCTTTTGAGAAATCGACCCAGCCATCGGCACGCGATAACTTGCGGGCCTTGGTGACTTTGCTTTCGTCCTGGGTTTCAGATTTCAGCGTACCGGCGGCGTGGTCTGCCAGCACTTTCAAGATCAGGTCGGGACCATCGGCCCGGAGCAGATCGTGGAGTTCCCCGGCCGTGGTGCTTGGTTCAAGCGGCCGCTGGGTTGTACCCAGGATCAGGCCAGCATCCATTTTGTCGGCCAGCGTAATTGCCGAGTTTCCGGCTACTTTGTCGCCGGCGAGAATGGCCCAGTTGATCGGTGCAGCGCCGCGCCATTTTGGAAGGATCGAACCGTGCAGATTGACCGCGAAGATTCCGTCAAGCAGCGGCTTGCTCAGTTTCTGGCCGAAAGCGATGACGACCCAGGCATCTGCCTTTGCACCGCGGACTTGTTCAGTCACTTTGAAGTCGTTGATGTTTTCAGGTTTGAGCAGCGGCACGCCCGGGAGCTTTTCTTCTGCCCAGCGGGAGATGGGAGTGGGGGAGAGTTTGCCGCCGCGGCCTGCGGGGCGATCGGGCTGGCTGACCACCATGACGACATCGTGGTGTTTTGCCAATGCGGCGAGCGTTGGAACGCCGAACTCCCCAGAACCCAAAAATACAATTTTCAATCGGTTGGTCAACAGAGTCTCCCTGCACGAACTTGATTAGCGCGTGATCATCGTTTATTGGCGGCCTTTTCAAGATCGCGCACGGCGGAGCGGTTTTTCAGCCGCGAAATTTGGGTCATTCGGTCGAGGATCAAGACTCCATCAAGGTGGTCGTACTCATGCTGCCAGCAGCGGGCGAGCAAACCACCGCCGCGTTCCTGGAACTTTTTGCCGTGTTCATCAAACGCGGTTATCGTGACCATCGGCGGGCGGAAGACTTTGCCTCGAATGTCGGGCAGAGAAAGGCAGCCTTCTTCGTAATCCTCAACTTCGCCCGCGGGCGCTGAAATCACTGGATTTATATAGACCTTGGGTCCGGCGGAGTACACCGGCAGGCCCTCGTAGTCGTCGCTGGAATCCTTGTCATCTTCCTCGTCGTCGGGGTGAGGATGGACATTGGCGACGAACATGCGCCAGGAAAGGCCCACCTGCGGCGCGGCGAGGCCGATGCCCTTGAATTCCCGCATGATTTCGAACATACGTGCGGCGACCTCGCGTACTTCCTGCGACGGTTCGATAGCTTTCGCCTTTAACCGGAGGATCTCGGCGGGATAGGTCTGCAGGGAAATGTCGGCGGCACGGACTTGCACGGGCCCATCATAGTGGCGGTTGGATTGGTTTGCCAAGTGGATTGCGCGATTCAGACGCTGGGTCGATTGGGCGAATATCCTCCCGCGACTCAATTTTCTAAGGACACTCAATTTGCCCTGTACCGGTCAAGGTCTCAATCCAGCTGCACCTGCCTCGGGGATCTCCCTGACAGTGCTTCCCTCCGCGCATCCAAAGCTCAAGAAATCGAAGGTATCCAAGTGGCGTGCCGCAGTGCTGATCGCTGTATATGTGGTCATGATCGCCCACATTATCCAGTGGCTGGTCACCGGTATGACCCTGTCGCCAATTGAGCCATCGGAGACGATGTACTCGCTCGAACTTGGCAAGATCAACGCCGGTTTCATTTTCTTTGTTTCGGCAATACTTGCGACCTTCATATTCGGGCGATTCGTGTGCGGGTGGGGCTGTCACATTGTCGCGCTGCAGGATCTCTGCGGCACGGTGATGGGCAAAATGGGAATTCACCCCAAGCCGTTTCGCTCGCGCCTGCTTATGTGGTGCCCGCTGTTGCTTGCCATCTACATGTTCGTGGTACCGACTTTCCGTCGGGAAATCCTGTATCCATTGTTTGTGAAGAACGGCTGGAAGTGGATTCCCGAACTGGGCGATGTGGTGCTGCTCGATCTCAACGGGTTTACCACTGACCACCTTATGGTCAAAGATTTCTGGCAGACTTTCCCACCGTGGTACATCGCGATTCCGTTCCTGATCGTGTGCGGTTTTGCAATTGTCTATTTCCTGGGCAACAAATCGTTCTGCTCGTATGGCTGTCCATACGGCGGGTTCTTTGGCGTCGCTGACAAGTTTGCACTTGGCAAGATCAAAGTCAACGACAAGTGCGAAGGGTGCGGCCACTGCACTGCGGTCTGCACCAGCAACGTTCGCGTGCATGAAGAAGTGCGCGACTATGGACAAGTTGTAGACCCCGGCTGCATGAAGTGCCTGGATTGCGTGAGCGTGTGTCCCAACGGAGCTCTGTCGTTTGGATTTGGCGCACCCAACATCATGGCCAAGCCGCGAACTCCCGAAGCACAGGTGCGACGCGAGACGTCCAAGAAGCACTATGACCTTTCCTGGCCGCAGGAGATAGTGTTTTTTGTCATTGGCCTTGCGATGTTCTTTGGATTCAGGTCGATGGCGAACCAGATTCCGCTGCTGATGGCGGCAGGGCTTGCGCCAATCGGTGTGTATTTTCTCGCCAAGTGCTGGGAGCTTGTGCGTCACCAAAATGTGCGAATCGGCCATATGCAGGCGCGGTTGAAGGGATCGATCAAGCCCGCCGGTTTCGCCTCGATCTTGATCGCGATCGCTTTTGTCGTGATTTCCGGATGGGGCGCTTTCGTCCGCTACAACTTGTGGCGGGCAGAGATGCTGGATGCACGGGTAGATGCTGCGTTTGAAACGGTTTTTTCTGAAAATTACACACCAGTTCCGGAGATGAAAGCGCGTGCGGAAAAAGCACTGAAGCACTTCGCAATCGCAGGGCCGCGAGTCGAGAAAGATGGCAAAGTCGAGAAGGGCGCGATCGGCTGGAATCGAGTGCCCAACGAATACAAGCGAATGGCATGGTTGGCCGCGGTTGCGGGCGATTTGAACGCAAGCGAACGATGGCTGAGAATTTCGGGCACTTTGGGCACGCCCACGCTGGACAATTTCACCGGTGTTGTCAGGATCATGCAGATTCAGAAGCGGCCGATGACCGAGCAGGTCGAGTTTCTGAGACAGTCGGTCAAGGCCTGGCCAGCGATGATGGACCTGCGAGTCAATTTCCTGGAAATGCTTTTGCGTGATGGCCAACTTACAACTGCAATTCTGGAAGCTGATGCACTGATCGCGGAGCGGAAAGATGATGCACATGCTCACCATCTGGCGGGCCTGGTGTATCGGCAGATGAATCGCGGGCCGCAAATGATGGCAGCGTTCAACCGGGCGGTGGAGCTTGATCCCAATGTCTCTCAGTTCCATTACGACCTGGCGATAGCACTGGGTACTGGCGGCGACATGGTGAAAGCAGGCCAGGAACTGCTGAAGGCATTCGAGCTCGATCAAGGCAACGCCATGCTCGCGGACACGCTTGCCGCGTTCTACAAAGACATGGGGAACATGGAGCAGTCGAAGGAATTTGAGAAAATCGCGGCAGACATTCGAGCGAGGCAGCCAGCACAGGGACCGCCACCCGTTCCACCGGCTAAATAATGGCGCTGCAATACGCTGAAATTGCACGATCAACTCAGGCGGTGCGACGGATATCGCCCGGGCGATCGCCGCTGAATGTGGCGAAAGTTGCGATTGATGTTGTGTACCGGCCGGAACAGATTCGACGTGCAGATCGGGCGATTGCAGCAGAGTTAAGGACGTCGCTGGCCGGTGAGGAGCCTTCGATTTCGTGGATTGGCGCGGTGTACGAACATGCGCTGGCGCTACGTTCCAAGGATCGCTCGCATCGAGGCGTGTTTTACACGCCGCCTGCTGTCGTTGAGGGTCTGCTGGATCTGACTTTGTCGCCGATTCTTGAGCGGGCGCGCAAGGAGCGGTCGCCGCTGGAAGTGTTGATGGCGCTGCGAGTGGCAGACCCGGCGTGTGGAACAGGGAACTTTCTGTTTGCGGCAGCGCGACGCATTGCGGTCGCGGCGGCGGCAGTTTCCGGGAACACACTTGCACAGATGATGCCGATGGTGTTGTCGCGGTGTATTCACGGGACTGATATTGATCGAGCAGCAATTGCGATTGCGCGTGAGATTGCGCAGGCGCAAGGTGCGGCCGGGAATTGTGGTTTTGAAATCGGCGATTCGTTGAAGCGGTTTGGATCGGCGCGGGGTAACAGCGAGAAGTTCGACCTGGTGATTGGCAACCCGCCATTCTTGAATCAGTTGCGGACTCCGACAACGCGGAGCCGGGCGGATGCAGTTGCGATTGGAAAGAAGTTCGCGGGTGTGTCGCTGACGTATGCGGACACAGCGTTTGTGTTTTTGCTTGGCGGCCTGAGTCTGTGCAAGCCGGGCGGCACGCTGTCGATGGTGCAGCCGATATCGCTTTTGGCCGCCAGGGATGCGGGGGCGATTCGGACGGAGCTATTGGCGCGGGCGGGGCTGAAGAGCGTGTGGTTTGCGAATGAGGCGCTGTTTTCAGCGGGAGTTCGCGTCTGTGCGCCGGTGTTGGTGGTTGGTGAAGCATGTGGCGAGACCTCGATTTTTCGTAGTGTTGGGTTTGAATCACTGGGGAAGGTAGCGATTGCGGGAAGTGCGGCGACGTGGGGGAGTGTGCTCGCGCCTGCCGCTGCCCGGATTGCGGAAAAGTTGGTCGGAGCGAGAACGCTTGGCGAGATCGTGTATTGCACCGCCGATTTTCGCGATGAGTACTACGCGCTCAAGGGGTGTATTTCGGAAGCCAAACGCGGCGGCGTGAAATGTCGCATCATTACATCGGGGACGATTGACCTGGCCCACAACATGTGGGGCCAGGTTCCGGTTCGCATCCATAAACGCCAGTATTTGAAACCGGTTGCGAATCTCGCGAAGATCAAGGGCGAATCGACGGCGAAGCGGCGTTTGGAGAAACGGTGTGCGGCGAAAGTGATGCTCGCCACACAGACGCGTGTGATTGAAGTAGTGATTGATGAAGCGGGGGAGTGTTTGCCGGTGACGCCGGTGATTACGTTGACACCGCGCGAAGATACAGGATCTGATTTATCGATGATCGCCGCCGCGGCGGCATCACCTGTGGCGTGTTTGTGGGCGGTGGCCAATTTCGGTGGGGCGGGGCTTTCGATTGATGCGATTAAGTTGAGTGCTGCGCAAGTAAGGTTGATTCCGCTGCCGCGGGAGGTAGACCGCTGGCGCGAGGGGGCGAAGAAGTTGGCGGCAGCGCAGGATGCGGTGGGGCGTGAGCGCGATGAGTTGCTGGCAGAATTTGCGAGTGTGATGGTGGGGGCGCATGGGTTAAGCGAAGTGGATGAAGCAGAGACGTTGAAGTGGTGGCTTGAGCGAGCAAAACTCGCGACAAAAAGCCCCAATCGCGAGCGAGTTGGATTGAGCCCAGAGGAAAAAATGGGTAGTAGGGTCAAGACCTCTTTGCGTACCCACCTTGGAACGATTGCGCTCGCGTTGCTGCGCAAGAGATAGGACGGAGTTGGGCTCAACCGGGCGCAGCTATGACGAATGCGTAGGTGTTGCTGGCAGTTTCTAAGGGGGGCCAAGTTGGTTGGCACAGATAGTTTTGTGGGTTAAAACGCGGGTGGGTTGGCGTAGTTGGTATATATAGGTTTAGGTTTCATATTATTATAATGTATTTGTGTTGACGGTTGAGATTAAGCCAAATTGCTTAATAATACCGCACCAAACACAAATAGTTCGGGGATTACTGGCAGATTTCGCACAATGAATATCGCGAGCTCCTCAGCTTGAAGTGACGGCCTCAATAGTCTAAGTCAAGGCGAGACAGCACCTCCAGCATCGACCACTCCTCCAGAAAGAACAGTTGAGGAAAGCCCACTCACCGATCTCACCTTGTCTATCAATCGTGCTTTGACCTGGGCAGGAGTCCAAGTCGGATATTCAGAGAATACTAGCGCTGCCGTCGCAGAAACTACCGGCGTCGCACTTGACGTTCCCCAGAACAGTTTGTACGGAGACGAACCGCCGTCAAATGTTCGCACGGTTGTCCAGAGTTGGTATCCCGGCGCTGCAATAGTCACGAATGTGGACGAATAGTTACTGCTGTAGTTGCAGGACGTTGGGGAAGTCCCAGAAACGCAAAGCTGATCATTAGCAAAGGTTCCCGCAACTGAGACAACATTACTTAGGCTGTCAATACCAGTTCCGCCGTAAATTGCGGGGCTTCGAATATTAGACGAGGTATTGATTTCAACGCCTTCATTCCCCGCAGCACAAACGACAATCGCCCCATAATCCCCGACCGCTTTGCACATCTCCCGTAGGGAACTGAAGGCAACCGAACTCGTGAAGCTGCAATTTATCACCTTCGCACCGTTTTCTGCCGCATATTCGAGTGCCTGCAAGACATGAACAAGGTATATCCCATATTCCAATGGATCATCGGATAACACTTTCAGCGACATAAGTACGCATTTGGGCGCGCAGCCCGCTGGGCCAATGGAATTGTCGTGAATCGCCCCAATGACGCCCGCCACAGCTGTTCCATGGTAAAACGTTCCCTCCTCCGGCCCTGGATCGGGACACGGGGGAATGACGTTTGTGCAGTCGAAAGTCAGAGGATTATTGTCACCATCACGGAAGTCCCAACCATGGAGGTCATCAATGTATCCGTTGGCATCGTCGTCCACGCCGCTTGTACCTCCGACTTCAGCCTGATTCGTCCAGAACTGGCCAGCTAAGTCAGGATGATCACCGTCTATTCCGCTGTCTATTACCGCTATCGCAACAGAATCGTTGCCAAGCGTGATATCCCATGCACACGCGATCTGAGCATCACTTCCAGATGAGCCGGAATACTGGCCACCTGTGTTGGGATTGAAGCCGAAGGACTGACCGATGTTCCTGACATGCCATTGCTCCGATAGAAACGCATCTGAAAACCCGGGATTGGGACAAGATTCAGCGTCGAGTCAGCCGTTGAGTTCTGACACTAAAACCCAAGGACATTGCTCTCCTCGCAAACGCAGATCATCCCCGGCCCAATCGTCGGATACAAATGCCGCTATGGAAGGACATATCCGCGAACGCCAAATACATCTACCGCGTAACGCCAACTCTGTGAGCTCAATCCATGACTCATTCCGACTCTCACGTGCCGTGATGATGATGACGCGATTGGGAGGATTGTCTGACCGGGCTAGCGCCTGGGATACGGATAATGTCGATAAATAAACCGCTAAAACCGTGAATTTAGAGCTAAACTTCATAGTATCTCCTTGCATAAAGTCGCGTGTAGATTACAATATGAGTACGGAACATACCAGAATTTCGGAGCAGTGTCAAATGCGGGCCTCATTCATAGCCCATTTCTCCTTGCTGACGATCGTGCTGCTTGGTGGGGCTGCGCAGGCCCAAACTATTCTTGCCGGTCATGGTGTGCTGGAGTGGCAGGCCCTTACCTCCAATGGATGGCAAAGCTCGCACGTTGTAGTTGAGAGTGCCCATGTTCAACTCCGACTCGTGGCATCCTGGAATGTCCCGGTTTCACGGTCATACTTTGCTCAGACATTTATGGACGTTGTTGTAGCGGGAGCCGGGGAGACCGACTGGGCTTCGGCTTGCAATGTGATTGTGCCGCCGACAAATACTATTGCTCGAGGAGTACCTTCTTTTGTCGGCCCTGTCCTCAAAATAGACGCATTGGGGGATTCATCGTTTCCTGGCGAGGGAAATGGTTGGGTCTATATCTTTCAAGACAATTTCACAGGGATAGGCTACGACTCGCCCATTCCGATCTATGAATTCTTGCTAGACCTCGATGGTTCGCTCGGGACGCGCTCGGTTACGAGTGTACACAGAGACCTTCAGTTTGCCGAACCTCGCCGCCACATGCGTATCGCGGACTTCAATTTTCCGGTCTCGCAGTTGTCGTTCCTCGTTGAGACGGAGATTCGGGGAATCGATATTGAAGTTATCCCGGCTCCAAGTTCGGCGATACTTGGCGTCGTTGCATTGAGCGCCTTGGGGGTTCGGCGGCGGCAACGCAGTGCCTACAGGGATTGGCCAAGATCGGCAATCGCGAATTAGTAAAAATCTAGGCGAGGGTGATTGGGAGTCCGCCACCCACTTTCTGGTCCCTCAATTTAGAATTGGTTATAGGACTACAGCAAACTCCTTTTTGCAATTGTAACCGAACTTGCTACCCAAACGCTATTTCTCGACTTGACAAAGTTTCGTTAGGCTGTTACTTTGCTCACTATGACAAACACACCCCCCACAAACCTGGGTCCAGAAACACCCCACCAGCTCGCCGTCCTCATTGCAAACATTACCTACGCCATGTGTTCTATCGAACTTCCACCCCTCCCCGGCGAACCCGGCTTCGAGGAATACCTTAATAATCAGGCACTTTTGCAACAGTTGAACTTGGCAATGCACTTCCAGATCGCCCTCGATGTCGACCCCATGAACCAGGTCGCCGCCGCAGGTCTCCTCAAAGCTCTCGCCCTTATTGAGAAGTCCCGAACCCGAGTTACCCGCCCAACAAAACCAGATAAAGCCGAATCCGCAAAAACACCCACCGAACGCGACTTCGCGGCGGAATTCCTCAAAGCCGAACTCCTCCCCGGCCCCCGCCGGGTCGAAGACCTCATGACTCGCGCCCGCCTCATGGGTATTACCGCCAGAACACTTCAGCGCGCCAAACTTGACCTCAACATCGCCTCCAACCTCCACGTCATGCCCGACAAAGAGCGTTTCTGGTCCTGGTCCCTCCCCGAACACGCTCACTTCGCAAATCACAACCCACCCAAGCCCCGCCCTGAGTGCACAATCTCCGATGCCGAATACATCGCACTCAAAGAAGAACGCGATGCCTACTACGCCGCGCAACCTCCAGTCTCCGACGACCTCGGCGGCCCAATCGATTCCGACCTCCGCACCCAGCCCGCCAGTTCCTCTTCCACCCTCAGCACTCCTGTCTCCAATCTCAGCACTCAGAACTCAGCACTCGGTACTTCTGTTTCAAAAGCCGCGATTCTGACCTAAAAACAAAAGGACGCCACTTGCCACCCAAAAAAGTGGCGTCCTTTGAAAAAGTTGGCGTCCTTTCGTTTCTGATTCAATATCAAGGTTTTGAAGTACCACCGGTTTTAAGATCGCGGAACTTCTGCGGCGGGAAGCAAGGTGCCGAAGATCCAGGTGAGAGTATGAAACGAGGAACGGATTACGAAAAACTGAGTGTTGCTGAGCAGATTGAACAGGGGCTGAAGGAAGCAATTTCGCACGCACGCGGCGAGTTGACGCTTCGAACCACCGCGCTCCCGCTGCCAGCGCCAAAGCTATCGAAGACCCGAGTGCTCGCCATCAGGAAGCACATGGGAATGTCGCAGGCAGTGTTCGCGCGCTATCTGAATGTTCCGACGAAGACCTTGCAGAGCTGGGAGCAGGGTGCTCGAAAGCCCAAGGCGGGAGAGGCTCGATTGTTGCAGATATTTGAGTCAGCTCCGGAGGAATGCATCGCACTTGTGAATGACTCTGAAGCTTCGAAATCGAGTGCGAGAAAACGAACGAACTAACGTTACCGCGGCATCGAAAGCTGCAGTTCAGAAGTGCAGGCGTATCCTCTGATCCATGCAGTTCATTGGAATAGATGTCGGCACGTCCGCGACCAAAGTCATCGTGATCGATGATCGGGGTGAGATACTTGCATCAGCCGCAACGGGGTATGAGTTGTTGCAGCCGCGAGCGGGGTGGACTGAGCAGAATCCGGTCGATTGGTGGAATGCGACGGTGCTTGCGGTGCGCGAGGTGCTGGGTTCATCGCACGTATCGCGAGACCGGATTGCCGGAATTGGATTGTCGGGGCAGATGCATGGGCTGGTGATGCTCAAGCAGATCAGTGATCCATCGAAACTTGATGCAGTGCTGCGACCTGCACTGCTTTGGAATGATCAGCGGACGAGCGTGGAATGCGCCGAGATTACTGCGAAGTTGGGCGGTGTGGGGCGCGTGGTTGAGGCGGCCGGGAATGCCGCGTTGACTGGGTTTACCTTGCCGAAGATGTTGTGGGTAAAGAAGAATGAGCCGCGGATTTGGGCGCAAGTGAAGTGTGTGCTGACGCCGAAGGATTACATTCGATGGATGATGACGGGGAATGCGGCGATTGATGTTGGCGATGCCTCGGGAACGCTGCTGGTTGATCCAGCAGTGCGCGGCTACAACGCGAAGATGCTCGGCGCGATGGGGATTGATGCGGGATTGATGCCGCCGATATTGGAGTCTGCGGAATCAGGCGGGAATTTGTCGGCGTGGGCGGCGGGGCAACTGGGATTAGCGGTTGACAAGATTCCAGTGGCGGCGGGGTCGGGCGACAACATGGCGGGTGCTATTGGCGCGGGAGTTGTGAAGCCGGGGCTGGCGCTGTCGACGATCGGGACGAGCGGGGTGATCTATACCCATGCGGAAGTGTGTCGCAAGGACCTGGCGGTTCTGGGGACTCCGGGCCGCGTGCACACAATGTGTGCGGCGGATGGAACTGGTTCAAAAGCGGGGCACTGGTGTGTGACGGGGTGCACGTTGTCGGCGGGTGGGAGTTTGAAGTGGGCAAAAGACACTTTGTTTCCTGATGTGTCGTATGAGCAGCTATTTGCGGAGGCGGAGAAGGTGGAGGCGGGGAGCGGTGGGTTGTGCTTCTTGCCGTATTTGACTGGGGAGCGGTGTCCGCACCCGGATCCCTTTGCACGCGGCGGGTTTGTGGGGTTGAGTTTGAGCCACACACGTGGTCACTTGGTGCGGGCGATTCTTGAGGGCGTGACTTTCACAATGGGGCAGATTCTGGATATTCAGGCCTCGATGGGAATTGCGATTGAGACGGTGAGATTGGGCGGCGGTGGGGCGAAGTCGGAACTTTGGAAGCAGATGCAGGCGGATGTGTTTGGTCGGACGGTCGCGGTGACGAATACGGAAGAGGGGCCAGCGCTGGGTGCGGCCTTGCTTGGCGGGGTGGTTGCGGGGCGGTGGGGGAGTGTGGCGGAGGCGTGTGAGGCGACAATTCGCGAAGTTGAGCGGATTGAACCTGCGGACACCGGAAAATATGCCAAAGCGCGGGCT
Organism: uncultured Phycisphaeraceae bacterium; assembly: GCA_964484185.1. Taxonomy (GTDB): domain Bacteria; phylum Planctomycetota; class Phycisphaerae; order Phycisphaerales; family UBA1924; genus F1-120-MAGs238. The sequence continues at coordinate 18,363 of CAZAEQ010000050.1, forward strand.
ACGTTTGAGCACTTGTATGATGATCTGCGTGCGGCGATGCACGAACTTTCAGCGTAAAGGAGTTTTGTATGCCACTGGTTGATCTTCGCAGTCAAGCCGCGCAGCGTACTCCCGACCAGGTGGTTGGGCACTTGATGAATTTTTCGCTCGACCTCAAGTTCTCAGCGGGCATCTGGTTTTTCTCGCCCGCCGCGAGCCGGTTTCATGCGAAGTATCAGAAGGACCTGCCGCTGGAAGGGAGGCTTGAGATTGCGGCGGGGCTGAAGAAGACGGGCCTGGCAGCGCTGGAGGCGCACTACCCCAATGAGATCAATGAGCAGAATCTGCATGTGTGGACCACCTTTGCGAAGCAGACCGGGATTCGGATATTGACGGTGATTCCGCTTTTGTTCTGGGATGAGCAGTTTGAATTCGGCTCGCTGTCAAACCCGGATAAGGCGATTCGAAAGGTGGCGATTGAGCGGACGCGGGATGCGCTCAAGTTAAATACGCAGCTCGATACGGATTTTGCGGTGGTGTGGCCGGGGATCGATGGATACGAGAATGGCTTTGGATTGGATTTTGCGGCAGCGCGGGCGCGATTTGCAGATGGATTGGCCGAGGCGATGGATGCCGCGCCGGGTGTGCGAATTGCGTTTGAGCCTAAGCCCTATGAGCCGCGTGGGCACATTCTTTACGGAACGACGCCGGAAGGCATATTGCTGGGGCATCAGGTTGAGGCGAAGTTGACGAATCCGGTGAACACGAAGATTTTGAAAGATGGGCATGCGCTGGTGTGTATGAATCCGGAAGTTGGGCATGTGTTGATGGGGTTTGAGGATTTGCCGTATGCGTTTTCGTGGCCGCTGAGTGAGGGAAGATTGGCACATAGTCACTGGAACAGTCAGCCGCTGGGGAACTATGACCAGGATTTAAATGTGGGTGTGATTTCGCCGGAGCAGTTGGAAGCGCTGGTGTATACGTTGAAGCTTCACAGCTATCGCGGGTATTTCGGGATCGATGTGAACCCGGAGCGAATGAGTGTGCAGACTGCGCTGCAGAATTCGTTTGATGCGATTCGGGCGGCGAATGATCGAGTGAATTCAATGGATCATGAGGCGATTGCGTTCTCGCATAACAATCCGGCGAAGGCGCGAGGGTGGCTGGAGGCGTATTTGATTCGGCAGCGTGCGATGGCGAGTACGAAGTTGAGTGAACTCAAGAGGCCTTGTTGAGGAGTGAGTGATGCAGGCATTGAAATATGGCATGGTGGGCGGCGGGCGGAACGCGTTTATTGGGGCGGTGCACCGCATGGCGGCTGCGCTGGATCAGCAGACTGTGCTGACGGCGGGGGCGCTGTCGATTCACGCTGAAGAGGCGATTGAGAGCGGGAAGGATTTGAATCTTGCGGCTTCAAGAAACTACAAGAGCTGGCAAGAGATGGTTGAAGGTGAAGCGAAGCTGCCTAAGGGCGAGCGGATTGATTTTGTCAGTGTGGTGACACCGAACTTCACGCATTATGAGATCGCCAAGGCGTTTGCGAGTATTGGTGTGAATGTGGTGTGCGAGAAGCCGATGGTGAATTCGAGCGAGCAGGCACGGGATTTGATTGCGGTCGTGGAAAAGACGGGAATCGTGTTTGGTGTGACATACAACTATTCCGGTTATCCGATGGTGAAGCAGGCGCGGCACATGGTGGCGACGGGGAAGCTGGGGACGATCCGCAAAGTGATTGTGGAGTACAACCAGGGTTGGCTGGCGACTGCACTTGAACAGACCGGGCAGCAGCAGGCTTCGTGGCGTGTGGACCCGAAGCGTGCGGGACTGGGCGGCGCGATTGGTGATATCGGGAGCCATGCTGAGCAGTTGACGAGTTTTATCACCGGGCTGGAGTTGGAATCGGTCTGTGCGGACTTGACGAGCTTTGTGCCGGGGCGGCTTCTGGATGATGATGCCAATGTGCTATTGAGATTTACCAATGGTGCCAAGGGAATTTTGACCGCGAGCCAGATTGAGATTGGGCACGAGAACGATCTGCGGATTCGCGTGTTTGGTTCAGAGGCTTCGCTGGAATGGCACCAGGAGAATCCGAATCAATTAATGTTTAAGAAGATCGGCGAGCCGGAGCAGGTTCTGCGGCGGGGAAATGCGTATTTATGCGATGCCGCGAAAGCGAATACGCGGATTCCGGCGGGGCATCCGGAAGCCTTTATTGAGGCGTTTGCCAATGTATATCGCGGCGTGATCGCGGCGATTCGAGCGGGCAAAGGCGGGGCGAATTACGGCGGGGCGGATGGGCTTGAGTTCCCGACTGTGAGAGATGGAGCGCGAGGCGTGCACTTCATTGAGACGGTTGTAGCAAGTTCAAAGTCGGAGAAGAAGTGGACCAGTGTCTAAAACTCAGGGCGGCGGCATGACATTTGGGTTGTAGTCATAATCGTCCCAACGTTCAAAAGTTACAATATCGTTCGACTTCACCATCTGAGCGTGACAATCCAGGAACACCGCGTTTGCACCATTTCCGTGCCGCTTTGGAGCTACACGCATTGATTGCTGCGTCGTTCCGTTTCCGAGCCCTGTGACGTTGCCAGCTTCACCCATGTCGTAGAAAATCGAGATCTGGAAATTGGAAACGCCGGGTGTATATACGGAATTGGCGTGAACGCCAGTCGGGTCATCGGTGAAGCATGCTAAATAGAGCGTGTCAAATGGTCGCAGGTACTTTCCGATTTTGGTAGCTTTTTTGCATGATGCGGTGTTTACCAGCGGGGGCAGGAGTGGATCGGGTCGGCGCAGCGAGAGTCCATTGACAACATAGTTGATCTCGTGGCGGTCCTTCTTGCGACTGGGGTCTTTGTAGTATGGCGCGTTTCTGAATCCATCACCCAGTGAGCCCTGACCGGTTGGCTCAAGTTCTGGCGGGAGGTTGGTCGCCTTTTCATCGAGGTAAGGTCGAATCGCAAAGGCCCAGGAAGGACTTCGACGATGGCCAGCCTGCTCGCCGCTGCGACCGGATTCGCGCGGGATGTACTCTTTCCATTCGCGCTGGTAGAAATCGAGTGATGTGCCAATCTGTTTCTGGTTTGAAAGACAGACTACCGCGCGGCCCGCCTCGCGTGCTTTGCCAAGAGCCGGGAGCAGGATGGCGATCAGTAGGGCGATCACCGCGATGACCACCAGCAGCTCGATAAGCGTGAATGCTGCCCGTTGGATGGGTCTTCTCATGGTCCAAAGTATACCACAAATTGCAAGTCGATTGGTTGGGTGACTTTGTAGTCGGGTACGGATTTACGGGTTATTCCATCTCTGCGGGTGCACCCAAGCGGTTATTAGGGCCTTGGTCTTCTGTTCTGGTTGATGGAAGTCGATATCGGAGGAGAACGCAGACACAGAGAGGCCGGGACCCAATGACCGCAATTTCAGGTGAAAAACCACCCCCGAGATGGAAGAGTCGCCTCTTAAGTACAGGCGACGGTCTTGTTGCGCTCGTCGGCGTCAGTATTGGCGGCTTGCTTGTGCTTGTGAGCGCGGCCTGGGCGTGGTGGGGGATCGATTCCCATCGGCAGAGTGCAACCAACGCGCGGCAACAGGAGATTGCGGCCGTGGCGGACGTCGCGGCGGGCTGGGCGGCTCAGGCTCTGAAGGCAGATGGGCAGAACCAGCTGGATTCGCTGCAGCACTTTCTGATGGCCACAGCGCGGGATCATGAATTGAGCGTGTGCCGCATTACGCTGTCAAATGGACAGGTGGTCGCAGATATTGACCCGAGCTCAAATGTAATCAGCGAAGTTCCGGAAAGCTGGAAGGAAACCGCGGAGAAGCCGGCAGAAGTTAGATCAGAATCTGGCCGAGCACGGGTAGTGATTCCCTTCATTGTTCCAAAGCGCGGTACGGCAACATTAGAGGCTGAAGGAGCGGTGACGTTTGTTGCTGCAACTTCGTCACCGGTGGTGATCAGCGGCGCACTGATCGGTACGGCGTCGTTCCTGGCCATGGTGTTTGCAATCTCGCGTCTAAGGCGGCGGATGGCAGCGATCGAAGCGGTTCGCGGCGCGTTGATTCGTGCCGCGGAAGGCGAGCAAGATCTTGTGATGCTTGAGGTGAATGCCGGGCTGGGAAAAGAGGCAGCAGGATGGAATGCCGTGCTCTTGCGGAAAGAGGAAGCGAGAAAGTACGAAGTTGCGAAACGGTCTGCGGATGCATTGAAAGCGCCAGTCCAGCGCGAGGGCGACTTGCATGGAGCGTTTGATGCGCTTGCTCAAGGCGTACTTGTGCTCGATGTCGAGGGACGGATTCGTCAGGCCAACGGGGCCGCGACGATTCTGCTTGGCAGCAAACGAGAGGCGATCGTTGGGGCGGACCTTGCCAATGCCATCCCGTTCCCGGAGGTTGTGCTGGCGGCAAAGGAACTTGCGAGTTCAAAGTCGCGGCAGCGCAAGATTGTAGAAGTAACCAACAAAGATGCCGTCTCGGGAGATGCTGCTCCCGGCGTGTTGCGGTTCAATATTCGCCCGGTACGTAAAGATGACAAGGCAAGCGCGATTATCGTTATTGAAGACGTGACACAGCAACGAGTTGCGGACAAGGCACGTACAGCGTTTGTCGCCCAGGCGACGCACGAACTGCGGACACCGTTGACGAACATGCGGTTGTACGTTGAACAGCTATTGGACGATGACACTGATCCGCACACTCGGGCGACCGCGCTCAATGTTGTGAATCAGGAGATCAGGCGTCTTGAGAGAATCATCACTGACATGCTGAGTGTGTCGGAGATTGAATCTGGCTCGTTGCAGATGCGCGCGGGCGATGTGCGTATGGATGCCATGTTCGCAGAACTTGAGAATGATTTCAAAGCACAGGCTCAGGCAAAGAACATCACGCTCACGTTCAATCTTTCGCCAAAGTTGCCCGTACTTGAAGGCGATCGCGACAAGGTCGCCGTAGCACTGCACAATCTGGTGGGAAATGCCCTCAAATACACGCCAGCGGGTGGCACGATTGTGGTCAAGGCAGACACGAAAGACGCGTTGTTCAATATCGAAGTGACAGATAACGGAATCGGCATCGCCGCGGAAGAAGCAGATCTGATTTTCGATAAGTTCTATCGCGCCAAGGATCGCCGCATTTCCTCAATCACCGGGACTGGTCTGGGCTTGACGCTGGCGCGAGAGATTGCTCGACTGCATGGCGGAGATGTCACGCTCAAATCACAGATTGACAAGGGAAGCACGTTTACTTTGTCGCTTCCCACGAGTAAGGCCGCATAACAATGGAAATCGTGGAGTTGCGACAAGGCGCAGTGACCGTGATTCGACCGACAGGGCCGCTCCTGGAGGCGGATGTGCCGTCGTTCTCGGAGAAGGCCCGTGAAGTCATGGGCAAGAGTCTCGGCCGTTTCGTGCTTGACGCAAGCGCCATCGCCTATGCAGATGGGAAGGGACTTGAGGCTCTGGTTGATCTGACAGAAATGGTGAGCGAAACGGGGCAGATGCTCAAGGTGTGCGGCGAGAATGAAACCCTCCGCGAGGTGCTGGATCTGACAGAGATCGGACCACTTATGGAGCATTATGACGATGTTGCATCGGCGGTGAGGAGTTTCCTGTAACCCATGAAGAATCTCAAGAGAATTCGTCTCGGAGATGCCCTGCTCGAGCAGGGCTCGATCTCGCGCGAACAACTTGAGCAGGCACTTGGAACACAGAAGACCTCCGGGCGAATGCTCGGTGAGATTCTGGTAGAGTCGGGAATGGTGACTTCAGCGACGCTTGTGCGCGGGCTGGCACGCGCGATGGGAGTCAAGGGCTGTGTGATTCGGCACGGACTCATCGACCCGACGGCATTTACGCTGCTTGGAAAAGATGAATGCGAGCGACTGCAGGCTTTGCCGATGTTCAAGGTTCGAAACACGTTGACTGTGGCGATGACCGAACCTCAGAGCCTTCCCACAATCGATAGACTGAAAGAACTGACCGGGTGCGATATTCGGCCTGTGCTTGCCCTCGAACCGAACATCAATGAGTTTTTGAAGAAGTACGCGAGCGGCAACGTCGACGTGAACGCCTTCCTGACTTCGCTGGCCGAGCAGGATGTCTCAGTCGTGGAGCGGGAGTCTGTCGATGATGGTCCTTCGACGGATCTTGATCGATTGGTTGACGGAAGCCCGATTATCAATCTTGTGAACATTGCCTTTCTGCAGGCGGTGAAGCAGGGTGCCAGCGATATTCACATTGAGCCTGATAAGCGCGGAACGCGGATTCGCTACCGTGTGGACGGCGTGATGCGGGAGTTCATGAAGCCGCCGCCGGGCATGCATAATGCGGTGGTTTCGCGAGTGAAAGTTGTTGGTAAAATGGATATTGCGGAAAAACGCCTTCCACAGGAAGGGCGAGTGCGAATTGTCGCCGAGGGTCGCGATATTGACTTGCGTATTTCCAGCATGCCAACGCTGCTTGGCGAAAAAATCGTGGTTCGTATCCTCGATAAGCGCAATCTTTCAGTGAGACTTGAAGACCTTGGGTTTCGCGTAGAAGCAATGATCAAGTTTCGTGAGATTCTCGAACGTCCGCACGGGCTGGTGCTGGTGACCGGGCCCACGGGGAGCGGCAAGACAACGACGTTATATTCCGCTCTCGATCTCCTGCGAAACTCTGAAGTGAACATTGTGACGGTCGAAGACCCCGTTGAATACCAGCTCGATCTTGTGAATCAGGTGCAGGTGCAGGAGGCGATCGGCATGAGCTTTGCCCGCGCACTTCGCAGCATTCTGCGGCAGGATCCTGACATCATCATGATTGGTGAAATTCGAGATCAGGAAACGGCGAGAGTGGGGATCCAGGCCGCGCTGACGGGCCACCTGGTGCTTGCGACGCTGCATACGAACGATGCGGCTGGCGCAGTTGCGCGACTGTCAGACATGGGGATCGAGAACTATCTCATGTCAAGCTGTATGAATGGCGTGGTTGCCCAGCGATTGGCACGCATGATCTGCAATCGTTGTGCCACACGGTACTACCCCTCCGAGCAAGTGCTGAAAGACGCAGAACTTGAGGATCATGTCGGCAAGAGCTTCAGGCACGGACAGGGGTGCCGCGAGTGTCACGATTCTGGGTTCGCCGGCCGAGTCGGCGTGTATGAGGTGATGGAAGTGGTGCCAGAAGTGCGCCGGATGATCCACGCCGGGCGGCCGGGGCACGAGATTCGTGAGGCACTTAAGAAGCATGATCACAAGTCTTTGCGCGAGGAAGGCGTTTTGCTGGCCATCGAGGGTCGAAGCACGCTGGAAGAGATTCTGCGGGTTACTCACAACGATGATGAGGACTCCAATGTTGCACTCGCGGCGGCTGCCGCCAAAGCAAGGGAGGCCGCATGAAATTCGAATATTCGGCGTATGACAAGCTTGGCAAGGCACTTACCGGGGTTGTGGAGGCAAATACCGAAGCCGAGGCGCGCGAGCAGGTTCGTGATAAAGGACTGTTCGTCAAGTCGCTCAGCAGGAACAGTGACTCCAAGCGGCTTGAGGTGAAATCTGGTAAGAAGTTCAAGGCTGGCGGGAACAACGTCAAATCTGTTTCCGGATTTGCTCGTCAGCTCTCCATGCTTGTCTCCGCTAACACGCCGCTGGTTGAAGCGGTGCAGGCGGTTCAGCGTCAATCGCCACCTGGACCGTTTTATGATGCACTGACCGATATTGTTGACAAGCTTCAGCAAGGAAGTTCGCTTTCGGATGGGATGGCAGCACATCCAAAGATCTTTGACTCTGTGGCACGTTCACTTGTGCGTGCGGGTGAGTCAGGCGGACAGTTGGCAGAGTTGCTGCAACGACTTGCCGTGGTAACACGCCAGCAGGAAAAAATGCGTTCAGCGCTTCTGGGTGCCATGGTGTATCCGTGTCTGTTGATTTGCATTGCTGTTGGCGTTGTGCTGGTGATGATGCTGTTTGTCTTGCCGCGGTTTGAGGCCTTGTTTGGGTCGCTCGGCGCTGCATTGCCACCGACAACCAAAGTGATGATGGCGATCAGTCACTTCCTGAAATCCTACTGGTTTGTCGCATTTCCGGCAGCGGCGGGGGTCATCGCCGGCATCGTCTCAAGCGCACGATCAAAGTGGGGTCGCGAGCGAATTGATGGCTTGATGCTGAGTCTTCCGCAAGTCGGCCTGCTCACTCGAAGCTTCTGCACGGCCAGGGTCGCACGCATGCTGGGTGTGCTCCTGGAAGGCAGAGTGGCATTGCTGGAGGCGCTCACGCTGACGCGCGAGGCGGTCAGCAACACATACTTTCGACGCATGGTTCATGAGGCTGAAGAAGCGGTGGAGCACGGCGAGACTTTGAGTGGTGTGTTTGATCGTTCAGGCCTGATTTTGCCGTCGGTTGTAGAGGCAGTTCGCAACGGCGAGCGATCAGGCAAACTCTCAGATGTATTGACGCAGATGGCGGATGTATTAGACGAAGACAATGAGTTGCTGCTCAAAAGCGTCAGCAGTCTTATTGAGCCGGTGATCCTGCTGGTACTTGGCGTCGTTGTTGGCTTTGTTGCACTGAGCTTGTTCGTCCCTCTGTTTGATTTGACGTCTCTTACCCAGTCTGGCGGAGGTGGCAAGTGAAATTCCCTTCATACGTTGGCCTGGACCTGGCGGGTCGAACGCTGAGCATGGCTCAGCTGTCCCGCAATGGCAACAAATTTACCGTGATAGAGGCGGCGATGGTTCCCAAACGCGATCGCGAAGCGGGTCTTTCCGCGGGCGACGCGCAGCGTGTCCGCGATCTGATGGCCAATCGCAGGTTTTCTGGCGATCGAATCGTCGCGACCGTTCCGATTGATCTGCAACTACTGGGTTCGTTTGAGATTCCGCCTCCCGAATCTGGGGCGCCGATTGAAGATATCACGCGGGCAGAGCTCGCACGTGAGGCAAAGGTCTCTGAAAATGAGATCGAGTCGGACTGGTGGCAGCTCCCTGCGACAGGGAAACACGGTGATGCGACTCGCGCGATCGTTGTGGGGCTGGCGCATGACCATGGTCGCGCATTGGTAAACACGCTGGTCGAGCAGGGCTTTGAGCCCGTTGCTCTTGATGTTCGTGGACTTGCAATTCTCCGTGCCTGCGGCCACCTTCTGGAAGGAAACGGCAAAGTCTCGACCTTTGTGGAAATTGGCGACTATTCGACTCTGACCTGTGTGTGCTTGAACAACACCATTGTTTACTATCGGCGTGTCGATGAAGGGCTCGAAACAGTTATTCAGGATGTCATGCGTGAAATGAATGTTGATGCCGCTGTGGCCGAGGCAATGCTCGAGTCGGCGAACACCGCGTCCGACGAAATGCCCGCGCAGGTGCGAGATTTGAACGTGTTGATCAACACGCGACTTGGACAATTGGCGCAGACCGTGCGCGCTGCCATTGCCTATGCATCGCATCGCTATCCACACGCGGAGATCGGGAACATCCTGGTGTTTGGAACCGGAGCAGATGCGCTCGATGTTGTGCCGACATTCAACGAGATCATTGGGGTATCGCTCCGGCGGATCACTCTTGGTGATGTGTGTGGCGACACCAGTCATCATCTGCACTCCAAAGCATCACTGATCCCTGCAGCGGGCCTGGCAATGTATGGGGTGGCTGCATGAAACAGGTCAATCTCATTCCCATGTCCATGCGTGAGAAGATCGTCCAACGGCGGCGACTTCGCACCTGGGGCTTGTACCTGAGCCTCTATGCAGCATGTCTCGCATTAGCCGGAGTTGCAATTCGAATCGGACTCTTGACTGGTGAGAGCAATGTCTCGCGCCAGATCGAGGATGAACAGACCAAAATGAAACTAGTCCAGAATGAGTACATTCGGGACAAAGCCCTTGTGTCAGATCTTCGGCGCCAGATTGATGCAGCCAACGCAACCGGGCGGCACCCAAACTGGGGGCTGTTGCTCGATCTGGTTTCACAGGGTCTCAACGACCAGACCGTTTTAGATGGCGTCGAATTGATCCGTACCAGGATTGAACCCGCCAAAGCGCCGCCAGCGAAGGGTGCAGAGGCAACTGCGAAAAAGCCACCGGCCGCCGCCAGAACGGAATTCACGTTAGCCTTGCGGGGCAGGTCGCAATCGGTTGAGGCGATGGGGCACATGCTGGTGGAACTGGAGAAATGCAACGTGTTCCGCCAGGTGAAGCTCGGCGACAATCGGCGCGTGGACTCAACAACTGCAAGCGTAATTGAGTTTCAGGTGACCTGTCTGTTGGATTCAACCGAACCATCCCCTTCCGCCGGAGAACCTAAATGACAAAGTTCTCGATAATGAAGGGATCACGAACGATTGATTGTGTCGGCGCAGCTGTCGGCATCTGTCTCAGCATCGCGGCGTATTGGCTCGCTGTGCTGCCAGTCCTCAGCCAGCGCTCGCTTGAGGCGGCTCGAGCAACTGAGCTCGCGAATCTGCGATTGGCGACGGAAGACCAGCGTGCCAAGCAGGCGAGCGCCCTCATTGCGATTGAACGATTGAAATCTGACCTGGCGAACTGCGAAGTGAAGCCGGTACCGGTGAGTGCGCTCAATACTCGAATCATGGAGCTGGGCGAACTGGCAGCTGAATCTGGTCTGGTCGTGGTGACTATCAAAGGCGAAGACGCCAAGCCCGCCAACAAAAGGGTGCAGGTTCCAATCAAGGTTATAGCCCGCGGTCCATACTTCTCAGTCGCTCGATTCTTGAAGGATGTCAACGTGAAATTCCGCGACACCGCGATTGAGAAGTTCAACGCATCTGCAGTGAGGTCTGAGAATGAAGAGGATGATGCACTGACTCAGATTGACCTTACCTGGTATGCCGTTTATGAGGGCGCATCGGATGTGGCAAGCGCTCCGAATCCTTGACAACATTTCCGCAATATTGCACTCTTATATCGTGAAACTCTCTAAACAGCAGGTGGGGCTGATGATCGTTGCCGGCGCCGGACTTGGCGCTCTGGCGGTGGATCATTTCATTCTTCGTCCCGATGGCGGGCTCAGTGCCGCGGCAGCCGCTGTTGTGGCGGATAATGAGAGCTCCCCTCTTGAGGGTGACTCTAAGTCTGCGGCGGCGAAAGCGATTATTGATCGCTCGAGTGCCCTGATCGCGGATCGGATCGACCGCATAGCGGCAGAGCGCAAGATACAACCACGGGATGCCTTCAGCGAACCCTGGAGCGTCGAAGTTGCGACAGAGACCATTACCATTGAAACTGCGACAGTTCCCCCGGTACCGGTGGCACCAGCAATTGCGCCATGGAAACTTACGAGCGTGAGTTCGATAGGCGGGAAGCTCGCAGTAGTACTCGTTCGTGGTAATCAGGACACCGTTCTTACGATCGGGACTGGAGTCGCCGACGATGCAGAGCTGATAGAGGCGTTCGCAGCCAATGGAAGTGTGTCATCGGGAGATAAACGCAAAGGCTCATGGGCGAGGATCCGGCAGGTTTCAACCGGCAATATCTTTGAACTCATGCTTGAACCTCAAGCTGTTACGTCCGAGAAACGCTGATCCGTTTATAACGTCACGAAGGATAGATTTTTGATCTACAAACGCCCCGAAGATTAAGCCCTCCGCGCATTGATGCCGATTGCTGGAATGAGACCAAATTACTTTCATATCCAGAGGAGCCGTCTATGCGTCAGTTCAGTCGGGTTCAACGTGCAT